>NZ_LMUY01000008.1 GCF_009765685.1 Acidisphaera sp. L21 | reverse complement strand
AAGGACATCGTCCGAACCGCAGCCGAAGCCGCCGGGCAGAAGATTGTCGCGCAAGCCAAGCGGGTATCCGGCCAATGATTCGCATTCTTGCCGTGTTGTTTTCGCTGGCGTTCAGCCTATCGGCGCAAGCCGCCAGCGAGGCCGCGGCGCCGATCGAGGCATTGGATCAGGGCCTGCTGAGCGTCATGCATGCCGGGAAGTCCACGCCATTCGGCCAGCGCTTCGCCACGCTGTCGCCGGTAGTGCAGCACGCGTTCGATCTCGAGACCATTCTGGAGACCTCGGTCGGCCCGCGCTGGAAAAGCTTCACGCCCGACCAGCAGCAGGCGCTCCAGGCGGAATTCCTCCGCTTCACCGTCGCCAGCTACGTCAGCAACTTCTCCTCCTTCGACGGCGAGAAATTCACCATCGATCCGGACACCAGGGCCGTGGGTGCGGAGCAGGTCGTCGCGACGCATATCATCCCAGCCAGCGGCGACCCGGCGCGTATCGACTACGTCATGCGCCAGGGCAGCAACGGTTGGCAGGCGGTGGACGTGCTGCTGGACGGCTCCATCAGCCGCGTCGCGGTGCAGCGCTCGGATTTCCGTAGCCTGTTATCCGGCGGTCCAGACGCGCTAGTGGCCAGCCTGCGTAAGAAAGTCTCGGACCTCTCGGGCGGCGCAAGCGTTCCGTGAGCCTGCTACCTCAGATCTGGGGAGGGCTGGCGGTTGCGACCGCTCTGGTCACGATGGCTGGGCTGTCGCAGGCCGTCATCGGCTGGTGGGCGGTACGACGGCATAACCTACGCGAACATACGCGGAGCCATTGGCAACCACCGATCACCATCCTGAAGCCGCTGCATGGGGACGAGCCGTTGCTGGAGGAGGCGCTGGCCTCGTTCTGCAAACAGGACTACCCGCATTTCCAGATCGTGTTCGGCCTGCAGGACCCGGCGGACCCGGCCCTGCACGTGCTGCGCCGGCTGCGCTCGCGGTTCCCCAAGCTGGATATCGAGGTCGTCATCGACCCGACGCAGCACGGGATCAACCGCAAGGTCAGCAACCTCATCAACATGTATCCGCGCGTCGCACATGACGTGCTGGTGATCGCGGACAGCGACATCCATGCGCCGCCCGACTACCTGTCCAACCTGGTGGCGGAGCTTGACAACCCCGGCGTTGGATTGGTGACGACGCTTTACGCCGGGCTGCGGGCGACTGGGACGATCGCGGCACGGCTGGGTGCGGCGCAGATCAACCACAGCTTCCTGCCGGGTGCGCTGCTGGCCCGTTCGTTGGGCCGGCGAGACTGCCTGGGCGCAACGATGGCGCTGCACCGCCACACGCTGGAAAGCGTCGGCGGCCTGCATGCGCTGGTGCATCACTTGGCCGACGACGCCGTGCTCGGCCGGCTGGTAAGCGCACGGGGCGAAACCGTGGCCTTGGCCGCAACCCTGCCGGAGACGACGGTGCCAGAGGTGCGGATGTCGCATCTTTTCGCGCACGAACTGCGCTGGGGCCGGACGATTCAGTCGCTGGCACCGGTCGGGTTCGCCCTGTCCTCGCTGCAGTACCCGCTGTTCTGGGCCGCGCTCGCCGTGCTGTTTTCGGGCTTCGAACCGTGGGCGATTTTGCTGTTTGGCGCCACGTGGCTGACGCGTGCCGCCACGATGCTGGCCATCGATGCCGAGTTGGGCCTGTCGACCGCTGTTCCCGTCTGGCTGCTGCCAGCGCGGGACCTATTGTCTGTCGCGGTCATCCTCGCCAGCTACGGCGGGAACCAAGTCGCCTGGCGCGGCCATGTTATGCAGATTTCGCCTCCGCGGCTCGCGGCAGGCAAGGGATAAAGCCATGATGAAGACGTTGTTCCTGCAGCCCCCGTCCTTCGGTGGGTTCGATGGCGGCGCTGGTTCGCGCTACCAGGCCAAGCGCGAAATCCGCTCCTTCTGGTATCCGACCTGGCTGGCCCAGCCGGCCGCCCTGGTGGAGGGGAGCAAGCTGATCGATGCGCCACCTGCCGGGTTGGGGATGGAGCCGGTGCTGGCCGCCGCCAAGGAGAGCGAAATGGTGGTGATCCACACCTCCACGCCCTCCTTCGCGTCCGACGTGAAGGTGGCGCAGGCGCTGAAGGATGCGAAGCCGTCGCTGAAGATCGGTTTCGTTGGCGCCAAGGTGGCGGTTCAGCCGCTGGAAAGCCTGAAGGGCGGACCATGCATCGACTTCGTGGCGCGCAACGAGTTCGATTTCACCATTAAGGAAATCGCCGAGGGCCGCGACTACAAGGATGTCGACGGGATTTCCTACCGCGACGCTGCGGGCACGATCCTGCACAACAAAGACCGCGCCATGATCGAGAACATGGACTCGCTGCCGTTCGTGACGGACGTCTACAAGCGGGACCTGAAGATCGAGGATTATTTCATCGGGTATCTGATGCACCCGTACATCTCGATCTACACCGGCCGCGGCTGCAAATCCCGCTGCACCTTCTGCCTGTGGCCGCAGACGGTGGGCGGTCATCGCTACCGCACGCGCAGCCCGGGCCATGTGGCCGAGGAAATTCGCCTGGCGCAGAAGATGTTCCCCCAGGTGAAGGAGTTCTTCTTCGACGACGACACCTTCACCGACGACCTGCCCCGCGCCGAAGCGATCGCGCGCGAGTTGGGCAAGCTGGGCGTCACCTGGTCATGCAACGCCAAGGCGAACGTGCCGCGCGAGACGCTGAAGATCCTGAAGGATAACGGGCTGCGGCTGCTGCTGGTCGGATACGAGAGCGGCAATCAGCAAATCCTGCACAACATCAAGAAGGGCATGCTGATCGAGGTCGCGAAGAAATTCACCCGCGACTGCCACGAGTTGGGGATCAAGATCCACGGCACTTTCATCCTCGGCCTCCCCGGCGAGACGAAGGAGACGATCGAGCAGACCATCAAGTTCGCCACCGAAATCAACCCGCACACGCTGCAGGTTTCACTTGCCGCCCCGTATCCCGGCACGTTCCTGCACAAGCAGGCGCTGGAGAATGGCTGGCTGAGCGAGGAACATGCCGAGCTGATTGACGAAACCGGCATCCAGATCGCGCCGCTGAACTATCCCGGCGTGCTGACGCATGGCGAAATCTTCGACAGCGTCGAGGTGTTCTACAAGCGCTTCTATTTCCGCGCGCCGAAGATCGCCTCCATCGTCGGCGAGATGGTGCGCAGCCCGCAGATGATGAAGCGCCGCCTGCGCGAGGGCGTCGAGTTCTTCCAGTTCATGCGTGACCGGAAGACCGCCGCCTGACAAAGGGCGGCGACCGCCGGGTCATCATCTCGGCGGATGATTTTGGCTTGTCCCTGGCCGTCAACGAGGCGGTCGAGCGGGCGCATATCGACGGTATCCTGAGCACGGCCAGCCTGATGGTCGCCGGCGAGGCAGCCGCGGACGCAGTCGCGCGGGCGCGGCGATTGCCCGGATTGCGCGTCGGGCTGCACCTGGTGGTGATTGAAGGTCCCGCGATGCTGGACCCAGCCAGCATCGCTCGGCTGGTTGGGTCGAATGGGCAATTTCCATCAGATCAGGCCGGCTTGGGCGTACGCTACTATTTCGATCCGCGGGTGCGGCGGCAGCTTCGGGCGGAAATTGCTGCGCAATACCTGGCGTTTGCTGCGACCGGTCTGCGGCTGGACCACGCGAACGCGCATAAGCACATGCACCTCCATCCCACCGTTGGCCGGATGATGATCGAAGAAGGCCGGCGGCATGGCCTGTGCGCGATCCGGATTCCAGCGGAGCCACCGGAGGTGATGGCGTCTCTTGGTGAGGACCCCAGCATTGGCGACCGCGCATTGTATCGTTGGACCAGCGTGCTCCGCCGGCAGGCTCGACGGGCAGGGTTGCGTACCAACGACCACGCGTTTGGCATCGCGTGGACGGGGCGGATGACGGCGGACCGCATCCTGCGCCTGGCCCCCGCTTTGCCGCCGGGCACCAGCGAAATCTACTTCCACCCGGCGACCGAGGCGGATACGACGATCGCCGCCCTCATGCCAGGCTATCGCCATGCGGACGAATTGGCCGCGCTACTAGACCCGGCGGTGGCGACCGCCCTACCCCCGCGGGTGGATTACGGCGCCAGGTTGATCGCGACCGACACCCGCGGCTGAGTGCCCTTGAACGGCCGCACCGCGTGAACCAGCCAGGACGGGAACAGGATCAGCGTGCCGACGGTAGGGACCAGGAAATCGCTACCCCCAGCGCTGAGGCAACCCGGCAGCGCGTAGCGCAAATTGGGGGCTACGAAGCCGGGTAGGATGCCGCGTGGGTCCTGGATTTCGAACTCGCCGCCCTCCCCTGCGGTTTGCAGCCAGTAAACGGCGGACCAGAAGCAGCCGGGATGGTGGTGCGCGGCGTTGCCGTGGCCGTCGCGGTTGACGTTGGCCCAGGCGTTGATCTTCCAATTCAGCGCGACCCGCGTCACGCCCTCCGCACCCTGCAGGCCGGTCATGGTGTTGGCCAACGCCACGGCCGCATCGACCAAGCGCTGCCCGGCAGGGCCGGACCAGGTTGCGAAATCGTCGGTGGACTGCCAACCACCCTGGTTGCTGCGGATCACACCCTGCGACCTGGCGGCGCGATCCAGGATCGTGGGCAACAATTCAGCATTGAGTTCGTCGGCCTCGTCGATCGCGGCGATGATGACGGGGGTTGCAAAGGTGTTGCGGATCTCAAAATCCGCCTTGCGAAAGCTGAGAGCGGCCGCGTCAGCGTCTGGTTGCATTGCAGCCGGGCCTCTTCTGGTGGACAGGGAAGGAGAGCATGATGCGCGCACACCCGTCATCCGCAAAATGACGCGGACGAGGGCCCGGGTAAGCTTTCGCCCCAGGCCCGGCATGTAACAGGAGCTTTGCAGTTGAGCTGGCTAACCGAAATCGTCCGCCCGAAAATCCGGTCCTGGCTGGGCCAAGAGACACGGGATGTGCCGGAAAACCTCTGGCGCCAGTGTCCGGCGTGCCAGCAGATGATCTTCCACAAGGATCTGGACGCGAACCTGAAGGTTTGCCCGAATTGCGGCCACCACATGCGTCCCACCGCGATGGAGCGGTTGGCCTGGACGTTCGACGGCGGCGTGTTCACCCGGATCGAGCTGCCGAAGGCGCCGGCCGACCCGATCAAGTTCCGCGACCAGAAACGCTACGCCGACCGCCTGCGCGAGGCGCGGGAGAAGACTGGGCTAGAGGATGCGATCGTGGTCGCGCACGGCCTCGTCGGCGGCCAGCCGATGGTGGTCGCAGCGATGGCATTCGAGTTCATGGCTGGCTCGATGGGCGCTGCCGTTGGCGAGGGCATCGTGGCCGCGGCGCGGCTCGCGGTGTTGCAGGATGCGGCGCTGGTGATCTTCACCGCCTCGGGCGGGGCGCGGATGCAGGAGGGTGCGGTCAGCCTGATGCAGATGCCGCGCACCACCATCGCCACCCGCATGGTGAAGGAGGCCAAGCTACCCTACCTCACCGTGCTGACCGACCCGACGACCGGCGGCGTCAGCGCGTCTTTCGCGATGCTGGGGGATGTGCAGATCGCCGAGCCCGGCGCGTTGATCGGGTTCGCCGGGGCGCGAGTGATCGAGCAGACGGTGCGCGAGACGCTTCCGGAGGGGTTCCAGCGGGCCGAATACCTGCACCAGCACGGCATCATCGACATGGTGGTCAAGCGCGGGGACATGCGGGAGACGCTGGGCCGCGTGGTGGGGATGCTGCGCGGCGTGCGGGTGGAGCCGGCGGAACAAGCCGCCTGAGGAGAAGCCCGGCATGAGCCGTATCGAGCCGATCGTCGCCCGGCTGCACGCGCTGCATCCGCGGCTGATCGATTTGAGCCTGGATCGCTTGCTGCGGTTGCTGGCGCAGTTGGGTCATCCGGAACAGAAGCTACCGCCGATCATCCACGTCGCCGGAACCAACGGCAAGGGCAGCACCTGCGCCTTCGTGCGGGCCATCGCCGAGGGCGCCGGGTTGCGGGTGCACGTCTACACCTCGCCCCATCTTGTGCATTTCAACGAGCGGTTTCGCGTTGCCGGCCGGTTGGTGACCGACGCGGCGCTGGCCGAGACGATGGAGGCGATCGAGCGGGTGAATGACGGCGCGCCGATCACGGTGTTCGAGGTCATCACCGCCGCCGCCTTCGTGCTGTTCGCGCAGACCCCGGCCGATCTATGCGTGCTGGAGGTCGGACTGGGCGGGCGCGGCGATGCAACGAACGTCATCACCCCGGTGGCCTGCGCCATCACCTCCATCTCGATGGATCATCGGGAGTTGCTGGGCGAAACGCTGGCGCTGATTGCGGCGGAGAAGGCCGGAATCATGAAGCCTGGCATCCCGACCGTGACCGGCGAGCAGCCGGCGGAGGCAATGGCGGCGCTGGAACACGCCGGCCCGATGCGAGCGCGCGGGCGCGATTGGTGGATCGAGCGGGATGGCGCCGGGTTGCGCTATCGCGACGCGCTGGGTGAGGTCGCGTTGCCGGCGCCGGGGCTGCCGGGTGAACATCAGTTGGACAATGCCGGAATCGCGGTCGCGGTCGTGCGCGCCGCCGGGTTGGGCATTACGGACTTCGCCGGGCTGGCGCGGGCGAGCTGGCCCGCCCGGATGCAACGCCTGCACGGCGACTTGGCGGCGCTGGTGCCAGGGCGGGAGCTGTGGCTGGACGGCGGCCATAACCCCGGCGCGGGGGACGTCCTGGCGCGGCACCTGGCCGATTGGGGCCCGACGCATCTGATCGTGGGCATGAAGCAGGCCAAGGACACGGCCGAGTTCCTGCGCCCCCTGCTACCGCACGCCGCCAGCCTTTGGGCGGTGGCCGAGCCGGAGCAGCATCAGGCCTTGCCGGTCGAGGCGATCATCGCCGCATCCGGCGGGCTCGCACGGCCTGGCCCCACCGTGGCCGACGCGCTCCGGTCATTGGACGACACGCCGGGTCGCGTGCTGATCTGCGGCAGCCTCTATCTCGCTGGGGAGGTGCTGAAGGCAGATGGGGTGCAACTGACATGATCAATCGCCTGACCGAGGCCGACCGGCCACGCTGGACCGAGCTTTGGACCGCCTATCTGGATTTCTACGACACGGCGCTGCCGGCCGAGCAGTTCGACTACACCTGGGATCGCCTGATGATGGGCGACCACCTGCACGGCTTCGCGCTGCGGCACGAGGCCCAATTGGTCGGCATCACGCATTATCTTTTTCACGAGAGCGGATGGACGATGCAGCCGGTGGTCTACCTGCAGGACCTGTTCGTCGACCCAAGCGTCCGCGGCACTGGCGGCGGCCGCAAGTTGATCGAGGCGGTGGGCGATGCCGCGCGGGAGGCCGGGGCCACGCGGATGTATTGGATGACCCAAAGCCACAACGCGACGGCAAGGCAGCTTTACGACCGGCTAGCCAAGCACTCCGGCTTCATCCGTTACGAATACCCGCTATGACGCCTCGCCCGCCAAAGGCTCCGGCGGATCGTGGTCTTCCGCGGCGGCGCGCAGCCGGCGGAAGCTGCGGCGGCTGAATGGCAGCATGCACACATAGACCAGCCCGCCCACCGCCAGCGCCGCCCAGGGGTCGGCCACCAGCAGTGCGGCCACCAGCCCGGTGCCCAGCAGCAAGGGCAGCACGTAAACGGACGGCACCTTGAAGTTCTTGAAGCTCCAGACCGGCAGGGTGGAGACGAGCAGCGTGGCCGAGCCCACCAGCACCACGGCGCAGAACAGCGGGTTGTGGACGATGGTGTATAGCCATTCCCAACCCCACTCACGCGCTTCCAGCCCGGCAAAGAGCGGGAACAGCACGATCCCCGCGCCCGCCGGTGCCGGGACGCCAGTGAAGAACGATTGCGCGTAGGCGGGCGCGGTACCGGAATCCAGCATGGCGTTGAACCGGGCGAGCCGCAGCGCCATGCAGACGGCGAACATCAGGCAGGGGGCGAAGCCGTAGCCCGCGGCCACGTGCAGCGACCACAGATACAGGATGAAGGCGGGCGCCACGCCGAAACACAGGAAATCGGCCAGGCTGTCGAACTCCGCTCCGAAGCGGGACGTGGCCTTCAGCAGCCGGGCGATGCGGCCGTCCAGCCCGTCGATGCAGGCTGCCACCAGGATCGCCACCGCGGCGCTGCCCCAACGCTGGTCCAACGCGAACCGCATCCCCGTCAGCCCGGCGCACAAGCCGAGCATGGTCATCAGGTTGGGGATCATCCGGTTGAAGGACGGACCGTTGAACCGGGGACGCGGGCGAACCCGGCCGGCGCGGCGGAACGGCCGGATGCCGCTCATGTCAGATTGGCCATCACGGTTTCACCGCCGACCATGGTCTGGCCCACCACCACCAGCGGCATCACACCCTCGGGCAGATAGAGGTCGGTGCGACTGCCGAAGCGGATGATGCCGAAACGGGCGCCGGTGAACACGGTGTTGCCCACCTTGGCGTCGCATAGGATTCGCCGGGCGATCAGGCCGGCGATCTGCACCACGGCGAAGTTGCGGCCGTCCGGCAGGCGCATGGCCAGCGCGTTGCGTTCGTTCAAGTCGCTGGCCTTGTCCAGGCTGGCGTTGACGAAGGCGCCCTTGCGGTAGGCGATGGCGGTTACCTCGGCGGTGGCGGGCACGCGGTTCACGTGCACGTTCAGCACCGACAGGAAGGTCGCGATGCGCCAGCGGGGCGCCGGACCAAGGCCCAATTCCTCGGGCGGCACGGCCAGCATCACCGACACGACCCGGCCATCGGCGGGCGACACCATGGCGTCGGCCCGACCGGGGGGCGTGCGTTCCGGGTCGCGGAAGAAGTACAGCGAGAACAGGGTAAAGACCGCGCCGGGCCAGAACAGCCAGCGGGTCAGCACCAGGCCGATCAGGGCGACGATGATGCCACCGGCGATGAAGGGCCAGCCAGCGCGATGGGGCGGGGCGAATACGGTTCGGAGGGTCTGGGCGAGGGTCATTTGAGCGGGGTTATGGCCCCGGGCTCCGGCAGCGGCAAGGTCAGTGCGGCAGCGCTACGGTGGCGACGGCGGGCGTGGCTGCGACGGCGTTGGGCGTCGCAAAGACCTGCCCCGGGTAGATCAGCCGGGCATCCCGGATCTGATCGCGATTGGCCATGAAGATGATGGTGTAGCGAATGCCGGAACCATAGGCGCGGCGGGCCAGACGCCACAGGTTCTGGCCGGGCTGCACGACCACCTGGCCATCGGCGATCTGGGTCTGCGCCAGCGTTTCCCGCTTGAACGGCAGTTCCATGCGGGTGGCGACCTGGCCCCTCTCGGTCAGTTGGTCCAGGCGGAGTTGGTGCACGCCGGGATCGACTTCGTGCGGGGGCGACATCGCCCAGTGACCCTCGGGGTCGGCCTTGGCGTCGCCCACGGGGTGATTGTCCACATAGGCCCGCACCGAGGCATCGGGCGGAGCGGTACCGCTGAACCGGATGGCGCCGTGCTCGTCATAATCCACCGTATCCAGCCCCAGTTTGCGCCCCGGCGCTGCCGACGGGGCCTGCAACAGGCGGGATGGCGCGGCCGGGGAGGCGAGCAGCGCCAGCGCGGGCGTGATTTCGGCCTTGGGGGTGGTTGCCGTTGGCGGCATGGGCACGACCACGACAACCGGCGCCTCCGCGACGGTGGTCTTCCCGCTCGGCTCCCGCGCCGACAGGATCAGTTCGCCGGCGCCGGGTGCGAGCGGGGCGGTGGGCACCATCACCCAGGCACCGCGGGAATCGGCCTGGGTCTGGCCCACGATCTTGCCACCCTCCTGCACGGTAACGGCGGTGCCGGGCGCGGCACGGCCAGCCATGACCGCGCTACCGTCGGGGGCGACGCGCACGATGTCGAAGGCCGGGGCGTTCGACGTTGGAACATTCGACGTTGGGACGTTCGACGTTGGGGCGAGTTTTGGCGCGGTGGGCACTGCAGGTTGCGTCGTTGCGACCACACCAACCGAAGGAGCCGAACTACTGGCCAGGGACACCACTGGGGCGTTCATCACCCCGGTGTGGCGCGACGTGGAGATGCCCACGGCCACACCAGTGCCGATCGCAACGAAAGCGCAAATGGCCAAGACCGACAGACGGCGTCTTGACCTGTGGCTTGCCAATAACATAACCAATCCAAAGTAACGGAACTGAGACACAAACGCAACACTGTGTGTTACCCAGGGGCTGCACATACGCTAAGCCAAGCCGGGCAAATTCGACGTCGATAAAAAGGTGAGTACACGATGAGCGGTGTGCGGCGGCCACGCGTGCGTCAGACGGCGCTACGCCTTTCCATGCGCGTCTGGGACGCCCCTACCCGGCTGTTCCACTGGGCGATCGTCCTGCTGATCGCCACCAGCTATTTCTCCATCCGATACGACAAGATCGCGCTGCATCTGCTGTCCGGCTACACGCTGATGACGCTGCTGCTGTTCCGCCTCGCCTGGGGGTTCGTCGGCAGCGAGACCTCCCGCTTCCGCCAGTTCCTGCGCAGCCCAGTCGAGGCCTTCCGGCACCTGGCCCATTTCGCCCGGCGTGAGGAGGATAACGAGATCGGCCACAATGCAGCCGGCGGCTGGATGGTGCTGGTGCTGCTGGGAGACCTCGCGGTGCAGGTCGGGCTGGGCCTGTGCAGCAACGACGATGGCGCGACCGAGGGGCCGCTCGCGCATGTCGTCGGCAAGGACATGAGCGACCGGCTGACCGCGTATCACGCGACCAACTTCAACATCTTGCTGGGGCTGATCTGCCTGCACGTGCTGGCAGTGATCGGCTATGGCGTGGTGAAGCGGCACAACCTGCTGCGGCCGATGATCACCGGCCGCAAGCGCCTGCCGGGCGCCACGCGCCAGCCCCGGATGGCATCTCCGTTGCTGGCGCTGCTGGTGCTGGCGCTGTCGGCCGTCATCGTCTGGATCGTCGCAACGCGCGTCTAGTCGACCGAAGCTATTGGCTTCAGCGCGCGCGGAACGCCCGGTGGCAGGCGCCGCACGTGCCGCCGGTGGCCTTCCACTGCTCGGCGAACCCGGCCTTGTCGTCGGCGTCGGCCAACGCGGCAAGCTTGACGGCGGCGTCGTGCAGGTTGGCGGCGTCCTTCTCGAACGTCGCGCGGTCGGACCAGATCTCCGCCTTGGCCTTCGTGTTGTGGCCGGTCTCGGTGCCGACCGGGAACATGCCGGGAATGGCCGCGCCCCAGGCGGCAATGCCCTTGGCGCCCTCGGCCAGCGGCTTGACGGAGCCACCAGACTCGACCGTCGCCTTCATGGCGGCGAACATGCCACTCACCACGTCGTAGCCGGCCTGACGACCGGCGATGATGTCGTCCGGCTTTGCCGCCAGATCCGCCGCTTGAGCCAGACCGGTCATCCCGATCGCAAGAGCCAAGCCACCCACAACCCATGCCCGCATGCGCGTTGCCCTTCGAGGTTAATGAAACGATCGTGTCACCAGTTGGGCCGTGCGCCAAGGAAAAGCGCATGACATCGGCGGCCATTCGCGGCAGACCACGCGCATTCAGTCGGGAGCATCGTATCGTTGGCAGCCAATATCCGCTCGGTGGTCGTATTCTGCGGCTCACGCGTCGGCAATGACCCGGCGTGGCGCAGCGCGGCCGAGGCATTGGGCCGCGGCCTTGCCTCGTCCGGTATCCGGCTGATCTATGGCGGTGGCCGGGTCGGCCTGATGGGCGCCGTGGCGGACGGCGCACTGGCAGCCGGTGGCGCGGTCACCGGAATCATCCCCGATTTCCTGCGCGCCCGCGAAGTCGCCCACCCCGGCGTGACGGACTTGCTGGTGACCGACAGCATGCACACGCGCAAGGCGCTCATGTTCGAGCAGGCGGACGCCTTCGTCACCCTGCCCGGCGGCATGGGCACGCTGGACGAAACGATCGAGATCATCACCTGGCGCCAGTTGGGCCTGCACGACCGCCCGGTGCTGATCGCCAATATCAACGGCTGGGCGACCAGCATGATCGCGGTACTGAACGGCTTCGTCACCGATGGCTTCGCCGATGCCTCCAGTCGGGCGCTGTACGAGGTGCTGCCGGACGCGCCGGCGATCCTGCGGCGCTTATTGACCCTTCCCGCGCGCATGCCTGCCGATAGCGCACGAGTGTAGCTTGCTTGCGTCGCGAGTGGCGGCTATACGGCGCTCCTCGGTCGGAGCGTAGCTCAGCCTGGTAGAGCGCTTGCTTCGGGAGCCAGAGGCCGGAGGTTCGAATCCTCTCGCTCCGACCAAGAGAAACCCATCCCAGGCAGATGGTTCAGGCGGCGAGTCTCTGGCCGTTGCCCGCGTCGAACACGTGGAGTTCGGCGGGTGGCAGGTCCACGTACAATACCTCGCCCACGGGCATGGCGCCGGATTGCTTCACCAGCAGCGGCGTGCCATCGGCCAACCGCCCATGCACCAGCGTTTCGGAGCCGAGGGGTTCCACCAGATCCACTGTCATCGGCAGGCCATTCGGCGTCACCACGACGTTCTCGGGCCGGATCCCCAGCGTTACCGAGGCATGGCCAGGATGTGCGTTGGGCAGCGCGATGGCGTGGCCCGAGGCGAGGCGAGCGTTGTGGCCGTCGAGCGTGGCGGGCAAGAAGTTCATCGCCGGCGCGCCGATGAAGCCGGCGACGTAGGCGGTGGCCGGACGGGCGAACACCTCCATCGGCGGGGCGAACTGCACGGGCACGCCCTGGTGCCGCACCAGCAGCCGGTCGCCGAGCGTCATCGCCTCCACCTGGTCGTGCGTGACGTAGAGGCTGGTGACGCCCAGGCGGCGTTGCAGGCGGCGGATCTCGGCCCGCATCTGCACGCGCAGGGCGGCGTCCAGGTTGGATAGCGGTTCGTCGAACAGGAACATCTTCGGGTCGCGGATGATGGCGCGCCCCATCGCCACGCGCTGCCGCTGGCCGCCAGACAATTCGCGTGGGCGCCGGGCAAGCAGTTTTTCCAGGCCCAACAGGCCAGCCGTCGCCTCGACCTTGGCGCGAATGGTGTCCTTCGGCACGCCACGGATGCGCAGGCCGTAGGACATGTTCTCCGCCACGCTCATGTGGGGGTATAGCGCGTAGTTCTGGAACACCATGGCGATGTCGCGCGCCGCCGGGTCCAGTTTGGTGATGTCGCGGCCATCCAGCAGGACGCTGCCGGAGGTCGGTGTCTCCAGCCCGGCCACAAGCCGCAATAGCGTCGATTTGCCGCAACCGGAGGCGCCGACGATCACCAGCATCTCGCCGTCGGCAAGGCTCAGGTCGACGCCTTGCAGGATGTGGGTGGAGCCGAAGCTTTTGCGCAGGCCGTCGAGTTGCAGGGTCGCCATGTTACTTTTCGCCTTCGGTAAGCCCGGCCACGAACCAGCGCTGCATCAGCAGCACCACGGCAACGGGGGGCAATAACGCCAGCACGGCAACGGCCATGACGCGGTTCCACTCGACCTGGGTTTCGACGCCGATCATTTTCACGATGCCGATGACGATGGTGTCCAATTTCGGATCGGTGGCGACCAGCAGCGGCCACAGATATTGGTTCCAGCCGAACACGAACAGGATGACGAACAGCGCCGCGATGTTGCCGGCGGACACCGGCAGCAGGATATCGCGCAAAAAGCGCCATGGCCCGGCGCCATCCATCCGCGCCGCCTCCATCAACTCGTCCGGGATCACCAGGAACACCTGACGGAACAACAGCGTGGCGGTGGCCGACGCCATCAGCGGCACGGTGAGCCCGCCGAATGTGTTGATCATGCCGAACCCGGCGATCACGTCGTAGGTCGGAATGATCCGGACCTCGGGCGGCAGCATCAGGGTGATGAAGATCACCCAGAACGCCACCATGCGGAACGGGAAGCGGAAGAACGTCACCGCATAGGCGGACAAGACGGAGATGACGATCTTGCCCACCGCGATCGTCAGCGCCATGCCGAACGAGACCAGCAGCATGCGCCATACCGGCTGGGCCCCTGCCCCGCCGGAGGACAGCACGTCGATATAGACGTGCAGGCCGGACCAATGCGGGATCAGCGACAGATCGCCACGTGCGATGGCGCCTGGGTCCTGGGTGGAGCCGGCCAGGATCATCCATAGCGGCAGCGCAAATAGCAGCACGCCGAGGATGATGATCCCGTGGGTGAGCGCGCGGTTCATTTGCCGCGTTTACCCATGAAGCGGAACTGCACCGCCGTCAGCACGATCACCCCAACCATCAGCACCACCGACTGGGCGGAGGATGAGCCTAAGTCGAGGTTGATGACGCCGTCGCGATACACCTTGACCAGCATCGTCTCGGTCGCCTTGCCGGGGCCGCCTTGCGTCAAGGCCCAGATCGCGCCGAACGTGTCGAACGCGGCATACACCACGTTGACGACGATGAGGAAGAACACTGTCGGCATCAGCAGCGGCAAGGTGATGGTGCGGAAGCGGTAGAACCCATGGGCGCCATCCATACGCGCGGCCTCCGTCACGGTGCGGGGCACGGATTGCAGCCCGGCGACGAAGAAGATGAAATTGTAGCTCACCTGTTTCCACGCGCTGGCCAGGATGACCAGCAGCATCGCCTGCGTGCCGTTCAGGGAATAATCCCAGCCGAGATTGTGGTTCAGCCAGCGGCCGAGCAGGCCGATCTGCGGATGCAGCAGGAACAGCCAAATCACGCCGGCCACTGCGGGGGCGACCGCGTAGGGCCAGATCAGCATCGTCCGATAGATGCCGCGGCCGCGCACCACGCCCTCCACCATCACGGCCAGCAGCAGCGCCGTGCCCATGGAAATGACGCAAACGGCGGCTACGAAGCCGATCGTGCGCAAGATGGTTTCGACGTAGAGCGGGTCGGCGAACAGATCGTTGAAATTATCGATGCCGACGAAGACGGAGGACAGGCCGAACGGGTCCGTCCGGGTGAGGCTGGACCAAACCGCCTCACCCGCCGGCAATAGGAAGAACACAACGGTCAGGGCCAGTTGCGGCAGGACAAGCGCTGCCGGCAGCAGCCAGCCCGGAAAGATGGTGCGGCGCATATCAGGCGCCGCCCACCGTTACGGGCATCAGGTGTGTACGGATTTCTCGAACTCGCGCAGGACTCGGTTGCCGCGGGTGGTGGCGCTGTCCAGCGCGGCCTGGGCGGTCTGCTGGCCTTGCAGCGCCTTCTCCACTTCCTCGTAGATGATGTTGCGGATTTCCGGCAGGCGGCCCAGACGCAGGCCGCGGCTGTTCTGCGTCACGCTGCCACGGGTCAACTGCTGGATCGGCAGTTCGGTCCCTGCGTTCTTGGCGTAGAACCCGTCCGTCTTGGACTGCTCGTAGCCCGCCAGCGTCACCGGGACGTAGCCGGTGTGCTGGTGCCAATCGGCCGCATTGCGCGGCTGGGCCAGGAAGGCGAGGAAGGCGGCGGTCGCCTTATATTCCTCGACCGGGCGCGTCGGCGTGGTCATGGTCCACAGGCTGGCGCCGCCGATGATGGAGTTGATCGGCTGCTTGATGATCGCCGGGTCGTAGGGAAGGAACGCGTTCGACCATTTGAACTTGGCGCTCTTGATCAGATCGCCGCGTATGCCGGAGCTGTTGAAGCCGATGGCTGCCTGGCCCGACAGGAAGATGGTGTCGCCGGCACTGTCCCGGCCGCCGTATTTGAACAGTCCAGCCTTCTGCCAATCCAGGAAGCGCTGCAGCTGCTTGACGAAGTCGGGCTTGTTCACCTCCAACACCGCGTTCAACCCGCTGAAGCCGTCGCCCTCGCTGGCGAAGGCGATGTTGTGCAGTGCTGCGTACTCTTCCAGATGGATCCACGAGAACCAGCCCGACGAAATCGGGAAATCCGCGGCAGCCTTGGCCTTCAACGCCTCGGCGGCATGCGTCACCTCGTCGTAGGTCGTGGGGGCCTTGGCGGGGTCGAGCCCGGCCTTTTCGAACGCGTCCTGGTTGATCCACATGACCGCGGTGGAGGAATTGAACGGGACGGACGCCATGCGGCCATCGGCCAGGCTGTAATAACCGCGCACGGCGGGGATGTAGCTTTCGGCCTTGATGTCGGCCCCGGTCTCCTGAATGAGCTGCCAGGCGGGCTTCACCGCGGCGCCGGCGGCCAGCATCGTGCCGGTGCCGACCTCGAACACCTGCACCAGGTTCGGCGCCTGCCCGGCGCGGTAGGCGGCGATGGCGGCGGTCAGCGTCTCCGCATAGGTGCCCTTGAAGACCGGCTGCACCTCGTATTGCGACTGGGACGCGTTGAACGCGGTCGCCAAGCGGTTCACTTCCTCATTCAGGGCCGCCGTCATGGCGTGCCAGAAGACGATCTTGGTCTTCCCGGACTGGGCGCGGGCGTGCAGCGCGGGGGTAAGCGCCAGGGCGGCGGCGCCCGAGAGCAGCGTGCGGCGGTTCATGTAGCGGATTCCTCGACCAGGTGGGCGTTGCGGGGTAGGGCCCCGTCGTTTCACCAGAGTGACAGATCTATGACGGTTCTGTGAAGCGGCTAGCGCTTGTGAACGCTCCACAGCATCAGCCAGCGGATTGGAAACACCCAGATCACGCCGGCCAGCAGGAAATACACCGCTTGCACCGGCCAGGCCTGGGGCAGCACATCCGGCAGGGTAATCGCCGCGGCGATGTAGACGATGATGAAAACCACCCCCATGACGGAGGCTGCAAACGGGCGGGGCATGCAGCCGGTTAGCGCAACCGGCGCCGCCCGGCTATAGGGGCCAATCGCAACCGCACAGTTATCGCCCAACGCCCCCGCTAACGCCCCCGCCAAGGACAGCACGCCATGAACCTGAAGGACCATATCGCCGCCATCCCGGATTTCCCGAAACCGGGCATCCTGTTCTACGACGTGTCCACGTTGCTGCGGCATCCAGATGCGTGGCAGGTAGCCATGGGCCGGCTATCCAGCACGGTGCGGCGCTGGCAGCCGGATCTGTTGGCCGGCGTCGAATCCCGCGGGTTTCTGCTGGCGGCCCCGCTGGCGCTCAAGCTGGGCTGCGGCTTCGTGATGCTGCGCAAGCGCGGCAAGCTGCCGGGCAAGGTGATCGGGCATGATTACGCCCTGGAATACGGCACCGACCGGCTGGAAATACAGGCCGACGCGGTGACGCCGGGCCAGCGCGTGGTGGTGGTGGACGATCTGCTGGCGACCGGCGGCACCATGGCGGCGGGCATCACCCTGCTGCAATCCATCGGCGCCGAAGTGCCCGGCGCGGCAGCGCTGATCGAGCTGAATTTCCTGGGTGGCCGCAAGAAGCTCAACGTGCCCTTCGAAAGCCTCATTGCATACGATGAATAGCCCCGGTTTGACATGGTCCGTCACCCCGGTAGGAGTGTGCGGCGGCAAACCGACAGGGGGGATGTCTCGGTGACGCAAACAATCACGCGTCGGATGTTGCTTGGCTCGGCCATGGCGACGAGCGTTGGCATGGCCGCCTACGCCGCAGCCGCCACCGCCCCGTTCGCGGACGGCGTCACGTTGATCGTGGCAGGGCCCGGCGGCGGACCGGTGGATTCCTGGGCGGAGTGGCTGGCGCCGAGCTTGGGCAAGGCGCTGCCACCGGGCACGCAGCTTCGCAAGGACCTGGTGGGCGGCATCGACGGCGTCACCGGGGCGAACCAGTTCGAGGCCCGCACGGTGCCCGATGGCGGCACCGCATTGTTGCTGCCGGGCAGCGCTGCCATGGCCTGGCTGGTCGGCGACCCCCGCGCCCGCTTCGACGTCGGGCACTGGGTCCCGGCACTGGCCGGGATCACGCCTGGCCTGGTGGTCAGCCGGCTGTCGTTGGCGCAGGTGATGGCGGGCGCCTCGGTCCGCATCGCCGCATCTGGCCCGTCCGGGCAGGAACTACCGGCGCTGTTGGCGTTGGATCTGTTGGGCGTGAAATGGACGCCGGTCTTTGGCCTGACGGACGCCGCAGCCTCCGCTGCGCTCGCGGATGGCGAGGCCGATGCAGTGTGCCTGCATGGCCGCCGGGTGGCCGAGATGGCGCAGCTCCTCGCCTCCACCGGCGTGCGGCCGCTCTTCTCCTTCGGCAGCGTCGACGACACAGGGCGCCGGGTGCGCGACCCGGCCTTCCCCGACACCCCGGCGCTCAGCGAGTTGATGGCCGTGCGCCCGGCAACGCCCGGCATGCGCAACGCCTGGCGCGCCACCGCTGCGGCTTCGGAACTCGATATGGCGCTGGTGCTGCCGCAGTTGACCCCGGCCTCGATGGTGGCGCTGTGGCGGCGCGCCTGCGCCCAGGCAATCGGCTCCTCCCCGGTGCAGGAGCAGGCGAGCGCACTGGGCGTGCGTCCGCAAGGCGTGCCGGCCGCCACCGCCAGCACCACCGCGGTGTTGGCCGATGCGACGGCCCAGTTGGAATTGCGCAACTGGCTGGCGACGCGGCTGAACTACCGGCCGGCCTAAAGCTTTACGTCCGCCTTGTAGGCGCCGCGGGAGCCCATGGGCTTCGGGGGCCCAACGGTGGTGTCGTGCCAGGTCTGCTGCTCCAACTCGGCATTCAACTCCCCGCCCACCAGCACGATGATGGTGGAGATCCAGATCCAGGTCATGAAGCCGATGGCGGCGCCTAGCGAGCCATACGTCTTGTTGTAGCTGCCGAAATTGGCGACGTAGTACGAGAACCCGATCGAGGCGAGCAGCCACACCACGGCGGCGAAGGCGCTGCCGTAGCTCACCCATTGCCAGCGTGCCTGGGTGCGGCTGGGGCCGAAGCGGTAGACCGCGGCCAGGAACAGCCCCAGTACCACCATCAGCGCCGGCCAGCGCGCCGACGCCAGCAACGCGGTGGCCCAACTGCCAAGCCCGAAGAAGCTAATGATCAGCGGCACCACGATGATGGCGCCCATGGCCAGCAGGATGAACACGATGGCGCCCAGGGTGAACCCCAGCGTGATGACGGTCCGCCACACGAAACCACGCTTCTCCTTCTCGTGATAAACCACGTTCAGCGCGTCGAAGAGCCCCTTGATCCCCTGGTTCGAGCTCCAGAGGGATGTGAACAGCCCGATCAGCACCCCGGCATGCAGGGCCTGGCGACCATTGCTGGTTAGCGACTTCACCTGGCTGGTGATGATGTCCAGGCCGCCGCCCGGCAGCACGCCCTGCAGATTCTGCAACTGGTCGTTCACCACCGCCGGGTCGGCGAACAGGCCGAATAGCGAGATGAGGGTCGCGATGGCCGGAAAGATCGCCAGCAGGGTGTAGAAGGTGACGCCCGCGGCCTCCGTCATCAGGCGGTCGTCGTTGAAGCCGACGGCAACCCGCTTGAACACCGTCACCCAGCCGCTGGGGGGAATTTCCAGCGGGGTGGTGGCTTCGCGCCCTGCGATGTTCGTCTCGACAGCGCGTTTCTCGGAGCCCGGCGTAATGTCGTGGCGCGATCCGGGGAGACGACCGGGGGCCTGGGCGGTGCCGGTGGCACGCCCGTAGACTGCCGTCAGCAACCCGAGCGTCGCCAATGCGACCAATAGCGCGGTGCTGGTGCCGGACTCCTTCGCCATACGAAACGCTCCTTGTCGCAGACTGCCTTTATCGCTGACGACAGTGGCAAGTTGCAGTGCACTAAACCGCCAAATACCGGGCGTGGACGGCTGGATTGGCTTGCAGTTTGGCCATCCCGCCGGACCAGACGGCGCGACCGCTCTCGATCACCACCGCCGTGTCGGCCACGCGGCGGGCGAAATGCAGGTTCTGTTCGGCCAGAACGATGCCGACGCCCTCCGCCTTCAGCGCCAGGATCGCGGCCTCTATCTGCTCGACGATGACCGGGGCCAGGCCCTCGCTCGGTTCGTCCAGCAGAACCATGCGAGGATTGCCCATCAGGGTTCGGGCGATGGTGAGCATCTGCTGTTCCCCACCGCTCATCCGACCGCCCGGGCGGGTGCGGAGGGCGCCTAGATTGGGGAACAGCGCGTAGAGCCGCTCTGGCGTCCAAGGCGACAGGCCGGGGCGTGGCGGCTGCCGGCCGACCTCCAGATTCTCCCAGACGGTGAGATCGGTGAAGATCCGTCGCTCTTCCGGCACGTAGCCAAGGCCGAGCCGGGCTATGCGATGCGGCTCGGCCCGGGCGATCTCGTGGCCGTCGAAGGCGATGTGGCCGCTGCTGGGGCGCACCAGGCCGATGATGGATTTCAGCGTCGTGCTTTTCCCGGCGCCGTTGCGGCCGAGCAAAACCAGCACCGACCCGGCGGACGCGGTGAAGCCGATGCCGTGCAGGATATGGGCGCGGCCGTAATGGCTGTTGAGGCCTTCGACCGTCAGCATCAATGGCCGCCGCTGGTCTGGCCGGTGCCGAGATAGATCTCCCGCACCTGCTGGTTGGCGCGGATCTGTGGCCCGGTGCCGCTGGCGATCAGCCTGCCGCGGTTCAGCACCAGGATCCGATCGGCGGTGGAGAACACCACATCCATGTCATGCTCGGTGAACAGCACGGCGACGCGGCGGCCGCTGGCGAGGCGCCGGGTGAGCTGCATCAGCGCCACGCGTTCGGCCGGGGCCATGCCGGCGGTCGGCTCGTCCATCAGCAGCAATCGCGGCTTGTCGGCCAGGGCCATCGCCAGTTCCAACCGCTTCAGGTCGCCATAGGCCAGGATCGCGGCAGGGCGGCTGGCCTGGGCCAGCAGACCGACGGCTTCCAGCAATGCCGCGGCCTCCGCCGCGTGTTGGTCGCGGACCGGCCGCCAAGCACGCCAGAATTCCCGCCTCGCCGCCAGCAGCGCCATCTGCACATTTTCCCGCACCGTCATCGAGCCGAAGGTCGCGGTGATCTGGAAGGTGCGGCCGACCCCCAGCCCGGCGATACGGCGCGGCGATAGCCCGGTGATGTCACGGCCATCGAGGCGGATTTGCCCGGCATCGGGGCGCAACTGGCCGCCAACCATGTTGAAGGTCGTGCTCTTGCCGGCGCCATTGGGGCCGATCAGCGCCAGCATCTCCCCCTGGTCCAGGGTGAATGACACGTCGGACACGGCCGGTTGGCCACCGAAGGCGCGGCGCAGCCCGGTGACGATCAGCCGCGGTTCAGGCATCGCCATGCCGCCCGGCGAAGGCGCCGGCGAGCCCCGCGGGGAACAGCAGCACCAGCGCCACGATGGCCGCGCCCAGCACGAACCGCCACAACTCGGTCGCGCGCAGCAGCAAATCCGACAGCCCAGTATAGGCGAGCGCGCCGATGATCGGGCCGGTCATGGTGCCGACGCCGCCCAGCAGCACCATCAGCAGCGCGTCGACGGAGCGGGGAATGCTGACATAGGTGGGAAAGGCGCTGCCATGCGCGAACGTGAAGATCGCCCCGGCCAACCCCGCCGCGGCGCCGGACACGGTAACGGCCACGACCCGGATGGCGTTACTGGGCAGCCCGATCGCGTCCGCCCGCGCCGGCGCGTCGCGCGTCGCACGAATGGCGTAGCCCAGCGGCGCATACAGCACCCGTCGCAGCAGCAGCGTGCCGCCAGCGCATAGCGCCAGGGTCAGCCAGTAGAACCGCGCCGGCGACGCCACCCAGCCCGGCGGCCACACGCCGAGAATGCCGTTATCGCCGCCCGTGAGTCCGACCGATTGGAACGCGATGGCCCAGACGATTTGCGCGAAAGCCAGCGTGAGCATGGCGAGGTAGATGCCCGACAACCGCACCACGACTGCGCCGAACGCGCCGGCGATCACCCCCGCTGCCACCGGCGCCAGCAGCAGCGCCAGCGGCATGGGCGCCGCCAGCACGGTGGCGGACAGGGCGGCGGCATAGGCGCCGATGCCGAACCAGGCGGCGTGGCCGAAGGACGGCATACCCCCCGGCCCCATCATGAAGTGCAGGCTGGCAGCGAACAGAACCGCGACCGCTGCCTCCGTCCCGATCGCCAGGATCCAGGAGGGTGCCACCAGCGGCGCCAGCACGAACAGCAGCAGCAACACGACGCCAACCCAGCGCAGGGCCGGGCTGGAAGGGCGCACTGGCGGTTGCGCACCCAGCACCGCGGCTGCTGCAACCGGGCGCCCGAGCAAGCCGTTCGGCCGTACCGTCAGCACCGCGGCCATCACCAGGAAGACCAGCACCAGCGTGATCTTCGGCAGCACCACGATCCCAACGGCCTGCAACCCGGCGATCAGCAGGCTCGCCAGATACGCGCCGGGAACGCTGCCAAGGCCGCCGATCACAACGACGACGAACGCCTCCGTCACCACCGACAGGTCGATGCCGAGATTCGCCGAGCCGTCCGGCAAGGCGAGTGCCCCCGCCAACCCGGCCAGTGCCGAACCCAGCGCAAATACGGTGGTGAACAGCACGCGTTGGTCGACGCCCAGGCACGCCACCATCTCCCGGTCCTGGGTCGCGGCGCGCACCAGGCGGCCCCACCGGGTGCGGTTCAGCACCAGCCAGAGCAGGGCCAGCACCACCGGGCCGGCTGCGATGAGATACAGGTCGTATTGGGGAAACCGCTGGTCCAGCAGGGTGACGAAACCGCGCATCCAGGGCGGGCGGGGCAGCGACAGGTCGTCCGGCCCCCAGATGTGCAGCGTTGCATCCTGCACCATCAGCACCACGCCGAACGTGGCGAGCAACTGAAACAACTCCGGCGCGCGGTAGATCCGGCGCAGCAGCGTCATCTCCAGCAGCGCACCCAGCGCCGCCAAGGCCAGCGTGGTTGCCAACACGCCGAGGCAGAAGGACGCCGGGTCGCGCGGCAAATGGCGCAGGATGGTCCAGGCGACGTAGGCGCCCAGCATCGTCAGGCTCCCGTGCGCGAAGTTCACCACGCGGGTGACACCGAAGATCACCGTGAGCCCGGCCGCTACCAGGAACAGTGAGGACGCGCTGGCGAGCGCCGTCAGCGCCTGGGAAAGGAGGAAGCCCAATCAGGCGGGTCGCACGTTCCGCACGAAATCGTCGGTGGGCATGACGGTGGCGCCATCGACGTAGTGCCAGTCCTTCATCGCACCCTTGCCGCCGACCAGCGCCGTGCTGCCAACGAAGGCGCCTAGGGTGCTCTGGTGGTCGATGCTGCGGAAATTGGCCGAGCCGAACGGCGTGTCGAATTGGGCGCCCGCAAACCCCTTGATCAGCGCCGGCAGGTCGGTGGCACCCGCCCGCGCCACACCCGCGACGATGGCGTGGATCAGCGTGTAGCCGACGACGGAGCCCATGCGCGGCGGCTCCTTGAACATGGCGCGGTAGTCCTCGACGAACTTGGTATTGTCCGGAGTCTTCAACTGGTCCCACGGATAACCGGTGACGAGCCATCCCTCCGGCGCCTCGTCCCCCAGCGGGTCCAGGTACTCCGGCTCCCCGGTCAGGACGGAGACGACGCTGCGTCCCTCGAACAGGCCGCGGGTGTTGGCGGCGCGGACGAAGGCGGTGAGGTCGCCGCCGAACAGAACGTTGAAGATCCCCTCCGGCTTGGCCTGTTCCAGCGCGGCGACGGTGGGTCCAGCGTCCAGCTTGCCGAGCGCCGGCCATTGCTCGGCCACGACCGTCACGTCCGGGCGGACCTTGGCCATCATCTGCTTGAACCATTTCACGCAGGATTGGCCGTATTCGTAATTGGGCGCGACGGTGACCCAGCGCTTGGCCGGCAGCTTGGCGGCTTCCTGCATCAGCATCGCGACCTGCATGTACGTGTCGGGGCGCAGGCGGAAGGTGTTGGGGTTACCCTTCTCCCACACCAACGCATCGGCCAGCGGCTCACCGGCGACATACAGCGCCTTGTTCTGCAGCGCATAGTCGCTGAGCGCGAGGCCGACATTGGACAGGAAGCCGCCCGCCAGCAGGTCGGCATGGTTGTCGCCCAGCAACTCCCCGGCCAGGCGGGTGGCGTTCTGCGGCTGCCCGGCGTCGTCGCGGCTCAGCACTTCCAGCTTGCGGCCCAGCACGCCCCCGGCCGCGTTCACCTGCGCCACCGCCAATTGCCAGCCATTGCGATACGGCAGGGTGAAGGCCGGTTGCGCGGTGTAGCTGTTGACCTCGCCCACCCGCAGCACGCCCGACCCCTGCGCCCGCACCAGGGCCGGGGCGGCAAGGGTCGCTGCAGTTCCTGCCAGCAAGGCGCGGCGGGTCACGGTCACGATCGGCCTCCTCAACGATCCGTGATGCTCGTCGGCGAAGGCGCGGCGTGTCAATCGCCGGTACGCGGGCGGCTAGTCCGCCGGTAGGCCCGCCAGCAATAGCCCGGCTGCATAGTGATCTTTGTCGCCATGTTGCAGTGGTACCGCCCACACCGCCGTAGCGACCGTCGTCGTCGGGTCGAGCGCCAGCAGCCGGGACCGCATGCGCGTCGCCTCCTCCGTCAACCCGGCATGGCCCAGCGCGCAGAGGTAATGCCTGAAGCCAGACACGAAATTGGGGTTGAGCTCGCACGTGCGGCGACCGCACTGGATGGCGGCATCGTAGTCCCGGCGCTGCAGCTCCATCAGGGTCATCGCTGCGTCGAACAGAAACGTATTCGGGTCGTTCGGCGATAGCCGCTTGTAGCGGGCGAAGCGCCGGGCCGCCTCGTCCAACTCACCGAGGTAGGTGTAGGTGGCGGCGGAAAACCCCCACGCCATCGGCAGGTTCGGGTTCAGCGATAAGGCGCGGGCATGAAGCTCCAGTGCCTCCCGCGGGCGCTTGTCCATGAAGGCGCGCACGTGGCCCGCCACTGCGAAGGCCCGGGCGCTGGCCGGGTCCAGTGCGATGGCGCGGCTGGCATGGCGGCCCGCATCGGCCACCGCCTTCGCCACGTCGCTCGCCCAGCCCTGCCCCACCCGGAAGTTCAGGTGGTAGGCCAGGCTGACATGCGCGGGCGCGTAATCCGGATCCAGCGTCAGCGCCTCGTTCAACAGCAACTCGGCCTGGTTGAACTCGTCCCGCCGCAGCCGTGCCGTCAGCGGCAGGGCCCGCAACACCAAATCGTAGGCGGTGCGGGGCTCGTCGCCCTGCTGAGCCACCCGGCGGCTTTCCGCCATCTGGATCTCGGGCCCCAACTGGGCGGCAATCTCGGCCACCATGTCGTCCTGCAGGGTGAGGATGTCGCTGCTGGTCCAGTCGAACCGCTGCGACCAGGCGATCCGGTTCTCGTCACGCAGATCCATGAGCCATACGCTGGCACGG
The DNA here is from genome assembly GCF_009765685.1 of Acidisphaera sp. L21. Classification (GTDB taxonomy): domain Bacteria; phylum Pseudomonadota; class Alphaproteobacteria; order Acetobacterales; family Acetobacteraceae; genus LMUY01. The sequence continues at coordinate 92,280 of NZ_LMUY01000008.1, read as the reverse complement.
GTTCGGCTCCCCAATTGGTGGATGTTCCCATCCAGCAGGAAGTCCACCCCGAAACTCCGCCGCAGCATCGTCGCATCCCGGTCGAACTGCGTCAGGGACGAGGATGGCACCATGGACAGCCACTGGAACTGCGACAAAGCGGCGGCGATGTCCTCGGCCAGTCCCATGCCCAGTTGGGCATCGCTGCCGTTGGACCCGATAAGCTGCAGCGGCCGCACGCCAACCGTGACGCTTTGCCGCTCACCCTCCGGGATGGGTGGACGGGCGAAGACGGCTGGCGGACGTTGCGGTGGGACTGCCACCGTGCCGGACCGCACCTCGGTCACCAGACGCTGGGTTTCCTGCGACGGCGCGGCGTCCAACCGCTCGGCCAAAGCGACGCGGCACCGCTCGAACGCTTGAATGGCGAGCCCGCGCTCCCCCCGCTCGGCATGGGCGCGGATCAGCGCGCGCCAGCCGCCTTCATGCGCCCGGTCGATGCCCAGCAATTGCTGGGCAGACTGGATCACACCATCCGGGCTGGTCTGCTGCTTCAGCAGAACCTCCGCCACACCACGCGCGTGGTCGCGCAGCCGCGCCCGCTCGGTCAACAGCCATTGGTCGAGTGCGGGGTCGACGTCGTCGAAATCCTCCAGCAACTCGGCGGTCATCATCGAGAGGGCGCTTGGGTTCGCCACGCTTGCATTCAGGACCTCGTTCACGTCGATCCACACCAGATCGGACCTGATCGCCAGATGATCCCGCGTGACCCGCAGCACATCGGCGCCGACAGGCTGCAGCGCCTCCAGCAGGCGATGGATCTCCTGCCGCAGGGAGGCGCGAGCCTGTTCCTCCAACCGGCGGGACCATAGGAGTTCGGCTAGCCGGGGCCGCATGATCGGCCGCGGCGCCGACAAAGCTAGAATCGCGAGCAACGCTCGGGTCTTGCGACCGAGCGGGAGGACCACCTCGTCCTCATCCGTGACAGCTTGTATCTGACCGATCAAACGAAGGCGCAGCACAACGTTTCGATAGGTCTCGTGTTCAAACTGCTGAGGCACGTCTATGCCACCGAGAATGGTCATATTGTAGCCCCCAAACGACGCCGTAGCATTCCTGTTACGAGATTACGGCAGGTCGTTTGCTCCAAGTAAAGAATATATTGAGCTTTCAGGGCGCTTTAATGCAGATCTTAGATGGCCGCAGCCGTGAAAATCTTCGTGATTTCTCCGTTCCATTCCGTTTGATATTTCTCACGCCACATTTCGGCTTCAGTTGGACCACCTTCAGCAATAATATTTAATGGATCCAAGTAATCACTTTCATCTCCACCGGCCCAATTCCTGCGTGCCTGCAACCCCTGTCTGGCAATGGCGAGAACCTCCCGCGCCAGGTCGCGCAGCGTGCCACCGGCCCAGGGCGTCCCCATGGCCGTGTACGGCACCAGGGGCCGTAACGCCGTAAATGCCTCGACCGGGTAGCGCCGCACCAACGCGTCCGCCGCTGCCAGGGCCGCATCGTCGTACAGTAACCCCACCCAGAACGCCGACAGCGCCACCATCATGGCCGGGCTGCCGGCATCGGCGCCGCGCATTTCGAGGAACCGCTTCAGACGCACATCGGTGAACGCCGTTGTGACGTGATCGGCAAAATCGCCCACCGTCGCGACGTGCCCCTGCGCGGCATCCAGGCGGCCGGCCATGAAATCGCGGAACGACCTTCCGGCGACATCGATGTAGCGGCCGTCGCGCTGGATGAAATACATCGGCATGTCCAGCAGCCACTCGGTGAACCGCTCGAACCCGAAATCCTCGGCGAACATCATCGCCGGCATGCCGGTGCGGTCGGCGTCGACGTCGGTCCACACATGCGCCCGGTTGGACAGCAGACCGTTCAGCCTACCTTCCTTAAAGGGGGAGCTGGCGAATAGCGCAGTGGCCAACGGCTGCAGCGCCAGAGACACGCGCAGTTTGCGGCGCATGTCCGCCTCGTCGGCGTAGTCCAGGTTCACCTGCACGGTACAGGTGCGCAGCATCATGTCCAGGCCCATCGTCCCGGTCTGCTGCATGTAGCGCCGCATGATGGCGTAGCGGCTTTTCGGCATCCACTCGGCGTTTTCACGCAACAGGGTCGGGTGATAGCCGATCGGGGCGAAGCCGAAGCCCAGCTTGGCCGCCAGGGCGGATGCGGTGGCGCAATGCTCGTCCAGTTCGGCCTTGGTCTCGTGCAGCGTCCGCAATGGGGCGCCCGACAGCTCGAACTGGCCACCCGGCTCCAGCGAGATGGAGGCGCCGGCGCGCGGGCCCACGCCCTTCAGCCCGATCAGGGCGTCGACATCCACGATGTCCTCCCACTCCGGCGACGCCATGCCCTGCAGCAGCGCGCGAATGCCACCCGGCTCGTACGGCGGCGAGGCGAAATCGACGTGGCGGAAGCCGAATTTCTCGTGCTCGGTGCCGATGCGCCATTGCGCCTTCGGCTTGCCACCAGCGGCCAAATGGTCGGCGAGTTGCTGGACGGACGCAATGGGCGTCTCGTCGGCGTCGGACGGGTTGGACATTCGGGACGAGACTTTCCGGGTTGGTTGTCACCAGGGATGGTACATACCGGCAAGGATCGTCAAGGCAAGCACCCCCCAGGGCATGCCGCGCACGCGTCGCGGTTGACCCGGCGGCCTTGGCGCGCAATGCACGCTGCATGAGCAGTAGCCATACCGATATCGTGACTGGCGGGTGGGTGGCGCACCTCCCCCCGTCTTGGCGGCCGTACGCGCTGCTGCTGCGGCTGGACCGGCCGATCGGGGCGTGGCTGCTATTCCTGCCGGGCCTGTGGGGCATCCTGCTTTCCGGAGCACCACTCGCCCGCATGGCCTGGCTGGCGGCCCTGTTCGCCGTCGGCAGCGTGGTGATGCGCGGCGCCGGCTGCGTGGTGAACGATATGTGGGACCGGGATCTGGACCGGCTGGTGGCCCGAACCGCCGGCCGCCCGCTCGCCTCGGGCGCATTGCGGATGTGGCAGGCGGCGGTGCTGCTGGTGGCGCTGCTGGTGGCCGGACTGCTGGTGCTGCTGCAACTGCCGCTGCTGTGCTGGGCGCTGGGCGCCGGCTCGCTGGTGCTGGTAGGACTGTATCCGTTGGCCAAGCGCGTGACCTGGTGGCCGCAGCTGGTGATGGGCTTCACCTTCGGCTTCGGCGCGCCCATGGGCTACGTCGCGGGCGCCAACCGCATTGGTTGGGCGTGCGTGGCACTGTATGCCACGGCCATCCTGTGGGACCTCGGGTTCGACACCATCTACGCTCATCAGGACCGGGAGGAGGACGCCTCCGCCGGCGTGCTGTCCACTGCGCGGCTGCTGGGCCGGCATACGCGCCTGTTCCTGCTGGTCTGCTACACCGCGACCATCGCCGTGCTGGCGGTTGCGGGCTGGTTGGCCGGGCTGTCGCAGTGGTTCACCCTGGCACTGCCGCTGCCGGCCGCGTTCCTGCTGTGGCAGGTGGTGCGGCTGGACATCGATGACCCGGCGGGTTGCCTCCGACTATTCCGGCTGAACCGGGAGACCGGGCTGGCCGTCGCCGCGGCGATCCTGCTCGGCCAGCTATGAGTGAGGCATTCGTCACCGGCAACACCACCCTCGCCCACGCCCCGCTGGTGCCGGAGATCGCGCTGTACCTTGCGACCGAGATCACGCCGATCTGGCTGGCCAGCGAAATTTTCCTGAAGCAGAACAATATCGAGCCGCCGTTCTGGGCATTCGCCTGGCCCGGCAGCCAGGCGATGGCGCGGCATGTGCTAGACAATCCCGGGCTGGTGCGCGGCCGGCGCGTGTTGGATTTCGCGGCGGGCGGCGGGCTGGCAGCCATCGCCTGCGCCATGGCCGGGGCCGCCAGCGTGGAGGCGGTGGAGATCGATGCCGTCGCATCGTCTGCGACCCGAATGAATGCGGCCGCAAACAACGTCGTACTCACTGTAACGACTGCTGATTTTGTCGGCAAAGATTGTGAATGGGATCTGATCCTCTGCGGCGACGTGTGTTACGAAGCCCCAATGACTAATCACATCCTGCCCTGGCTGCGGCTGATGACCGCCAGGTCGGAAGTGTGGATCGCCGACCCGGGCCGCGCCTATTTGCCACCAGGGTTGCAGGCCTTCGCGCAGTACGACGTGCCGACGTCCCTAGAGCTTGAGGATACTGTGATGCGCCGCACCACCCTGCACCGGCTGGCTGCCGCCTGATGCGCGCCACCTTGCTGTTGGTGTTGTTGCTGGCCGGATGCGCCCGCTCCCAGATCGCCGCTACGCCACTGCCGAGAATGGGACCGCAGCGTTGGACGGCGGTGTTGGTGGCTGGCGATAAGTCGTTGCCGGTGTTCGACAACGCCACCGGCGCGATGGCGACCTTGCTGGAAAGGGCCGGCGTGCCGCCGGAGGACATTCACCGCTTCAGCGCGTCCCCCAGCGTGTTGGCCACACCGCATGTGCAGGTAGCGACCCGGGCGCGTGTGCTGGATGCGGTCGCGGAACTGCACCCGGCGCCGGGCCAGGCCTGTCTGGTGTTCATCACCTCGCATGGCGCGCATGGCGAAGGCGTGTATCTCGCCACGCGGGAGGAGTTCCTGCTGCCCGCAGATCTGGATACCGCGCTGCAATCCGGCTGCGGCTCGGCGCCCACGGTGGCGATCGTATCGGCGTGCTACACGGGCGGGTTCGCCCAGTCGCCCGTGGCGAAGGCGAACCGCATCGTGCTGACGGCGTCGGCCGCCGATCGCCCGTCATTTGGCTGCGGTGCCGGGCGGGAATTGACCTATTACGACCAGTGCATCCTGGGCAGCCTGAACAAGGTGATGCCGGGCTGGAGCGATGTGGCCACGGAAACCGACAAATGCGTCAGCCGGCTTGAGGCGCTTGAGCACGTGGCGCCGTCCGACCCACAAAGCTGGATCGGACGCTCCGTCGCCGGCCTGCCAGTGGCGGGCGGGTAGGCCTACCGGTTCATCAGAACTGGTAGGTCGGCCTTTTCCAGCACGTGCCGGGTGACGCCACCGAGGATGAGTTGGCGGAGGCGAGAGTGGGAATACGCGCCCATCGTCAGCAAATCGGCACCGAACTCACGGGCGGCGGCCAGCATCCCGGCGCCCACTTCGCGGTCCAACGGGCGGAAGGTCGCCAATTCCGCCTTCACCCCGTGCAGGGCGAGGTAGGCGGCCAGTTCGCGGGCTAGCGGGCCATTGCGCTGGTAGTCGTCGGACGAGAGAATCCGCACTGCCTCGGCCGTGCGCAGCCAGGGAAGCGCCGCCTGTACCGAGGCCGCGCCCTCACCGGTGCCGTTCCAGGCGACGGCGACGCGCCTGCCGAGCGTGACGGGACTGCGATGCGGTGCAATCAACACCGGGCGGCCGCTGTCGAACAGCACGGCGTGCAGTGCGTCGGACGATGACACGTCGTCGCCCGATTCCGGGTGCGGCACGATGGTGATGTCGGACAGCCTCGCCTGCTGGGCAACGACATCCTCCTCCCGGCCGATCGTTGTGGCGAAGGAGGCGCTGGGATGGTCCGCCTGCGCGGTCGGGTGTTCCATCTTGATACCGGCGCCCCCCAATGCGCGGTCGAACAGATCCCGCACGGCGGACGAACGCTCACCGCTTTCCTTCTCGGTGGCCTGCATCATCTCCTGAATCATGGCGCCGGACAGGCCCTCGCCGGCCAGCGGGGCCACGTCGCGGCTGTCGGCTCGGACGTGCAGGGCCATGATGTGGGCATTGAATTGCCGGGCGACGAGCAGCGCAGTCGCAATCGCGGCTTCACCGGCGGATGTACCGGTGAGTGGCAGAAGCAGCTTGCGGATCGGCATGACGGGCGTCCCTTGACTTAACAGGCATCGACTTGAATGCGTCGTTATGGCGCGAACAGAAGCAAGAGCCGACCGGGGATGCAAGGTTTCGCTTCTCGACCCGGATCTTCCGGCCGGCGCATCAACGCGAATCGCGGTACGCAGTTGCTAGCGGACGAGCAGCGGATCCCAAATCGCCATGGGTAGGCCGACCGAGGAATCCAGCCCGAGGCGCTGGCTGATCAGCCCCAGGGTCGCCCCCACGGTCCGGTCGTAGAAGCTGCCGAGCTTCAGATCGGCGATCGGCAGGTCGGCCTTGATCCCCTTCTCCTTCTCGAGCCACGCCCGGGCGTCCGGCTCGCCACCGATCTGGTCGACCAGACCCAGCGCCAGGGCCTGGCGGCCGGTATAGGCGCGGCCATCGGCAAGCTCGCGCACTTTCGCCTCGTCCATATGCCGCGCCTGGGCGACCATGGTGACGAACTGGCCGAACATGTCGCCAACGAGGGCCTGCAGATACTCGCGGCCCGCCGGGGACAGGCCGTGGGTGAAGGAGGGCTGGTCTTTCAACGGGCCGGAGATGATCGCCTCGGCCGTCAGCCCCAGTTTATCCAGCAATCCGCCAGCGTTGCCTGTCTCCAGGATGACGCCGATCGACCCGGTGAGCGTCGCGTTGCTGGCGAAAATACGCGCCGCGGGCAGGCTGATCATATAGCCGGCCGAAGCCGCGGTGCCGCCCATGACGGTCACCACCGGCTTGGCCGCCGCAACCTGCTCCAACGCATCATGCAGGCTCTCCCCGCCAGACACGCTGCCGCCCGGGCTGTCGACCGCTAGCACCACTGCCGCAACGTTGCGATCCTTCGCCAGGGCCGTGACGGCCTGGATCAGTTGGCGGTTGGCGGAAATGACCCCGCTGACGTTGACGCGGGTGATGTGCTGGCCGCCGGCGAAGGCTGCGGACCGGCCGCCAATGGCGACATAGCCCACAGCGCCGACGATCGCGACCACTGCGAGGACCCGCCAAAAGACAAGGCGGCGCTTGAGGCGCCGCCTGTCCAGTAGAAGGTCCGCTTCGAGCCCAGAGTTGGGCAAGGCTTACTCGGCGCTCTGCTGATTGCGGCGACGGATCGCCGCACCCAGGATATCGCCCAGCGAGGCACCGCTGTCGGACGTGCCGAACTCGGCCACGGCCTGCTTGTCCTCTTCGATCTCGCGCCCCTTGATGGTGAGCGAGAGCTTGCGGGCGGCGCGATCGATGGCCGTGATCTTGGCATCGACCTTCTCGCCCACGGCGAAGCGGTCCGGACGCTGGTCGCCCTTGTCGCGGGCCAGTTCGGCGCGACGGATGAAGCCGGTGAGGACCTCGTCGACCTTGACCTCGATGCCGTTCGCCTGGATCGCGGTCACGACGCAGGTCACGACCTCGCCCTTGTGCACGCGGCTCAGCGTGTCGGCGGCGGGATCGTCCTCGAGCTGCTTGATGCCGAGCGAGATGCGCTCCTTCTCGACATCGACGTCCAGCACCTTGGCCTTGACGATCTGGCCCTTCTCGAACTTCGCCATGGCCAACTCGCCGGGCTCGTCCCAGGCGATGTCGGACATGTGGACCATGCCGTCCACGTCGGCGGACAGGCCGATGAACAGGCCGAACTCCGTGATGTTGCGGATTTCGCCCTCGACGACGCTGCCAACCGGCTGCGTGTCGACAAACTCTTCCCACGGGTTGCGCTGCACCTGCTTCAGGCCCAGCGAGATCCGGCGCTTGGAGCTGTCGACGTCCAGCACCATCACGTCCACTTCCTGGGAAGTGGAGACGATCTTGCCCGGATGGACGTTCTTCTTCGTCCAGCTCATCTCGGACACGTGGACCAGGCCTTCGACGCCCGGCTCCAGCTCCACGAACGCGCCGTAATCGGTGATGTTGGTCACGCGGCCCGTGTACTTGGCGCCCGGCGGATACTTCGCCGCCACACCTTCCCACGGATCTGCCTCGAGCTGCTTCATGCCCAGGCTGATACGCTGCGTCTCGGCGTTGAAGCGGATGACCTGCACGCGAACGGCCTGGCCGATCTGCAGCGCCTCGGACGGATGGTTGATGCGGCGCCATGCGACGTCGGTGACGTGCAACAGGCCGTCCACGCCGCCGAGGTCCACGAACGCACCGTAATCGGTGATGTTCTTGACCACGCCGTCGAGGATCATGCCTTCCTTCAGGCCCTGGATCAGCTCAGACCGCTGCTCGGCCCGGGTCTCTTCCAGGACGGCGCGACGGCTGACGACGATGTTGCCGCGGGCGCGGTCCATCTTCAGGATCTGGAACGGCTGCGGCGTGCCCATCAGCGGGCCGACGTCGCGAACCGGGCGGATGTCCACCTGGGAGCCGGGCAGGAACGCCACGGCGCCGCCGAGGTCGACGGTGAAGCCGCCCTTGACCCGGCCATAGATAGTGCCGTTGACGCGCAGCTGCGCCTCGAACGCCTTTTCCAGGTTGGTCCAGGCTTCCTCACGACGCGCCTTCTCGCGAGACAGGACGATCGCGCCATCGCGGTCCTCGTAACGCTCGACAAACAGTTCGATGAGGTCGCCAGGCTTGACCTCGGGTGCGGCACCCGGCGGTCCGAATTCCTTGAGGGCAACACGGCCTTCGCTCTTGAGGCCGACATCGACGATAGCGAATTCGTCGGTCAGGCGAAGAACGCGGCCGGTAACGACGGACCCATCAAAGCCAGTGTCGCGGCCGAGGGTCTCGTCCAGAAGGGAGGCGAAGTCTTCGCCACCCGGATTATGTGCAGTGTTATCGTAGGCGACGGCCTGAGATGCCATGTGGAGTATGTGCTTCCTGATCGGGGCGCCAGTGGCGCCGAGGTATGCGTTCCCAGTTCCGGGAGCGGCTTGCCCGTGGATTACGGGCCGGGTTTACGGGGGTATCGCGCGCAGGAACACGATTGTGGGGCGGGGAGTCAAGGGGATCGGCGATCCTCGCGACAAAAAAGCCGCCTTCGCTACTCGCTATTCTGTGCTTTGACCGCCAGTAGTGCCGCGGCGAATGCCTGGTTGGGATCCATGGCCGTGGTGTCCAACAGCACGGCGTCATCCGCCGGGCGGAGGGGGGCGGCAGCGCGGGCGGCGTCCATGGCGTCGCGGCGGCGGAGGTCCTCGGTGACGGATTCCAAGGAAGCGGCCTGGTGTTCGCGCCAGCGGCGTTCCGCGCGGGCCTCTACGCTGGCGGTGACGAACAGCTTCACGTCGGCATCGGGGAAGATGACGGTGCCGATGTCCCGCCCGTCCAGCACGGCGCCCCCGGTGGTGGCGAAGTTGCGCTGGAAGGCCAGCAAGGCGGCCCGCACGCCGGGCACCGAAGCAACCTGGCTGGCCGCCTGATCGGCCGCCGGGCCGCGGAGGTCGGTGCGGGCGAGGTCGTCGGGGTGCAACGCCTTGGCCTGGGCCTCGGCCGCCGCCGGGTCCGCCGGGTCGACGCCCGCGTCGAGCACGCGGCGGCCGACGGCGCGATACAGCAGGCCGGTGTCGAGATAGGGCAGCCCCAGTTCCTTCGCCAGGCGCCGGGCTAGCGTCCCCTTACCGGCGGCGGCTGGGCCGTCGATGGCGATGATCACGAGATATCGGCGCCCAGGGATGCCAGCAGCGCCGCGAAGCCGGGGAAGCTGGTTTCGATGAAGGCCGCATCGTCCACGGCGACGGGGGCATCGGTCGCCAGGCCCATCACCAGGGCGCTCATCGCCAGGCGATGGTCCATGTGGGTTTCGACGGTGCAATTGCCTGGCAGTGTGGCGGCGCCGTGCACCAACAGGTCGTCGCCCTCGATCGTCACCTGCGCGCCGGCGGCCTGCAGCATGGCGGCAGTGGCGGCCAGGCGGTCGCTCTCCTTCACCCGCAACTCACCGAGACCGCGCATCCGGGTCGTGCCGGGCGTGAAGGCAGCGACCACGGCCAGGATCGGGTATTCGTCGATCATCGACGGCGCACGCTCGGGCGGCACGTCGATCGCCCGTAACGGACCGTAGCGCACCGCCAGGTCACCCACCGGCTCCCCACCTTCGGTCCGTTCGTTGCTGACGGTGATGTCGGCGCCCATGTCGCAAAGCGTCGCGAACAGCCCGGCGCGTAGCGGGTTCAGGCCCAGATTGGCGATGGTGATGGCCGATCCTGGCACCAGCAGCGCCGCCGCCACGGGGAAGGCGGCGGAGGACGGGTCGCCCGGAACCACCACGTCCCGCGCCCGCAACTCCGGCTGGCCGGACAGGGTGATGATGCGGCCGGCGCCGGCCACCTCCACCGACACGGTCGCGCCGAAATGGCGCAGCATCGCCTCGGTATGGTCGCGGGTGGCGACGCCTTCCTCGATCACCGTCTGGCCCGGTGCGTTCAGCCCCGCCAGCAGCAGGGCGGATTTCACCTGGGCCGAGGCAACCGGCACGCGGTAATGGATCGGCATCGCGTCGCGGGCACCCTGGATGGCAAGCGGCAACCGCCCACCCTCGCGGGCGGAAAACCGGGCGCCGCACATGGCGAGCGGATCGGTGACCCGGCGCATCGGGCGGCCGCGCAGGCTCGCATCGCCGGTCATGACGGCAAACAAATCGTGGCTGGCCAAAATTCCCGTCAGCAGCCGCGCCGCGGTGCCGGAATTGCCCATGTCCAGCACGTCCGCCGGCTCCGCCAGGCCGCCGATGCCGCGCCCGGCGACGCGCCAGATCGCGCCTTCCTGCCGCACCGTCGCGCCCAGCGCCCGCATCGCCGACGCGGTGCGCAGCACGTCTTCGCCCTCCAGCAGGCCGTCGATACGGGTTTCGCCCACGGCCAGCGCGCCAAACATCAGCGCGCGATGGCTGATGGATTTATCGCCGGGCACCCGGATCTGACCGGTCAACGGATCGGCCGGGCGCCGGGCAGTCAGGGGGTGCAAGGGTGCCATGATGCGGCGCGCTTAGCAGTGGCGGGACGGTTTGGATAGGTGGCCGGGTTTGACACGGATGCAGGACGATGGCATGGGGCGCGCCCTCTGGCAGATTGCGCTGGATTGCGAAGGAGTGCTGCGTCATGCCGAAGCCCGAGCTCGGTACTAAGCGAGTATGCGTGGCGTGCAGCGCCCGTTTTTACGACCTGCAGAAGTCGCCCGCCATTTGTCCGAAGTGCGGCACGGAACAGCCAGCCGAGCTGCCAAAGCCGCGCCGGGCTGGCGGTAACGTCGTCGACGACAAGCGCCCGAAGAAGCCGGCGGTGGCCGATGACGCGGATGTCGAGGTCGAAGCCGTCGAGGATGATGCCGAGGAGGACGTGATCGAAGACGCGTCCGACCTGGAAGACGACGCCGACGCGATCCCGGACGAGATCGAGGTCGAGCAGAACGACGACGAACGCGAGCGCTAATCCCGCCGCTGCTGCCCAACTGTGTGGGGGCAGCAGCGTAGGATTACCCGGGGACTAGGCGGCGGGGCGAACCCGAACCCGCTCGCTCTCCGTCCGAAGTTGCCCGCAGGCGGCGAGGATGTCCTGGCCGCGCGGGGTGCGCACCGGGCTGGAGAAGCCGGCATCCATGACGATACTGGCGAATTTGTTCAGTTGGGCCGTCGTGCTGGGCTCGTAGATGCTGCCGGGCCACGGGTTGAACGGGATCAGGTTCACCTTGGCCGGTAGGCCGGCGATCAGCCGCACCAGTTCGCGCGCATCCGTCTCGCTGTCGTTCACGTCGCGCAGCATCACGTATTCGAAGGTGATCCTGCGGGAGTTGGAGGAGCCAGGATAGCGCCGGCACGCCGCCAGCAACTCCTTGATCGGGTATTTCCGGTTCAACGGCACGATCTCGTCCCGCAGATCGTCCCGCACCGCGTGCAACGACACGGCCAGGTTGACGCCCAATTCCTCGCCACACCGATCCATCATCGGCACGACGCCGGAGGTGGACAGCGTGATGCGACGGCGGGATAGCGCGATGCCCTCGTTATCCATCACGATCTGCATCGCCCGGGCGACGTTCTCGTAATTGTATAGCGGCTCGCCCATGCCCATCAGCACGATGGTGGACAGCAGCCGGGGTGTTTCGCCGCGGGGTGACGGCCATTCGGCATAGGCATCCCGTGCCGCCATGAACTGGCCCACGATCTCCGCCGCGCCCAGGTTGCGCACCAGCTTTTGCGTGCCGGTGTGACAGAATTTGCACGACAGCGTGCAGCCCACCTGGGAGGAGATGCAGACGGCGCCGCGATCTTCCTGCCGGTCGGGGATGTAGACGGTCTCGGCCTCCTGCCCGTCGCGGAAGCGGAACAGGAATTTGCGGGTGCCGTCGATGCTGGTCTGCTCGGTCGCGACACCGGGCCGGCCGATGACGAAGCGCTGCGCCAGTTTCTCCTGCAGGGGTCGGGCGATGGAGGACATGGCCGAGAAATCGGTGGTGCCCTGGTGGTAGATCCAGTGCCACAATTGCTTGGCCCGAAACGCCTTTTCACCGATCGCAGCCAGCTCCTCGATCAGTTCCGGCCGGCTCAACCCCACCAGTTCGCGTCGCCCGTCCGGTAGCGCCACCGGCGGTGGGGAGAACAGCGCCGACTTCGCCAGGACGCGGTCGCGCTCGGACTCGGTGAGGGTGGCGGACATGTCAGCCCTTGCCGGGGCAGGCTTTGTTGATGGCGGCGAAGGCGGTGGAGAAGCCGCGCAGATTGAACGTGTCGACGACGGTGACGTTGCGCGGGCCGGGGGACTTGGCCACGGCCTGGCGCCCCTTCTCGAACGCGCCGACGACGGCATGGCCGTCCCGCGCGAAGGCGGAGCGTTGGCTGGTGTAGAACGGCAGCGCCGGCCCCTCGACCTGCAACGACACCTCGGCATTCGGTGCGTAGGCGAACCCGGCGCTGATCGCGACCGCATCGCGTGCCCCACCGGGCCGCTGTGTCACCGTCAGCACCACGTCGCCCCGGCCCGGCAGCGGCGGGGTGGAGGATGCGGCGCGGGTGAACGCGTAGCAGACGGTTGCGCCGCCTTCCTGGTGGGTTGCGGCGGTCCAATCCTCGAACTTGCCGATGGCCTTGGGCGCGGCCGGCGCCGGGTGGGCGGCCGGCTTGGCGGCGGGGGCATGGGATTGGGATTGGCGAGACTGGGCCAATGCCGGCGTCGCGGCCAGCATCGCAAAGAGGCAGAGAAAGGTGGGGCGCATGCCGCCACAAATACGGCGGGTGCGGGTTCGGAACAAGTCGTGAGATGGATCTCTATTCGCGTCCCAGCCATGGCGGCGGGGTTTGGCGGAACGTTGGGTCGCCATGGCCGCTTGCAGGCGGCAACGGTGGCGCGCCCCCGGTTGCCACCGGCCGATCGGCGAAGCGCCCGTGCTGCAGCAACCGGTCGTACAGCACGATGGCCCCGGCCACCGCCAGGTTCAACGCGAACCTGGTCGGGATGCGCACCACGTGCTTGCACTGCGCCAGCATCTCCGGCGACAGGCCCGACCGCTCCGGCCCCAGCACGTAGGCGGCGTTTAACGGGTGGCGGAACGACGGCAGTTCTACCGAATCCTCCAGCAGCTCGATCCCCACCAGCACGCAGCCCTGCGGCAATTGCATCTCCGCCACAGAGGCGAAGCGCCACAGCGGCACATGCGATGGCGTGTCCGCGGTGTCGGCGCGGCGGGCGGCGTGGGCGTCGTATCCGGCGGCCACGCTGAAGCAAAACGACGCCCCGAAGGCGTGGGCCGTGCGCAACAGCGCGCCGACATTGGCGGACTTGCTGGTCCCCTCCGCCCCGATGCCGAAATATCCGCGTGATCTGGCGAGCGTCATGTGCGCGGGATAGGTGTACACCATGACCGACGCAACAGACTCCCGCCTGGCCGCGCAATACGAGGCCTATCCCTACCCTGCCCGCGACCCGGCGGAGGAGGCTAAGCGCCTCGTGATCGGCAGCCCCAGCCATCTGCGCGAGGTCGACCATTGGGTGTTCGGCGCCGCCCGCCCCGCTTCCCAACCCCTGCGCGCGCTGGTGGCCGGCGGCGGCACGGGGGACGGCACCATCATGCTGGCCCAGCAACTCGCCAGCATGGGGCGGCCGGGGCGGGTGACGTATTTGGACCGATCCGGGGCCGCCGCCGCCATTGCCAAGGGCAGGGCCGCCGCGCGCGGGCTGACGCTGGATTGGCACGAGGGCTCGCTGCTGGACCTACCCGGCTCTGGTCTTGGCCCGTTCGACTACATCGATTGCTGCGGCGTGCTGCATCACCTGCCCGACCCGGCGGCCGGCTTGCAGGCGCTGCTGTCCGTGTTGGCGCCGGGTGGCGGGCTGGGCCTGATGGTCTACGCCCCACATGGCCGCACCGGCGTCTACATGCTGCAGGACGCGCTGCGGCTGTTGGCGCCGGAGGCGGAAGCGCCATCCGCCCGGCTGGACACGGCGCGCCGGATGATGCGTCACCTGCCGGACTCCGCCTGGCTACGGCAGAACACCCTGTTCGCCGACCACATCAGCGGGGGTGACGCCGGGCTCTACGATCTACTGTTGAACCCGCGCGACCGCGCCTACGACGTGCCCGCCTTGCACGCCCTGTTGGCCGATGCCGGGCTGCAAATCACCTGCTGGATGGAGCCATTGCGCTACGACCCGGCCATCTACCTGCCGGACCCACGCCTGCGCGCCCGCGCCGCCGCGCTGAACCCGGTGGAACGCGCCGCCCTGGCAGAATCCCTGTGCGGCAACATCAGCACCCACGTCGTCTACGCCGTGCGCGCCGCAGATGCCCCTCCGCCGCCGGACTTTGCCAACCCGGCGGCGGTCCCCGTCATGCGTGAAATGCCCGGCGCCGAGTTGGCCAAGCACATCCGGCCGGACGGCACGCTGCCCTTCCTGTTCGACGGGCTGCGCCACCCGGTGCCACTGCCCCCCTTGGCGGCGGCCATCCTGCGCCTGGTGGACGGCCAACGCAGCGTTGCCGCCATCGCCGCGGAAATGGCCGGCCGCACCTCCGCCGAGGCGTTCACCCGCGCCTGGCGGGAAACGTACACGCCGCTCGCCGCGCTCAACCGCCTGCTGCTGGCGCCGCCACCATGACCATCATCATCTTCGGCGCCGCCATCCTTCCCGGCGGCCGCCCTAGCCTGACGTTGCAGGGCCGGGTCGAGGCGGCGTTTCGCTGCGGCGGCGTCACTTCCCACTACATGCCAACGGGCGCTGTCGGCCGTCACGGCCCGTCCGAGGCCAGCGTCATGGCCGCCATCCTGACCGGGTTCGGTGTGCCCCCCGACCACATCACGCTGGAGGAAACGGCCACCGACACGCTGTCGTCCGCCGTGGCCTGCGCGCGCCTGCTGGGGGCGAGCCCCGGCCCGGTGCGCATCGTCAGCAGCGACTACCACCTGCCGCGCTGCGCCATGCTGATGCGCGCGGTCGGCGTGCGTACCGCCCACTGCCCGCCACCGCCGCGGGAGCGCCGGGTGTGGTATTGGCGGCTGCGAGAGTGCGTGGCGTATCCCTATGACGTCATCGCCATCACGGCACGGCGGCTGTTTGGGCGGCTGTGACAGAATCGCGCCATGACCCCGTGACCGCGGCGCGCCACTTCGCTTAGGCTCCGCCATCGCCCCTGCTACGGAGCCCGCCCATGCTAGCCCGCCGCCGGACACTGCTCGCCGCCGCCCTCGCTGCCCCGCTGGCCCGGCCCGCTTTGGCGCAGGGCGCACTCACCAAGGTAACGTTCGGCACCGACTGGTTGGCGGAGGCGGAGCATGGCGGGTTCTACCAGGCGGTCGCCAAAGGATATTTCAAGGCGCACGGGCTGGACGTGACCATCCGCATGGGCGGACCGCAGACCAATCCGCTGCAGCAGGTTGCGGCGGGGGTGGTGGATTTCCAAATCTCCTCCGGCAGCTTCGGCGCCATGGCGATGGCGCAGCAGGGCATTCCCGTGGTGGCCGTCGCCGCGTTCTTCCAGAAGGACCCGCAGGTGCTGATCTCCCATCCCGGCACCGGCAGCGACACGCTGGAGCAGATGAAGGGCAAGCCGATCATGATCGGGGGGGCGACGCGCACCGGGTCGTGGCTGTTCCTGAAAGCGAAATACGGCTTCACCGACGACCAGATCCGCCCATACAATTTCTCCGTTGCGCCGTTCATCGCCGACAAGACGGCCATCCAGCAGGGCTTCGTCTCGTCCGAGCCGTATCAGATCGAGAAGGCGACGGGGATCAAACCGGTGGTCAACCTGCTCGCCGACCATGGCTACGACAGCTACTCCACCACGATCCTCACCACGTCCAAGCTGGTGCACGACAAGCCGCAGGTCGTGCGCGCGTTCATCGAGGCGTCGATCGAGGGGTGGCGGAGCTACATGGACGATCCGGCACCGGGCAACGTGCTGATCCACAAGGACAATCCGGACATCACGGAGGACGTGCTCGCCAACTCCGTCAAGGTGATGCGCCAATACGGCATCGTCGATTCCGGCGACAGCCTCGCCCTTGGGATCGGTGCGATGACGGAGGCGCGATGGAGGGGTTTCTTCGACACGATGGTCAAGGCCGGGCTCTACAAACCCGATCTGGACTTCCACAAAGCCTACACCTTGGACTTCGTGAATCAGAAACACGACCTGGCGCCGAAGCCCTGAGCCCGGCCGACGAACCACTCCTCCGCCTGTCCGGCGTGCGTAAAGCCTTCCCCAACGGCACGGTCGCCCTGGACGGATTGGATCTGGCCGTGCGCCGGGGCGAGTTCCTGAGCCTGCTCGGCCCGTCCGGCTGCGGCAAATCCACCGCCCTGCGGTTGATGGCCGGCCTGGGCGAGCCCACCGCCGGCACGGTGCAGCGCCCGGCCGGCGCCAAGCTGGGCTTCGTGTTCCAGGAGCCGACGCTGATGCCGTGGCGCACCGTCTGGGGCAATGTGCGCCTGCCCCTGCAGATGGCCGGGCTGTCCCGTGGCGACGCCGAACCCCGGGTGGCGGACGCCTTGGAGCGGGTGGGGCTGACCAGCTTCGCCCGCGCCTATCCGCGCCAGCTATCCGGCGGAATGAAGATGCGCGTCTCCATCGCCCGCGCCATCGCCACCCAGCCCGACCTGCTGCTGCTGGACGAGCCCTTTGCCGCGCTGGACGAGATCACCCGCGGCAACCTGAACGACGACCTGCTGCGGCTCTGGCAAGGCCACGGCTTGACGATCGTGTTCGTCACCCACAGTGTCTACGAGTCGGTCTACCTCTCCAGCCGCATCGTCGTCATGGCGCCGCGACCCGGCAGGGTCGTCGCCGACATTCCCCTGCCGCCGCCAACGGCGCGCACGGAGGAATACCGCAGCGCCCCCAGCTACGTCGCCGATTGCCGCACCGTCTCCGCAGCGCTGAAGTCCGCCATCCATGCGTAGCCAGCGCCTTCTGCTGGCCCTGCTGCCGATTGTCACCGGCATCGTCGTACTGGTGGCGTGGGAGGCGGTGGTGCGGCTGAACGATATCCCGCCCTACATCCTGCCCAGCCCGCTCGCGATCGGCGCCAAGCTGATCGAGGATTGGGGCACACTGTCCAGTTCGCTGTGGGTGACGCTGGACATCACCCTGATGGCGCTGCTGGCGGCTATCGTCGGCGGGGGCGGCCTGGCCATCCTGTTCGCGCAATCCCGCTGGGTGGAGGCGAGCCTGTTCCCCTACGCGGTAGTGCTTCAGGTGACGCCGATCATCGCCATCGCGCCGCTGATTCTGATCTACGTGCACGACACCCGCCTGGCCTTGCTGATTTGCGCCTGGCTGGTGGCGTTCTTCCCAATTTTGTCCAACACCACGCTGGGGCTGAACTCGGTCGACCACAACATGCTGGATCTGATGCAGCTTTACCGGGCCCGGCGCGGCCAGGTGCTGTGGTATCTGCGCCTGCCTGCCGCGATGCCGTATTTCCTGGCCGGCCTTCGCATCGCCGGGGGCTTGAGCCTGATTGGCGCCGTGGTGGCCGAGTTCACCGCCGGCACCGCCACCGGGGGCACCGGGCTCGCCTACCGCATCCTTGAGAGCGGCTACCGCTTGGACATTCCCCGCATGTATGCCGCGCTGGTGCTGCTGTCGCTGACCGGGATCGTGATCTACGGCTGCACCAGCCTGCTCTCGTGGCTGGTGCTGCACCGCTGGCACGAGAGCGCCGTGCGGCGGGATCGCTAGACGATGAGGTTCGCCTCGCGCGCTGGACCGAAACGTTGGTTCTCATTACGCTGGCCATGCAGATCGCCGTCGTATCCCCGACCGCTTGGCAGAACCGAGGGTTTCCTGTGCCCCCCTTGACGCGACCGGCCGATGGTTCGGCCAGAGCAGACAAGGCGCTTGCATCCGACGCGCAGCGCATCGCGGCCCAACACGCCCCGGCCTATGTCGTCATCGACGAGGCTGACTGCGTGGTATTGTTCTCGGAAGGAACCGGCTGGTTTCTAGAAGCCACTGGCCCGGCGTCGTTGAGCCTGGCCAGCATGGCGCGGCCCGAAACCCTGCCGGAACTGCGCAAGCTGATCCGTTGGACCCGGGTCACCGGCCGCATCGGCCGCGCGACCACGACGATGGACCAGGCTACCGGCCCGTCCCTATTGGTGAGCCTGGTGGTGGAGCCACTGCCGGCCGCCGACGCCGGGGAGCGCCGCTTGTTGATACTGTTCCAGCAGGCCGGCCCCGATCTGTCGCCCGCCCGGCCGGAGCGGCAGATCCAGCTCGACCGCTTGGCAAGTGCGTTGAAGCACTCCAATCACCGGCTTAGCGCCACCACGCTCGACCTGATCGCAAGCAATGCCGACTACCAGGCCGCGGCCGAGGCACTGGAGGCGACCAATGCCGAGCTGGAAGTCGCCACCGAAGAACTGCGGGTGCTGAATGGCGAGCTGACCGACCGGGTGGTCGAGCTAGACCTGGCCCATACCGACATTCGCAATTTGCTGGACAGCACGCGGATCGCCATCGTCTTCCTGGATGAAGACCTTCGCATCCGAACCTTTACCCCGTTGGCATGCGGCATGTTCCGTCTATCCGACGCCGATCTGGGCCGTCCGCTCGGCGATTTGACCGCTGATGTCGACTACCCGAACCTGACTGCGGATCTGCGCAATGTATTGCGGAGCGCCACCATGCTGGAGCGCGAAATCGACGGTACGCTGGACGGCCGCCGGTTCCTGGCCCGGATGCTGCCCTATCGCGATAGCCGAGCCGCGACTGCTGGCGTGGTGCTGGCCTTCATCGATGTGAGCGCCACCCATAACGCCAACCAGGCCCGGCGCGAGAGCGAGGAACGGCTGCATCTGATGGCGGCCAGCGTGCCGGCGTTTCTCTTCATCGCGCGTCCGTCGCGGGATTGGGATTACGTCAATCCACCGTTTCACAGCTTCACCGGCCTGGCGGTTGAGGCGGCACTGGGGCGCGGCTGGTGGGATGCCGTTCACCCCGATGATCGTGAGGAAGCGGACTCGCTATGGCGGGCCGCGGCCGAGCGGGGCAGCACGATGCAGCACGAGATCCGATTTCGCGCCGCCACGGGTGCCTGGTGCTGGTTCCTGATACGCGCGGTGCCGCAGTTGGACCGGCAGGGGGGGGTGGTGCGCTGGTTCGGCTCCTGCACCGACATCGACGAGCGGCGCCAGGCGGAAAGCCGGCAAGGACTGATGCTGGCGGACATGCAGCACCGGGTGAAGGACATTTTGGCGGTCGTGCGCTCGCTGCTGAAGCGGACGCTGCAATCGAGCGTGGATATGGACCATTTCGCGGACCATTTTGCCGGGCGGCTCGGCGCCTTGGCGCGGTCCCAAAGCGTGGCGGCGCGCACGCCCGAGCGTAATGTCATGCTGGAGGAATTAGTCGCCGAAGAATTGGCGGCGCATGGCGGCCAAAACGATCGCCAGGTGTCCATTGAAGGGCCACCCGTGGTGCTGTCCGACAAGGTTGCCAGCGTGTTGGGCCTCGCCTTGCATGAACTGACGACCAACGCCTTGAAATACGGGGCGTTGTCCATCCCGTCCGGCCAGATTGCCGTGCGTTGGCGGTTGGAACCGCCGGTTGCGGCCGCGCGCACCGGCCGGGACGTGCTAACACTGGCATGGCTGGAACACGGCGTGCCGTTGACCGAGGTGAACCCCAGCCGGCGCGGCTTTGGCCGCAACCTGATCGAGCAAGGGCTCGCCTTCGAGCTGAAAGCGTCGACCAAGCTCGACTTCCGGCCGGGTGGCCTACAATGCACGATCGTGCTGGATCCCCGGGGTGACGACATGGCTGCGGCGGGCAACCGGCGGCAGGCGCCATGAGGCTGTCGACGAATGACACACTCGCCTTATCAATTAATGCGATGGGCGGTGTATGGCCGGAACTAAGCCTCGACCCTGTTGTTTCGAAACCATGACGCATCCTTCCACGACATGCGAGACCGCGACCGACGTCGTGATATCGTCGCTAGCCAACGCGACCGTCGCCGCGAGCCATCGGGATGTGCATGCAACGCTGCGCGCGCCGGTCTGCCGTCGCGCCCTATATTGAAAGAGATGCGTGCGGATATGAGCTGGTCAGCCATTAGGTCCAGCGATACGTCACGGTTCGAAAACCCCTTAGTGATGCGTATGGCGGGTCTTGCAGACCTGTCCGCCGAGGAAATGGATATCCTGCGGGAAAACGTCTCGCTGGCGCATAGCAGTGCCATCCAGGCCGAGCTGTGTACGGAGGGCAAGGTCCAGATGCCACAGGTGTTGCTGGCAGGATGGGCGTGTTATCAGCGGCTGCTGGGGGATGGGCGTCGGCAGATTGTGGACTTCCTGCTACCCGGTGACATCATAGGCTCCCCCACCCGCAGCGACTTGCCCCTATCGCGCACGGCAATTGCGCTAACGCAGGTCGTCACTGCCGATGCACGGCCACTGATGCAGGCGATCGACGGGTCTGGCCCGGTGATGCCCGGCCTGGCGCGCGCGCTGCACCGCATGGCCTATGCCGAGGATGTGCGCCAGCGCGACCACATCGTCCGGCTGGGCCGGCAGACCGCATACGAGCGAGTCGTTCATCTGATGCTGGAATTCCACAGCCGCCTGCAGCAGATCGGGGCGGTTCACGACGACCGTTTTGCCCTGCCGCTGACGCAGGAGGTTTTGGCCGACGCGTTGGGCCTCAGCGTGGTTCACATCAACCGGACGCTACAACAGATCCGTCGTGATCGTTTGTTCGACATGCGATCCGGCCAGGTGACGCTACGCCAGATCGAATTGATGCGGGCGATGGCGGATTGGACGCCGCCGATCGGCTAGCCGGCGGCGATCGCGCTAGGGCGCGCACGTCACCGGCGGCTTGGGCTCGGTCGCGAAATGCAGCAGGCAGGTGGCGAATCGCTGGTTGAACGCGGTGCTGCCGGCGGCGAGGTGTCCGCTCAACCCGGGCGGCCGGTCGATCAGCAGCAGCCCACCCGTCTTCGGCCGCAGCCGCTCCATCAGGCTGATCCTGGTGTCGCCGTCGGACATGAACGGGTCGTTGGCGAATTGCGCGATGGCGACGCGGGTGCGGGATGGCTGGGCATTCCCGATCAGGGCGCGCAGATCGTCATCCTGCGCCGTGAGGTTCAGGCTGGCGCCGGAGCCATGGGCCGCCGGGGATGTCGCGATCACCACATCTGCCAGCCCGGCCGTGTCCAGAATCTGCAGCGATGTCCAACCGCCCCGGGACTGGCCGGCCGCCACCACCAGGCGGTAGCCCTGGCGTCGCATCAGCGCGAGCCCATCCCGCAGCCAACCGGCGGCGCGGATGGGATTGTCAACCATTGGCGCGCGGTCGAACCGCACGATGTCGAACCCGGCATCGTTGAACACGCGCAGGAAAGATGGCGGCTGCACGCCGCGGGAATCGACCGTGCCTGTGGTGCCATGCGACCAGACCACGACCCCCAGCGCGGCCGCCGGGCCATGCCATAGGAAACGGGCATCCGGGACGAAGCCGTAATTCATCGTGTCGACGAACGGGCCGGGCGGCAGGGTTGGCTGCCATTGCCGCCCCGGCCAGACGATGCTCAGATCCTCCGCATAGGGATGGCAGTCGATGCCGCCGTGCTGCACGCACAGGGTGATGGCGCGGGCCGCCGCGGCCTCGGTGGATTGGCCGCCAGAGTACCAGCCGATATGACCGTTGCCGTCGATGGCGGCCACGCGGGGCGTGTTGGAGAGCAGGAACTCGCTGTAGAGCCCCCGGCCCGCCTGTCCCAACCCCGGCACGGATGCTGAGTCCAATACCGCTTGGGCCCGAGCCCCGAACGAGAGCAAAAGCACTCCGAGCACCCAACCAAGCCGCATTTGCTTGCCGCCTTCGCGCTTCGGGGCTATGCGCGACCCCTGGTGTACCGGAGGTCTAGCTATGCCCAAGCGCGATGTGAAGAAGGTAGTGCTCGCCTATTCCGGCGGCCTCGACACCAGCGTGATCCTACGCTGGTTGCAAACCACCTATGGCTGCGAGGTGGTGACCTTCACCGCCGACCTTGGCCAGGGGGAAGAGCTGGAGCCAGCCCGCAAGAAGGCCGAGATGTTCGGCGTCAAGCAGATCTTCGTCGACGATTTGCGCGAGGAGTTCGTGCGCGACTTCGTCTTCCCGATGTTCCGCGCCAACACCGTGTATGAGGGCCAGTACCTGCTGGGCACCTCCATCGCCCGGCCGCTGATCGCCCAGCGGCAGATCCAGATCGCCGAGGAGGTCGGCGCCGACGCGGTGGCCCATGGCGCCACCGGCAAGGGCAACGACCAGGTGCGGTTCGAGATCGCCTATTACGCGCTGAAGCCCGACGTGACGGTGATCGCCCCCTGGCGCGAATGGGACCTGACCAGCCGCACCAAGCTGCTGGAGTTTGCCGAGTTGAACCAGATCCCCATCGCCCGCGACAAACGCGGCGACGCCCCGTTCTCGGTCGACGCCAACCTGCTGCACAGCAGCAGCGAAGGCAAAGTGCTGGAAGACCCGGCGGACGAGGCGCCCGAACTGGTCTACCAGCGCACCATCCGGCCGGAGGACGCGCCGGACAAGGCGACCGTGATCAGCATGGATTTCGAGCGTGGTGACGCCGTGGCCATCGACGGGGTAAAGATGTCCCCGGCGACGCTGCTGGCCAAGCTGAACGAGTTGGGCAAGGCCAACGGCATCGGCCGGCTGGACCTGGTGGAGAATCGCTTCGTCGGCATGAAGTCCCGCGGCGTGTACGAGACGCCGGGTGGCACGATCCTGCTGCAGGCCCATCGCGGGATCGAGAGCATCACGCTGGATCGGGAGGCGGCGCATCTGAAGGACCAGCTGATGCCGCGCTATGCGGAGCTGATCTATAACGGCTTCTGGTTCAGCCCCGAGCGACGGATGCTGCAGGCTGCCATCGACGTGAGCCAGAACAGCGTGAGCGGCCGGGTGCGGCTGAAGCTGTATAAGGGCAATGTGAGCGTGATCGGGCGCGAGAGCCCGAACAGCCTGTATTCCGCCCGGGTTGTGACGTTCGAGGACGACCAGGGCGCCTACGACCAAGTGGACGCCCAGGGCTTCATCAAGCTGCAGGCGCTGCGGCTGCGGTTGGGTGCAGCCGTGGGGCGCAAGGGCGGCACGCTGTAACTTGGGGCGCGCCACCTGACGGAGCCTGAGACAATGGATGTGTTCGACGTCGTGACCGTCCATGGCACGAGGCTATTCATGGAGCGGGAGACTGGCCGGGTCCGCCATGGCCCCAAGCCTATCGATGGCCCCGTGCCTATCGATGGCCCCACGCTCGTCGGGGACCACGTCCCACTGCTGCTTTGGGCGCCGGCGGACCGCAAGGGCGTGGGCTTCCTGATCCCAGCGGAGCGGCCGTCCGTTCCACTGCACCTGTCGCATGACCCGGAGCATCATGACGTTCTGAGCCTGCGGGTGTGGCGGGACGCGGACGGCACCTCGTTCCTATACCATCCACTGACCGGCTTCCTGCTATGCCCGGTGCCGGTGGAGGGCGGGGTTGGCCCGGTCGAAATCGACCGCAGGGAGGCTGGCGCGTGGGAACGGGTGTCGTTGGAGCCAATGGCTTCGGTGCCTGCCTACGTGCAACAGGAAGTGCGGCAACTGCGCGGTTTGCTGCAGCGCCTGCATGACGGGCCGGCCGTGCTGGCCTATCTCTACGAAGGGGCGACGCCGTCGCCATCGCATTTCGCCCAGGTCCTGCGGGTACTGCCGCCGAAGCAGATCGAGTGGGTGGGCCGGGCGCTGGCAACCGCCCCGGAAGCCGCCCGCTTGTTGACGCGGGCATTGCCGGACGATTTGTGGGCGGCGCATGCCCTGCCTGATCTGGTGCGCTGGCAGGGTGGCACCGCCGGGCCGCGCATACGGCTGATCGACGAACGCTTCGACGTCCTGATGACCCTCGGGTTCGGCGGCAAATACGCCTCCGCCGCGCATATGTGCAGCGCCTTCGCGCGTCGCAGTGCCGCGCCGCGAGGTGGCATCTGCATCGTTGCCACCGCCCGGAACGAGGCGCCTTACCTGCTCGAGTGGATTGCCTACCACCGCGAAATCGGGGTCGAGGCGTTCTTCATCTATACCAACGACAATAACGATGGTTCGGACGAGATGCTGTCGATCCTGGCGGGGGACGGGGTCATTACGCTGATCCACAACCGGGTTGGTCCCGGTATCGGGCCACAAGGCAAGGCGTATGGCCACGCCTTCCAGATGTTGCCGGACGTGCTGGGCTACGACTGGGCGGCGGTGATCGACGTCGACGAGTTCATTGTGTTCGACACCAATCGGTTCGCCTCACTGCCCGACTTCATCGCGAGCATAACCGTGCGGCAGACGGATGCGATCGCGCTCAATTGGGTCGTCTACACCGCGCATCACGAGATTTTCCGCAGCGACGTTCCGGTGACGCAGCGCTGTCTGCACCGGGAACCGACGCCGAACTTCCATGTGAAGGCGATCAGCCGCCCGTCGCAGTTCATTCACTCGCAGTGCCACTTTCCCATATGGGACGATTTCACTGCCTGGTCGTTTCGCACGGCGAGCGGGACGCCGCACGTGCAGGACTACATCACGGCCGGATCCGCCTTCGCAAAGGAGCCGACTGACCAAGGCGCCTGGATCAACCACTACTTCACCAAATCCGCCGAGGAATTCGTGATGCGCCGGACTCGGGGCCGGGGCGATATCGGCCTCATTCCGCTGTCGACCGAGACGTTGCCGCCGCCGGTGGCGCATTATTTCCGGTTCTGGTTCGACTCGCCGGCATCGCGTGTCGACACGAGGGCGCTCGCCTGTGCCCCGCATCTGGACCAGGCGATCGCAACCTTGCGAAGCCTGCCCGGCATGGTCGAGGTTCTGGCGCTGGTGGCGCAACGCGATAGCGAGCGGCTGAAACAAGTCGTCGACTTACTGGCGACCGATCCGCGGTTTCAACAGCCGGGCACGGACGAGGCCTGGTTCACCCCGATCATGGCCGAAGCCGCTACCAGAGCCGAATTGCGGTTGCGATAGGATAAAGGCTAGCCAAGATGATAGCCGCGCTTGTGCCCGGTCGCGATGTAATGGTGTTGCGCGTCCGTGTAGTCACCCTGGCTCACCTCGATGGCTGCTAGGACATAGCGCTGAAAATAGCGATTGGGGTCGATGTCCACCACCCGCCGGTTCTCGTCAAAACCGTTCATGACGTAATGCGTCAATGCCGATTTGAGCGCGCCGCTGGCCACGATTTCGCTCACGTCGGGATATTCCCTGCAGTAGAACGCGGCATCGAACAGTTTGATGAAATCCGCCTTGCGACGTTTGTATCGGGGGGCGGTCCGCAGGCCCTCCAGCATGCCGGGGCAGACCAGCCGCCAGAGGTTTTCCAGCCCCGCGTGGTAGTGCAGCGCCGCGTCCTGCGGGGCCGAATAGTAGATGGGAAACACGTAGAAACTATAGCGCGCGTCGTCGAGCGGCAGCAGCCAGGCGTGGCGGCCCTGCAGCGGGTGGAACAGGCCGGCCACGGGGAAGATGATCCGGTCCGCCTGCGACAACCATGCCGCACACCAGGAGAAGGTGCTGATGCAGGGCACAATGTTGCAAGAGTTCCGGATGAACTGAAAATCGGCAATGGCACCTTTGCTGGGGAGGTATACGGCATCGGGGAATTCGGCCTTCAACGCGGCCAGATATGCGCCGTCGTCAAGCTGACCTAAGAACACCGGCCTCAATCCAGTGACGGCGACGAGCATCCGGTAGAACGCGATTGGCAGCAAAACGTAGTCCGGATGTTGCGCGTTCGCGATGTCGCCCAGGCGGATGTTGATCAGCAATTCGTCCGGCCCGGCGCCGCCCACTGCCCCATCGAAGGGAAAAAACGCCGTGTAGCCGGCTGGCGGCAGCAGATTGCCGGTGTTCTGACAGTAATGACTCAGCTCCACACGCGAAATCGCTTCGGCATTGAGCGCGGCCGCCAGTGCATCTGGATCGACGAAACTGACCTGTGTCACCTCCTGCCGATGATCGAACACGAGCCGATCGGTCGGATCGTCGCTGCTATCGGGATAGTGCAAATTCCATTCGGGAATATCGACATTGGCGATGACGCTCCCCGGCACTTGCGACGCGATTGTCTGGGCCGCCATGAATTGGAACATCTGGTTGCCGAGATTGCCCAACGGCCGAATGCGGATCGTCGGCATACTCTTCTGCTGCATCGCAGATCGGACCTTCTCTTGCACGAATTCTACCGAACATCGATAACGCGGATGGAGCCAACCACCCTATACCGGATAGGACGGACCCGGTAGGGTGCCGACCATGCGCTTTACTGATACGCGCATCGCCGTTCACTTCCCCCCTGCAGGATAGCGACGTCAACTCATGGCCAAAGCACTTGATGCCCTGACCCGAGCCGCCATTCGACATGGATCAGACAGGTATGGCGGTCATCTCTACACGCCGATCTATCATGCGTTGTTCCAGCACATGCGAGAGCAGCCGCTGCGATTTCTGGAGATCGGCGTGGGCGGGTATTCCTCGGAAAAGGCCGGTGGCCTGGGACTGAAGATGTGGGCGGAGTATTTTCCGAACGCGTCGATCCATGGCCTCGATGTCGAACGCAAGACGCTGTCGCTTTCCCCACGCGTCAAGGTTCATCAGGGCTCGCAGGTCGATTACGATTTGCTGGACCGGCTGTCGCGCGAGGCAGGTCCGTTCGACATCATCATCGATGACGGCAGCCACGCCGTCGACCACATGGTCGGGTCGTTCCGGCATCTCTACCCGGCAATGGCACCCAACGGAATTTACGCGATCGAGGATACGCAGACCTCGTTCGCATCCCACATGGGCGGCCATCCGGACGGGCGTGGGACGGTTTTCGATCTCGCCCATCGCCTGTCCCTGGCGATGCACGCACCCGAGGGTTTCGTGGACCCCAATCCAGATCCATTGCTGAGCCAGCTTGCGACAATGACCAGCAGTGTTGCGACCTATCGCAACGTCACCGTGTTCCAGCGCGGGCCCAACACCTATCCTTCCAACCAAACCCTCGATTTTGGCAATGCCGAAGTCCAGGACGTGTTCGACTCGATTACCGCGCAAAACGACCGCGATCCGTCTTCTGGTGGCACGTTGTCACGGATCGACATGCTCATCTGGGCCGGCAAGACAGCCGAGGCCGGCGCCATGGCAATCGAAACTGCCAACCGTTACCCAAGAGAAATGCCGGTGCTGTTCGAGTTGCTCCGGATGATGGAGTGGGCCAACCAGTCGAACGCCCGCGCCCATATCGCAGTCCATATCGCGAATATTCGCTGAATTCGGCCTCGCGCCGTTAGCTCACCATCGCCGTCTTGCGCGATGGTGACTTAGGCTTCACCTTGGGTTGCGGCGCTTTGACCGGGCTAGGTATCTGTTTGCCGGGGGCATCCGACGTAGGCTCCGGGAAACTGGAACCCGGCGGCAACACCGCCCGTGGCACCGGCTTCTTCAGCAACGACGGCGCCCGCGCCGCTTGCAACGACGCGTTCGACAATTTCTCGAACATGCCCACCTCGCGGGAGAAATGCGGGTTGTAATACGGGTCGTCCAGCAGCAGCGGCCCCCAGCGATCCACCATCGCCTGGTTTTCGCCGTAGAATCGCGGCAAATTGTGCTCCGCCAAATCGGTCCCACGGCTGAGGCTCTCGTGGTGTTCGGCAATCATCGCCGGGGTCATCACGATGCGATACCCGGCGCGGCCGATGCGCAGGCATAGATCAACATCGTTGAACGCGACGGTGAATCGCTCCTCGTCGAACATGCCGACGGCACGGAACGCATCGGCCCGGCACAGCATGCACGCCGCCGTCACCGCCGACATATCCTGCGCGCAAATCGCACGGAAGCAGTAGCCCGGCGCGTCCAACAGGACATAGCGGAACATGTGGTCACCCACGCCACCAACACCCAGCACCACGCCAGCATGCTGCACGGTCTGGTTCGGGTAGATCAGCTTCGCGCCGACAGCGCCGACATGCGGATCGGCCAGGGCCTCGTTGACCATGATGCGCAACCAATCCGCCTGCTGCACGAACACGTCGTTGTTCAGGAACAGGAAGAAATCCGTCTCCAACTGATTTGCAGCCAAATTATTGATGCGAGAGTAGTTGAACGGTTCCTCCACCCGGATGATCTTGATGCGCTTGTTGGACCGGATGCTATCGACCCAGGCCTCGGTTTTCGGCTCGGTCGACCAATTGTCGATCAGCACGATCTCGTAATTCCGATAGGCAGTCAGTTTCAGGATCGCCTCAACGCAGCGCTTCGTCGTCTCCACCTGGTCCTTGAACGGGATCAGAATCGACACTTTCGGCTGGGCCAGGAA
The DNA here is from genome assembly GCF_009765685.1 of Acidisphaera sp. L21. Classification (GTDB taxonomy): domain Bacteria; phylum Pseudomonadota; class Alphaproteobacteria; order Acetobacterales; family Acetobacteraceae; genus LMUY01. The sequence continues at coordinate 63,688 of NZ_LMUY01000008.1, read as the reverse complement.
ACCCCACTGGACCTCGTAGAGGGTGGAGTTGAACAGCGGCACGATGGCGGCGGGCAAATTGCGCCGGGCCAGGTGGTCGGCCAGCGCCTTGCGCCCGGCCTCGACCGCGTAGCTCTTGGCGGATTGCAGCCCGGCGGTGGAGGTCGCGGATTTGCGCCAGTGATACAGGATCTCCGGCACGTGGTGGATTTGCGTGGCAGGAATGGCTTCGGACAGCCGGAGGATCAAATCGTGGTCCTGCGCACCGTCATAGGCTGGGCGGAACGGTCCCACCTGCCGCAGCGTCGTGGCCTCGACGAACAGCAGATGGCAGATATAGTTGTTCGATAGGATCAGCCGGTAGTTCCAGTCCGTCTTCAGATGCGGGTCGCTCAGATTGCCGTATTGATCGACCTTGTCCTCATCAGAATACAGCAGCTTGGCGCCAGTATTGCGCGCGGCCAGCAACATGATCTCCAACGCCACATCGACCAGCAGGTCGTCATGGTCGAACAGGGCGATCCATTCGCCGGTGGCGGCAGCGATGCCGGCATTGGTCGCCTCGCTGATGCCGAGGTTCTTCGGGTGGCGGATGACGCGGATCCGCGGATCCTTGGCGCAGAACGCATCGATGGCCGTGGTCAGCTGCGGGGATTTGCTGGCATCGTCGACCAGGATCAGCTCCCAGTCGGTCCAGCTCTGCCGGCGCACGCTTTCCACCGCGGCGACGAAATCGGCCACCGCCGGTTTGTAGACCGGGCAGATGACGGACACCTTGCTGGAGGCGCCGCCCATGAGCCGCGCGTAATCCGGCCCGCGCCGCTCGGCCAACACGCGGGATCGCAACGTGTCGAGATACTTGGTCATCCATAGCTTGTAGGTGCTGAGGTCGTATTCATCCGCGGACACCATGTTCCGCAGTTCATCCTTCAGCGCATACACCTGGGTGCAGAGCGCCTCGATCTTGGCATACATCTCGAACAAACGGTCGCTGCTGTCGCGTGTCAGGACGCGGCCGTTGAACGGGCTGCCCTGGATCTGGCCGCCCTCCGGCGTGCCGTGGAATTCCAGGACGAACGGCTTGCCGTCGCGAAATCGCGTGGGCAGGGTGTACATGAAGCCGCAATGCGGCTCGCAGCCCAACATTTCGGCCACGTCGTTGCGGATCAGCGTCGCCTTGACGGCGCCAATGCGGATCCCGTTGGCCCTCACCTCCAGCGTCACGTTGCCATTGCGTTCGCCGGTCACCCGGTTGCTGCGGAACGCCCAGCCACGGACGGACGCGCCGGACATGCCGTCGACCACGCCATGGATGGCGGTGGTCTGAAAAACGACCTCAAGCTCATCCCTGGCTTGCTCGCCCTGCCCGAAATACAACGCCTCCCCGGTGCGGAACCGGATGCGAATGCGGTGCGGCTTGCCATCGATCACCGCCGGGGGCAGCTGGAAGCGGAAACCAAGACGATCCCCGGGAATACCCTCGGCATTCAGCTCCGGTCGGGGGTCGGTGCAGGTAAATCCTCCGACGATTTTATCGTCAATAAGTAAAACGAGAGTCGCGGGCCCTTTCAATTGGGTTTTATCGACTGCCCAACCGCGGATAAGCGTGTCATCTATAGCGTCGATCTGGCCTAGCCGGGATCGCGTGTCCGGTGTTTTCTTTACCATTCTGCTCTCTCAGCCACGACCGCGAACCTATTGCATCGCAGTATAGCCGGTCAACGCGGCAAATCCGTTGAAAACGCAGCAATAGAAGTTACGCATCCGAAAACGTCGCACAGCTCATCCGCTGGTCTTCAGAGCCTATCCGCAGATGGGAATTGCAAACATCAAGATATCCTTATATAGCGCCCGAAACGCAAGCCAGGAGCCGCCGATGCCCGACGTCGCACTACCGACCGACTATAAGGTCAAGGATTTCACCCTTGCCGCCTGGGGCCGCAAGGAGATCTCCATGGCCGAGGACGAGATGCCCGGCCTGATGGCGATCCGCACCGAGTATGGCGCCAGCCAGCCGCTGAAGGGCGCCCGCATCGCCGGCTGCCTACACATGACCATCCAGACCGCCGTGCTGATCGAGACGCTGACCGCCCTCGGCGCCACCGTGCGCTGGTCGTCCTGCAACATCTTCTCGACCCAGGACCACGCTGCCGCCGGCGTCGCCGCGGCCGGCACCCCCGTTTTCGCCTGGAAGGGCATGAACGAGGAGGAGTTCTGGTGGTGCATCGAGCAGACCGTCCGCGGCCCGGATGGCTGGACCCCGAACATGATCCTGGATGACGGCGGCGACCTGACCGTGCTGATGCACGACAAGTACCCCGAGATGCTGAAGGACGTGAAGGGCATCTCCGAGGAGACCACCACCGGCGTGCACCGCCTGTGGGAGATGGCCAAGGCCGGCAAGCTGCTGGTGCCCGCCATCAACGTGAACGACAGCGTCACCAAGTCCAAGTTCGACAATCTGTATGGCTGCCGCGAGAGCCTGGTGGACGCGATCCGCCGCGGCACCGACGTCATGCTGGCCGGCAAGGTTGCCGTGGTCGCCGGGTTCGGCGACGTGGGCAAGGGTTCGGCGGCCAGCCTGCGCCAGGGCGGCTGCCGCGTTCTGGTGACCGAAGTCGACCCGATCTGCGCGCTGCAGGCGGCGATGGAGGGCTACGAGGTCGTCACCATGGAGAAGGCCGCCCCGCGCGGCGACATCTTCGTGACCGCCACCGGCAACGTCGACGTCATCACCATCGACAACATGCGCGCCATGAAGCACCGCGCCATCGTGTGCAACATCGGCCACTTCGACAGCGAGATCCAGATCGAGGCGCTGCGCAACTACACCTGGGACAACGTGAAGCCCCAGGTCGACGAAGTGGTGTTCCCCGACGGCAAGCGCCTGATCGTGCTGAGCGAAGGCCGCCTGGTGAACCTCGGCAACGCCACCGGCCATCCGTCCTTCGTGATGAGCGCCTCGTTCTCGAACCAGGTTCTGGCGCAGCTGGAACTGTGGGGCGCCCCGGCCGGCAAGTACGAGCTGAAGGTCTACACCCTGCCGAAACACCTGGACGAAAAAGTGGCCGCGCTGCATCTGGCCAAGGTCGGCGCAGAGCTGACCAAGCTGACGACGAAGCAGGCCGAGTATATCGGCGCGCCTGTCGCCGGTCCGTTCAAGCACGACCTCTACCGCTACTGAGCCCGGTTGCGATGCGGCCGCGGAATTAACTTTCCGCGGCTGCATCGTCGCCGTCGCCAACAGGGTCAAGATCGCGTTGTCACCGCGGCCAGTTGGACCCCGATAATCAGGACCACCCGGCACAGCGACGCTGGCCAATGGCCGGACCACCATGGCGCGCTGGGTGTGGCGGAACTCTGCTTGCCTGCCACTGCTCGGCCGGATAGTTCCGCCGTCGTGAGCAAATTGTCACATTAACGACATCCTACGGGCCAGGATGTTTCGATAAAGGCCCGATATTAACCTTCCCTCGGGGGCGAGATGTCGGACTTCACTGCAGATACCGGACTGACGGCGGGACCGTTGTCCCGGCCGCACATGGACGAGAAGCCGCACGCGCTCGGCGCCGTCGTGTTCATCGGCGTATTGGTCGCCGGGTTGCTGTTCGCCGCCTACAGCATCGCCACCGACATGTCGGACGTGGGTGAACACAACCTGGCCATCGGCGCGCTGGTGCTGCTGGGCCTGGCGCTGCTGATCGCCCTGGGGTTCGAGTTCGTCAACGGCTTCCACGACACCGCCAACGCCGTCGCGACCGTCATCTATACCCACAGCCTGCCGCCGATGGTCGCCGTCGTGTGGTCGGGCGCGTTCAATCTGCTGGGCGTGCTGTGGTCCAGCGGCGCCGTCGCCTACACGGTGGTGACGCTGCTGCCGGTGGAGTTGATCCTGCAGGTCGGCAGCGGCGCCGGGTATGCGATGATCTTCGCCCTGCTGATCGCGGCGATCATCTGGAACCTCGGCACCTGGGCGTTCGGCATCCCCAATAGCTCGTCCCACGCGCTGGTCGGGTCGATCATGGGCGTCGGCCTGGCCAACCAGTTCATGGCGCCCGCCGGGTCCGCGACCTCGGGCGTGGATTGGGGCCAGGCGGTGGGCGTGTTCAAGGCGCTGCTGTTCAGCCCGGTGATCGGGTTCGTGCTGTCGGCCCTGCTGCTGCTGGTGATGAAGTTCGTGATCCGCAGCAAGTCGCTCTACGCCGCACCCGAGGGCAACAAGCCACCGCCGCCGCTGATCCGCGGCCTGCTGGTGCTGACCTGCACCGGCGTGTCGTTCTTCCACGGCAGCAATGACGGGCAGAAGGGCATGGGGCTGATCATGCTGATCCTGATCGGCGCCGCCCCCACCGCCTACGCGCTGAACCGCGCCATGCCGGAGAGCACGACCCCAGCCTTCCTTGCCGCCACGCAATCGGCCCAGGGTGTGCTGCAGGGCCATAGCAACGGCGCCGCTCCGCCCGCCGATGCGCGTGCCGCGCGCGGGGTGGTCGGTGAGGCGTTGAAGACCAAAGAGGTGAACAAGCCTGAAGTCTACGCCGCCCTGGCCGTGCTGACCGGCGACATCAACCAGCAGGTGAAGAACTTCGGCGCGATCAAGTCGATCCCGGCCGCGGCGACGCAGAACGTGCGTAACGACATGTACCTCGCTTCCGACGCGGTTCGGGTAATGGGGGCGCATGCACCGGGCTTCAGCGATGACGAACAGAAGCAGCTGAACTCCCTGCGCTCCTCGCTGGATAGCGGCACCCGCTTCATCCCGCTCTGGGTGAAGGTGTCCGTAGCGATCGCGCTAGGGCTGGGCACGATGGTTGGCTGGAAGCGCATCGTGGTGACGGTGGGCGAGAAGATCGGCAAGACGCACCTGACCTACGCGCAAGGCGCCTCCGCCGAGATCGTGGCGATGGCGACGATCGGGCTGGCGGATGCGTATGGCCTGCCCGTGTCCACCACCCACGTGCTGTCCAGCGGCGTGGCCGGGACGATGGCCGCCAACGGGTCGGGGCTGCAGTGGAGCACACTGCGCAGCATGGCGCTGGCCTGGGTGATGACGCTGCCGGCAGCGATGGCGATTGCCGGGTCGCTGTATGTGATCTTCCGGCAAGTGTTCTGAGCGAAGGGGACAGTCGTCCCCTTCAACCCCTTTCGCTAGGTGTCCGGGGGGCGGCTATCCCCTCGGCTTCACCCCTTCTTCGCGTTCCAGAAAATCGGAAACGGCGAGTCCAGCACCCCCGTGATGTTGGTCCGTATCGCCGCCGGCTGGAAATACTGGCCCAGCGGGACGTAGGGCACGTCCTCCCACACCAGCGCCTGGATCGCGTCCGTCGCCTTCTTCTGCGCTGCGGCATCCGGGGCGTTGAACCAGTCGGTGCGCAGTTGCTCCATCTTCGCGTCGGTCGGCCAGCCGAACCAGGCGTCCAACCCGTTGCCCAGGATGGGATAGTGGCCACCAGGGTCGGCGGTGTTCAGCCCTTCCCACCCCGTGCAGAAGATGCTCCAGCCGCCCTTCTCCACCGGTTCCTTGCTGGCCCGGCGTTGCACCACCGTGCCCCAGTCCGACGCCTGGTAGTCCACGTTCAGCCCCAGCTTGATCAGCGTGTCGCGGGCGACCTGGCAGAATGCCTCCAACCACGGGTAGTCGGTGGGGGAGATGATGACGATCTTCTCGCCCTTATACCCGGCCTCCTGCACCAGTTTCTTGGCGGCGGCTAGGTCACGCGGACCATCGACCGCTTCCATCCCGACGCTGGATTCCGCCGGCGAACCCGGCGTGAACACGCCGACGCCGGTCTTATACAGGCTGGTGTCGTCGCCATACGCCGCCTGCATGTATTCTTTCTGGTTCACCACCTTCAGCACCGCCTGGCGCATTTTGACGTTGTTGAAGGGCGGGTGCAGTTGGTTGAACCGGATCACCTCGATGCTGCCGATGCTCGTCATCGGCTTCACCGTCACGCCACGCATCTTGCGCAATTGCGGTAGCAGGTCGCTGATCGGGGTCTGCCACCAATCCTCCTCCCCGGTCTGGATCGCCGCGGCGGAGGTGGCGGAATCGGTGATGATGTTCCACTCGATCCGGTCGAAATTCACCACCTTGCCGCCGGCCACGAAGTCCGGCGGCTCCTGCCGGGGCACGTAGCCGTCGAACTTGGCGTAGGACGCCAGCGAGCCCGGCGTCCACTCGTTACGCAGGAAGCGCAACGGGCCGGAGCCGGTGAAGTCGGTGATCTGGGTGAAAGCGTCGGTCTTGGCCACACGCTCCGGCATGATGAAACACACGTTCGCCGCCGGTTTTGCCAGGGCGGACACCAGCAGGGGGAAAGGCTGCTTCAGCTTGACGGTAAAGCTGCGGTCGTCCTTGGACTCCATGCTGTCCAGCACCATCAGCAGGCGCTGCCCGAAGGCGTCCCGCTTGGCCCAGCGGGCGATGGACGCGGTGCAGTCCACGCCGCGCACCGGGGCGCCATCGTGGAATTTCAGCCCGTCCCGGAGCTTGAAGGTCCAGGTGAGCTTGTCGTCCGATAAATCATACCCGTCGCACATTTGCGGTTTCGGGATCAGCTTGGAATCCACGCCGAACAGCGTGTCGTAGACCATGTAGCCGTGGTTGCGGGCGACCGTCGTCGTCGTCCAGATCGGGTCCGGGTTGGCGAGGTTGCCCTCCGGGATGAATTTCAGCGTGCGGGCGCCGGCACCCTGCGCCAGGGACGGGCGTGGCAAAGCTGCGACGGCCGCGGCCCCCGCGAGAAGACTGCGTCGTTTCATCGTTTATGGCTCCTGGGGAGAAAGTCCGTCACGGCCGGGTGCGCCCGGCCATGCGTGCTGCGTCAGTGGTCTTTCAGGATCTGGCTGAGGAACAGCTTCAACCGGTCGGTCTGGGGATTGTCGAACAACTCCCGCGGCGGACCGGCCTCCACCACTTCGCCGCGATCCATGAATACCACGCGGTCGGCGACCTTCTTGGCGAAACCCATCTCGTGGGTCACGCACACCATGGTCATGCCGGTCTCGGCCAGGCCGATCATGGTGTCCAGCACCTCCTTGATCATCTCGGGGTCCAGGGCGGAGGTCGGCTCGTCGAACAGCATGATCTTCGGCTTCATGCACAGCGCCCGGGCGATCGCCACGCGCTGCTGCTGGCCGCCCGAAAGCTGCCCCGGATACTTCTTCGCCTGCTCGGGGATCTTGACCCGGCGCAGGTAGCTCATCGCCAGCTCCTCCGCCTCGGCCTTCGGCATCTTGCGCACCCAGATCGGCGCCAGGGTGCAGTTCTCCAGGATCGTCAAATGCGGGAACAGGTTGAACGACTGGAATACCATGCCGACTTCGCGGCGAATGGTGTCGAGCGCGCGCAGATCGTCGGTCAGCTCCGTGCCGTCGACGATGATCTTGCCTTCCTGGTGCGTCTCCAGGCGGTTGATGCAACGGATCATGGTGGATTTGCCCGAGCCGGACGGCCCGCAAACCACCACCTTCTCCTTCTGTCCCACCGTCAGCGTTACGTCGCGCAGCACGTGCATTGCGCCGTACCATTTATTCACCTTGTCCAGCACGATCGCTGGGGCGACGTTGGACAGTGGGGTTGGCGTCGTCATCGACATCGCGGCACTCATGCTGAAATCCCCATCTTATCGGTTACGAGCGCGGGAGAACTCGCGCTCCAACCCGCGCGAGTAGCGGGCCATGGTGTAGCAGAACACGAAGTAGATCGCGGCCAAAACCAGGTAAACCTCGGTCGAGTAAGCCGCCCAAGCCGGCTCGCTGATCGCGATCTTGCCGGCCGATAGCAGGTCGAACAAGCCGATGATCAGCACCAGGCTGGTGTCCTTGAAGAACCCGATGAAGGTGTTGACCAAGGGCGGGATGACCAGCCGCAGCGCCTGCGGCAGCACGATGAACCCGGTCTTCTTCCAGTAGGACAGGCCCAGCGCGTCGGCCGCCTCGTATTGTCCCTTCGGCAGGGATTGCAGGCCGCCGCGCACGACCTCCGCCAGATAGGCGCCGGCAAACAGGATGATCGCAACCTGGGCGCGCAGCAATTTGTCGATGTTCACGCCCTCGGGCAAAAACAGCGGGAACATCACGCTGGCCATGAACAGTAGGGTGATCAGCGGCACGCCGCGGATCAGTTCCACATACAGCACGCACAGCGCCTTGACCGCCGGCAGCTTGGTCGACCGGCGGCCGAGCGCCACCAGGACCGAGAGCGGGAAGGCGAAAGCCAGGCCGAACGTCGCCAGGATCAGCGTCAGCGGCAGGCCGCCCCATTGGTCCTGCGGCACGAACTCGAGCCCCAATATACCGCCCCACATCAGCACGCCGATCACCACCAGCGTGGCCACCCACACCAGCAGCAACTCCTTGCGCCAGAAGCGACGCCAGGCGGACACGGCATACAGGGCGATGAACAGCACAATCACCAGTGCGGTGCGCCACTGCAGGTCGTACGGGAAGCGGCCGAACAGGATGAAGCGGTACTTCTCACCGATCACCGCCCAGCAGGCGCCCACGCCCTTGGCGTCGCGGCAGGCGCTGACGTCGGGGCCGTTCGCCCCCTCCGGCACCGACCACACGGCGTGCAGGATCGCCCAGTCGAAGAAGCCGATAGCCCAGCGGATGAGGAGGATGCCGAACACGATCGTCGCCAGGCTGGAGAGCCAGGAGCCGAACAGGTTCGTCTTCACCCAGGCGACGGGGCCATGCACCGTCGCAGGCGGTCGCGCCCGGCTGGTGTTGGGAATGGCGGCGTTGCCTGCCGTGGCGGGCACCGGGTCGATGTTGGTGGTGGCAAGCTCGCTCATGTCAGCGCTCCACCAGCGCGATCCGCGCGTTGTACCAGTTCATGAACAGGCTGATCGACAGGCTGATCACCAGGAACACCGCCATCAGCAGGGCAATGCCCTCAATCGCCTGCCCGGTTTGGTTCAGCGTCGTCTGGTCGATCGACACCACGTCCTGGTAGCCGATCGCCACCGCCAGGGAGCTGTTCTTGGTCAGGTTCAGGAACTGGCTGGTCATTGGCGGGATGACGACGCGAAGCGCTTGGGGCAACACGATCTGGCGCAGTACGGCGCCGGGCCGCAGACCTAGGGCGCCCGCGGCTTCCCACTGGCCCTGCGGCACGGCCTGGATGCCGGAGCGGACGATTTCGGCGATATAGGCGGCGGTATAGACCACCAGCCCCAGCGTCAGCGCGCAATATTCCGGGCTGATGGTGCCGCCGCCGCGGAAGTTGAACCCACCCTTGATCGGCATGTCCAACTGGAACGGCGCACCCAGCACGGCCCAGACGAATAGCGGAAATGCGACCAGCAGCCCTAGCGCAACGGGCCAGGTCTTCGGGCGCACGCCGGTTTCGGCCTGCCGCTTGGATGCCACGCTCGACCAGGCGATGACGCCGATGAGCCCGACCAGGAAGGCGGCGAGCGCCCAGCTATGCGCCGGCTCCCAATCGAACAACGGCACCTTGATGCCACGGTTGGAGAAGAACACGCCCGGCAGCACGGCGAACGCGTCGCGCACCGAGGGGAGCGTCTGTACGAGGCCATACCAGAACAGCAATTGCAGCAGCAGCGGGATGTCGCGCAGGATTTCGACGTAGAGATAGGCAGCGCGGGACAGCAGCCAATTCTTGGACAGCCTGGCGATGCCCAGCAGCGTGCCCCAGATCGTGGTCAGGACGACGCCGACGATGGCGACCTTCAGGGTATTGATGATGCCGATGATCAGCGCGTCGCCATAGGTGCTGGTCGCCGGGTCGTATTCGATCGCGTGTTCACCGATCGGGATGCCGGCGGTGCGGGCCAGGAACGCGAAACCGGTCGCGATGTGGCGCGCCGCCAGGTTCTTGTTCGTGTTATGCACCAGATAGGCGACGATTGCCGCCAGAATTCCGACCACCAACACCTGCCACACAATGGCGCGGAATTTCGGGTCCGACCAGGACAAGCGCATACGGCGCTTTGGCGCGGCCCTGGCAGCATGAAGACGCGGGTCTACGACGGCTCCGGACATGACAGTCTTATTCCCTGAACGTTGCAGTTATCCGACTGCGCATGGCTGTCATACTTCGGCAGCATTGCACGCTGCAACGTCGCTTGCATCCCCCCGCAAACGAAAACGCCGCCCCCGAGACAGGGACGGCGCTTCCGCTGGGCAACCTGCCCAGTTATTGAGCGATTATAGGCTCAGCGGATCGGCGGGGCGTACTGTAGGCCGCCCTTGTTCCACAGATTGTTGATCCCGCGCGGAACGCCCATCACGGTGATGTTGCGATCCCAGATCTCGCCGAAATTGCCGACCTGCTTGATCGCGTTGTAGGCCCACTTGTTGTCGATCCCGAGCGCCTTGCCCATGTCGCCCTCAAGGCCCATCAGCCGGCGGATCTCGGGGTTGGTGGTGCTGGCGAAGGTGTCGATGTTCTTGCTGGTCACGCCGTCTTCTTCGGCGGTCAGTGTCGCGTACTGCGTCCACTTCACCACGTCGAAGAACTTGTCGTCACCCTTGCGGACCATCGGGCCCAGCGGCTCCTTGCTGATGATCTCGGGCAGCAGCACCAGGTCGGTCGCTTTGGCGCCCTGCTGGAACCGGAACCCGGCCAGCGCCGAGCTATCGGTCGAGTAGGCGTCGCAACGGCCGGACAGGAACGCGCCCTGGATCTCGTTCTGGTCCTGGATGTTGACTGGGGTGAACTTCAGCTTGTTGTTGCGGAAGTAGTCGCTGATCGCGAGTTCGGTGCTGGTGCCGGGCTGCACGCAGACGGTGGCGCCGTCCAGGTCCTTGGCGGATTTCACGTTGGCAGCCGTCTTCACCAGGAAGCCGGTGCCGTCGTAATAGTTCACGCCGGCGAATTCGAGGCCCAGGCTGGCTTCGCGGCCCAGTGTCCACGTCGTCTCGCGGATCAGGACGTCGATCTCGCCCGACTGCAGGGCAGTGAAACGGTTGATCGTGGTGGTGGGCACGAAGCGGACCTTCGTCGCGTCACCCAGGATGGCGGCGGCCACGGTGCGGCAGCCATCGGCGTCGATGCCTTTGATCACGCCCTGGCTGTCGGCCAGCGAGAACCCGGCCACGCCCGTGGACACGCCGCACACCAGCAAACCACGCGCCTTGATCGCGTCGATCGTTGCTGAACCCGTGCCCTGGGCCTGTGCGCCGGCAGCGCCAGCCACCAGTCCTGCCGCCAGCGCAATCGCGCCGACTGCCTTGAAAGCCTTCATCGACAATCCCCCTGAATTGCGCAGAGCAGCCCTGCGCCTAGGCCGGACATCGCCGTGAACGGGATTTAAGTCAATGGCCATGAACGCTTGCCCGAAGCCGCATCCGCCGCCATCTGTGCCGGCAATGCTCCATCTGATGAAACTCGCCGTCGGTATTCGCGACCCCGCCGAACTCCGCGCCTACCAGGCACAACGCGCCGCCAGCGGAATGCCCGTCCAACACCTCACCCGGCATCTGCCACGCCGGGCCGACGAATTGCTGGCAGGCGGTTCGCTCTACTGGGTGATCGACCGGGCCATGCTCGTCCGGCAGCGCATCACCGCCATCACGCCCTCGACCCGCGCGGACGGCACGGCCTGCGCCGCGATCGGGTTGGACCCGGCGGTCATTGCCGTGATGGGCCGGCCGGTCAAGGCGTTTCAGGGCTGGCGCTATTTGCGGGGAGAGGACGCGCCGGAAGACCTCGTCGCCGGGTCGGCCGAAGCGGACATGCCGCACGCCCTGGCGCAAAGGCTGCGGGAATTGTGCCTACTCTAGCCGCCGGCGCGGCCGCACCTGGCGCGGGCCATTTGCGGCCAACAGGCTTAGCAGGCCGGAGAGGATTTCCATGGGCGGTGGCGGGCAGCCCCGGACCAGCAGATCCACCGGCACGGCCACGCCGACACCGCCATGCACGGCGTAGCTGCCCTTGAACACGCCGCCATCGACCGCGCAATCGCCGATCGCCACGACCCATTTCGGCTCCGCCATGGCTGCATAGGACTGGGCCAGCGCTTCCTGCAGATTGGCCGTCAGCGGCCCCGTCGCCAGCAGCACGTCCGCACGCCGGGGCGAGGTGACGAAACGCAGGCCGAAGCGTTCCAGATCGTAGACCACGCCCTCCAGCGCCACCAATTCCCGCTCGCACCCGCCGCACCCGCCTGTGGGAACGTGAAATAGCGCCAGGCTGCGGCCCAGCCGGGTTTGCGCCGCAGCGTCCAGCCGGGCGGACAGGGCGGCAACACCCTCGGCCGCGGGGTCGGGCATGGTCTCGGCAACGGGCTTCATAGATCCACTCCGGACCGGGCACAGGCGAAGGAACGGTCGATCAGCGTCAGGTCGGCCAGCAGGGCGCCGGCGGAGGCCGCTTCCTGCATCGGCCACAGGCGCCAGCTCGGGTCGGCGGCAAAGGCGCTTGCGATCAGCCCGCCATCCAGGCGCAACCAGTGCCACACTGCACCGCGCGGGCTTTCCGCCACCGCGATACCCTCGCCGCCGGTATTGGGCAGGGTCTGGCTGACGGGCCCGGTCGGCAGCGACCCCAGCCAGTCTCGCAGCAAGTCGAGGCTGATGGTGATTTCATGCAGCCGCAGCCGCAGACGGGCGGCGGCGTCGGCGCCCGGCAGGGTTGGCGGCGTGGCGGCGGGATAGGGCGGATAGCCAGGGTTCTGTCGCGCATCCACGCTGCATCCGGCGGCACGGGCAACGAGCCCGACCGGCACCAAAGCCTCCAGGCTCGCGGGCGGAACGATGCCGATGCCCGCCCCCAGCGTGCCCAACCCCTGAACGAGGTTGGGCAGTTCAGCCGCCAACCCATCCGCCACCATGCGCAGGGCCGTCGCACCTTCGGGCAAAATGTCGCCCGCCAGGCCGCCGGGCACCACGCAATCCATCATCATGCGATGCCCGAACGCGACCTGCGCCGAACGCAACACCTGCTCCCGGTGCCAGCCCAACCGGCCGCACAGATGCGGTAATTCGCCACACGCCGCGACGAGGTCGCCGAGGTGGGTGGCAATCCGCTCCGCCTCTGCCATCACGCCGCGCAGCATGACGGCGCGGGGCGGTGGCTCAATATCCATCGCCGCCTCGGCCGCCCGGGCGAAGGCCACGCTATGCGCCACGGTCGCGTCGGCGGACAGGCGGGCGGCGAAGCGGGCGGCGGTGCGGGGTGATTTGCCGCGCATCAGCAGCAGCGTGCCCTTATGCGCATAGCCCAATCGCGCCTCGACACTGGCCGCCACCTCGCCAGCCGCGTGGATCCGGAAATGCACGGGTTCGGCCGGGTGGCCCAGCACCGGGCCGACCGGGATCTGCATCAGATCCTCGATGGCTCGAAACGCGTATTCGGTGGCGCCCGTCGCCGGGCCGTGGCGCGGGGCCAGCGGATGGGTCACGCTCCAACGGCCATGGTCCAGCCACGGGCGAGGATCCACGCCACCCATGGCGCGATGGCCCCACAGATCCTGGACCATCCGCTCCGGCAGGATGGCGGAAGCAAAGCGGGGGGAGAGTGCCGGATAGTCGCCATCGCGCACCGCGGTGGATGCCAGCAGGATCTGCCCGGCGCCGCTGGTGAACAGCGCGTAGACCGCGGCGGTGTCGGCCCAGAAGGCGTGCAGCGACACATCCTCCGGCGCCAGCATCAACCACTGGTCGGTAGGCACCATGTAGCGCGGCCACGGGCGGCACGCGGCCACCGGCGCGCTGCGGATGATGTCGGCGCTGCTCATTGCATCGTCACCGCGATGGTCTCGATCAGGTTCGTCAGGGCTGACGGCATCGCCCATGCCCCGATCAACGCCAGGCCGATGCCAACCCAGGCGAGGCGGTTGCCGGCCGGCTCGGCGGGCAGGCCGCGCAACGCCAGCGCGGCCACACCGAACAGGCCGAGGCCAAGCAATCCCGCCACCCATCCAGCCCGCAGGGCCGCCGCCGTCAGTAGGGTCAACCCACTGCCGAAGATGCCCAGCGGAGGCAACCCCGCCAGCGACGCCAGTCCCAGACGGGACCCGTTGGCTGCCGCCGTCAGCGCCAGGCAACCGAGCGTCAGATGGAGCAAACCGCTCCCCGTCGCCGCCGGGGCACCGGCGCCGAACGCGACGAGCACCGCGGCGAGCAGCGCTATCAGCAAAGGTGACAATATGGCCGGCCGGCGTCCTAGGCAGATCAGCGCCAGAACCAGACCGGCAAGGCCCAGCCCGAGCAGAACCGGGCCCGGCGCCATCGCCCGGACATTGCCACCCAGCACCCCGCGCAGCCGCAACGCCGTCGCCAGCCAGATGCCGCCGAGCGGCCCCAGCAGCATCGCCAACCCCGCCGGTAGCGCCGCGCCACGGATGGCAGCGCTCACTGGCACGAGACAGCATGAAATGCCCGTTCCCAGCAGCAGCAGCACGAAGCCGGCATCGATGGCCATGATGTTGGATTTGCCGCCCGCCGTCGGCAGCACGCTCCAGCTCAGCGCGGGCCAACCGCGGCCCAGTGCGGGAACGGCGCCCGCATACAGCACCACCGTGCCAAACAGGGCGAGCCCCATTCCCGTCGCCGCCACTGCGAGCATTGGCGCGGGCGTTTCTTGCCGCTGCGCCAGCACCGCGACCAGGCCGGCCGCCCCCGCTGCGATCGCCGCCAGCCCGGCACCATTCGAGAACGATGCCAGGTTCATCAGGCCGACCAACGCGGCCAACAGCCCGGCATGGTCCGCGCGACCCGGCGTGCCGGCGGAGCGGCCAAACAGGGCGGACAGCGTCAGAGACTGCGCGCTCGCCATAACCCAGGCGAAGGCGGTGAGACTGGCGATCTGGACCGCCAGCGGATCGGGCAAAAGCCAGCCGCCAAAGCTGTCCGCGGTCCAGGGCAGGCTGCATACCAAAACCAGCACCAGCAATGCACAGCCAAACGAGGCCCATGCACTCGCCGGCACGAAGGACAGCCCGGCCGCGGCAAGAAGCGGTAGCAGAATGCAGACGAGCGCAATCATCGGCGCACCCAAGCAGGCAGAACCCCGTCGGATGCCACCAGGCAACCCAACACCGCCAGCGCCAGCGCCATGAACGGGCGCAGCGGCAACTCCGGCGTCGTCACCATCGCCAGCACCACACCGTTCAGCAACGACAGCACCCCGTATGGCCCGGGCATGAACGCGGCGGCCAGCAGGCCCAACAACACGATCGCCAACGGCACGCCCATCCCTTCGGACGGCGCACTCGCCGTGGCCAGCACCACCAGCAGCAAGGCGGCCACGACCGTCACCACCGGGAATGCGACCCGGCCGTGAAAGGCGGGGCGATACATCCACACCACCATCGCCTGTGCCACCAACACGACGGCTACCGCGATCGGCTGCCAATCCGACTGCAGCCAAGCCTGGCACAGCGCCGCCAGCGCAACCGCGCCGGATTGGCCGCAATAGACGAAGGGTTGCGGACGCCGCACCACCAGCAGGGCGAAGGACAGCAGCAAGGCGCCCAGCCCCAGCAGCCGCGTCAGCTCGATCATGTCAGCCCCTGGGCGGCGAAAAGGAATAGCACGGCCAGCAGGCCCAACAGCACCGCCGCCCCCATCAACGGCCCCACTGCCGCCTGCCCGGCGCGACGCAGGCTGGGCCCAACCAGCGCGCAGGCAAGGCCGAGCACGCCCAGTTTCAGCACCCAAGCGACCAGGCCGACCGTCCATTCCACCAGCCCGCCGCCGGGCAACGCCAACCCACCCGGGAGCAGCAGCGCCGCCGTCAGCGACAGCCACACCACCCGCCGCAGCGCCACCGCCGCCTCCGCCGCGGCCGCATGCCAGCCGGAGAATTCGGTGAGCGCGGCGTCACCCTCCGCCTCCACCGCGACGACGACGCTGGCGAGGCCGGCGATCGCCAGCAGCAACGGCACGCCGGGTACGATGGCTTCGCGGAACGACAAGACGGCGGCGTCCAAATTCGTCGTGCTGGTGAGCAAGGCGATGGTGAAGATCACCAGCAGCAAGGCCGGCTCGGCCAACGCCGCCAGGCGAATGCTACGGATGGCCGCCAACCCGGCGGGTGCGGTGCCGGCATCGATCGCAGCCAGTGCCATGATGAAACGAGCCAGGCCCAGCAAGCCGGCGATCACCAGCAGATCGCTCATCGGCGCCGTGGCCATGCCCAGGGCGAAGCTCGGCACCAGCAGCGCGGCCGCGGCGACCATCGCAAACTGGATGGTCGGCGCGGCGGGCAACAGGGCGGAGGCGCCTTCGGACACCACGGGCTGCTTGCGCATCAGCCGTCGCCAATCCTGCAGCGGTTGCAGCACCGGCGGGCCCACACGCCCGGCCAGCCGGGCCTGCGCCCACGGCAGCACCCCGGCGAGGAGCACGGCCATTCCCGCCATGAGCACGGCGTGCACCAACAGGGCCAGGATACCGGCCAAGCTCATACCGGGCCGAAACCCGCGACCAGCAACAGCAGCAGCACCGCCAGGATCAGAACCACCACGGGGGCATGGCGCAACGTGACGCTCGGCCACGTCACCTCCAACCGCACGCGCGGCATGGACGGCAGTCGCAGCGGCCTTGTGGGCAGCGTCGCCGTCAGCGTGGCTGGGGTGAGTTGCGTCGCCGGGTCACCGAACGGCATCCAGGGCGGCGGGGCGGTGAAACCGTCTTCCCAGATCGGCACGGGCTGTGCCGCCGGCAGGCGACCGGTGCGGGACAGCATCGCGATTACGGCCAGCACGATGCCGACCATGATGACGATGCCCAGCGGCCCGTAGCCCGGTGAGTCGATCTGGGTTCGGATCCCGGTCCAGTCGCCCTGCCCGTCCAGCCCAGCCGACGTCACCCAATGCTGCGCCATGCCGCACAGCCGCAACGCCACGCCAGGAAATAGCCCCAACAAGCCGCACAGCACCGCCATCCCGATGATGCCGGCGCGTTGCGCCAGGCTCGCATCCTCCGCCGCGGCGGCGCGGGGGGATCGGGGCCTGCCCAGAAACGCCACCCCGCCCAGCCGGATGACGGCGATCGCCGCGAACCCGGCGGACAAGGCCATCGCCGCCACCACCGCGGCCACCACGAGTTGCAGGGCCAGTCCGCCGGCCCTCGGCGCGGCGAACAGGGCCTGCAGCAGCATCCACCCGCTGGCGAACCCGGCGCTGCCCGGCAGAAACGCCAGGCTCAGCCCCGCGACCAGCATTCCGATCGCAACCACCGGCATCCGTCCGGCCAAGCCACCGAGGCGGTCCAGCGTCTGACTGCCAGCGCCGATCGCCGCCGCCCCCGTCGAGAGCGAGGCGAGGCTGGCGAAGGCGGTATAGTTCAAGGCGTGCAGCAACGTGCCGCCCAGGGCCAGGGTGGCCAGGGGCAACAGATCCGCCCCGCGCGCGATCGCCGCCACGCCAAGGCCCGAGAGCATCCAACCACCATGCTGCACCGACAGGCCGGCCAGAATACCGCCGAATGTGGGGGCGCGAAGGGCTGCGATCAGTCCGGCGCCTGCAGACCCGGCGCCCAGCAGCAACAGCGGAAGACCCCACCAGCCCGGTGTCGCCGGGCCGCACAGGTCGGCCAGCACGCGCACGCACAGATACAGCCCAATGGCCGGGCTGAGCACGGGGAGCGGCAGGCCGGTTGCGTCCAACGCCAGGAACGGCCGGTGCCAGGGTGCCCATCCAACCAACGGCGCCACCCCTAACAACGTCAGCGCCAGGACAAGTGTGGCGCGCCAGCCATCGGGCGGGACAGCCCGCATGGCGGCAAAACTTTGCCCGCCGCCCAATGACAGCGTGGCGAATGCCGCGGCCAGCAAGAAGATGCCGGCGAGCGCGGCCGGGCGAACCACCCAATCAGACGACGCCGTCGCGAACAGCGCCACGCCGAGCACGGCAAACCGCGCATCGCCCGCAAGCACCACCAGCAACGACGCGGCAACGAAACCCGGCAACGCCGCGGGGGCTGCACGGCCCAGCAGGCCACCGGCGACCGCCAGACCGGCCACTGCCGGGGGCAGCAGGAAGACCGCGCCCAGCGGATCGATCGCCAGCGAGCCGGCCAGCAATTGCGATTGGCCACCCGCGGCGACCAGCGCCAATGCCAGCAGCAACGCCAGAAGGCTCAGCCCTGCCGTTGCCGGCGGGATGCCTCGTTGGGGTAACAACGGCGCCGCCACCGCCAGCAGGCCGAGCACGACAACCACCCCGACAAGCGCGGGCAGAGCGAACAACGCGACCATTACAGCATCTCGAGGGGCTGACGCCTCCGGGGTGGCGGGAATGCTACATCGATGGCGGCAATGTCGTCCGGCAGCAATTCCAAGACCGCGGCCGCGGCGTTTTCGCGCACGTGGCCCAAATCGGACGCCTTGGGGATGCTGATGATGCCCGGTAGCCGGACGGACCAGGCGATTGCCACCTGGGCAGCCGTCACGCCACGGCGTTTCGCGATCGCCAGCATCGCCGGGTGATCCAGCAGCGCGCCGCCTTGGCCAACCGGCGAATAGGCCATCACCGGCAAATGGCGTTGCGCGCACCAGGGCAGCAGATCGAACTCGATGCCGCGTGCCTCAGGGTTGTACAGCACCTGGTCGGTGGCGGCGTCGCCCGGCCCAAGCTCCTCCATGTCGGAGACATCGAGGTTGGAAACACCCCAGCGCAAGATCTTGCCCGCAGCCTTCAGCGTCTCAAACGCCTGGACAGTTTCGGACAAGGGCGTGCCGCCGCGCCAGTGCAGCAGGTATAGATCCATCCGGTCGGTGCCCATACGCTTCAGGCTGGCGTCGCAGCTTCGGGCCATGGCGCGCAGATTGGCGTTTTGCGGATACACCTTGCTGACGAGGAACACCTCGTCCCGACGTCCGGCGATCGCCTGCCCTACCACCTTTTCGGAACCGCCATCGCCATACATCTCGGCGGTGTCGATGACCGTCATTCCCAAATCCAGCCCGGCGCGCAACGCGTCCGCCTCGGCCTTGGCAGGACGATGGCCCTCGCCCATGCGCCAGGTACCCTGGCCAATGATGGGAAGTTCGGTGCCGTCCGGCAGATGGATCGTCCTCACGCAGCACTTGCCATGGCGGTGCGCAGCAGAGCAGGCAGTTCGGCGAGCGAGTGGATCAGAACCGCCCCGGTGGCGCGCAACGCTGGGTCGTCACCATGCGGGGCCAGGCCGATGCAGGCCATGCCCGCGGCGGCGGCGGCCATGGCGCCGGGCACGCTGTCCTCCACCACGATGCAGGCAGCGGGGGCCACGCCAGCGGCGGCAGCGGCGTGCAAAAACACGTCCGGCGCCGGTTTGCCGCGTGCCACGTCCCGCGCGCTATGGATGCGGTCGCGCACCAGATGCACCATCGCCACCCGTTCGAACTTCACCGCCATCTCCTCATGCGACGAGTTGGAGGCGATACGATAGGGCAAGCCGAGCGCCGTCGTCGCCATCAAAGCATCATGCGCACCCGGCATTGCGGCCACTTCGGACGACAAAACGGCGACGATCCTGCCACGCAGCATTTCCACCCAGTCTGCCGGCGGCGGGCGCCCTATCTGCGCCTCGATCACCGGAGGGATGTCCGACAGGCGGCGGCCGACGAACAGGGTGCAGCTTTGTGCCGTGGTCATCGGCCAACCGAGCTTGGTGATCTCCTCGGCCACCACGCGGTTGGAGGGACCTTCGCTATCCACCAGTACGCCGTCGCAATCGAAAATGACCAATTGCAGCGGTAACGGCGTCATGTGGCGATCTCCAACTGCCCGGCGCGGGCGTGCGGGCAATCCTTGTGGTTCTTGGGACAGGTTCGGCCACCGGCCCAACTGCACAGGCCGGGACCATGCGCCAGGCTCTTGCGCACCAGTTCGGCCAGGCTGTCGATAAAGGCCGGGTCGGAGTTTTGCGCCGGGGCGCGAAAATAGCCGGGGACGCCCTTGGCCACTGCCAGGTCGCGATACTCCACGTCCAACTCGACCAACGTCTCGGAATGTTCGGACACGAACGCGATCGGCACCACCAGAACCGCAACCTTGTCGTGGGCCGCCTGCTCGATCGCGTATTCGGTGCTGGGGTCCAGCCATTTCTGCGGCGTGGCGCGGGATTGGTAGCAAACGGACCAATCCAGCCCCTCGATCGCCAAGGACCGTGCGGTGGCCGCCGCCGTGCGTTCGATCTGGTATTGATATGGATCGCCGCGTTTGACGATGGTTTCGGGCAGACCATGGGCGGAGAACAGGACGCGCAGGGGAACCTTGCCATCAAGTTCGGCCATGGCGGCGTCGTAGGCTTTGCGCACGCCATCCGCCGTGGCGGTGATGTAGCCTGGGTCGGCGTGGTAGCAGCACAGGCTCGTCACCGGCGCCACCAACCCGGCCGTGGCCGCGGCTTCGCGCCAGGCGGTCAGCGACGAACCGGTCGTGGTGGTGGAATACTGCGGATATAGCGGCAGCAGCAGGATTTCGTCCGGACGCCAATCCCGCACCTCACGCGCGACCGCCGCGCTGAAGGGCTGCCAGTAGCGCATCGCCACGAAGCATTTCACGTCGAATTCCGGCAAGGCGGCTTCCAGCGAGCGAGCCTGCTCGTTCGTCAGCCCCAACAAGGGCGAGCTGCCGCCGAGGATGGCGTAGTTCTCGGTCGCAGGCTTCAACCGTGCGCCAGCGATGATCCGTGCCAGGAACGGCCGGACGAAGAACGGGACACGGAGGATCGCCGGGTCACTGAACAGATTGATGAGAAATGGCTTGATCGACGATGGCTGATCGGGGCCGCCGAGGTTGAACAACACGACGGCCAAACGGGTCTTCTGCATGTTGGCTGAGGTGGCGGCCGTTACAGTTCCGTCAAGCACGGCGGATCAGGTCCATCAGCGCCGCCACATGCTCCGGCGGCGTCTCCGGCACGATCCCATGGCCGAGGTTGAAGATCCCGGGACGGCCCCGCCACGCCTGCAGCACGGCCTGTGCCGCGTCTACCAGTGCCTGACCGCCCGCGACCAAGGCCAACGGATCCATATTGCCCTGCACCGCGACAGTCGACGGCACCGTTGACGCGGCCCATGCGGGGTCCATCGAGGTATCGATCCCCACCGCCTGCACGCCCGTCGCCCGCGTGTATTCGCCCAGCAGCGACCCGGCGAGGCGCGGGAAACCGATCACTGGCAGATCCGGATGCACCGCCCGCAGCCCGGCGACGATCTGCCGCGTCGGCTCGATCACGAAACGGCGGAACTGCGCGGCGGGCAGCACGCCGGCCCAGGAATCGAACAGCATCACCGTGTCGGCGCCCGCGTCGACCATGGCGAGCAGATAGCTGACCGTCTGGTCGACCAGTAGCGCGATCAGCGCGTCGAACAGCGGCGGATCGCGATAGGCCAGGCCACGGACGGCCGCGAATTCCTTCGAACCGTGACCCTCCACCATGTAGCACGCCACCGTCCACGGACTACCGGCGAACCCGATCAGCGCCTTGTCTGGCGGCAATTCGGCCCGGATGCGGCTGACGGCCTGCATGATCGGCGCGGTGACGTCCGCTGCCCGACTGGTATCCAGTTTGGCGAAGCTGGTGGCGTCGCGGATCGGCGCCAGTAATGGCCCCTCGCCCTCTGCGTAACGAAGATCCTGGCCCAACGCGTGGGGCAACATCAGGATATCGCAAAACAGGATCGCCGCGTCGAAGCCGAAACGGCGGATCGGCTGCAGTGTCACCTCTGTCGCGAGTGCCGGGTTGAGGCACAGGTCCATGAACCCACCCGCCTGCGCGCGCACCGACCGATACTCCGGCAAATAGCGGCCAGCCTGGCGCATCAGCCAGACGGGGGGCGGCCAGACTGGTTCGCCTGCCAGCACACGGAGAAACGAAGACTTCACACCTCACATCTATAAGCAAAGAAAGACTCTTAGATAGATGGAGTGTGTAGTGGGACCCTGTGGATAACAGGGTACCTCAGGCTGTGGGGCGTAGGACTGGATTCCATCCACAGCGGGATCGCACTGCAAGGTATTGAGTTTACCGAGGGTTTCGGGTCTGTCCCCGATAGGTCGCCCCGCCCTTCAGATAACGTCCCCGTGAGGACGAGGGTGTCGTAGATATCCCCGCTGGAATTTGCGTCTCCGTCGATCCCCCCTGGCGGACCCAGTTATCCCCGCTATCCTCGCACCCATGGTCACCGAACGGCTCAACCTCCATCTCGTCTCGGACGCGACCGGAGAGACTTTGAACTCGATCGCGCGGGCGACGGTGTCGCAGTTCGAGCATGTCTCGATCCTGTATCATCGCTGGAGCCTGATCCGGACGCGGTTCCAACTGCATCGCGTGCTGGAAGGGATCGAGGCCGAGCCCGGCCCGGTGCTGTCCACACTGTTGGATACCGGGCTGCGGGAGGAACTGGCCCGTGTCACCGACCGGCTGGGGCTGACGGTGGTCAATGTGCTCGACCCGGTGATGGACATGTTGCAGGAGGAGATCGGCGAGAAAGCCGCCAGCCGCCCAGGTCGCCAATACGTGCTGGACGCGGATTATTTTCGTCGCATCGACGCGATGCATTTCGTGCTGGCGCATGACGACGGCCAGGCCCAGGCCGGAATTGCCGAGGCGGATGTGATCCTGGTGGGCGTATCCCGTTCCTCTAAGACTCCCACGTCGTTCTATCTGGCCAATCGCGGCGTGAAGGCGGCGAATGTCCCGTTGGTGCCGGGCTTGCCTGACCCACCTGGCCTGGCCGAACCGAAATGCCCGGTGATCGGGCTGACGCTGGATCCGCCGGCGCTGATCGAGATCCGGCGGCATCGGCTGCGGATGATCGCCCATGGCGGGCCGATGCGGCAGGACACCACCGATTACGTCGACCAGGACACGGTGAAGGACGAATTGCTGTGGGCCCGCCGCATCTGCAATCGCCGCGGCTGGCCGGTCATCGACGTGACCCGCCGATCCATCGAGGAAACGGCCGCCACGGTGCTGCAATTGATGGAAGCCTGGCACAACCGGCAGAAACACGGCGCCACGCCGCCGTGATATCGGTGGTGCTAGCCAGTGGTTCCGTCACGCGCCGGGTCTTGATGGAAGCCGCCGGACTGAGCTTCACGGTCAAGCCGGTCGCAGTGGACGAGGCGGCGATCAAGGAAGCGATGGCGGCCGATGGCGCCGACGCCACGGAAACCGCGCTGACCCTGGCGGACGCCAAGGCGATGCGGGTGCGCGATCCGGATGTGTTGGTGATCGGGTGCGACCAGTTGCTGGTGTGCGACGGCGCCTGGTTCGACAAACCACCGGACCGTGCCGCTGCCCGGGCGCAACTGGTGCAATTACGTGGCCGGCCGCACGAACTCGTCACGGCCGTGACATGTTGGCGTGGTGGCCGTTCGGTTTGGCATCACGTAGCCCGGCCAGTGCTGGCGATGCGGGCGTTTTCGGACACCTTCCTCGACACCTATATGGAGGCCGAGGGCGAGGCCATCCTGTCTAGCGTCGGCAGCTACCGGATGGAGGGGCTGGGCATGCAGCTCTTCGACCGTGTCGAAGGCGAACACGCTGCCATCTTGGGGTTGCCGATGCTGCCGTTGCTCGGGTTTCTGCGGCAGCATGGCATCATTCCAAGCTAGGCGGCGTAGCGGCTGATCCGCTAGGCGGCGTAGCGGCTGATCGCTAGGTCGTCGAACTGGATATCCGGTTGCTTGCCCGAGATCAGATCCGCCAATACCCGGGCCGAGCCGCAGGACATCGTCCATCCCAGCGTGCCATGACCGGTGTTCAGCCAAAGATTGTCGATCTTGGTGCGGCCGATGATCGGCGTTCCGTCCGGCGTCATCGGGCGCAATCCGGTCCAGAAGCTGGCCTTCTTCACGTCGCCGCCCTCGGGGAACAGATTGCTGACGGAATAGGCGAGCGTTTCCCGCCGCGGCTCCGACAGCACGGCGCTGAACCCGGCGAGTTCTGCCGTGCCACCAACCCGAATGCGGTCGCCCAGCCGGGTGATCGCCACCTTATAGGTCTCGTCCATGACGGTGGAGACGGGGGCGCCAGCCTCGGACTCGATCGGGATGGTGATGGAATAGCCCTTCACCGGGTAGACCGGGATGTCGATCCCCAACGGGCCGAGCAGTTTGCGGGAGTAGCTGCCCAGCGCCACGACCAACTGGTCCACCGGATAGGTCACGCCGCCGGCGACGACGGCGGTGGCGCGGCCGCCAGCTTGGTCGATCCGCTCGATCTCCGTGCCATACTGGAACACCACGCCCTTTTCCGCGGCCAGAGCGGCGAGGCGTTGGGTGAATTGATGCGCGTCGCCGGTTTCGTCGCCGGGCAATTGCAGGCCGCCGAGGAAGGTGCCCTTCGCGTGGGCCAAGGCGGGTTCGGCCGCGACGCAGCCGGCATGATCCAGCACGTTGTAGGGCACGCCGCCCTCGTCCAGCACGGCGGTGTCTTCCGCCACGTGATCCAGCTGCTTCTGTGTGCGGAACAGTTGCAGCGTGCCGCGCTGGCGGTCGTCGTAGCGGATGGCGGTGTCGACCCGCAGCGCCAGTAGGCAGTCACGCGAATATTCCGCCAGCCGCACCATGCGTCCCTTGTTCACGTGGTAGGCGGCCTCGGTGCAATTGCGCAGCATCAGGGCCATCCAGCGCCACATGAACGGCTCCAGCAACGGGCGGATGACCAGGGGTCGATGCGTCATCATCATCCACTTGATTGCCTTCAACGGCACACCCGGCCCGGCCCAGGGTGCCGAATAGCCCGGCGACACCTGCCCGGCATTGGCGAAGCTGGTCTCCAGCCCGGCGCCCGGCTGGCGATCGAGCACCGTCACCTCATGCCCTGCTTCACGCAGGTAATAAGCCGTCGTGGTCCCGACCACGCCGGCGCCGAGCACGAGGATCTTCATGGGCAATTCCTTGTCGAAAACAGGGTCGAACCATACGCCATACGAATACCATGCCAGATTGCTCTCCCGCCCCGGCAATGGCAGCGTGACGGTAACGGGAAGGAACTGGGCCAATGGCTGTAAACAAGACGTTCGAGACGGCAAAGGATGCGCTGGCCGGCGTGCTTCACGATGGCATGACCATCATGTCCGGCGGGTTCGGCCTCTGCGGCATTCCGTCCATCCTGATCGAGGCCGTGCGCGAATCCGGCGTGAAGGACCTGACCGTCATCTCCAACAATGCCGGTGTGGACGACGCCGGGCTGGGACTGCTGCTGGTGACACGGCAGATCCGTAAGATGATCAGCTCCTACGTTGGGGAGAACGCGACCTTCGCCCGGCAATACCTGGCTGGCGAGTTGGAGATCGAGTTCAACCCACAGGGCACCCTGGCCGAGCGGATCCGGGCCGGCGGCGCCGGTATCCCTGCCTTCTATACTGCCACCGGCGCCGGCACCGACATTGCCAAGGGCAAGGATGTCCGTCGCTTCAACGACCGCGACTATATCATGGAGACGGGATTGGTGGCCGACCTGGCCCTGGTGCATGCCTGGAAGGCCGATCCGGAGGGAAACCTCGTCTACCGAATGACCGCTCGCAACTTCAACCCGATCATGGCCACCGCGGCCAAGCTGACGATCGCGCAGGTGGAGGAAATGGTGGGGCCCGGCGCGCTGGATCCCGACCACATCATCACGCCCGGCATTTTCGTGCAGCGCATGATCGCGGTGCCCGGTGTCGAAAAACGTATCGAGCAGCGCACCACACGCAAGCGTGCGGCCTGAGGGAGAACGATCATGGCATGGACCCGCGACCAAATGGCCGCCCGCGCCGCCCGCGAATTGCAGGACGGCTTCTACGTCAATCTCGGCATCGGCATCCCCACGCTGGTGGCCAACCACATCCCGGACGGCGTCTCCATCCAGCTCCAGAGCGAGAACGGGATGCTGGGCATGGGCGCCTTCCCGTTCGAGGGGGAGGAGGATGCCGACCTGATCAACGCCGGCAAGCAAACGGTGACCAAGCTGCCGACGACGTCATTCTTCGACAGCGCCCAATCGTTCGCCATGGTGCGCGGCGGCCACATCGCGCTGTCGATTCTGGGCGCGCTGCAGGTGGCGGAGAATGGCGACCTGGCGAACTGGATGATCCCCGGCAAGATGGTGAAGGGCATGGGCGGCGCCATGGACCTGGTGGCTGGCGTGCGTCGGGTCGTGGTGCTGATGGAGCATGCGGCCAAGGACGGCTCGCCCAAGATCCTAAAGCAATGCAGCCTGCCGCTGACGGGCGCCGGCGTGGTCAATTTGATCGTGTCCGACCTGGCCGTGTTCGACGTCGGCCGCCCCGGTTTGACCCTGGTGGACAAGGCGCCAGACGTCAGCCTCGACGAAATCCGGGCCAAGACGGAGGCGACGTTCGCGATCCACCCCGATTTTGCATAGCCAGGTGGGTTGATGTCCGTGCGAGGGAGCGCTAAGAGGCCGCTCCCGCTTCGCGGGTGTGGGGCCATAGCTCAGTTGGTAGAGCGCCTGAATGGCATTCAGGAGGTCAGCGGTTCGACCCCGCTTGGCTCCACCATTGATTTCCGGCGGTTTTGCAGTGGTCGGCCTGTGGCGATCCGCCACGGTCGACCTGCGTCGATCCGCACCGGACGTCTGTTGCGCGGTTGCTGGCAGAGCCGGCATGATGGGCGCATGAGCCGGATCCTTGCCATCGTCGTTGCCCTGACCCTGAGCGGTCCCACTGCGTTCGCGCAGACGAAATGGCCAGGGCAGGCCGAAACCGACACGGTGCTGCACGATTTCGCCTTTGCCAGTGGGGAACATCTGGCGGCGATGACGTTGCACGCCACGACGATCGGCATGCCGCAGCGCGATGCAGCGGGAGAGATCACCAACGCCATCCTGCTGCTGCATGGTACCTCCGGCACCGGCAAGAACTGGCTGACCCCATCATTCGCCGACGAGATGTTCGCGCCGGGCAAGCCGATGGATGCGGCGAAATTCTACGTCATTCTGCCGGACGGGATCGGGCGCGGCGGATCGGCTAAGCCGTCGGATGGGCTGAAGATGGCGTTTCCGCATTACCGCTACGGCGACATGGTGCGGGCAACCTATCAGCAGGTGACGCAGGGACTTGGCGTGCATCATCTGCGCCTGGTGCTCGGCGCCTCGATGGGTGGCATGCAGACGTGGATGTTCGCCGGCATGTATCCGGATTTCATGGACGCAGCAGTGCCGATGGCCAGCCAGCCGGTGCGTATTTCGGGCCGCAACTGGATCTCCCGCCGCGTAGCGATCGAGGCGATCCGCAACGATCCGGGCTGGCAGGATGGCAACTACACGACGCCGCCCATGCAATGGACCTTCACCGCCCCGGCCGGCCGGTTGCTGACGGATAATGTGCAGGCGCTGGCGCAGGTGGCGCCGAGTGTGGATGCAGGCGACGCACTGTATCGCCGCATGGTGGACAACGCCCGGCACGCCGATGCGCGCGACAGCGTGTATGCGACGGAGGCGGTGATGGACTACGCGCCGGAAGACCTGCTGCCCAGGATCACCACGCATCTGCTGGCGATCAACTCAGCCGATGATGACGTGAACCCGGCGGTGCTGAACACGGTGGGCCCGGCGGTGGCGAAGATCCCGGGGGCCCATTACGTGCTGCTGCCCGCAGATCTGACCACGCGTGGCCATTACACCTATGAACAGGCAGCGAAATGGTCGCGCTACTTGGTTGAATTGATGGCAGGACAAACCCCAGGCTAGCATGCGATGTGCGGCCGCTATGCATCCCAGCTTCCGGCGGACACGATCCGGGCGTTGTTCGCAACCACCGGGCCAGTTCCGAACGTGGCGCCGTCGTGGAACGTCGCACCGACTCAGCCCGCGATGGTGGTGCGTCGCCACCCCGACACTGGTGAGCGGCGGCTGGATCTGCTGCAATGGGGGTTGGTGCCGTCCTGGACCAAGGATCCGAGGGCCGCGCGTAGGCCGATTAATGCTCGGGCGGAGACGGCCGCCGGGTCGGGCATGTTCAAATCCGCCTTGGCGACCCGGCGCTGCTTGATTCCGGCCGATGCCTTCTACGAGTGGCAGGCCCGTGCCGATGGCAAGCAGCCGTTCGCGATTGCCCGCGCCGACGGGGCGCCGCTGGCCTTTGCCGGGTTGTGGGAAGGCTGGCGAGGGGCAGATGGCGAGATCCTGCGCAGCTTCACGATCCTGACGATCGGTGCCAACGCAGCCATGCGTGTGTTGCATGAGCGGATGCCGGTCATCTTGGAGCATGGCGATTGGGCGGTCTGGCTGGATCCGGCCAGCGCTCACGCGACCACCCTCATGCAGGCCGCCGCAAACGATATGCTGCGGTTTTGGCCGGTGTCGCGGGCCGTCAACGCCGTGCGCAATAATGGGCCGCAACTGCTCGACCCCGTCGACGACCAGGCAATGCCTGGCAGTGCCATACGTTAGGTGCATAACACATAGGGCACCAACGGCATTTTTGCTGCACCGCGAAAGGCGTAAAGAGCCGTCGCCGAACTGTCACATTTGCTGTCAGTGCGAGCTAATGAATTGAAACGATTGGCGTAGCCGTATTATGAAGCTTCAACCTACACGGGGTGCTCTTCCCACCGAGAGCATCCTCCTGAGCCTGGAGGAGTACACAGCCTCCGATGACTCCAAACTCTGTCTTGGGGATTGCGTGACGATCCTGATGCAACTGACCCTGTCGCTGGGCGCCTGCGGGCTGCTGCACTGGGCCTTCGCCTAACCTGAACCCGGGCATCTTCCGTTCGAGCGTCTGCGTTTGAACTGATGATGCGCCCGACCCCGTAACAGCCGCCCACCCCATTGGGGTGTGGCGGCTGTTTGCGTTTGGGCGCCGGCTATGCGCCGGGCCACCACCCTGGACGGGCGCAACGAAATCTTAGGGCTTATACGGCATAGGCTGGCGCGTCGGGCTGCTCTCGCACGGTCGAAGAGGGGCTTCGGCGAAGTCGTCACCATGGTGGGTGCGCGGCTGAGCAAAGGCCACTTCAACCTAGGACATCCGGGACCATTCGCTACCTGCCATCCATTCCGAAGCTTGGCCGCCGCGGGACAACCACGGTCGAAATGGCGATTATTGGCCCGGCTTTCATGCTGATGCTGATGCTGACTCTCGAGCTTGGATATCAGCTGACCATCGATATGGCGCTGAATATCGGCGTCGGCGCCGGTAGCCGCTACGGGATCACTGGCCAGGGTAGTGCGGATGGCTCGCGGGACAGCACCATCCTCAGCACCGCCACCTCGATCACCAGCGGACTCATCGATCCAACGCAGCTAACCGTGACGATGGCCAGCTACCTGACGCCAGCGGCCTTTGCATCCAGCGGAACCAAGGCCACGACGACGGGAGCGTCTTCGAACTTCGTCGTCTACACCTATTCGTATAAGGCCTATTTCATCACCGGCTTCCCGGCCGCGATTCTGGGCACGACCTACCTCACCCATACGGCAACCGTGGTGGTGCAGAATGAGCCGTTCTAGCGGACGCCCCCTGCTGGGCGGCCGCTGGTTCGGCCGGGGCTGGGTGAGGCGGCCCTGGCTGGGCCGGCGGGGGGTCGCCGCGCTGGAATTCGCGATGGTTGCGCCGCTGATGCTGACGCTGATGCTGGCTGGGACGGATGTGGTCCTATGGATGCGGACCTGGATGCAGATGCAGCGCAGCGTCGCCGGCGTCAGCCAGGTCATCACCCAATACAAGAATTTCTACACCAGCGATTTCACCAGCGTCTTCCTACCCATTGCCCAGGCTACGCTCAGCAGCGGCGCGCTGACCTGTAACACCGGCAGCATGGCCGTCACCGGCATCGACAATTCCACTGGCACGCCGAAGGTGAGCTGGCAGTGGAAAAGCGGCAGTTGCGCCGCGAGCGCCTACACCACGACCGCCGCCCCGGTGATGCCTGGCGGCTACGTCCCGCCGAGCGGCCTGTCGGTCATCGTGACGGAGATGACGACAACCCAGGCGGCGTATGTGTTCAGCGCCTCGATCATGGGCGGAGCCGGGTCATCTACCGTTGCCGTCTACACCGTCGCCATGCCGCGAACCGGCGGGCTACCGACCCTGACATCCGGAACGAGGCCGTCCAGCTGATGCGCAAGCTTGTTATAGATCGCCGCGGCAGCGTGGCCATGTTGGTCGGGCTGTCCTTGGTCCCGATGATGCTGGTCGTGGGGCTCGGGCTCGATGCCACAAGGCTATGGCTGTTGCAGACCCGGTTGCAGGAGGCCGTGGACGCGGCAGCTCTGGTGGGCGCCTACGAAATCGGCGCGACCAACCAGCTCGCCGACACCAAGGCGATGTTCTGGGTCAATTTCAGCAGCGGCACCGCGGCCTCGGGCACCGGCTACATGGGGTCGACCAGTGCTGGCGCGGTGGTCAAGCAGGTGGACAGCGCGCATGTGCAGGTGACCGCCCAGGCAACCCTGGCCATGTCGTTGATGACGCTGGCCGGGTTCACCAGCTTCGCGCCGACTGCGACGTCCATCGCGGCGAAGGGCACAGGCTACGAGATTGCGCTGGCGCTGGACATCACCGGGTCGATGCTGAGCGCCTCCGGCAGCGGAACCACGAAAGAGGCCGCGCTGCAGACCGCTGCCAGCGACATGCTGGACGTCGTGTATGGCAGCGCCGACACGGCGCCCAATCTGTCCGTTGCGGTGGTGCCGTTCCGCGGCTCGGTCAATATGGGCACGACCCATGCTGCCTGGGCCAACACCAATGGGAGCTGGACCGCCCAGGCCTGGCGCGGCTGCGTGGAGGCCCGGACCGGGAATTACGACATCACCGAAGACAACCCCGGCACCGCCAAGTTCAACCAGCTATATTGGGCGTCCACCTACAACACTGTCTTGAACACGGACACCACCAGCAAGACCGACTATTATCACGGCGACAATGACTGGTACGTCGGCGCTGCCACGGATACCGGCAATGGCGTCAGCACGACCAGCGCATGGAGCGGCCTTCCCATAGGGCCGAACCTTGGTTGTTCGACCAACGCCGTCCTACCTTTGACCGCCAGCAAGGCGACGGTGAAGAACTCGATCAACGCGTTGATCGCCGCCAGCGGCGGCAGCACCGTCGTGTCGCAGGGGCTGCAATGGGCCTGGTTCACACTGAGCCCAATTTGGCAGAGCTATTGGGGGTTGGGGAACAACTCCACCGGGCTACCCCGGCCGCTTGCCTACAACACGATCGCCAACCAGAAGATCGTCATCCTGATGACGGACGGCAATAATGAGTGGGACGGTAACGAGCAGACGAGCCAGAACCTGAACTGCCGATCCTACACGGTGGTGCCGGAGTGCAAGCAGACGGACGGTTACTACAATTCCTATGGCCGGCTCTCGGCCAACCGGTTGGGCATCGCTATGCCAGCCTCCTCATCCACCCCCACCGGAAACTCCGCCGCGAGCAACAGTGCCAGCTCGCTCGTTGCCGATGCGATGGACACCCGGACGCTCAAGATATGTTCGGCGATGAAGACTGCCGGGGTGATTATCTTCACTATCGCGTTCCAGGCCGCGTCCGGCTCGGACGCGGAGACGCTGCTGAAGAGCTGCGCCAGCGATACGTCGCACTATTACAATACCACCACAGGCAGCGACATCGATGCGGCGTTCACCAGCATCGGGCAGCAAATCATCGCCCTGAAGATTACGCAGTAGGTCTCGGCAGCCGTCACGCCGGTTCGACGGCCACGATGCGATACAGCATCTCGTCGCCATCGAGCCGTCGGATCTGCACGATCTCCCCCGGTCGCACGATTTGGGCGGAGAAGCTGTAGAGCGGGTCGTCTTCGCTGCCCAAATGGCGCAGGGCCCAACCTTCCTCGATCTTCACCAGTTCACCGGTGCGGGTCGGGTGGTCCGGCCGTTCCCGCGACGTCATCCAGGGCGTGGTGCCGGCTTCCCAGGCTGCCGAGTCCAGGTGGCCCTGTGCGGTGAGCCGGACGTGCAGATGCATGCGGTCTTCAAGGTTGCCCTCCGGAAAGCCCGGGCCCTGGGCCAGCACCATCGTCACGTTCACCATCGGTATCCCCCGCCGCCATCGCGCTGCGTCAACGCCCGAACTATTCCGGCGTTGCCGTCGCGCGCGGTCAGATGGCCACCCGCACGCCAAGCTCCACGACCCGGTCGCTCGGGATGCGGAAGAACACCGTGGCGGGGACGGCGTTGCGCACCATCACCAGGAACAGCCAGAGCCGCCACATCGGCAGCTTCGGCACCAAGGCACGTACCAGCACCTCGCGCCCCAGGAAGTAGCTGACCTGCATTGGGTCGTAATCCACGCCGAGGTGCCGCAGATCCTCCAGCGCCCGCGGGATATTTGGGCTTTCCATAAAGCCGTACCGCAAGATGACGCGGTGGATGCCCGACGCCAGCTCCGTCACCTCGGTCCGGCGTTCCGCCGGCACTTCCGGCTCGTCCAGGTTGGTGACGGTGACGAACAGCACCTTCTCATGCAGCACCTTGTTGTGCTTCAGGTTGTGCAACAGGGCGGCGGGGACGTAGTCGGGCGTCCCTGTCAGGAACACCGCCATGCCCGGCACGCGCAGGGTGCGCGATTGCGGCAGGCGCTTCAGGAACGAGGCGAGCGGCAGGCTGTCCTGCTTCCACCGGGCCAGCATCAGGTCGCGGCCGCGCTTCCACGACGTCATGAGCGCCATCAGGAACAGGCCGATCACCAGTGGGACCCAGCCGCCCTCCGGCACTTTCAGCAAGTTGGCGGCGAAGAACACCGCGTCGACCAGGAAGAAGCCACCGAACACTGCAACGGCCGCCGGGCGCGACCAGCCGAAGCGGCGGCGGAAGGCGAAGGCGGCCAAGATACAGGTGCATATAAAGGTGCCGGTGACGGCGATGCCGTAGGCGGCGGTAAGCGCGTCGCTGCTGCGGAAGGCCAGCACCAGCAGGATGACGCCCAGGAACAGCGCGGTATTGACCTGGGGCACGTAGATCTGCCCCTCCTCGGTGATGCTGGTGTGGGTCACCGTCATGCGCGGCAGGAAATTCATCTGCATGCATTGCCGGGCAATGGAATAGGCGCCCGAGATCAAGGCCTGGCTGGCGATGACGGTCGCCGCCGTGGCCAGCACCACCAGCGGCAGGCGCATGTTGGGCGTCGCCATCAGGAAGAACGGGTTGGCGATGGCGCTGGGGTGTTCGAGAATGAGCGCGCCCTGGCCGAAATAGTTCAACACCAGACAGGGCAGTACGAACCACATCCAGGCCCGGCGGATCGGCGCGGCGCCGAAATGCCCCATATCGGCGTACAGCGCCTCCGCCCCGGTGACGGCCAGCACGACCGAACCCAGCGCCACGAAGGCGAGCCAGCCATGGCGAATGCAGAACAGCACCAGGTGGTGCGGCGACAAGGCGGCCAGCACATGCGGCTGCTGCACGATCTGATACAGGCCCATCAGGCCGAGCACGGCGAACCACACCGCCATGACCGGGCCGAAGATGCGGCCAACCTTGCCAGTGCCGCGATATTGGACGGCGAACAGCCCCATGATCACCGCGCAGGCGATGGGTACTACATAGGGTTGTAAATTGGGGGCCGAGACCTCCAGCCCCTCGACCGCGGACAGCACGGAGACAGCGGGCGTGATGATGCCGTCACCGAAGAACAGGCACGCGCCGATGATGCCGATGATGGTCAACACCGCCCGGCCCCGCCCATCGGAGGTCGCGCGCTGCGCCAGCGCCATCAGCGCCAGGATCCCGCCCTCGCCGCGGTTGTCCGCCCGCATCACCAGCACGACGTATTTCAGCGTCACGACGATGATCAGCGCCCAGAAGATCAGGGACAGGATGCCCAGGATCTCGAATTCCGCCACACCTTCGGAGGTGAAATGGTCCAGGCTCGCCTTGAACGCGTAGAGCGGACTGGTCCCGATGTCGCCGTAGACAATTCCGAGGACGGCCAATAACGCACTGGCTCGGACGGGGGCACGGACACCCCCGTGGGCACTGGCAACCACACTCATTCATCGACTCCGTTCGGGCCGAAACTTGGCGCGACCCGGCACGGATGTGCCGCTGCCCGTGCCCTGCGTCAGTGCTCTGCACCCATACTATGCCGAGATAAGCCTGACGTTTCACGATGTTTCAAGTTGGGACCCGTCAGGTTGCGGCGGCAAGCGCCGGGCGGCTGCCGAAGATGGCAGTACCGACACGTACATGGGTGGCTCCGTGGCGGATGGCAGTGGCGTAATCGCCCGACATTCCCATCGAAACGACTGCTAAACCGTGCCGTGCGGCGCGATCGGCCAGCCAGGCGAAATGGCGTGCCGGGTCACCCTCGGCCGGGGGGATGCACATCAAACCGGTCAGCCGGTCGCCGAAGCGGGCCTGGCAGTCTTGGATGAAGCCGTCGGCATCGGCTGGGGCGATACCGGCCTTCTGCGGCTCCTCCCCCACATTCACCTGGACCAGCAATTGCGGCAGCGTGTCGCCCCGGCCCAAGGCAGCGGCGAGTGCGTCGGCCAGCCGGGGCCGGTCAAGCGTTTCGATGACGTCGGCGACTGCCAGCGCCTCACGCACCTTATTGGTCTGCAGTGGGCCGATCAGGTGCAGCGACAGATCTGGGTGTTTCGGCCGCAACCCCGGAAACTTCCCTGCGGCCTCCTGCACCCGGTTTTCGCCGAAGACGAGCTGCCCGGCGCCCAATACTGTCAGCACGGCCTCCGCCCCATGCGTTTTGGACACTGCGACCAGCGTGACGTCTTCGGGGCGCCGGCCGGCCGCTAAGGCGGCGGATGCGACGGTCTCGCGAACGTGTTCCAGGCGGTCACGCAGCGCAGCGGATTCACTCATCGCAAGAAAACTCCAGGTTTGTCGCATGGGGCGAGCGTAAATCTTCAATACCAGAGTCCAGGACAGCGCGCCCGGCGCCTGCTGTGTCGTTGTGGGCACAGTGTTTCGCAAATGCCATGGCGTACTCGTGGTAGCGATTGCGAGAAAGTGAACACCGCCGCAATACTCTGGACAGGTCTGGCTGCCCCCGCCCTTCCAAGTGGCTCCGCTTTCCCTGCTGGAACGGAGTGTGTGCGGAAACGGGGCGGGGCCTGCAACTGATGCCGGAACTGTCCGGCGATATGAGGAGGTTTTAATGCGCAAGCTCCTGCTGGCCACTGTGGCCGCACTGGGCGCCTCGATGGCGGTGGCATCGTATGCCAGCGCTCAAGTCGTGGATGACTCCGACGGCCAGGGCTTTCCCACGCCCGGCACCGTCACCGTTCGCCTGAACGGCCGTTTCCGCTTCTATGCCGGCATCACCAGCGAAGGTGCGTCTCGTGCGGTGACGAACAACACGGCGACGGCTCTTACCAGCGGCGGGACCGCGAACCAGGGCAGCAACAAGATCTCGAACTACGGGTTCGTGGACTATGCTCGTCTG
The DNA here is from genome assembly GCF_009765685.1 of Acidisphaera sp. L21. GTDB lineage: Bacteria > Pseudomonadota > Alphaproteobacteria > Acetobacterales > Acetobacteraceae > LMUY01. The sequence goes on along the minus strand of NZ_LMUY01000008.1, from coordinate 28,407 downwards.
TATCCTGGCTTTGACGGCGTTGCCGCCAACGGCTTGAAGTATGGCGCGTCCATCGAAATCCGGACCGAGAATGCGGCCCTTTCCGGTGGTGGCGTTGCAGGCTCGATCAACTCGGCCGACCGCGAACGCAACGACCTGTATATCCGTCGCCAGTGGGGCTACATCGGCACCGACAAGTTTGGCACCCTGCGCCTCGGTTCGGCTGACGGCCCGACCTCGCTGATGCTGACCGGCACGTCCGAAAACTTCAACGACGGTAACTGGAACGGCGACGCTCCGGACTTCCTGCCGGGCGCCAACGTGATCACCTGGCCGTGGGCTGACACCAGCGGCGAATACACCACCACCAAGGCCGTCTACCTGTCGCCGCAGTTCTACGGCGTCGATATCGGCTTGTCGTATGAGCCGAGCACCTCGAACGGCAACTACACGAACGCCGACTGCGGTGGTTTCGCCAACAACGGCGGCACCACGATCGTCACCGGGACCGGCGTTGCATCCGCTGGCTGCGATACGCTGAGCTCCACCAGCATCATCGGTGAGACCGCACGTCGCCGGAACACCTACGAAGCGGAAGCCCGCTATCGTGGCACGTTCGGCCCGATCGGCGTTGCAGCCACGGGGTCTTGGGTTGGCTCGGGTCGTGTGCAGTATGCCGGCGTTTCCGCGCCGTCCATCCGCTACGACGACCTCGGCATCATGGACTTCGGCTTGGCTTTGACCTACGGCGGCTTCGGCCTCCAGGGTAACTACCAGCGCGGTCACTACACCGGCGCCGGTTACGGCCTGGCTCCCGAGGGTGCGAAGCAGTCTGACGCGTTCATCGTCGGCGCCACCTACACGATCGGGCCGGTCATCGTTGGTGCGTCTTACATGGACGAGAACAACGTCAGCCAGAACGCCTCCGCGGTGCTTCAGGGTCGTCAGCTTCGTGAACACGGTGTGTCCGCAGGCGGCACCTACACGCTGGCTCCCGGCGTGTCGCTGTTCCTGTCCTACCTGTGGGATGAGCGTCGTCAGAACGGCGTCAACCTGGTCGGTAACGCCAGCGCTGCCTCCGGCTTCACGACCATCAACAACAACGCCAACAACAAGCTGAGCGCTCAGGTGCTGTCGATCGGCACTTCGTTCGCCTGGTAAGTCTGGCCTACTAGTATCGAGAGGGGGCGGCAGAGCAATCTGCCGCCCCTTTTTCGTTTGGGCGGACGGATTGAAGTCCTTGGCGCTACGGGTAACTCCCTGTAGACAGGGTCGTCGCAGTTGCGCGGCATTTCCTTGCAGGCGGTCCATGTTTACTCGGCGTCATCTCCGGCTTCTTCCACTCCTGCTGCCCCTCGCTGCTGCTGCTTGCGGAAGCGGACCGGCTGCGCGGCCAGTGGCGGATAACGAGTATCAGGACTACCGCACCAAGGGCGATCGTGGAAAGATGGGCGGCGATCAGGGCCTGGTGTTCGGCATTGGCAAGGGCGCCGGTACGTCTGGCAGCCAGGACGGCGCCGCACTGGGCGTGAACGCGTATCTGTGGCGTGGGGCGTTGGACACGCTGGCCTTCATGCCGCTCGCGTCGGCCGACCCGTTCGGCGGAGTGATCATCACCGACTGGTATCAGCCCCCGACCGCGGGTGGCGAGCGTTTCAAGGCAACGGCCTATATTTTGGGCCGCCAATTGCGCGCCGATGGTATTCGGGTGTCGATTTTCCGCCAAGTGCAACAAAATGGCCAGTGGGTGGACGCATCGGTGAGCCAGACCACCACCGGCGAGATCGAGAACAAGGTGCTGGCGCGGGCGCGCGAGCTGAGGGCGCAGACCGCCAGCCAGTGAAGCCTGCCGCCATGCCCCCATGGGTGTGAGCCATACATGCAAGACCAGACACCATCGTCCACCGTAGATCGCACGGTGGCCTATGATTTTGCCGCCATCGAAGCCCGGTGGCAGCGCCTGTGGGATGACACCGGCGCGTTCCGGGTCGAAGACGTGCCGACGGATGGCAAGCCGAAATACTACGTGCTGGAGATGTTCCCCTATCCCAGCGGGAACATCCACATGGGGCACGTCCGCAACTACACACTGGGCGATGTGGTGGCGCGGTATAAGCGGGCGACCGGCTACAACGTGCTGCACCCGATGGGCTGGGACGCGTTCGGCCTGCCCGCGGAGAATGCGGCGCGCGAGCGCAAGGTGCATCCGGCCGAATGGACCTGGCGCAATATCGACGCCATGCGGGCCGAATTGCAGCGCATGGGGCTGTCGATCGACTGGACGCGCGAGTTCGCGACCTGCGACCCCTCCTATTACGGCCAGCAGCAGAAGCTGTTCCTGTCCTTCATGCGCATGGGTCTGGTCGACCGTCGGCTAAGCTGGGTCAACTGGGACCCGGTGGACGAGACCGTGCTGGCCAACGAGCAGGTGGTTGACGGCCGCGGCTGGCGGTCCGGCGCGCCGGTCGAGAAGCGTCAACTGGCGCAGTGGTTCTTCCGCATCACCAAATTCGCGCCCGAGTTGCTGGAGGCGCTGCCCGGGCTGGACCGTTGGCCGGACCGGGTCCGTGCCATGCAGTCCAAATGGATCGGTCGCAGCGAGGGTGCCCGGGTGCGTTTTGCCCTGGCGGATCCAGTGGGTGAAATCGGCAATGTAGAGGTCTACACGACCCGGCCAGACACGCTGTTCGGCATGTCGTTTCTGGCGGTTGCGCCCGAGCATCCGCTGGCCGCCGCCGCGACCGCCGCCGACCCGGCTGCCGCGGCGTTCGTCGCCGAGTGCCGCGCGTTGGGCACCAGCGAGGCAGCGATCGAAGGTGCGGAGAAGCGTGGTTACGACACCGGGTTCAAGGTGCGCCACCCGTTCGATGGCCGCGTCGTCCCGGTCTGGATCGCCAATTTCGTGCTGATGGAATACGGCACCGGCGCCATATTTGGCTGCCCGTGCGGCGATCAGCGCGACCTGGATTTTGCCCGGAAATACGGCCTGGACGTCGTGCCAGTGGTGCTGCCGCCAGGCGAGGACGCGGCGTCGTTCCAGATCGACACGAAGGCGTATGACGGGCCGGGGGAAATGATCAACTCCGGCTTCCTGGATGGCGTGTCCAGTTCGGATGCGGTGAAGACCGTCATCCAGCGCCTGACCGAGGGCGGCCAGGGCAATGGCGTGACCAACTGGCGCATGCGGGACTGGGGGGTGAGCCGGCAGCGTTACTGGGGTTGCCCGATCCCGGTGGTGCACTGCCCAAGCTGTGGCGTGGTGCCGGTGCCAGAGGCCGAACTGCCGGTGGTGCTGCCGGAGGATGTCGACTTCGATCTGCCCGGCAATCCGCTGGATCGCCACGACGCGTGGCGCGTGGTCGCCTGCCCGACCTGCGGCGGCCGGGCAGAGCGCGAAACCGACACGCTGGACACCTTCGTCGATAGCTCGTGGTATTTCGCGCGGTTCTGCAGCCCGAATGCGGTCGAGCCAGTGGCGAACGCCGCCGCGGCACATTGGATGCCGGTCGACCAGTATGTCGGCGGCATCGACCACGCCATCCTGCATCTGCTGTATGCTCGTTTCTTCACCCGGGCGATGCACGCCGCCGATATCGTGGACGTGGATGAGCCATTTGCCGGGTTGTTTACCCAGGGAATGGTGACGCACGAGAGCTACCGCGCACCCGATGGGCGCTGGCTATATCCGACCGAGATCGAGCGGCGGCCGGATGGCGTCGTAGTCGAGATCGCCACGGGCGGGCCAGTGAACGTGAGTGCCATCGACAAGATGTCGAAGTCCAAGCGCAACACGATCGACCCGCAGGAGATCATTGGTCGTTACGGTGCCGACACGGCGCGGTGGTTTGTATTGTCTGACAATCCGCCCGAACGGGACATGGAGTGGACCGAAACGGGCATCGCCGGCGCACACCGCTTTACCCAACGGCTGTATCGCCTGGCGCAGGCGATTGCCGAGCGGCCGGACCATGGAACATCAAAAACCGGCGTGCTGACCCGGGCCGTGCACCGGACGATCGCGAGTGTGACGATAGCGCTGGACCAGTTTGCGTTCAATGTCGCCGTGGCGCGGCTGCACGAACTGCTGAACGCAATTTCGGACGCCAATCGCGGGCTTGCCCTGGCAGATGATGCCGGCGCGGCGGAGGTTCGGCAGGCGTTCGACGTGTTTGCCCGACTGATGGCGCCGATGATGCCGCATCTGGCGGCGGAGATCCTGTCCCAATTGCACCTCACCCAGGGGAACGCACCTGACTTGACCTGGCCAGTGGCAGACCCGGCGTTGCTGGTGGAAACTACTGCAACGATTGCCGTGCAGGTCGGTGGCAAACTCCGCGGGACGATTGAGGTGGCAGTCGGCGCGTCCGAGGAGACGGTGCTTGCAGCGGCGGCAGCGGAGGAGAACGTGGCGCGACTGCTGGCAGGCAAGACGATCGTCAAGCAAATCTACGTGCCCGGACGCATCGTGAGCTTCGCGGTGAAGGCGTGACCACTTTCGCCCAGGCACGGCTGGCACGCCGCAGCTTGCTGCTCGCAGCTGGGCTGGCGCTGTCTGGCTGCGGTTTCCAGCCGGTCTACGCCGTTCGTGGCAAGAACAGCCCAGCGCGGCACGAAATGGGCAGGGTCGATATCGGTGTCATTCCTGAGCGATACGGCCAATTACTGCGTCAGGCGTTGCAGCAGCGGCTAAACGACCCAGGCGAGGCGTTGGCCAAGACCTACGAATTGTCTGTCAGTTTCAGCGTATCGACAGACATCGTGGGCATTCAGCAGGATGCCACGGCGACCCGGATTCGTGAGACCGGGTCGGCAACCTGGTCGCTGAAGCGGCTGGACCCGGGCAATACGTTGGTCACCAGCGGCACTGCCCGTGCGCTTGATGGCGTGAACATCATCGACCAGCAGTATTTCGAGGCCGATCTGGCACAGGAGACGGCACAGAAGCGTCTGGCCGAGTCGGTGGCGGACCAGATCACGCTGCAACTCGGCTCATATTTCAACCGGCACGCACCCGCGAGCTAGGTCGTGAAGATAGCCTCCCATCAGATCGCGGGGGTTTTGAAGGACCCGGCGCCCTATATCGGGATCCTCCTATACGGGGAAGACACCGGGCGCGTTCGAGATCACGCCATGTCGGCCACCCTTGCAGTGATTGGCGCTGTCTCCGACCCATTCAGATCGGCGGTGCTGACGCGCGACGAGCATGGGCGTCTTCGGGACGAGGTGACCAGCCTGTCGCTCACAGGCGGCCGCCGGGTCGTTCGGGTGCAGGATGCGACAGACGGGCTGGCTGCAATCGTCGAAGGCTTGTCCAAGTATCGGGCCGATACGCTGATCGTGCTGGAGACTGGTGCGCTGACGCCGCGCTCCAAACTGCGGGTCATGGCGGAGAAGCAGCCGCAATGGGCGGCGATAGCCTGCTACCCAGATACTGGCGCGGCGGTGTCATCCGAGATCAAGCGCGTGTTGTCGGAAGCCGGGTTGAGTGTAGAGCCGAGTGCGCTTGCGTTCCTCACGACCGAATTAGCCGGTGATTCGACGCGTCGGCGCGGCGAACTGGAGAAGCTGCGGCTCTATGCAGCGCAGTCTGGCACCGTCACTCTGGAGGAGGCGCAGGCCTGCTGCTCCATCAGCCTAGATGCGACGCTGAGCGCGGCTATTTCGGCAGCGTTGTCCGGCCGCGTCGTGTTATGCGACACGCTGCTTGAGGAGTTGGGGCGGGATGGCGCCACCGGGCCCGGCGTGTTGGCGGTGCTGGCGAGCCAAGTGCAGCGCATCCTGAAGGTCCGGTTGCTGGTGGATGAGGGGCGCTCGGCGGAAGAGGCTTGCCGCACATTGCAGCCGCCGATCTATCCCCGCCAAATGCCTGCGTTCCTGCAGGAGGTGCAACGTTGGTCAACGGCCAGGCTGGAAGGCCTTGGCCGCGCTATTCGGGAGGCGGATATTGCCTGTAAGCGCGCCGCCTCACCCGATCTGGCGATTGCCGGGCGGCTGCTTGGCGTCGTGGCGCGGAGTGTCGGAGGCCGCGGCCGGTAGGAGCGTCTTGGCGCGGCTCTATGTCATTCTTCCCCGTTGGGCCAGGTACGGACGTGGGGTTCGCTCGCTTGGCAAGGGAGTGGATCGTCGCTGCTTCAAACCATTGTATTGATCACAGCTTGGTGCGTTTGGCCCTACTGCCTGCTAGAGGCTGCGGTGACCGAGTTTCGCGATGATGTGGTCGAGTTGATCGAGGGTTTGGTAATGCAGGGTGACCGCACCGCCTTTGCCGTTGAAGCTAATTGCCACTTGCAGGCCGAGTTGCTCGGCAAGATCAGCCTCGACAGCGCGTAGGTCGGCAGTGCTTTGCGCCAGCGCGCTGCTGTGGGCGCTGCCATCGGGCTTTTTGGGTGATTTGGGTGTCGCCAGTGCTTCAGCTTGGCGAACGTTGAGGCCACGGGCAATCATCTGTGCCGCCGCCGCCGCCGGGTCCGCGCAGGCAAGGGCAGCACGGGCATGGCCAGCGCTGAGGGTGCCGTCGCGAACGAAGGCGATGACGTCGCCGGGTAGGGCCAATAGACGCATCAGATTGGCAACGTGGCTGCGGGATTTCCCAATAGCGACGCCAAGTTCCTCCTGCGTCAGGCCAAATTCCTCGACAAGGCGGCGGAAGCCCTCTGCTTCTTCAATCGGGTTCAGATCCTTCCGCTGCAGGTTCTCCACCAAAGCGGCTGCGCTGGCATCGGTATCGGCCAGGTTGCGAACGAAGCACGGCACGGACGTGACGCCAGCGAGTTGCGCTGCCCGCCACCGTCGCTCACCAGCGATGATTTGGAACTGTCCGGGGCGGCCCGGGTGCGGGCGCACCAAAATGGGTTGCAGAACGCCTCGCGCCCGGATGGACGCAGCGAGTTCGTTGAGATCGTCCTCGCGAATTGCGCCACGTGGCTGAAATGGACTCGGCTCCAGCGTGTGGACATCCATCATGCCAATCGACGATGGCGGTGGGGGCTGCAGGCTATCGCCAAGCAGCGCGGCGAGGCCGCGGCCTAGACGGGGGCTGGGATCCCTCATGCGTCAGCCCTCGCTGTCGTGCGGAGGTGAAAACGATCGCTCAGTTCCTGCGCCATCTTGCCATAAGCCAGGGCGCCGGCGGATCTCGGGTCGTACAACATCACCGGTTTGCCGTGGCTTGGCGCCTCCGACACCCGAACGCTGCGCGGGATGACCGTTTCGTAGACCCGCTGGCCGAAGAAGCTTCGTGCATCAGCTGCGACGAGTTCAGATAGGTTGTTTCGCCGATCATACATGGTCAGGACGATCCCCTCGATCACGGCGCGCTGATTGAACGAGCCTCGCACACGGTCGACGGTCTGGGCTAGCTGGCTCAATCCCTCCAGGGCGAAAAACTCACACTGTAGGGGGACTAGCACAGTCGTGGCGGCGACTAGGCCATTCAACGTGAGTAGCCCCAGGCTGGGCGGGCAGTCGATGATGATGACGGGGAAGCCTTGCACGTGCGATAGCGCGCGCTGCAGGCAGAACTCGCGGTTCGGCTGGTCCACCAATTCAATTTCGGCCCCGGCGAGGTCCGGTTCGGCCGGGATGATGAATAATCCCTCGACCTGTGTGGCGCGGATGCACTCATCCAACTCTGCCCGCCCGGTGATGCTGTTGTAACAGCCGGGTTGGCGATCGGATCGCGGGATGTCCAACCCGGTGGAGGCATTGCCCTGGGGGTCCAAGTCGACAATCAAAACCCGCAGGCCGCTCTGCGCGAGGGCGGTGCCGAGGTTGAGCGCAGTGGTAGTTTTCCCAACGCCTCCCTTCTGGTTGGCGATCGCGATGATATGGGGAGAAGTGGTGGTTTGGTTGTCGATCACGCAAGCGTCTTAGCGGAGGGCGCTCACTTTGACGAGACAAGAGGGAGGGCGATCCGTGGGAAGACGCTCGATCAACAAGCCAGATCGGGCGGCGACCTGTGCTAATTCGGCCTCGACGGACGCTCCCTTTAGAAATAGCCCGCAACCGGTCGCGGAGATGAACGGCTGCGCCAAGGGGATCAGGGCCGAAAGCGGCGCCAACGCACGTGCGGTGACGCATTCGGCCGGTGGTAGGGCCGTGGCTTCGATCCGAGACGTATGCACATGACCACGCAGGCCCAGCGTGGCGAGGGTCGTGGTCAGGAAGGCTGCCTTGCGGCGATCCGCTTCGACAAGATCGAGGACAACCCCTGTTTCGATTGCAATTGGAATTGCGGGAAAACCCTGGCCGGTCCCGAGGTCAATCAGCCGATCCAGGCCGGGTGGCAGGTGCGGCACGATGCAGAGGCAATCGTCGATGAGGGTGTTCAGTGCCACCTCGGAAGCACTGTTGGTGGCGGTGAGGTTGAGCGCGGCACCCCAGCGTCGTAGCAGCGAAATGTATCGCCCACGCTGTGTTTCACGTGAAACACTCATCTCCGAAATAAGGCGGATGGCCGGAGCGGAGAGAATGGAGCGGGTGGAGGGAATCGAACCCTCGTATGCAGCTTGGGAAGCTGCCGTTCTACCATTGAACTACACCCGCGCTCGCGCCATCGCGCCCTTATAGAAACTGCGCGTTGACGGCGCAACCGGTGAAAGATAAACTACGCTTCCCTCGTGATTTGTCCGGCCGGATTGCGGCGAGGCTAAATAAGCGCGCTAAAGAGGCCTCGCGTTCGACAGCCAAACTCTGTCGGCGTCGGGCGTCCACGGCTGGTTCGTTTCGCCCCGCTGCCAGACGGCAGCCGAACCGCTGGAAAGGCCATTGCTATGAACGCTGATCATCGGATTGCGACTCGCCTGGTGCAAGCCGGGTTGCAACGCACCCCGTTCGGGGAGACCAGCGAAGCCCTCTTCCTTACATCCGGCTTCACTTACAGCAGTGCCGAGGAGGCCGAAGCCGCCTTCGACGGCACGAAGCCGCACTATCAGTATTCCCGTTTCGGCAATCCAACTGTGACCATGTTGGAGGACAGGTTGGCCGCGGTCGAAAGGGCAGAGGCGTGCCGGGTGACGGCGACAGGCATGGCTGCAATCCATGCCGCGATGCTGAGCCACCTTAAGACCGGCGACCGCGTCGTCGCATCCCGTGCGCTGTTCGGCTCATGCCACTGGATCGTGTCGACCCTCCTGCCCCGCTACGGCATCGAGACGGAATTCGTCGATGGCCACGATTTAGGCCAGTGGCGGGCAGCATTCGAGCGCCCGGCGACGATGGTTCTCGTCGAAAGCCCCTCCAACCCAATGTTGGACGTGATCGACCTACGCGCGGTTTGCGCGATGGCCCACGCGGCCGGTGCGCTCGTCGTCGTCGACAACGTGTTTGCCACGCCCCTGCTGCAGCAACCGCTAACCCTTGGCGCCGACATCGTCGTCTACTCCTGCACAAAGCATATCGATGGCCAAGGCCGCGCGCTCGGTGGCGCTGTGCTTGGGAACAAGGAGTGGATCGAGGGGACGCTGCAGCCCTTCATTCGCAACACCGGCCCCAGCCTGTCGCCATTTAACGCCTGGTTGCTGCTGAAGGGCCTGGAAACATTGGCTCTTCGGGTCGAAGCTGGATGCCAACGGGCAGCAATCGTGGCCGAGTTCCTGTCGCAGCAATCGCAGATCGGGCGGGTGCTTTACCCCACCAGGAAAGACCATCCCCAGCACGAGTTGGCCATGTCCCAGATGTCCGATGGCGGCACGCTCGTCACGTTCGAGTTGAAGGGCGGAAAGGCAGCTGCGTTCGAGTTCATGAACGCCTTCCGCCTGATCGCGATCAGCAACAACCTTGGTGACTCGAAGTCGCTGGCCACCCATCCCGCGACGACGACGCATATGCGGATTGGCGCGGAGGAGCGCGCGCGCCTCGGCATCACCGATGGGGTCATCCGACTGTCGGTCGGGTTGGAAGATTCGGCCGATATCTGTGAGGACCTGGCGCGCGGGATCGCTGCCATCGGCAGCAGCGCGCCGCGTCGTCAGGCGGCTGAGTAATGACCGAGGAGTATACCGCCACAACCCGCGCCATCGTGGTGGCGGTGCAGTCCTTCTACCTCGAAGACAAGTCGGAACCAGATGACGGACATTATGTCTGGGCCTACCACGTTCGCATCCATAACTCGGGGAGTGAGACCGTTCAGCTCATGCGCCGAACCTGGCGGATCACGGATGGCCGGGGCCGCACGATCAACGTCGAAGGGCCCGGCGTCGTGGGCGAGCAGCCCTTGCTAGAGGCTGGCGAGAGCTTCGAATACACCTCTGGCACGCCGCTGGAGACGCCGACTGGGTTCATGCAAGGGCTCTACCACATGGTGGTTACCACAACGGGTGAGGCGTTCGACGTCGTTATCCCGCCGTTTAGCCTGGACTGCCCCCATAACGGACATCAGCTCCACTAGCCGAGCGCCCCGGCAAGCCCATTTCGATATGCGCAAAGCACCACAGGATCGGCCGATTTGGACACCATCGCACCCACGCCGAAACCCACGCAAGCCGAGGCAGAGGCCGCTGTGCGCACCCTGCTGCGTTGGGCGGGCGATGATCCCTCGCGTGAGGGTTTGCGCGACACACCAGCCCGGGTTGCACGCTCCTACCGCGAGCTATTTGCAGGGTATGATGTCGATCCAAATGCCCTTCTCGAACGCACGTTCGAGGAGGTCGAAGGCTATGACGAAATCATCCTGCTGCGGGACATAAGATTAGAATCCTATTGCGAGCACCATATGGTGCCCATTATCGGTAAGGCTCACGTCGGCTACCTGCCGGATCGTCGGGTGGTGGGTATCAGCAAACTCGCCCGCGTCGTCGATGCGTTCAGCAAGCGCTTGCAGATCCAAGAAAAGCTAACCGTTCAAATCGCCAATACTATCAACGAGGTATTGCGTCCGAAGGGGGTCGCAGTTGTCATTGAAGCCGGCCATCAATGCATGACGACCCGCGGCGTGCACAAGCCCGGCGTCGCGATGGTGACCAGCAGCATGCTTGGCGAGTTTCGAACCAATCCCGAGACCCGGCGCGAGGTGTTGTCCATGATCGGTAACCGTGCACCCTTGGAATATGGCACCTAAATTGAAAAAGTTCGGCGCGCGACTAGCGGCCGCCGGGCTACTCGCCCTGGGCATTCCGGCGGCCGGCCATGCTTTAGAATCGGCGCCGGTCACGTCCAGCAGGGCGGTAGCCACGCTCGTTACCAACACCGACGCGATCCAGGCAGGCGGGCAGTTCAAGGCCGCCCTCCGTCTGCAACTTGCCCCCGGCTGGCATACCTACTGGCAGAACCCCGGCGATGCTGGGGTTGCGGCCGATCTCACCTTCGATCTGCCGCCGGGTGCAAAGGTCTCGCCGATCGAATGGCCGGTACCGATCCGGGTCGCCGAGGGACCGCTAACCACGTTTGCCTACACTGGCGACCTGCTGCTGCCCGTCACCTTTACCGCAGCCAGCGCGCCCGTAACACTGACAGCCCACGCCACCTGGCTGGTATGCCGGGACATCTGCGTGCCGGAGCAGGGCGACTTCAAACTAGCTCTGCCCGCTGGAACACTCAGCCCCTCGGCCGAGGCACCACTCTTTACCGCCGCCGCCGCGCGAACCCCAGTCTCGCCGACGTTTCACGCGACCGTCTCCACAGATGGCGGCATTTTACGGCTGTCCGGCCCCGGTCTGCCGCAGGGTGTCACGTCCGCGCAATTCTTCCCCGGGGGCGATGGCCAGACCGAGGGCGTTGGGTCGCAAACACCGATTGCCAGGGATCAAGATCTCCTGCTGCATCTTGCCCTCGGCACAACGTTCGACCCTCACGCACCTCTCACGGGCGTCGTCATCCTCACCACCGGGTCGGGCGTTACCAAGCCATTCGCGATATCTGCCGCGCAAGGCTCGATCCCGGCTGCGACACCGCCACAACCCTTGATGTTCCTGCTGTTGGCCGCACTCGGCGGCGGGCTGCTTCTCAATCTCATGCCCTGCGTCTTCCCGGTTTTGGCCATGAAGGCGATGGCCCTCGCCCGGCTATCCGCGGCCGATCGGCGCACCGTTCGGCTGGAGGCAGGGAGCTACACCGTCGGCGTCGTGGCGGCCTTTGCTGCCCTCGGCGCCGTGCTCATCGCGCTACGGGGTGCCGGGCAAGCGGTGGGCTGGGGCTTCCAGTTCCAGTCCCCGCTTTTCGTCACGCTGGTTGCCTGGGTGCTTTGCGCCACCGGCCTCAACATGTCGGGCGTGTTCTCGATCGGCGAGGGCGTCACCGGCACGGGCCAGGCGCTCGCCGCCCGGCGTGGGCACGCAGGCAGCTTTTTCACAGGGTTGCTCGCCGTCGTGGTGGCGACGCCCTGCACGGCGTCCTTCATGGGGGCGGCTTTGGCCGGGGCGCTCGCCGCGCCGCCCGCAACCGCGTTGCTGGTGTTCGCAGTCATGGGCCTTGGCCTGGCACTCCCCTATGCCAGCATGGCGGCCGCGCCGCGGCTTGCCGGATTGCTGCCGCGGCCGGGGCGGTGGATGACGACGCTGCGCCAGGCCCTCGCCTTCCCAATGTATGGCGCTGCCGTCTGGCTGGTGTGGGTGGTCAGCCAACAAACCGGCCCGACCGGCGTGCTCATCGCTGGCGCCGGGCTGGTGGGGGTCGGGTTCACCGCGTGGATGCTGGGTACCGCCCAATCCAGCAGCGGCCGGTCCCGTCCCGTCGCCTACGGGGTCGCGAGTGCTGCGGGGCTTGCCACCCTTGCCCTGCTCACCATCGGCACAACGCCCGGGCCAGAAACCAGCGAGCCATTCACCCCTGCCCGCCTGGCCCAACTCCAGGGCGAGGGCCGGCCGGTGTTCGTGAACATGACGGCAGCGTGGTGCCTGTCCTGCCTGGTGAACGAGCGTATCGCATTGTCGCCCACCGCCGTCCGCGCTGCGTTCGATCACGCCAAGGTCGCCTACCTGAAGGGCGACTGGACCAAGCAGGACCCCACCATCTCCAACTTCCTGCGCGAGCATGATCGCGACGGCGTGCCGCTCTATGTCTTCTACCCCCCGGGGCGGGACCCTGTGGTGCTGCCGCAGATCCTGAGCGAGGGTGATGTGCTGCAGCAGGTCGCCAAACTGGGAAGCTGAAACGGAAATTACCGCCGCAGAACGGGCGTTCCCGGACGCGCGGGCGCCAGGTTGGTCGGTGCCGACAAATCCTCGGTTTGCACCGGCGGCGGCGGCGGGGCGCTGCCGGCCGTGGCCTGGGTCCAATCCCGCAGCGACCGCTTCACCTGAAATTCGAATTCCACGTTCATGTCGGTCATCATCTGCATGGTGAAATCGTACAGCACCGCGCGGGAATCCTCGTCGGTATCGGTGCTGGTGCGGCGCCGGGCAACCCGGGCCTCGGCGAACCCGGCGCGCTCGCCACCCGGCCCGGCGAATACGTCCAGATGAACCGCCATCGTCCCCTCGATCCCGCCGCCGACCCGGCGAAGGCTCGCCTGGTCGATGACGAATACCGCGCGCCCAGCGCTTCCGCCCGCAACCAGCCGGTCATTTGCCATCTGCTTCAGCGCATCGCTGGGCCTCACGGGGGACAGGCCTTCGACCGAGCTGCCGCCGGCTGGGGTGGTGCGGTCATCGACTTCCACGGCGGCCACGTTCAGCCGGATGGGCGTCAGATACCTGTAGCTCGGCAGCGGGAAGCTCCGGGGAACGTCGTCACTGCCACAGGCAGCAGCAATGAGCGGCAGCAGCAGGACGGATCGGCGGGCGAGCATACTATCTCCTTGGATTTCGGAACCAGCGGCACCCTGCCACGCAGGGCGGACCCGTCAATCGGTGACGCCAGCCCCGCCTACCTCATCGCGCCCGAAGCGGAAATCCAAATTGCAGAATTCGCACGTCATGACGATGTCGCCTTGGGTTGCCATGTCATCCAGATCCTCCGCGCCGAACCCTTCCAGGATGCCCGCCAGGCGCGAGCGGGAGCAGCGGCAGCCATAGGCCAATGCCCGGGGCCGATCCGCCGCTACGCCTTCGGCACTGAACAGCCGCCAGATCAGTTGCTCGGACGGCAGGTCATCGTCCAGCAACTCCTCATCCGTCACTGTCGAGGCGAGGATCGTCGCTGCACGCCAGGCCTCGTCGCCATCGGGTTCTTCGCTGAGGTCGATGCCGCCCTCGGCCGCCACCCGTTCCAGGATCAGCGCAGACGCGCGCCACCCGGTGTCGGTCTTGGCGCACGCCAGGCGCACGGCACACTGCAATTGCTCGCTGGTGTCGAAATAATGCAGCGCCATGTCGGCGAGTGTGCGGCCCTCGATCGCGACGATGCCCTGGTGCCGATCCATGTCGTCGCCCTGGTCCACGGTGAAGGCCAGATAACCGCGGCCCAGCAGCGTCGCGGCCGTGGGAGTTTCGGTCTTTTCCAGCACCGCGGCTAGTTTGTCGGCATCGGCCCGGGCATAGCCCCGCAGCGCGCCATCCTGGGTGCAATCCGCCAGCAGCATCGTGACTGCGCCGTCGCCCTTCGCCTGCAGGCTGAACGATCCCTGGAACTTCAGCGCCGCCGCCAATGCGGCGGCCAGGGCCAACGCCTGGCCGGACAAACTGGTGACGATCGGGTGATTGTCGTGCCGGCTCAGCAACGCATCGGCCAACGCGCCCAGCCGGACCAGCCGCCCGCGAACCGGCCGTCCAGGTAGGTAAAACGGGGTGATGCCGCGAGGCACGACGATATCGGGCACATCCGGTCGGGTGCCGTCGAGGAAGGCTGGCATGGCGCTCATTGTCGCAAGATAGGGTGTGATCCCGCGCAAAACCACCGGGCACCGTCACACGGCATGCGGAACCATCACCGCCACATTCTCGTTGCCTTGGCCTGACGTTGGAGAACGAGCGATGACTGAAACCAACAACACCGCCAAGCTGTGGGACCTGATCAAGTCCGTCGAGGTGGCGATGATGGTCACCGAGGATGGCGGCCATCTTCGCAGCCGCCCGATGGCGATGTCGCAGAAGGAGTTCGATGGGACGCTGTGGTTCTTCACCCGCGCCGACTCCCACAAGGTGACCGAGGTGCAGTCCGAGCAGCGGGTGAATCTCGCTTTCGCGCACCCGGGCAAGCAGGACTACGTCTCCGTCTCCGGCACCGCCGCCCTGGTGCGCGATGCGAAAGCGGTCGAGGACCATTGGACAGAATCGCTGAAAGTTTGGTTTCCAAAAGGCAAGGCCGATCCGGAGATTGCCCTGCTGAAGGTGACCGTGCAGCAGGCGGAATACTGGGACGCGCCCTCGTCCACCATGCTGCACGCCTACGGCTATGTGAAGGCTGCGCTGACGGGTGAATCGCCGAACCCCGGCGGCCACGGCACCGTCAAGCTGAGCTAACCGCGTCGCGGTCTTCCCATCTGGGAGGGCCGCGCTAGGCTTCTTCGGAAATCTTTGCCTCGAGCGCCTGTAGTGCGTGATCGAGTTCTGTTGGGTCCTCGATCATCTTCGCCACTGCGCCCAACAGGGTCTGGCGACAGCGGTCATGGCCCAGATCCATATCCACTGCACCACGCACGCCGGCCAGGCACTCGGCATACATGTCGCGCGCCGCTTCTACGGATTGGCCGTATGGTGCGAAGATCTCGCGAATACTGCCGTCCACCCAGCCAGGGGTGGACGGCGTTTCTTCGGTTGCGGACGATCGGCTCAACGCAGTGCGCCCAGGGCCCAGGCCAAGACGCCCTTCTGTGCATGCAGCCGGTTTTCCGCGCCGTCGAACACGACGGATTGTGGGCCATCGATGACCTCCGCCGTCACTTCTTCCCCGCGATGGGCGGGAAGGCAGTGCATGAACAGCGCGTCCGGTGCTGCCTGGCGCATCAACCTTGCATCGACCTGGAAGGGTGCCAGCATGTTGTGCCGGTTGCTGGCGGGGTCGTCGGACATGCTGATCCAGGTGTCGGTCACCACGCATCGGACACCATCGACCGCAGCCATGGGATCGTCGCCAACCGTGATCGTGGCACCTTGCGCCCGCGCCCAGGCCACCAGATCGGCCGGCGGCTGCAGTTCCGCCGGGCAGGCGATGCGCAGTTCGAACCCGAACCGCACCGCCGCCTCGATCCACGAGCAGGCGACGTTGTTGCCGTCACCCACCCACGCGATCGACTGCCCGGCGATGAGGCCGCGATGCTCCTCGAACGTCATGACATCCGCCATCAACTGGCAGGGGTGCGACTTGTTCGTCAGCCCATTGATGACGGGGACGGTGGCATAGGCCGCCATCTCCGCCAGCTTGGCGGCATCGTCGGTGCGCAACATGATGGCATCGACGTAGCGGGATAGCACCCGCGCCGTATCCGCCACCGTCTCACCCCGGCCCAGTTGCGTATCGGCGCCCTGCAGCATGATGACGTCGCCACCCAGTTCGCGCATCGCCACCTCGAACGAGACGCGGGTGCGGGTGGAGGGCTTTTCGAAGATCATCGCCAGTGTCTGTCCCGCGAGGGGCCGGGATGACGGCACCCCCGCCTGCTTGTAGCCACGGGAGACGTCCAGCATCTGGCGCAGCACCGCCGGGTCGAAATCCTTCAGTTCCAAGAAATGACGGGGCGCGCCGGATTCCAACTCGAAGCCGTCTTCCGGTCGCAGTTTGCGAACCGCCCCGCTCACTTTGCCGCCGCCTGAGACAGGGAGGGCCGACAACGGCGCGCGCCACGCCGCACCATCTCCACGGCGGTTGCGATGTCGTCGTCGGTCACGACCAACGGTGGCACCAGGCGCACGACGTTGTCACCTGCCCCGACTGTCAACAGCCCCTCGGCCGTGAACGCGTTCTGCACCTCGGTATTCGGCACCTTGCACTTGAGGCCAAGGATCAACCCGGCGCCACGCACGTCGGAGAACACCTCAGGCTCGTCCTGCACGACCTTCTCCAACTCACGCCACAGCGTGCGGCCGCGGCGATCGACACCCTCCAGGAAGCCTGGTTCCAGCACGACGTCCAGCACTGCATTGGCGGCGGCGCAGGCCAGCGGGTTGCCGCCGAAGGTGGTACCATGCGTGCCGGCCACCAGGTGGCGCGCCACGGCCTCCCTCGCCAAGACGGCCCCCATTGGGAAACCGCCGGCAATGCCCTTTGCGGCGGAGATCACATCTGGCTCGATACCCGCCCACTCATGGGCGAACAGCTTGCCGGTACGCCCCATGCCGCACTGCACTTCGTCGAGGCCCAGGAACAGGCCGTATTCGTCGCAGGTGGCGCGCAATTCCTGCAGGAAGCGCAGGGATGCCGGGCGAACACCGCCCTCGCCCTGCACTGGCTCGACCAGGATGCCGGCGGTGTTCGGCCCGATGGCGTCGCGCACCGCGTTCATGTTCTCGAACGGAACATGGTCGAAGCCTTCGACGGTGGGGCCGAAGCCTTGCAGGTACTTCGCATTCCCGGTGGCCGCCAGCATCGCCAGCGTCCGCCCGTGGAACGCGCCGTCGAAGCAGATGATCCGGAAGCGTTCGGGCCGGCCGGTTTCCGCCATGGCGCGGCGCATCATCTTGACCATGCCCTCGTTCGCCTCGGCGCCCGAGTTGCAGAAGAACACGCTGTCCGCGAACGTCGCCGCCACCAACCGCGCGGCCAGCTTCTCGGCGCCGGGCACGCGATACAGGTTGGAGACGTGCATCACCTTGCCCGCCTGTTCGGCGATCGCGGCGACGAGATGGGGGTTGTTATGCCCCAGCGAGGAGGTTGCGATGCCTGCCCCGAAATCCAGGAATCGTCGCCCGTCGCCCGTATACAGCCAGCAGCCCTCGCCCCGCTCGAAAGCGAGGTCGGCACGGTTGTAGGTGGGCATCAGAGCGGCGATCATGTCGAAGGGTTCACCTAGTGACTCCCCACGCGCCAACCGCGACCTTCGTGGCCAGTCGCGAGGGAAGCAGGGAGCATGAAGCGCCAACGCGCCTGAAGTCAAACGCTTAACGACCAACCATGTCGCCAATGCTATGATAGCTAACGTATGACAGGGTTGCGGCGGGTTCCGGTCGGCCGCGGCGCGTGGCAGCATCGGGCGATGCGCCCCCCCGCCAAACCACCAGGTCCACCCCCGGACGAGAGCGCGTTGCGCCATGCTGCGCTGAACCATCTCGCCCGCTACAGCACCACGCAGACCGGGTTGCTGCGGGTGCTTGGCCGCCGGATCGACCGGTGGGCCCGCGCGGCGGAGGCGGCGCCCGAGCAGATCGCCGTCTGCCAGGCGGCTGCGCGGACCGTCGTAACCGCGCTGGCCGGGATCGGCGTGGTGGATGACGCGGCGTTTGCGGCCGGGCGGGCACGCGCCCTGCACCGGGCCGGGCGATCGCGTCGCGCCATTGCCGCGCATTTGCAGGCGAAGGGCGTGCCGGCCGAATTGGCTGCCTTGCCCGACGATCCGGAAGCCGAGTTGAGCGCTGCCATCCTCTATATCGGTCGCCGTCGCATCGGCCCGTTCCGGCACGAGCCAGACCCGGCGCAGCGCCAGCGTGATCTGGCCCGGCTGGCCCGCGCCGGGTTCGGGGCAGATATCGCGATGCGCGTACTAGACCTTTCCCATGCGGACGCCGAAACCCTGCTGCTGGAGGCCCGCCGGGCATAACGGCGGCAAGGGGGGACGTGAGCGATGCGACACCGTGCCACAGGGGCGGGGGCAATGATCGGCTTCTCGGGGGCGGCGATGCGCCTGGGTGCGCGCCGCGTGTTGCCGCTGGTGGCGGGGTTGGCCCCCTTCGGCCTGGTGGTCGGCCTGCTGGCACAGGGCGCCGGATTGTCGTTGACCGAGGCGGGGCTGATGAGCGGCCTGTGCTACGCCGGGTCGGCGCAATTGCTGGCCCTGGGACATTGGGCGGTGCCCGCGCCGATCCTGGCCGCGACGCTGGCCGCGCTGATCGTCAATCTGCGCCTGGTGCTGATGGGGCCGGTGCTGGCGCCCTGGCTGGACCGCGTGAAGGGCTGGCGGCTGATGGCGAGCCTGTTCATGATGGCCGACCAGAACTGGGCACTGTCGGTCGAGGCGATGCGCCGTGGCGAGGGCGATGCCGGGTTCCTGTTCGGCAGCGGTCTGCTGACCTGGTTCGTTTGGGTCGGCACCACGCTGGCGGGGCATCTGTTGGGCGGCGTCATCGCGCCGGCACCCAATCACCCGATCTTCTTCGCGGCCCTGGCGGTGTTCATCGCGCTGCTGGTGCCGATGTGGCGGGGGCGGATGGATGGTTTGCCCCGGGTCGTCGCCGCGATCGCATCGATCGTGACGTCGGTGGTGCTGCCGGGGACCTGGTATGTGGTGGTGGGCGCGCTGGCCGGGTCGCTGGCCGGGTTGTTGCAGGAACGCTTGCGGCCACCGGCGCCGCCAGCCGCGCTGGTGGTGGAATGAACGGCAGCACGCTGTTGGCCATCGCCGGAATGTCGCTGGCAACGTTTGCCTGTCGCTATGGCGGCTACTGGCTGTTCAGCCATATCCGGCCCACTCCGGCGCTGCGAACCGTGCTCGGTTACATACCGGGTGCCTTGTTCGTCAGCTACGTCGCCCCGGCGCTGTTCGCCGGCGGTCCGATGCAATGGATCGGCGGCGCCGCGACGGTGGTGCTGATGCTGGTGGTCCGGGACCTCAGCCTGGCCGTTTTGGGCGGCACGGCGATCGCCTGGGTGTGGTGGTCCTACGTCTGAGGCGCAAAAATCGGCTGTTTCGTGCAAGTAAGCTGCAATTTTGTGCTGCAGGGCTGAAGACGGCATCGCACGATGCTGTTACCGTAACCATAACACCCCTGAACCGGGGTTTCTCGAGGAGAGTGACTCATATGACGTTCCGTTTCCAGGGGCTGGTCCCCGCTTTCGCTCTGCTGGTCGTGGGCGCCGCGGCGCATGCGCAGTCCACCGGCGGTGGCGGGCAGATGGCCTACCCCGATTCGCTGCCCTCCGGCCAGGTTCGGGTTCCGGCCCCGACCGCCCGCGACACCGGCAACATGGCCTATCCCGCCTCCCCCGGCGGCGTGACGACGGCTGCCCCGACCGGCCGCGACACGGGCAACATGGCCTATCCGACCGGCGGCGCGGCAACCGTCACCACCCACCCGACCCCGGCGCGTGGTCGTGCGCGTCCCGGCATGTCGGGTGCTACCCCGGCCGCCGCCGCCCCGGCCCCGACCGCGTCCGGCATGGCCGCCGCGCAGTCGCTGAACAGCGCCCCGGGCTCTGCCCCAGTGCCGTACACCGACTTCGCCACCCCGGGGAAGCCGATGATGGGCCGCCATGGCGCAATGCACGCCAAGCCGATGCACCATGTCGCCGCGAAGAAGAAGGCCGCCGCCGCTCCGGCCGCCGCCGCTCCGGCCGCCCCTGCCCCGGCCGCGCCCGCGAAGTAAGTCTCGCCTGAAACCACCGGACATCAATTCGTTATTCCTCCGCGTTGATGTCCGGTGTAAGGTGCTCCCGTTCACGAAATCGGGAGCGTTCGATCAATGGGTGCGCGTGGCTGGCTTGCTTGCCTCGTATCCCTGATAGGCCTGTCCGCCTGCGCCGGCAGTGGATCGCCCACTGGAATGACCGGGGGCTCTCGATCCGCCAATGTGGAATGCGCTCCCTTCGCCCGCGAGGTTAGCGGGATTCAGCTTTATGGCGACGCGGCATCCTGGTGGGATAGTGCGTCTGGTCGATATCAGCGCACGGCGGAGCCGGGTCCCGGTGAGGTTCTGGTGTTCCGCCGCTCGGGCCGGCTGCCCTCGGGCCATGTGTCCGTCGTTTCCCGGCTAAAATCGGCGCGCGAGATCATCGTGACACAGGCCAATTGGGTGCATGGCCGTATTGCCCGCAGCGAGCCCGTGATCGATGTCTCCCCCGGCAATGACTGGACGGCGGTGCGCGTATGGTGGGAGCCATCGAACGCGCTGGGCACCACGATCTATCCGACGTTCGGCTTCATCGCCCCGCGCCCACCCGCCCGCTCGGACGTGGTTGCGGCGAATTAACTGCGGGTTGCTGCGCTGCACCCCTGATCCCCGCAGGCTGGGGTGGCGCGGAGGGCGTCTGGCGCGCTAGGTGTCGGGTTCGACCGTTTTGGCCGCCTGTTGCCGGATCCCCCATATGATCGACTATCGCGACACTGTCTTTCTCCCCACGACCTCCTTCCCGATGCGCGGCGATCTGCCGAAGCGCGAGCCGGAGATTTTGGCGCGGTGGGAGCGGATGGGCCTGTGGCAGCGCACCCGGGCCATGGCCGCGGGCAAGCCAACCTTCGTGCTGCATGACGGCCCGATCTATTCCAACGGCAATCTGCACATCGGCCACGCGCTGAACCGCATCCTGAAGGATGTGATCATGCGGGCCCATCGCATGGCCGGGTTCGATGCCGACTTCATCCCGGGCTGGGACACGCACGGCCTGCCGATCGAATGGAAGGTCGAGGAAGAATACCGCCGCACGGGCCGCGACAAGGATGCGGTGCCGGTGTTGGATTTCCGCGCCGAGTGCCGTGCCTATTCCCAGGGCTGGCTGGACATCCAGACGGCAGAATTCCAGCGCCTGGGCGTCACTGGGGATTGGGCGGGCCGTTACGCCACCATGGACTTCCCGGCCGAGGCAGCGATCGCCGGCGAAATCGGCAAGTTCCTGCTGAACGGCTCGCTGTATCGCGGCCTGCGCCCGGTGATGTGGTCCACGGTGGAAAAGACCGCGCTGGCCGAGGCGGAGATCGAATATCACGACCACACCAGCGATACCGTGTGGGTTCGCTTCCCGATCCTGACCGGCTCGCTGGCAGGCACGTCCGTGGTGATCTGGACGACCACGCCGTGGACCATGCCGGGTAACCGGGCGCTCGCCGCTGGGGCCGCGATCGACTACGCGCAGGTCCGCGTCGATAGCGTGGCGGAGGGCTCGCTGGCCAAGCCGGGGGAGATCATCCTGGTAGCGCTGGATCTGGTCGGCAGCGTTTGCACCCAGTTGGGCATCGCGACGCATCACGTGCTGCAGGTGGTGCATGGCTCGGACCTCGACGGCCTGATCTGCGCGCACCCGCTGCGTGGCCAGGGCTACGACCACGATGCGCCGATCCTGATGGGCGATTTCGTCACCACCGAGCAGGGTTCCGGCCTGGTTCACATGGCGCCGGCGCATGGCGAGGAGGATTTCGGGCTGTGCCGCGCGCATGGCATCGCCGTGCCGGAAACGGTGGGCGAGGATGGGCGCTACACGCCGGGCGTGCCGATGTTCGCCGGCACGCACGTGTTCAAGGCCGCCACCCCCGTCGGTGCCGCGATCGAGGCGGCGGGCGGGCTGATCGGCCGCGGCAAGCTGGTGCATTCCTACCCGCATTCCTGGCGCTCCAAGGCGCCGCTGATCTATCGGGCCACGCCGCAATGGTTCATCCGCATGGACGGGCCGGAACAGATCCGCGCCCGCGCGCTGGAAGCGATCGAGGCTACGCCGTTCATCCCGCCGCAGGGCCGCAACCGCATCGGCTCGATGGTGGCGGGGCGCCCGGATTGGTGCATCAGCCGGCAGCGCGCCTGGGGCGTGCCGATCCCGGTGTTCGTCGACCGCACCACGGGCGAGCCGCTGCGTGACCCGGCGGTCGTTGCCCGCGTGGTGGAGGCGTTCACCAGCGAAGGGGCGGATGCCTGGTATCGCTCCCCCAAGAGCCGCTTCCTGGGCGATGGCCGCGATCCTGAGAATTTCGAACAGGTGATGGATATCGTCGACGTGTGGTTCGAGAGCGGCTCGACCCACGGCTTCGCGCTGGAGGACCGGGGCAAGCCCTGGCCGGCGGACTTGTATTTAGAAGGTTCGGACCAGCATCGCGGCTGGTTCCAATCGTCCCTGTTGGAGGCGATCGGCACCCGCGGGGCGGCGCCGTTCAAGGCAGTGCTGACCCACGGCTTCGTGCTGGACGAGACCGGGCGCAAGATGAGCAAGTCGCTCGGCAACGTCACCGCGCCGCAGCAGGTGACCGACAAGTTGGGCGCCGACATCCTGCGGCTGTGGGTGATGAATTCCGACACGACCGAGGATCTTCGCATCGGGCCGGAGATCCTGAAGCAGCAGGCCGAATTGTATCGCCGCCTGCGTAACACGTTGCGTTGGCTGCTGGGCGCGGTGGAGGGGTTCACCGAGGCAGAGCGCGTGCCGGTGACCGAGATGCCGGAACTGGAGCGGTGGGTGCTGCATCGCCTGTCCGAGATCGACGGCCGCCTGCGCCGTGCGCTGCAGACGCATGATTGGACCGGGCTATATCCGGAACTGCACGCCTTCTGCGCCGCCGACCTGTCCGCGTTCTACTTCGACGTGCGCAAGGATGCGCTGTACTGCGACCGGCCGGACGATGCGAAGCGCCGGGCGACACGGACGGTGCTGAATGCGGTGCATCGCTGCCTGACTATCTGGCTGGCGCCGGTGCTGGTGTTCACCGCGGAAGAGGCCTGGGGTGCGCGGTTCCCGGGCGAAGATGACAGCGTGCACCTGCAGCCCCTGCCGGAAATCCCGGCCGAGTGGTACGACTCAGCGCTCGCTGCCCGCATCGCGACGCTGCGCGAGCATCGCGGCGAGGTGACTACCGTGCTGGAAACGGCGCGACGCGACGGCACGATCAAGGCCTCGCTGCAGGCGGTGGTCAGCTTGCCGGAGAGCATGCGCAGCCTGCTCGATGACCCGGCGTGGTGCGAGTTCGCCATCGTCAGCCAGGTGGTGCCGGGCGGGGCCTTGGCGGTGGACAAGGCACCGGGCGAGAAATGCGCCCGCTGCTGGAAGGTGCTGCCCGAGGTCGGCAGCAACCCGGCCCATCCGGCACTCTGCCTGCGCTGCACCGATGCGGTGGAGAGCGGGCTGGTCGGCCAGCCAAGAATCGACGCGGCGTGACCCTGCGCAATCGCCTGACGGCGCTTGGCCTGGTGGCCCTGGTGCTGGTGTTCGTGGCCGACCAGGGCAGCAAGACCTGGATCCTGCAGGGGCTGCAGCTTCCGTTGCTGGGCCGGGTGGATCTGCTGCCGGTGCTGAGCCTGACGATGGTGTGGAACCAGGGCGTCACCTTCGGCCTGTTCAAGGCGGATGGTGCCTGGGGCCCGCTGCTGCTGGTGGCGGTGGCCATCGCCATCGTGGTGGCGCTGGCGGTGTGGCTGCGCCGGGCGGAGTCGCGGCTGGTGGCGTTCTCGCTGGGCGCCATTGCCGGCGGGGCGATCGGCAACGTGTTGGACCGGCTGCGCTTCGGCGCGGTGGTGGATTTCATCCATTTCCACGTCGGCAGCTGGAGCTGGTACGTGTTCAACGTGGCCGATGCCGCGATCGTATGCGGCGTTGCGGCTCTGGTGTTGGATGGTTTGCGACCGAAATCACGCGGCGCTGACGAGCGGCTTGCAGGGCCAGGGCCAGCGGAGCTATGACCCGCGCATGAGCAACATCTATCGCTTGACACGTCACGCGCCCGCGCTGGTCGTGCTCGCCAGTATCGGTCTGTCCGGCTGCGGTGGCGACGATCTGTCCCGCACCATTGGGTTGACCCGGGATGCGCCGGACGAATTCACCGTGACGACCCGTGCGCCGCTCTCCATGCCGCCGGATTTCTCGCTGCGGCCGCCGCGCCCCGGTGCGTCCCGCCCGCAAGAATTGTCGGAGCGGCAGCAGGCCGAGGCCGCCTTGTCGCCGACCACGGCGCTGAGCGGCGCGCCGGCCGGCACGTCACCCGGCCAGCAGGCGTTGTTGAGCGCCGCCGGGCCGGCCGCGCCGCGCGACATTCGCAACGAGGTGGATTCGGAATCGCAACTCGACGCGCCGAGCCAGTCCTTCGCCGACCGGTTGATGTTCTGGAAGCCGGCGCCGCCGCCCGGCACGCCGGTGGACCCACAGGCCGAGAGCCAGCGACTGCGCCAGAACGCGGCATTGGGCGCGGCGCAGAGCACGGGTGATACGCCGATCATCCAGCGCCGCCAGCAGGGCATTCTCGACTCCATCTTCTGATGCGGCACCTGCTGCTACCGGCGCTGCTGGTCGCGTTCGCGTTTCCGGTGACGGCGCAGCGGGCAATCGCGCAGCCGGCGGCAGACCCGCCTTGGGTGGCCGATGTGGTGGGGGATTACGGCGGCATGGTGCGCAATGCCGGGCGCATGCAGTGCCACCACACCAGCTTCGAACTGAAGGACGGCCACCTGATCGGCCATTACCGGATAGAGGACGACGTGCCGTTCAACGGCGAGCTGACCGATTTCGTCCCGGATGACGACAGCAGTGGCACCTTCACCTGGCACGACCGCTTCGGGGTCGGCAAAGAATACGTCCGTTTTGCGCCGGACCATGCCAGTTTCTTCGGCGCCTGGGGGGACGACACCGTCGACCCGCGCAATCCGGTGCGCGGCACACGCGGCGGCGTGGCGGGTTGTGCCGGCGCCGTATCCTGATGTGTGTTGCCCTGATGTGTGTTGCCTTGGTGTTTGTTGCCCTGGTGTTTGTTGTGGTGCCATCGAACACGCTATTCTCCTCACATGGAGTCGTACGCCCTCCCTGTCCCTGAGTTGACGCCGATCGCCGGGGTCCTGCGCCGCCTGCCGGATGCGCTGGTGGACCGGATCGCCGCTGGCGAGGTGATCGAGCGGCCGGCTGCGGTTGCCAAGGAATTGGTCGAGAACGCCATCGATTCCGGCGCCAGGCGCATCGCGGTCGTGCTGGATGGCGGCGGCATCGCCCGGATCGAGGTGACGGATGACGGCGCCGGCATGTCGCCCGACGCGCTGGCGCTCGCGGTGCAGCGGCATTGCACCTCCAAACTAGCCGACGACCATCTGATCCGCATCGATACGCTCGGCTTCCGCGGGGAGGCGCTGCCCTCCATCGGGGCGGCGGCGCGGTTGCAGATCACATCCCGCCCGCATGGCGCGCCGAACGCGCATCGGATCCGGGTCGAGGGCGGCATGGTCGATGCGGTTGCACCCGCCGCGGGGCCGGTAGGCACGCAGGTGCTGGTGTCCGATCTGTTCTTCGCCACGCCCGCCCGGCGCAACTTCCTCAAATCCGCCCGGGTGGAGGCGGATCATGCCGAGGCCGCGGTGCGCCGCCTGGCGTTTGCCGCCCCGCATGTCGCCATGCGCCTGGTCAGCGATGGCCGGGTGGTGTTCGACCTGCCGGTCCAGGACCGCGGCGCGCGGGCGACAGCGTTGTTGGCGGCTGGCGAGTTGCTGCTGGTCGAGGGTGGGCGCAGTGGGTTGACCCTGGCGGGGCATGCCGCCGGGCCGGCAGCCAGCCGCGCCACGACTGCCGGGCAATCCCTGGTGGTGAACGGCCGACCCGTGACCGACCCGGTGTTGCGCACCGCGGTGCGCGTGGCGTATCGCGACGTGATCGCGGCCGGCCGGCACGCGGTGGTGGCGTTGTACCTCACCATCCCGCCGGAGGAGGTCGACGTGAACGTCCATCCCGCCAAGACCGAGTTGCGGTTTCGCGACGCGGACGGCGTGCGGGCGCTGGTGATCGGCACGCTGCGGCGCACCTTGTCGGCCGGCGCCGGGGCAGCGCCACGATTCGCCACCTTCCGCCCTTCGCTGCCCAGCCGCGCCCCGCTGCGCCTGGTGCCGGTGGAACCCGCGCCGCCGCATCCGGCCCTGGCAGCCCAGGGCTTCGCCGAGCTGGCCCTGCCCTTTGCCGCCGCCCCGTCGGCCCGCGTCGCGCCGTCTGCACCGCCGGAACCGTCGCCACATCCGCTGGGCGCTGCGGTGGCCCAGGTGCTGGATACCTACGTCATCGCGGTAGCTGGTGATGGCAGCCTGGTGCTGGTCGACCAACATGCCGCCCATGAACGCCTGACGCACGAGGCGTTGGCTATGCAGGTGCGCGAGGGCGGCGTGCGCAGCCAGCCCTTGTTACTGCCCGCCGTGGTGGATATGCCCCCCGCCGCCGTCGCGCATCTGGTGCAGCACGCCGCCACTTTGCTGTCCCTGGGGTTGGAGTTGGAGGCATTCGGCGCCGGTGCGGTGCTCGTGCGGGCCATGCCGGCCGTGCTGTCGGCCGGTGGCTCGCCCGACCCGGCGCCCCTGCTGCGCGACCTGGCCGACGAGTTGGCCGAGCATGGTGAGGCCACCGCGTTGGACACGCTGTTGGACGCCGCCATCGCGCGCATGGCCTGCCATGGCAGCGTGCGCGCCGGCCGTCGGCTGAACGCCGCGGAGATGAACGCCCTGCTGCGCCAGATGGAAGCGACGCCGCGCGCAGCCACCTGCTCCCACGGCCGCCCGACGGTGCTGAAGCTGAGCCGGGCGGAGATCGAAACCATGTTCGGCCGCCGCTAGAACCCGCACCTTGCGGGGGCGTTGGCGGGCTGTGAAACCCCTCCTGTATCTATTCGTCGCCGCGGCCGGCGCGCTCACCTCCGTCGAATCGGGCGCGAATGCGAAGCTCACCGACAGCCTTGGCGGCCCCTGGTGGCCAGCGCTCATCTTCTCCCTCATCTCGATCGGCTGCCTGGCGATCGGGGCGCTGGTTTGGGCCGGCCCGTTCCCGGCGGCGCAGATGGCGCAGGTGCCGTGGTGGGCCTGGGCCGGCGGGGTGATCAGCGCGCTCTACGTGATGTCGATGCTGATCGCGCCGGGCCAACTCGGGGCTGGGCTGTTCACCGGGCTCACGGTCATTGCGGCGATCATCGCCTCTATCGCGCTCGATCATTTCGGCCTGGTAGGCTTCCCTCAACACGCGGCCGGGCTGGGCCGCCTGATCGGAGCAGCATTGATGATCGCCGGTATCGTTTGCGTGGCCGTGTTTTGAGGCAAGAAACGCACACCCTGATCGTGTCGACCGCCGGCAAGGGTCTCGTCCCGATCTCCGCCCCGATCGAGGCGTGGGTTGCGGCGCAGGGCATGACCACCGGGTTGCTGACGGTGTTCATCCGCCATACCTCGGCCTCGCTGCTGGTGCAGGAAAATGCCGACCCGACCGTCCGGGCCGATCTGGAGGCCTTCTTCGCCTGGCTGGTGCCGGAGAATGTCGGATATCGCCACAACACCGAGGGGCCGGACGATATGCCGGCGCATATCCGCGCGGCGCTGACGCAGACGCAGGTTTCGATCCCGCTCGTGGGCGGGCGACTGGCGCTGGGAACGTGGCAGGGCGTGTATGTGTGGGAACATCGGACGGCGCCACATCAGCGCGAGGTCGTGCTCCATCTGATGGGGTGATCGAGCCGGGATTGTGTCTGCCCCGACCGTCGCGTCATCCTCCGGATCTGGCATGGAGCGCAAAACAGGCGCCGACGCTGTCCGAAGATCGTCAGGAATTCATCTGGGAGCGATTGGTCACCAACTGGCGCGAGCCCTAGCGCCTCACTCCGCCAGGGCGCGCGCCACTGCATCCCGCAGCGCCGGCAGCACGTCGGTGACGAACCAGGGGTTGCGTTTTTCCCAGACGCCGGTGCGCCAGGACGGGTGAGGCAGCGGGAAGTAGTGCGGCAGGTGGTCGCGCCAGGCGCGCACCCGGTCCGTCATCGCGCCCTTGCCC
>NZ_LMUY01000074.1:49614-113961 GCF_009765685.1 Acidisphaera sp. L21 | reverse complement strand
CGGGCGCGGCCCACCGGCGAGCGCCGACGGGGCGGAGCCGGGCGGCGGCGGCGGGCTCGGCGGCCCCGGCGGGGCGTTCGGCGGAATAGTGTTACTGCTGGGGTTTGGGCTCAAAAACGGCGTGCGACCCATGTCGGGTGCCTCCTTCGGCGTGGCTGGACGGTAAGGGGGAACTCCCAGCCCGTTATCGGGCGTGGGCGGCGGGGGAGGCGTCGTCGTGTCCGTCGTCGCAGCCTGCGGTTGCAGGGCTGCTGGGCCGGTTTCGCCTTGGGTCATACCCTGAGTTGTCCCTTGAGGTGTTTCGGTCTCAGGGCCGGTCTGGCTTCGGCGTTTGAACAAGGGGAAGCCCCTTTCTGCGCAATCTGCCGGTTGATCCGGCGTAGGGAACGCCATGCCCTAACATCCGATCGCGGCGTGAACAACAGGCAATGCGGCGTTTTGAGTCGTTCAGCGCGGGCTGCGGTTCAGCACATGGACCATCGCCGCGGTGCCGACGATCGGCACCAGAAGGTTAAGACCAGGCACCATCGCTGCCACTGCGAGCGCCATGCCAGGGAGCAACACCGCCATGCGGCGGCTGCGATATAGTGCCTGCGCCGGGCCACGATCCATGCGGCGCATCGCCACGGCGACGAATAACCCCCGCCCGATCGCCCAACCGCTGACGAGGATCGCGAGCGCCAGGCCTATGCCGGGAATGGGCAGGAACGCCAGTGCCAGGGCGACGAGGTTGAGGAGCAGCACCCGAACCGCCAACGTCAGCCCATCCCAAAGCTGAACGGAGAGGGGCGCGGGCTCCGGCGAGGGGAAATAGGGATAGTGCCGCGCGTCCACCGCCCGGGCGATCCGTTCCATATATAAAGTTGCGATCAGGATGACGGTCGGCAGGAACAGCCAGAACGCCAGCAGCACGACCCCTAGCGTGCCGATGATCGCGGCAAGCCAGCCTGGCCAATGCACTGCGGCCAGCATCTCGTGGACGCCCCAGATGCTGCCGCCCAGCAGGATGGCGTAGGCGACCAGGGACAGCAGCACGCTGTGGATCAGCACGCTGAGGCAGGCTGGATCGTCCAGTTGTGCCACGGCTAGCCAAAGGGCTTTCACGTCATTGCTCCCAGCGCAGGGGGGTGATAGGCGCGAACTCAACGCAGCCATTTTTTGATCGGCAACACAGCATGAGCGCCACCCAACCGCGATTCGACATCATCGGCATCGGTAACGCCATCGTCGACGTGGTGTCGCCGACAGACGACCAATTCTTGTCCAAGCACGATATGCGCAAGGGCGGAATGGCGTTGATCGACTCGGATGCGGCGGACATTCTGTATGGCGCGATGCCGACCGGGGCCGAAAGCAGCGGTGGGTCGGCGGCGAATACCTGTGCGGTCGCAGCGGCGTTGGGCGCCCGGGTGGCGTATCTGGGCAAGGTCGCCGCAGACGGGCTGGGCGCTACCTTCCGCAGCGACATCGCGGCGGCCGGCGTGCATTTCCCGACCCCGGCGCTGGAGGGCGGCCTGGCCACGGCCCGCTGCCTGATCCTGGTGACGCCGGATGGCCAGCGCACGATGAACACTTTTCTGGGCGCCTGCGTGTCGTTTGGCGAGGCGGACGTGGACGAGGCTTTGGTCGCGGAGTCCGCCGTGCTGTATCTGGAAGGCTATCTGTTCGACCCGCCGGCCGCGCAGGCCGCGTTCCGCCGGGCCGCTGCCGCGGCGCATGCCGCCGGGCGCCGAGTGGCACTGTCGCTGTCGGACGCGTTTTGCGTCGACCGCCACCGCGCCGCGTTCCGTGAATTGGTGGCAGAGAGCGTCGACATCTTGTTCGCCAACGAATCCGAGATTTGCAGCCTATATGAACTCGGCGATTTCGATGCCGCAGCGGAGGCTGCCCGCGCCGACGTCGCCCTGGCAGCGCTGACCCGTAGCGAGGAAGGCAGCGTGATCCTGCGCGGGGCGGAGCGTGTGGTGGTTTCGGCCGAGCCGACCAAGGTCGTCGACACCACGGGCGCCGGAGACGCCTACGCCGCCGGGTTTTTGGCGGGATACACGGCCGGGCGCTCGTTGGCGGCGTGCGGCCGGTTGGGCAGCGTCGCAGCCGCAGAAGTAATCAGCCATTATGGCGCCCGCCCGGTTGCGAATTTGAGGGCATTGACTGCCTCGATAACGGACTAATTGGACGATCAAGCGCAACCTTTCGCAATGGAACCTCGTTGGACGACTGGAATTGCATTGGCGATGCAGCGCTTTGAACGAGGGGATTTGCATGATGCGTAAGGTTTTATTGATGTCGGCGGCGATGTTGGGTTTGGCTGGAGCTGCGAATGCGCAGACCAGCGCTTCGCCGCCGGTTGCGCCGGCGACCCCGGAGGCACCGGCAACTTCGGTGCCCAAGCCCGCCCACCGGATGCCGATGCATCATCGTATGGCGCACCACGCTGCTGCACCGGCGGTGGATTCGGGGGATATCCGTCCTGGGCATGAACCAGGTGTGGGCGATTCGTTCCCGGCGTCGGATAAGGCTAGCAACATCACAGCGGGGGACAGCCGGTCGGTGATCGCGCCGCGCCTGCCGGCCCCGACGGGCGGGCCCAATGGCTCGGCCGGGTCATTCCTGGCGGATGCGCAACGCGCGCTGAATGCCGGGCAGACGGGTCGTGCGCAGGAGGCGCTGGAGCGGGCGCAGACGGCGATGCTGCAGCGTTCGGTGCCGGCGACCCAGGCGGATATGCCGGACCAGTCGTCCGACATCATGCAGGTGACGGCGGCTCGCGACGCCCTGGCGCATCGTGACATTCCCGGCGCCAAGCGGGCCATCGCCGCCGCGATGTCTGCAGGCCACTAACCCGGCCAAAACGACGACGCCGCAACCGCCGTATGGCACGCATACGGCGGTTGCGGCTTTTTCGGCTCGTATTCTGGCGCGCAGCGCATTATGTGTGCGGCTGCAACATAAGACAGGCGAGGCGACCCACCGGGT
This sequence comes from Acidisphaera sp. L21, assembly GCF_009765685.1. Classification (GTDB taxonomy): domain Bacteria; phylum Pseudomonadota; class Alphaproteobacteria; order Acetobacterales; family Acetobacteraceae; genus LMUY01. The sequence continues at coordinate 110,985 of NZ_LMUY01000074.1, read as the reverse complement.
GCGCCCGATTAGACGCACATGGACATCAGAAACATCGCGATCATCGCCCACGTCGACCATGGCAAGACGACGCTGGTCGACCAATTGCTGCGCCAGTCTGGTGCGTTCCGGGAGCATCAGCAAGTCGCTGAGCGCGCTCTGGACCGCAATGACCTGGAAAAAGAGCGCGGCATTACGATCCTGGCCAAGGTCGCCAGCGTCGAGTGGAAGGGGACGCGGATCAACATCGTCGATACCCCTGGCCACGCCGATTTCGGCGGCGAGGTTGAGCGCATCCTGAACATGGTGGATGGCGCGATCGTCCTGGTCGACGCCGCCGAGGGCGTGCTGCCGCAGACCAAGTTCGTGGTGGGCAAGGCGCTTGCCCAGGGCATCAAGCCGATTGTGGTGGTGAACAAAGTCGACCGCCAGGATGCGCGGTCCGACGAGGTCCACACCGAAGTGTTTGATCTGTTCGCAGCCTTGGGCGCGACGGATGAGCAGCTGGACTTCCCGATGCTCTACGCATCCGGCCGCCAAGGCTGGGCAGATGAGGTGCTAGAGGGCGCCCGAAAAGACTTGAGCCCGATGTTCGACCTGGTGCTGCGCCATGTGCCGGCGCCGGCACTGGACCCGGATGCACCCTTCGCGATGGTTGCGTCCATCCTGGACTACGACAACTTTCTCGGTCGCGTGCTGACCGGGCGGGTGGAGCAGGGTACGGCCAAGCTCAACATGCCGCTGAAGGTGCTGCGTTCGGATGGGACGGTTGTGGAGACCGGCCGTTTGACCAAGCTAATGAGCTTCCGCGGGCTGGAGCGGGTTGCGGTGGATGAGGTGGTGGCTGGCGACATCATCGCGGTCGCCGGGCTCACGGACGCGACGGTGCCGGACACGGTTGGCTCATCGGATCTGATGCAGCCGCTGCACGCAACGCCGATCGATCCGCCGACGCTGGCGATGACCTTCCGTGTGAATGACGGGCCGCTTGGCGGGCGCGAGGGCAAGAAGGTTACCTCTCGCCAGATCCGCGACCGCCTGATGCGCGAGTCGGAAGGCAACGTGGCGATCAAGATCACTGAGAGCAATGAAAGCGAGGCCTTCGAAGTGGCCGGCCGCGGCGAGTTGCAGCTCGGCGTGCTGATCGAGACGATGCGCCGCGAAGGGTTCGAGCTGACCATCGGCCGCCCCCGAGTGCTGACCCGGAAGAATGAGGAGACGGGTGAGCGCGAGGAGCCGTTCGAGGAGGTTCTGATCGACGTGGACGAGCCGTATTCCGGCGTCGTGGTCGAGAAGATGAGCCGCCGCAAGGGCGTGATGCAGGACATGCGTCCGTCGGGCGGTGGCAAGGTGCGCCTTACCTTCAAGATCCCGTCGCGCGGCCTGATCGGTTATCACGGCGAGTTCCTGACCGACACGCGCGGCAGCGGCGTCATGAACCGGCTGTTCGACGGATACGAGCCGTGGGCCGGACCGATGGAAGGTCGTCGCAACGGCTCGCTGATATCGACCGAAGGTGGCGAGGCGATCCATTACGCGCTGTGGTATCTGCAGGAGCGTGGGACGCTGTTCGTAAACCCTGGTGATAAGGTCTACGAGGGCTTGATCCTGGGGGAGCATTCACGCGACTCGGATCTGGACGTGAACCCGATCAAGGAAAAGAAGCTGACCAACGTCCGTGCCTCCGGCAAGGATGATGCGATGCTGCTGATCCCGCCCCGGCGGATGTCGCTGGAGCAGGCGATTTCCTACATCGAGGATGACGAGTTGGTGGAAGTGACTCCGGCGGCGATCCGTCTCCGCAAGCGCCATTTGAACCCGCATGACCGGAAGAAGGCTGGGCGCCAGTCCGACTCCGCAGCGGCTTAGGCCGGGCGCCACACAAGCTGGGCGCACACAAGGCGCTTGACGACACTGGCTTGAACGGCGAGGCCTGGGGGTATCACCTCCAGGCCTTTCGTCTTTGTCGCACACTGCATCTCGCCGGGCCTTCATCGCTATGGCTGGCCTCGGCTTTGTGGCCGGTCTGCCGCTACCGCTATCCGGGTTCACCCTGCGGCAATGGTTCAGCGAAAGCGGCAGTTCGCTGCCTGCCATCGGCTGGACGGCGAGTATCGGCATTTCCTACAGCCTGAAATTCCTGTGGGCGCCAGCGCTGGACCGGCTTGGCGTCCCCGGCATGCTGCAACGGCTGGGGCAGCGGCGCGGCTGGCTGCTGATCATCCAACCGCTGCTCGTGCTGGCCTGCATCGGCCTTGCCCTGTGCGACCCGTCACGGCCGATTCCCTTGGTGGCGGCGGCGGCGCTCGTGGCGTTCCTCTCGGCCAGCCAGGATATTGCCATCGACGCCTGGCGGATCGAGTTGTTTCCGGAGCGGGCGCAGGGCGCGGCGTTGGCAGCCTACATCTGGGGCTATCGCGCCGCGTTGCTGATCGCCGGGTCGGTTGCGATCAAGTTGGCAGGATCGCTCGGGTGGCATGGCGCGCTGCTCTGCGTCACCGTGCTCATCGCCATGGGGCCGATCTTCACATTGATTGCGCCGGCACCGCCGGTGGCGCCTATGCGGCGGGGCGAGGCCGGCGTGCTGGCCAGCCTGCGCGCCGCTGTGCTGCGGCCGCTGACGGAGTTCCTCTCGCGCCGCGGAGCCGTGGTGACGCTGGCCTTCGTGCTGCTGTTCAAACTGGGGGAGGCAATGGCCGGCACCATGGCGCCGCCATTCTATCGCGCCCTGGGCTACAACCGGGACCAGGTGGCCACCGCGATCGGCGTGCCGTCACTGTTGGCCGCTTTGGCGGGGGCGGCGGTTGGCGGCTATCTTGTGGCGCGACTGGGCGCCATGCGGGCGTTGATCCTGACCGGCTTCGTGCAAATGGCGTCGATGGCGCTGTATTTCGCCTTGGCCGTGTCCGGTGGCGACCCGATCATCCTGGTGCTGAAGGTGCTGCTGGAAGGGTTTGCCGAGGCGATGGCGGACGCGGCGTTCATCACCTTCCTGTCCAGCCTATGCGCGCCCGGCCTCACCGCCACGCAATACGCCCTGCTATCGTCCATCGCGACCCTGCCGCTGCGCACGATGGGCGGGTTTTCCGGCTGGGCGGCGCAGTCCTTGGGTTGGGTGCCGTTCTATGGGCTAACGATCTTCGCCGCGGTGCCGGCCATGCTGATCATGGTGGCGATCGTGGCGACTCGCCGGGCGGCCTTGCCTATCCTGCAGCCGCTGCCGGAATAGCAGGCTGGCCAAGTAGCAGTGTGGCCGCCGCGGCAACACAGCGGCGGAACACCGACAGATCGCCCCAGCGATCGGGCGTATCCGCGGTGATCGTGAAACCGCCGCTCGCTTCGATTCCGCAGGTGATCATCAAGTTTTCGAATAGGCCGAAATCCTCAATCGCCAGCCCGGCTGCGTCCGCCGTTGCTGTGCTGCCATCCAGCGCCCGGACCCGGGTGGCGTGGTCCGCGGCAACGGTCGCGTATCCGAAGACGGTGCGCCCGAGGGCACGGGCGTAGCCGATCTCGTAGACCGTGCCGGGATCGGCGCCCGGGCCGCGAAACGGGGTGAGGTTGGCGAGCACTGCGTCGCTGTCGCGGATATGCGCCTCGTTGCGGCGGGCAATGACGTAGGGGTCAAGGCTCGCCAGCACATCGGCTTGCTCACCGGGTAGGGGGTCCAGCGGGGAAATTGCGTCCAGCCCATGCGCTTGGCAGATCTGTCGCATCTGCTCCGCACGCTGCAGCGGCTGTGGCAGGAAGACATCCGGGCCGGCCAGGTAGATTTTCAGCATCGGCGTGCTCATGCCGCCTGCGATTGCGGCAGTTCGGCCATCGCCGCCTCGGCGTGTTCGATGTCTCGGAGAATATGTGCGGCCACTATCGCCGGCGGCGTGGCATCCGGTGCGGCGGCGATGCTGCGCACCAGGGCTGCCAGCCCGGACAGCCCGTAATTGCTTGCCACGCCCCGCATGGCGTGGGTCGTCTGCTTGATGGCGGCAGGGTCGCCGGATTCGAGTGCCTCCTGCAACGGACGTACCATGTCGCGCAACTGCTGCACCGCATCGGCAAACAGATCGTCGCACGTCGCGGCCGGCAACCCGCGCCTCCAGCATTCCAGTTGCGCGAGATCGATCGCGCCAACCGCCTCGGTCGCGAGTTGCGCGGCCGGTTCCACCGGCACGGTTTGGCCTGTTGCCGGAAGCGCTGTGTTCTGGTGCTGCTTACTCCAGACATGCCTGGCAAGAGCCTGCAACAGCGTCGCCCGCTCGACGGGCTTGGCCACCACGTCGATCATGCCGGAAGCAAGGTAGGCTGCCCGATCCTCCTCCGCGACGTTGGCGGTCAACGCGACCAGCGGCAGCCGGCTGGTCGCGCCGGGCAGCGCACGGATGCGCTGGGCGGTTTCCATTCCATCGATCCCGGGCATGAAGATGTCCATAAAAACCAGGTCATACGGCGTGTGACGGATCTTCTCCAGCGCCTCCAACCCCGAAGCGGCGACTTCCACCATATGGCCCTCGCGCCGCAGCAGGGTCGCAACGATCATCTGATTTGCCAGAACATCCTCCACCAGCAGGATGCGCGTGCGCGGCAGTTGATCCGGTATGTCCGTGACGGTGGATACCGGCACCGCCGGCACGTTCACCGCGTCGGCTGGCATGGTCAACCAGAACTCCTTGCCTCCGGGGACGGTGTCGCAGCCAATCTGGCCGCCCAACAGATTGGCGAGCAATTGGCAGATGGCCAGGCCCAGCCCGGTGCCCGTGCTGCCCGGCCGCCCCAGTTGGGAGAACGGGCGGAATAACCGGGCGCGGTCCAGGTCGGGGATGTCCGGACCTTCGTCACGCACCGCAAAGCGTAGCACCGCCTCGCCACCAAGGCTGGCGAAGCCAACCCTAATCGAGGCGCGGCCAGGATCGGCGAATTTGGCCGCGTTGTTGACCAGATTCATCAACGCCTGCCGCAGCCGCCCTGAGTCGGTCATCAGCCGCTCCGGAATGCCCGGCGCGATGGCGACGGAAAACTCGATACCGCGGTCCTCCGCTTGGTAGCGGAACAGGTCGACGATTCCCTCCAGCATCGGCCGCAGCGCGAATGGAGCGGGGCGCAGCTGCAGCCGACCGACTTGCATGCGCGACAGGTCCAGAATGTCGTTCAACAGCGCCATCAACGACTCGCCCGCCAATCGACCGTTCCCGACCAGTTGGCGCTGCGCCGGGCTCAACACCGACTGCTCCAGCAGGAATAGCGAGTTCAGCGCCACGTTCAGCGGGGTGCGGATTTCGTGGCTGACGATGGCAACGAAGCGGGATTTCTCCTGCGCCGCGAGTTCCGCCTGCTCGCGCGCGCGGGTATGGGCGTCCTCTGCCAGCTTGCGGGCGGTGATGTCGGTATACAGCGTCACAAGGCCACCATCCGGCAGCCGGGTGCGGCGCGCTTCGATCACCGCGCCACTTGGCCGGGTGCGAACCGAAATCGGCGATTGTGCCGGGTCCTGAATGCGGGAGATGCGCCATGCGACCTCCGGCTCTACATCGACCCGGCCGAACTCATCGTCGGAGGCTTGTAACCGGATGACCTCCTGCAACGATAGGCCGAAGTAGAGCGCCTCGCGCGGCAGCCCATTGAGGTCGGCATAGCGATCGTTCCATTGCACCAGGCGCAGATCGGCGTCGAACATGGAAATGCCGTCCGACATGCCGGCGAGGGTCATGCCCAATTGGAGGCTCTTTTCGTCGGCACGCTCGCGCGCCTCGTCCAATTGGCGGTTCGCCGCCTCCAAGATCGCGCGGTCCGCGGCCAGTCGTTGCTCCCGGGTGGCGGCGGCGGAAATGGTGCTGGCGACGCCAGCGGCCAGGATCAGCACCAGCAGGGTGACGGCTGTCGCCCCCAGTACAGCCTGGTTCTTGCGAGTAGCCGCAGCAGTGAGCGCGGCGTCCCGGTCCAGGCCCACCACCAGAGCCATGCTCTGGCCCGGTATCATCCGCCAGGCATGGATGCGGGTGTCCCGGTCGGGGCCGGACACACCGACCCAGCCCTCGGCCTCTCCGTCGAACATGGCGTGATACAGGTCGGTGTTGCGGATATCACCCCCTGGATCCAGCTTGCCGCGGATGGAAAGCGCCCGGATGATGCCGTCGCGGCCCACCAGCATGATCATGCCGCGAGGCCCCAGATCTGCCTGTGACATGTCTTGGGTGAGGGTATTGAGGTCGTAGGACGCCGCCACGACACCACCGAACCCACCGCCTGGCAGATCCAGCCGGCGTGAGAAATTCAGGAACCAGGCGCCATTGTATTGGAACGGTCCAGTCAGCAGCGGCCCGGCAATCCTGGTGCTGCGATGCGCCTCGAAATAGCGGCGACCGGACATGTCACTTTCGTTCTGTTCACGCCGGGTCGTCGCCACCACTTTGCCGCGTGAATCGATCATCATCAGTTGGGAAATCACGTCCGAGACCGAGGTCGCGCGACGTTGTAGGGCCGTGTAGTCGAACTTCGCGGGGTCGCGCTCCCAATCCGATTTCAACACGCGCAGGTTCTGGTCGACCGCCAGGATCTGCCTGTAAACCTGTTCCTCGAACGCCAGGGCCAGGTTACTGGCCCGGGACTGCGCTTGGCGGAACTGCTGTTCGCGATCCAGGTCGGTGACCACTAGGACTGCGATCCATGCCGCCATCGCCATGATGATGGCTGCGGCGATCACGACGCCCTTCAGGGTTTTGCTTCTGAGTGTCCGGCCTTGGGCTGCCACAGCGGATCCTTTCCCCTTCACGTAGCGCCGAAGGGGTGAGGGATGCGAGCGAATATGCCCTGGTGGCTTGCTGCGGCAAGGTGCTGGTGCGATGGTCCAGCGCGCGGTAGGTGGGCAAAAACAACTATCCGAGGACGCTTGTGGCCAAGATCAAGGTGAAAACGCCCGACGTGATCGCCTTCGCCGAGACGCTGGAAAAGATTTGCATTGCGACCGTCGACAGCGGGTTTATGACCAAGGACCTGGCGGTGCTGATCGGCAAGGATCAGCCTTACCTCAGTACCCAAACCATCCTGTCCAAGGTCGACGCGAATCTGAAGGTTGCAATGGCCTGAGCCTATGCCGACAACACGCGGGGGAGTGGTAGAATGGATGGTCTGCAGGGACTGATGCCGGCACCGCTCGCCCGGCGTGGCTTCATGATGACGAGCCTGATCGCCGGCTTCACCATGGCGACTGAACGGGTGGAGGCGCAGGCGATCCACACCAATTCCGATGGCCTTGTTGCCGGCGAAATGCAGGTGCCGGTTTCCGACGGCACGCTGCCCGGCTATTTCGCAAGGCCGGTCGGCAACGGCCCATTTCCCACCGTGGTCGTGGTGGAGGAAGTGTTCGGCGTGCACGAATACATCAAAGACACTTGCCGCCGGCTGGCTAAGCTCGGCTACTGCGCCGTGACGGTGGAATTGTATGCCCGCCAAGGTGATCTGTCGAAGGTGACCGACATGAAGGACATCATGGCCATCGTCGGTCGTGCGCCGGATGCGACCGTGATGACCGACATCGATGCGCTGGCATCCTGGGCCTACGACAATGCCGGTGATTCCAACCGGCTGGGCATTACCGGGTTTTGCCGCGGCGGCCGGGCGGTGTGGCTGTATGCCACGCACAACCCGAAACTGAAGGCGGCGGTGGCTTGGTATGGCCCGGTCGGCGGGGATCCAAACCCATTGCAGCCGCAATCCGTGATGGACGTGGCCGCCACCATCAAGTGCCCGGTGCTAGGCCTGTACGGCGCGAGGGACCCGGGCATTCCGCCCCCTGCGGTGGAGGCTGCGGCGGCCGTCGCCCGCACCAGCGGCAATGCGGTCGAGATCATCGAATATCCCACCGCCGCCCACGCCTTTCACGCCGATTATCGCCCCAGCTACGTGCGCGATGCCGCCATGGATGGGTGGGAGAAGATGCACGCCTGGTTCCGCAAATATGGTGTTGCCTAACGCCCCACGGTCAGTATCCGAACGCCGCGAACGAGGCGGCGCTGCGCATTTCCAGCGCCAGATCGATCAGGCCACGCATGAAGCCCTCCGGGCTGAACTCAGTGCGCGCGATCTCGACGGCCGGTTCCAGATCGTCGTCGTAGCAATGTGTGTCGTGGAACAGCGCGGCTAGGCGATCGGGCAGGTTGGCAGCTTCGGTATCGATGCCGAAATAGCTGGGCAGTGCGCTGAAGCGGGCCTTCATCTCGGCGTTCTCATTCGTCACCACGCAGCATTTTGCGTCGAACCCGGCGGCCACCCGCTCGTGCGTGCCGGCGGAGACGTTCGGCATGGTGTTTAGCAGGAATTGCGTGTCGGCGTAGATGCCGGGCAGGGCGGAGGCATCGACCGGGGCGTGGAACTCCGCCCGGCCGCCCTTGGCTGCCAGATGGTCCCAGCCACGGCCCAAGATGTCCACAGGTAGGTCGAGCAGTGCCGTCACCAGATTGCTTGAGCGGACGTCGCGCACGTAGACGTCCACATGGCGCATGAGGGCGAACAGGATGTCCGGCCGCTTTTCCACGTAGAGATCATGCGCCGCCATGCAACGCAGCACCGTTTCGCTGATGTCGCCCACGGGTTGTTTGAGGCAGGCGGTGGCTGACTCGGCTACGACGGTGCGGAAGCGTGCGGGCAGGGCGGCCCATTCCGCCTCGTGCTGCGCGGGGTCGCAGCCGGTTTTGACGAACACCATGCGATTGCGCCGCCTCGACCACGGCACCGTGTCGCGGTCCGGGTTGGGCAGTACGCCATGCGGCAGCAGGCTGGAGATCTGCGGCGATTGAATCAGGCGGCGCTGCATGGTCAGCCAGTCGCGATAGACGTAGCCGTTGGCGATGTAGCGGGATGGCACGTGATGGTTCGCCGGCATCCAGCATGGCGAGTCGGCCAGCACCGAGATGAACGGCACGCGAAGCGTCTCCCAGAGCAGCCCCTCCGGGTGCGGCAGCCGGGCGCCTGCGCCAGCCGCGCCCCAGGCGAACAGCACACCGTTTTGCAGCAGGCTACCCAACCTATCCAGCCAGATTGGGTCCGAGAGCTCGATCACATGCGGGTCGAAGCCGTGGGCCGGCAGTAGACCCATGAAATCCTGCGAGACGGTGCGCAGTGTGCCGTTCTCGTTGTCGCCGACGATGGCGACGATGGTGCGAGGGGCGTCGGCGGGTAGACACAGGCCAGCCAGCGCGTTCGGGACCGGTTGGCGGACCGTGGCGGCGGGTTGGTGCGGCATGGGCTGGCCCACGCGTTCGGCCAGGGCGATGCGCACGCGGTCGATCACGCCGGTCCAGTCGTTCGGCGCGGATTGCCCGAAGACCCGCATGGTCGGATACCACGGGGAGTCAGCCCGATTGCGCAGCCAGCGCCAGCAACCGACGAAGCGGGACAGCAACCAGACTTCCTTTCCCATAGCGGCAGCCAGATGCGCCACGCCGGAATCCACGGAAATCACCAAGTCCAGCCCGGCGATGATGGCAGCCGTATCGGCGAAATCCTTCGCCTCTGCCATGCGGTCGATCACGGGAAGGCTGTCGATGTCGCGTACGGGCTTCTGCAGGCTGTGGAATTCGACGCCGGGGACGGTCGCCAGCGGAGCCAGGAGCTCCGGCGCGACCGAGCGGGCGGTGTCGTGGACGAAGACGGTGCTGCCGGCCCAAACCAGGCCCACTTTCAAACCCGGCGCGTCCGGCAATTGCCACTGCGCGATACGGTCGGCGGGTGGCTGAATATAGGCGGCGCCGGATGGGATCGTGTCCAGCGTCGTGCCAAAGGCGCGCGGTACGCTCAACAACGGGCAGAATGCATCGTGCGGCGGCATGTCCGTGCCGGCGGGGATGACAGCGTGCACCCCGGGCAGATCTTTCAGCAGGCTGTGCAGCTCGGGCTGGACCACCAGGATGACCCGGGCCCCAAGCGCGGTGACCATCGGGGCGTAGCGCAGGAACTGGATAGTGTCGCCGAAGCCTTGTTCGCAATGGATTAGGATGGTCTTGCCGGCGATGTCCTCGCCCTGCCACCGCGGCTTGTCGGCCAGGCGGCGCAGATTCGCGTTCAGGCGCAGCCGGCAATCGTATAGCGCCCAGGTCTCATCGCCCAAGCGGCCGGATGCGAGCAGCATCGCGGCCAAGTTATGCCGGGTGTCGGGGTTGTCGGCCGGGGCCAGTTCAATGGCGGCTCTACCGGCGATCTCGGCCTCCTCCAGCTGGCCCAATGCTTCGAGCGCCAGAGCCTCATTCATCCGTGCCTGATACAGCGACGGGGTGATGCGGAGAGCCTGACGGGATCGCTCCAGCGCCTCCGCATGGTGCCCCAGCGTGTACAGAATAGCGCCCAGCGTGGCGAATGCACCGGCATTACCAGGGGATAGACGCACGCAAGCGCGAGCGGGCGGCAATGCCTCTGCCGTCTTGCCTAACTCGTGCAGCGCGCTGGCCAGGTTGCCGTGGGCGCGGCCATTCTCGGGCTGCTTCTGGATTGCCGTCAGCGCCGCGCCGACGGCTGCGTTCAGTTCGCCCGTCTCGATCAGGATGGCTGACAGGGCGAGGAGGGATGCGACGTCCTCGGGGTCCAGTTCCGTCGCCTTAATCATGGCGGCGGCGGCTTCCGGCTTGCGGTTCGTGACCGACAGGGCACGGCCTAGGGCGTGGTGGTGCTTGGCTTGCTTGCTATCCAGCCGGATAGCGGTTTGCAGGACAGACACTGCTTCCTCCGGCCGGTTATTCGACAGCAGGGCCATACCGAGGTTGAAATGTGCCCCGGCGTCGCGCGGACGCAGCTGCGTTAGCTTGGCCGAGGCTCTAGCGGCCTCGCCGAATCGGCCGAGGGAGAACATGCAGAAACCAAGGTTCTGCAGCGCGTCGGCGAAATCGGGGGCGGCGGCGATGGCGGCGGTGAAGGCGGCAGCTGCATCCTCATGCCGGCCCTTGGCCTGTAGCGCGCAGCCTTCCTGGTATTTGGCTCGCAGGAAGCCCTGGATCGGCGAGGCCTGACGGTAGGTCTGTTGGGCCGCAGCCCCATTTTGGGTACGCAGTTCAGCCTCCTGCTGAAACGATCGGGGCAGGGTAGGCAGTGATCTGTTAAGGATCTGAGAACGGGTTTCCCCAATGGCAGGGGCACGTCGGACTTGACCCGGCGGCCCGGCATGCGCATTTTCCGCGGCTACGGCATATCGCCTACCAGCAGAGAAGCACTATGGCCAAGTCCAACGTCGTCCAGATCCGTCTCGTCTCCACCGCCGACACGGGCTATTTCTACGTCACGAAGAAGAATGCCCGCTCCGCGACCGGCAAGCTCGAACTGAGCAAGTACGACCCGGTCGTTCGCAAGCACGTGCCGTTCAAGGAAGCCAAGATCAAGTAGTCTCGGCGAATTCGATGCTGCTGCGCCGCGGGGATCAACCCCGCTGGCCGCAGCCTGTGACCTTGCGAGCCAGCAGCGGGTTCAAAACCGCAGCGATTTGACAGCGCGACATCACCCTTTGTGGGCGCAGCCGTGGCTGGCGACGCACGTTTATCTGCAGAATACCGCCGCCGGCCAACGCTAGGCGTAGATTGCCCTGCCGGATGGCACGGGCGTAGAGCGGTTCGGGTCCTCCGATCCCCGTCAAAATTCCAGCGCCCACTGCCGCCACGCGGTTGCGGTAATCTGCCGCAAGATCCGGCGTGTGCGAGTGATACAGGCCGACTGCAACGTTCCAATCGCCCTTCGCCTCGGTCTGCAGGGACCGCAGGTAGCGCGCGGCATAATCGGCGTTGATCACCGGGTCGAACGCCTCGTCCAGGTTGTGGAATGCGGTGGGATGCATCGGCAGATCCACCTGCATGCAACCGACATCGATGAAGTGATGCTGCCCGGTCGCCTGGGCATGGTTCACCCACGCAATCGCGGCGGCTTTGCTGTCCAGGAACAACCCCGTGCCGTCCGCATTGATGGTCCATGGCCAAGCGCGTATGTCGCCCATGCCGGTGATTGGCCGGCCGCTTTCCACCTTGGCGATGCTGCCCAGCAGGGCGTGGGGCAAGCCATACTTCGTCTCGGCAGCCGAGATGGCAGCCTCGCACTGCGCGCTCTGTACTTGCAGCCAATTCGGCGGGGGCGGAGCCGATGGGGTGGCGGCAAGCGCCGCCGCGGGCAGCGCCATCAGGCCCAGCAGGCCGTGCAGAAGCGATCGAACCATCGTCACGAACCAGCTAATCCTCGAACGTGACGAGTACCGGCACATGGTCGGAGGGTTGGTCCTCCGCACGTACATTCTTGTCGGGTGCCGCCGAAATCAAACGGTCGGCCATGACGGGGGACAGCAGAGCGTGGTCTATCCGTAGGCCGCGATCGCGCTGGAAGGCGCCGCCCTGATAGTCCCAGAAGGTATAGATCGGTCCGGTTGGGGTGGTGACGCGCACCGCGTCCGTCAGCCCGGCCCACAGCATGCGGCGGAAGCGGGCCCGGGTTTCCGGCCGGACCAGCGCGTCGTCGGTGGGCAGCGTGCCCGTGGCGTAGTCCACGTCGGCTGGCGCCACGTTGTAATCGCCGGCCAGCACGAACGGCGTGTCCGAATCCAACAGCGCCTGCGCGCGGTCGGCCAGCCGATCCATCCAGGCCATTTTGTAGGCAAATCCAGCCTCGCCGCCCGAATTACCGTTCGGCAGGTATAAATTGCCGATCGTCACGCCCGCGGCCGCGATCTCCAGATACCGCGCCTGCGCATCCTCGGGCGGCAAGCCCGGCAGGGTAACGTGGTGCACGTCCAGCGGGATGCGGCTGAGGATGGCGACGCCATTGTAGGATTTCTGCCCGGCGACCACGCTATCGTAGCCGAGCGCCTTGAACGCCGGGGCGGGGAATTGCTTTTCCTCGCACTTGATCTCTTGCAGCAACAGCACGTCGGGTTCGACGCGTTGCAGCCAGCGACACACATGCGGCTCGCGTATACGGACCGAGTTGACGTTCCAGGTGGCGATCTTCACGGTCTGGGATCAGTCGACGGCGAAGCTGGTCCCGCAGCCGCAGGCGCTGGTGGCGTTCGGGTTGCGCACGGTGAAGTGGCTGCCCATCAGCTCGTCGGTGTAGTCGAGTTGCGAACCAGCGAGCAGGTCCAGGCTGGCCGGGTCGACCAGGACGCGGGCGGTGCCGGATTCGACGATCAGATCGTCCGGCTGGACGATTTCGTCCAGTTCGAACTTGTATTGGAAGCCACTGCACCCGCCGGCCAGCACCGCCACGCGCAGGGCGGCGGGGCGGGCTTGTGCGGCCACGATTGCGGCGATCTGCTCGGCGGCTCGGGCGCTGACGGCGAATGCTTGTTCCATGGCGTGAACATAGGGTAACCGCGCCCCCGATTGAAGAGGCACCGATGCGAGTGCTACGCCGGAGCATGGCCCTCGCACCCTACGCCGTTCGGCCCGAAACCGCCCGTGGGCGGCTGCACCCGGAACCGGAGGCGCCAACGCGCAGCCCCTGGCAGCGGGATCGCGACCGGATCATCCACTCGTCCGCCTTCCGCAAGCTGCAATATAAGACGCAGGTCTTCGTCAATCACGAGGGCGATTATTTTCGCACCCGGCTGACGCACACGATCGAGGTGGCGCAGATCGCACGGTCGCTGGCGCGGGAATTACAGGTCGATGAGGACCTGACGGAAGCGCTGGCCTTGGCGCACGACCTCGGCCATCCGCCGTTTGGCCATGCGGGGGAGGAAGGGCTGAACCGGGGCATGAAGGCCTGGGGCGGGTTCGACCACAACGCCCAGGCGATGCGGATCGTGACCTTGCTGGAAAGCCGCTACGCCGCGTTCGACGGGCTGAACCTGACGTGGGAGACGCTCGAGGGGCTGGCCAAGCATAACGGCCCGCTGTCCAAGCCGCCGCCTTACATCGTCGAGTACGACGCTCGCCATAAGCTGGATTTGCACACCCAGCCGGGGGTCGAGGCGCAGATTGCCGCCGCGGCAGACGACATCGCGTATCACAGCCACGATCTGGACGACGGCATGCGCGCCGGGCTGTTCGGGCCGGAGGAGATCAGTCACCTGCCGATCGTGGGCGACGCGCTGCGGGAGGCCCGGCTGTCCAGCCTGGACGTCCCGCCGCCCCGGCTGCGGCACGAGACGATCCGCCGGGTGATCAACCAGCTAGCGACCGACCTCGCGACCGAGACGAAGCGTCGGCTGACTAAGCTGGACCCGGCAGATTGCAACGCGGTGCGCCGGTCCAAGCACCCCGTGGTCGCCTTCAGCCCGGCGATGGGGGATGCCAACCGGGCGATCAAGGATTTTTTGCTGGCGCGGATGTACCGGCATTGGCGAGTGAACCGGATGACCGCGAAGGCGCGCCGGGTCACCGAGCATCTGTTCCACCTCCTGGTGGAGGACGTATCAACCCTGCCGGATGAATGGCGCGGCCGGGCTGGTGAGTCGGACCCACGGCGAGCGGCGCTGACGGTGGGGGATTACATCGCCGGGATGACCGATCGCTTCGCCGTGGACGAGCATCGGCGGCTGACGGATCTGTCCGTGCCCGGCTGACCTTCTACTCGGCCGCGTTCAGATGTTCCTGCAACCGGGGCATGAGTTCCACCAGGTTGCAGGGGCGGAAGCGGCTGTCGAGTTGAGAGACGAGGATATCGTCCCAACCATCCTTTACCGCCCCGGTGCTGCCGGGTAGCGCAAACAAATACGTCCCACCGGCCACGCCACCGATCGCGCGGGATTGCATGGTAGAGGTGCCGATCTTGCTGAAGCTGATCATGCGGAACAACTCACCGAACCCCTCGATCCGCTTTTCCATCACGCGCTCGAATGCTTCGGGGGTTACGTCGCGGCCGGTGATGCCGGTCCCGCCGGTGGTGATGACGACATCGACCGCCGGGTCGGCGATCCAGCGGCGCAGATAGGCCTCGATGGCCGGAACGTCATCACGGGCGATGGCACGGTCGGCCAGTGTGTGACCGGCGGCTTGCACCCGGGCGGCCAGCGTGTCGCCGGAGGTGTCGTTGGCGGCGGTGCGCGTGTCGGACACGGTGAGCACGGCAATGGAGACGGGAACGAAGCGGCGGGTCTGGTCGATAGCCAAGCGGGCCTCCTTCAATGCAGTCGGGGCACGGCCTCCCGCCGCGAAAACTGCGCGTGGAAGACCGGCCAGGCGCCCGCAGCGAGTTCGTCCAGGCTCGGGGCGGGCAGGTGCAGGCGAGCGGCGTAGATCCAGGTGTAAGTGAGCGCGCGGGGAACGAACCCGCGTGTCTCCTCATTGGGGATGCTTTCGATGAACAACAATGGGTCATCGGATTGCGGAATGGCGCCGGCCATGCGAGCGAAGCTGGTCGGGCCGGCGTTGTAGCTGGCCAGCAGGCGGATCAGGTCATTATCGACCCCATCCATCTTGGCAAGATACATCACGTAGCTTTGGCCAATCGACAGGTTTGTGGCTGGGTCGTGCAGCCGGCGGGTATAGAGATCGGTGGCGGCGTCGCCGTGGCCAGTCATGTAGCTGGCAGTCATCGGCATCACCTGCATCAGCCCTCGCGCCCCCACGGCGGAGACGGCGGTGCTGTCGAAGTTCGATTCCAGCCGGGTCAATGCGTAGACCATGGAAGGGTCCATCCGGAACCCGCCAGTCGGCTTCAAGGGGGGAATGGGGAAGCGCGCGTCGTCATGCGGCCGGCCTTCTGCGGTCTCGATCAGTCCGGCGAGCTGGGCCGACAGATCCACCAGCCCCGCAGCTTCGGCGACGCGCAAAGTTGCACCCCGCAGCGCCGGGTCGGATGCGATTTCGGGCCATAGGCAGCGTAGCTCCGCCTCTGCCCGCCGGGTTTGGCCGATCTGCAATAGGGCGAAGGCGCGGCGACCGTGCGGGTTGACCATCAGCGCGTCGGTGTCGGCGGCGCCCAGGGTTTCCCGGCCGTCCTGCGTGGCGGTGCCGAGGCCGAGGATGCGACGCGCCAGCAGCCCGTAGAAAGTGCGTTGGGCGTTGGCGGCCTGGCGCATCCAGGGGCGGTAGCCTGCCGGATCGCCGTTGCGCAGATGCGCGCGGGCAGCCCAGAACGACGCGGCGCTGCGCAGGCTGGTGGAGGCGATCTCCGACCGGCTCGCTGCCTCGAACAAGGTTTGGGCGTCTTCGGTCCGTTGCAGCCGCCAGGCGGCCAGGCCGCCGATGTAACCGGCAAGGCCGATCCGGTCGCCGGATTGGCGCAACGCGCCCTGGGCAAGCCGCAGCGCCTGCTCGTCGCGGCCCTGGGTGAAAAGCGTCTGGGCGATCTCCGCCCGGAGTTGGCTGCCGTAGAGCGCATCGAGCCCCTTGGTACGGGTCAACAAGTGCAGCGCGCTATCGGCATTTCCGGCGCGTGCGCGTTCGTGGATGGTTCGATCCAGCAGCGGATTGCGCGACAAGCGGCGTTGGGCGGGCTCAGCCTCCTCGGGCGCGGCAGCCGCGGGAGCGTCGGGCGGCAGCATGGTCACTGCCGGCTCTGGCGGCGGCGTGGCGCCGATGGCGAGGCGGGAGAGCAGCAGCTTGTGGATCGCAGCGCTGTCCGGATGGTCGGGATATCGGGCGAGCCAACTGGCCAGATCGGCGGCCGGCGCCTGTGTGTGCGGGCCGAGATAGCGCTGCGCCAGGACATGGCCATTCAGCACCGGGTCCAGCACCGAGCCCATCTGGGCCAAAGCGGCCTCGATTTTCCCGGCATCCTGCAGGCCAAAGATCCGCCGCAGGCTGGAGGCGTCGCTGGGCGTCAGTGGTTGCGGTAGCCCGGATCCGTCGAGACCGCCGCCAGGAATCGCCGGGCCAATCCTCGGGTTCGCGAACGCTGTGTCCTCGCTCACCGCCGCCGCGCGCACGTCTCCCGTCGGTACTGTCCCCGACAGGATCGCGGCCCCGGCAATCAAGGCCGTGGCGGCGGGAAGGCGGGAGAGCGTATGGCCGACTCCTCGCATGGGAGGGGCGGCTACACGCTAAGGATCGCGGTGGCAATCACTAAGAAAGAGTTTAGTTAATGTCGTATGAGCAGAATCACGGTTAAGTTGCGGAGGTTACATATCGTATAAACAAATTGTGATGATAAATTTATTCAGAAAGAGCGCGTCGGAGTCGCAGTAGGTCGGCCCAAGCATCGCGTTTTGCTGAAGCGGTGACTTGGATATGTCCCGGTGATGGTAGGGCAAGGGTCGGGATCGGCGCATCTATCCCCGGAACGACCATCATATGCCACACGCCGCGGGGGCGCCGAGTGCCGCCAGACAACAGAGTACGCGCGGCAAGGTTGCCCAGCAGCACCGCGCGAACGGGCCGCAGCAATTGCAGATGGCGGTGCAGGAAGGGCAGGCACAGCTGAATCTCCGCCTCCGTGGGCTTTCGGTCACCGGGGGGGCGCCAGGGCAGCAGGCTGGTGGAGCGCCAACCGCCGCGGTCCAGCCCGGCGGACACCAGCATCCGGTCCAGGAATAGCCCGGCAGGGCCGGCGAAGGGCGTTCCAGCCCGGTCCTCTGCCGCGCCGGGCACGTCGCCGATCAGCACCAAATGGGCAGAGTGGTCGCCTTCGCCGAAGACCATGTTGGTGGCGGTGGCACATAGGGCGCAGCCCTCGAACGCAGCCACCGCGGCCTGGAGTTCGGCGATGGTGGTCGCTGCTTGGGCAAGCGCCTGGGCGTCGGCCACCCCGCCTGGCCCGGCGACCGGCGGAACCCGCACCGGGCCTGCGGGCTTGATGACGGGCAGGGGCTGGACGATCGCGGGCGTCGCCGGGGGTGGCGGCGGCGCATCCGGCATTGCCAGGGACGACCGGCGGTCGATCGGGTCGTCAGCTAGCGCCTCGTCGGCGCCCCATTCGATCTGAAGTTTCAGCCATCCTAGCGCGTCCATGGCGTGGTTCTCCGCCGCATTCGAGCCGGGTGCAACGCTGCCATGGGTGGCGTGCCCCGCAAATCGTTCCTACTTTAACCCACACAGGGAGGATATCGATGTCTGAACGCGAGGCGATGGAATTCGATGTGGTGATCGTGGGGGCAGGGCCGGCCGGCCTCGCCGCGGCGATCCGACTGAAGCAGCTCGCGCCGGAAGCGACCGTTTGCGTGGTGGAGAAGGGCGGCGAAGTCGGGGCGCACATCCTGTCCGGCGCTGTGATCGAGCCGCGGGCCCTGGCCGAATTGCTGCCCGATTGGCAAGAGCGCGGGGCACCGTTGACCACTCCGGCCGGCGAAGACCGGTTCATCTTCCTGACCGCCACGCGATCCATCCGTCTGCCCACGCCGCCGCAGATGCACAACCAGGGCAACTACATCGTCTCGCTCGGCAACGTGGTGCGTTGGCTGGGGCAGCAGGCGGAGGAGTTGGGCGTGGAAATCTACCCCGGCTTCGCAGCAGCCGAATTGCTGGAAGAAGACGGCCGCATCGTCGGCGTCGCCACCGGCGATATGGGTGTTGAAAAAGGCGGAGAACCCGGACCGAACTATCAGCCCGGCATGGAATTACGCGCAACCTATACGCTGTTCGGCGAAGGCTGCCGTGGGTCGCTGACGAAGAAGCTGATCGAACGCTTCGACCTACGGGCCGAAAGTGACCCGCCGACCTATGGGCTCGGGATCAAGGAACTGTGGGAAGTGCCAGCCGAGGTGCATAGGCCTGGCCTAATCGAGCACAGTGTTGGCTGGCCTTTGAACGCCGGTACGTATGGCGGATCCTGGCTGTATCATTGGGGTGACCGGATGGTGTCCTACGGTTTCGTCGTAGGATTGGACTATAAGAACCCATGGCTATCCCCGTTCGACGAGATGCAGCGATTCAAGACCCATCCTGACGTGCGCAAACATTTCGAAGGCGGCCGGCGGATCAGTTACGGTGCGCGGGCGCTGAGCGAAGGCGGGTTTCAGTCGATCCCGAAACTGACCTTCCCGGGTGGCGCGTTGATCGGCGACAGCGCCGGGTTCTTGAACGTGCCCAAGATCAAGGGCACCCACACGGCGATGAAGTCCGGCATGGTCGCGGCGGAGGCCTTGGCAGAAGCGCTGGCGGGCAACAAGCCGATCGAACCCACCGCATTCACCGACAAGATCAAGGCGAGCTGGGTGTGGGAGGAGTTGAGCGCCTGCCGCAACATCCGCCCGGCGTTCAGCAAGTTCGGCTTGTATGGCGGCATCGCGTATTCGGCATTGGACACGTTCATCCTGCGGGGCAAGGCGCCGTGGACGATGCGCCACAGGCACAATGATAACGAGACGCTGGTGGATGCAGCGAAGGTGCGGCCTATCGCCTACCCGAAGCCGGACGGGAAGCTGACCTTCGATCGCCTGTCTTCCGTGTTCATCAGCAACACCAACCACGAGGAAAACCAACCAGTGCATCTGCGCCTGCGGGATCCTTCGCTGTGGAAGGGTGTTAACTGGGACGAGTATCGCAGCCCGGAAAGCCGTTATTGCCCTGCCGGCGTCTATGAAGCGGTGGGTGTGGAGGAGGGTGAACCGAGGTTGCAGATCAACGCGCAGAACTGCGTCCACTGCAAGACCTGCGACATCAAGGACCCGACGCAGAATATCGACTGGGCGGTGCCGGAGGGTGGCGGCGGGCCGAACTACCCCGGCGGCATGTAATTCTACGCTCTGGCATTGAGGACGTGCGGGCGATAATACTGGCCTATGTTGCAGCGCCCGCACGCCACCTTGCTTGTCCTTTGTCTGCTATCGGCCTGCGCCGCGGCAGACCCGGCCGAAATTCCCGGGCCCGAGTCCCGGCCGTTGGCGGGTACGTCCGGGCAAATCCTGGTCGGGCGATTCGCGATGGCGCAGACGGATGTGACGACCGCATCCGATGACTTTATCGCGGCGCTAAAATCCGATCCGCAAAACGCCGATCTCCAACAGCAAGCCTTTATCGCGACGGTCATGGCCGGGCGGCCGGAATCGGTGGCGCTGGCCACCGATCTGCCATCCAGCCCGGCGGCGATCTTGGTGCTGGGCAATACGGACGTGAAGGCCGGTAATTGGCGGGCTGCGGAGGCGAAATTCGCCAGTCTTCCCACCATCGGCGCCACCCAGGTGCTACAGCCCCTGTTGCGCGCCTGGGCCGAGCAGGGTGCCGGCGCTACCGATGAAGCGCTGAACACGCTGCGTCCGTTCGTGGAGGGAACGCGCTATCGCGGCGTCTTCGCGCTGCATGCCGCCATGATCAACGACCTTGCCGGCCGCACCGCCGACGCTGCCCGGCTCTACCGGATCGCGACGGTAGAGTATGGTGCGCTGAACTTGCGCCTGGGCATGGTCATCGGCAGTTGGCAGGCCCGCAGCGGGCAGGAGGCGGAGGCGCGCGCAACGGTCCGCGCCACCGCCCAGGCCAGTCCCGATCTGTCGATCGCGGAACCAGCGATGCAACTGGCAGTGTCGACGCCGCAAATCTCCTCGGCCGCGGACGGCGTGGCGGAGGCCTATTTGGCCCTGGCGGCAACGCTGCAGCGGCAGGACGCTTCGGATTTCTCGCTACTGCTACTGCGCTTGGCGCTGGACCTGCGGCCCGACTTCACGGCTGCACGTTTGCTGATGGCGGAGATCCAAACCGCGAATCACCAGCCAGACGCCGCTACGGCGACGCTGGCCGCGGTGGCGAACAGCGATCCTCTGATCGCGGTGGTGCAGTTGCGCCGGGCGCAATACGCCGACCGCGAAGGTCACCTGCAGGAGGCGCAGAGGCAACTGGAGCAACTGGCCGACCAGTATAAGCAGCGGCCGGAGCCCTTGGCGTTGCTGGCGAACATGCAGCGCTCCGCCAACCATTTCAGCGAGGCGGCGGAGACCTATGGCCGCGCCATCGACCGGATTTCGCAGCCGACAGCGGCCAATTGGAGCCTGTTCTACCAGCGTGGCATGGCCTACGACCGAGCCCATGATTGGCCGCATGCGGAGGCCGATCTGCTCCGCGCGCTGGAGTTGTCGCCGAACCAGCCCTATGTGCTGAACTACCTCGGCTACGCTTGGACCGAGCAAGGGCGCAACCTGGCGCGCGCCCGCCAAATGATCGAACAGGCGGTGGAACAGCAGCCGAATGAGGGCTCGATCGTGGATAGCCTCGGTTGGGTGCTGCTGCGGCAGGGCGACAAGGCGGGGGCGGTGCGCTTTCTGGAACGGGCGGTGGAATTGCTGCCCGAAGATGCCACCGTGAACGGCCACCTCGGCGACGCCTACATGGCTGTGGGGCGGCGGCGGGAGGCGGAGGTGCAGTGGCGCCGGGCACTGATCCTGAATCCCGACCCACAGGAAATTCCCGGCCTGCAATCCAAACTATCGGCGGCCACCACGCCCGCTGCGCCCGCTGCAGCCAGCGCCACGCCGGAGCATCGGGTGGAGTGAGGCTGACCGAGACTGCGCCGGCCAAAGTCAATCTGAGCCTTCTCGTCACGGGGCGCCGGGCCGACGGCTATCATCTGTTGGATAGTCTGGTCGTGTTCGGACCCGCCGCGGACCGGCTTCATGCCAGCCCGGCGGATCGGCTCTCGCTGTGCGTCGAGGGTCCGTTCGCGGCAGGACTGACGGCAGAGCCGGATAACCTGGTGCTTCGTGCCGCGCGGGGGCTGGCGGATTGGGCTGGGCGCCCGGCCGTGGCGGCATTGGTGCTGGAAAAGAATTTGCCAGTTGCGTCCGGCATTGGCGGCGGGTCGGCCGATGCGGCAGCGGCGCTGCGAGTGTTATCCCGGTTATGGGGGCTGACGCCGTCTGCCGAGGTGCTTGCCGGGCTGGCGCTGGGGTTGGGCGCCGATGTGCCAGTGTGCGTTGCAAGCCGGCCGGCGCGCATGCAGGGGGTGGGAGAGGCGCTATCGCCGCTGCCAGTGATTCCGAGTTGCGGGTTGCTGCTGGTGAACCAAGGCATCGCGGTGGCGACAGCCGACGTATTTCGTGCTCGCAAGGCCGCGTTCTCGTCCCCGGCCGCGCTGCCGGAGTCGTGGCCGGATGTGGCGGCGTTGGCGGCGGCACTGGCGGCGCTCGGCAATGATCTGGAGGCGCCGGCGCTGACGGTCGCACCCTCGATCGGCGACGTGCTGGGCGCGATCCGGATGCTGCCAGGTTGCCTGCTGGCGCGAATGAGCGGCTCCGGCGCCACCTGTTTCGGCCTGTTTGCCGACCCGGCGATGGCGCAAGCGGGCGCCGATGCATTGCCGGCCTCGTGGTGGCGCAGTGCCGGCCCCCTTTACGAACCCTCGACCCACACCGTATTGACAGGCAGCTAGCTGGGGCGTCGCCAAGCGGTAAGGCAGCGGATTTTGATTCCGCCATTCGGAGGTTCGATCCCTCCCGCCCCAACCAGCCTCTCCGCGCTGATGTGACCGACTCGCGCGTAAAAGACTTCCCATTCCCGCCCGCTCGGTTGACAGTGATGTTGCAATGCAACTGGCGGACAGCACCTCGGCCCGGCATTCCGGGTCCATGACCTACGCGGCGCTCGATCTCGGCACGAATAATTGCCGGCTGCTCGTTGGGACCCCGACGGCTGAGGGGTTTCGCGTGCTGGAGAGCTTCAGCCGCGTGGTTCGCCTGGGCGAAGGCCTGCGCCAATCCGGGTGTTTGAGCCCGCAGGCGATGGATCGGGCGGTCGAGGCGCTGCAGGCCTGCGCCGACCGTCTGGCCCGCCGCCGGATGAGCGGTATGCGCGCCATCGCCACCGAGGCTTGCCGTCAGGCGACCAATAGCGGCGAGTTCGTGGCCCGCGTCGCCCGGCAAACCGGTTTACAGTTGGACGTGATCTCCACCCGGGAAGAGGCCACGCTAGCGCTGGAAAGCTGCGCGCCGCTGCTGGCGGGCGAGGGGCGGCGGGCGCTGCTGTTCGATATTGGCGGGGGCTCGACCGAACTTGTGTGGGTGCGCCTGGCGCAGGACCAGCGGCCTGAACTGATCGGCACGATGTCGATGCCCGTCGGCGTCGTCGGCCTGTCTGAGCAATACGGCGCCGCCGCGTTCACGGAGCGCGGGTTCACCACCATGGTGGCGGACGTGACCGCCCGTCTGCATGGGTTCGAGGGAATCCATCGCATTACCCAGGAACTGCGCCATGGTGGGGTGCGGCTGCTGGGCACCAGCGGCACCGTCACGACGTTGGCGGGTGAAGTGTTGGCGCTGGAGCGGTATCGCCGGGTGTATGTGGATGGTCAGGTTCTGTCGCGGGAGGCTGCGGCCGGTGCGGTGGCGGCGCTGCGGCGGATGGGCCGGGATGGTTTGGCGGCGCATCCGTGCGTCGGCCCGGAGCGGGCGGATTTCGTGCTGGCGGGTTGCGCCATATATACTGCAATCCACACCATGTGGTCGGTGCCGGAAGTGACCGTCGCCGACCGCGGCCTGCGGGAAGGGATGTTGCTCCGGCTGATCCGGCACGCCCGGCACCGCGCCGCTCGTTCGTAGGCGAAGTATTTTGACGAAGACGACGAAAGGCCCGGGCAGCAAGACCCCGGCCGCTCCCCGTGGCTTGGAGGTCCGGCTGCGGACCGCCCGCGGGCGAACCACTACGCAGCAAGGCTGGCTGCAGCGGCAGTTGAACGATCCGTATGTTCGCGCCGCCCAGGCGCAGGGCTGGCGGTCGCGCGCCGCGTTCAAGCTGATGGAGTTGGACGACCGCTATTCGTTGATCCATCGCGGCTCACGCATCATCGATCTGGGCGCGGCCCCTGGCGGGTGGAGCCAGGTTGCGGTGAAGCGCGGCTGCGGCGCGATCGTCGGTGTGGACTTGCTGGAGATCCCCAGCGTTACCGGGGTCCGGTTCATCCATGGCGACTTCATGGATCCAGACATGCCCGACCGGCTGCGCGCCGAACTGGGCGGCCCGGCGGATCTGGTGATGTCGGACATGGCGCCGAACACCACCGGTCACACGATGACCGACCACGTCCGCATCGTGGCACTGGCGGAACTGGCGCTGGACTTTGCACTGCAGACCCTGGCGCCCGGCGGCAGCTTCATTGCCAAGGTGCTGCAGGGCGGGTCGGAAAAGCAGTTGCTGGACCCGATGAAGCGGGCCTTTGCCAGCGTGCGCCACGCCAAGCCGCCGGCGAGTCGCAAGGACTCCAGCGAGATGTACGTCGTTGCCAAAGGCTTTCGCCACACGCCGGGCAGTGTCGTGCGCACGTAACTTGCTTCCTGTGGCACTGCGCCCTATGTCGAGTTGCCAAGGCGCGGGACCCGCTCCCGCCGGAGAGATCATCGCCATGGCACCCGACACAACCCCCCTTGCAATACGATCCACCCGTGGTGACTCGATCATCCGCGAGGCGCTGACCTTTGACGACGTCCTGGTGGTCCCGGGCTTCTCCGAGGTTTTGCCGCACGCGGCGAACACGCTCACACGGTTCACCCGCACCATTTCGCTGAACATCCCGCTGGTGTCGTCCGCGATGGATACGGTGACGGAGGGGGCGATGGCGATCGCCATGGCGCAACTCGGCGGGATCGGGGTGATCCACAAGAACCTCACCCCGCAGGAGCAGGCCCTGCAGGTTCGCCGGGTGAAGAAGTTCGAATCGGGCATGGTGGTGAACCCGCTGACGATCCACCCGGACCAGACGCTGGCGGATGCGCGGGTGCTGATGGACGCGCACCACATTAGCGGCGTGCCGGTGGTGGAGCGGGGGACGGGGCGGCTGGTCGGCATCCTCACCAACCGCGACGTCCGGTTCGCCACCGATCCGTCGGTCAAGGTGTTCGAACTGATGACCCGGGAAGACCTGGTGACGGTGCAGAGTGGCGTGCCGCCGACCGAGGCGAAGCGACTGCTGCACAAGCATCGGCTGGAAAAACTGCTGGTGGTGGATAGCGAATACCGCTGCGTCGGGCTGATCACCGTAAAGGATATGGAGAAGGCCCAGGCCCACCCGATCGCCAACAAGGACGAGCTGGGGCGGCTGCGGGTTGCCGCTGCCGTAGGTGTGGGGGAGGACGGACTCATCCGCTCCCGCGCGCTGATCGATGCGGAGATCGACGTATTGGTGGTGGATACGGCGCACGGCCACTCCGCCGGCGTCATGGCCGCGGTCGAGAAGATCAAGCAGATGTCGAACTCGGTGCAGGTCGTGGCGGGCAACGTGGCGACGCCCGAGGGCGCGCTGGCGCTGATCGAGGCTGGGGCCGACGCGGTGAAGATCGGCATCGGACCGGGCAGCATCTGCACCACCCGTGTGGTGGCGGGCGTCGGCGTGCCGCAATTCACGGCGGTGCTGGAAACGGCGGCGGCGTGCCGGGAGCATGGCGTGCCCGCGATCGCCGATGGCGGCGTGCGCACCAGCGGCGACATCGTCAAGGCGATCGGCGCCGGCGCGGATGCGGTGATGGTGGGCAGCCTGCTGGCCGGCACCGACGAGGCGCCTGGCGAGGTGTTCCTGTACCAGGGGCGCAGCTACAAATCCTATCGCGGCATGGGCAGCATCGGCGCGATGGCGCGCGGGTCGGCGGACCGGTATTTCCAGCAGGAGATCAAGGACACGCTGAAGCTGGTGCCGGAGGGGATCGAGGGCCGGGTCGGCTATAAAGGGCCGGTGTCCGCGGTCGTGCACCAGTTGGTCGGCGGGCTACGCGCCGGCATGGGTTACACCGGCAGCGCCACCGTGGAGGATCTGCAGGTGAACACCCGCTTCCGCCGCATCACCGGCGCCGGCCTACGGGAGAGCCACGTGCACGACGTCGCAATCACCCGCGAAGCGCCGAATTACCGTCAGGAGGGCTGAAGTGTCCTTCGAGACGATGGCCGAGATGACAACCCGAGCGTGACACCAGCCGCACGGCTTGCTGCCGCAATCGAGCTTTTGGTGGAGGTGGACACGTTTCCGCGCCGCCCCGCCGACGCCGTCGCCAACGAGTTTTTCCGCAACCGCCGCTTCATCGGGTCGGGTGACCGCCGAGCCGTGTCCGAGCGGGCGTGGCGCATCCTGCGCACCCGGCGCCGCCTGTCCTGGTGGTTGGAGCGGGCTGGCACGGCGCCGACCCCGCGCATGCTGGTCGCCGCGTCGCTGCTGCTGGAAGGGTGGACCGTACCCGGCGTTCAGCAATCCTATTCCGGCGGCCAGTACGGCCCGGCGCCGATGTTGGCGCAGGAGATCGAGGCTGCTGGGCAACTGGCCGGTCACACGCTGGACCACCCGCAAATGCCGGACGCCGTGCGGCTGGAAATGCCGGACTGGCTGCTGCCGCATGTCGCGGCGCGATTCGGTAACGCCCTGGATCCCGAATTGCTCGCCATGGAGGAGGAAGCCCCGCTGGATTTGCGGGTGAACCTGCTGCGTGGCACGCGGGAGCAAGCCCGGGTGGCGCTGCTGGCGGAGGGCATTCCCTCCGAACCGACGCCGATTTCGCCCTGGGGGCTCCGGATCGAGGGGCGGCGGGCGGTGACGACCGGCGCCGCGTTCCAGTCCGGCCTGGTCGAGATTCAGGACGAGGGCAGCCAATTGGTGGCCGCGCTTGTTGGCGCCGGGCCGCAGATGCGGGTGGCGGATTGGTGCGCCGGCGCGGGCGGCAAGACGCTGGCAATCGCGATGACGATGGAGAACCACGGCCACATCGTCGCCTGCGATGTACACGATAAACGGCTGGAGGGCGCGGTGCGTCGTCTACGCCGGGCCGGGGTGCATAACGTGGAGCGCCACCTGATTGCGGTGGGCGACAAATGGGCGAAGCGCCGGGCCGGCACGTTCGACCGGGTGCTGGTGGATGCCCCCTGCACGGGCACAGGAACCTGGCGGCGCAACCCGGATGCACGTGCGCGATTGCGACCGATCGACCTACAAGAGTTGCTTCCCAAACAGGCCGCGATCTTGGACGATGCGTCTCGTCTGGTGCGCGCTGGCGGTCGGCTGGTGTTCGCCACTTGTTCGCTGCTGTCGGAAGAGAACGAGGCCCAAGTGGAAGCGTTCGTGGCGCGTCACCCGGAGTTCGTCGTCGTCCCGTTGGATCGGGCCTGGACATTGCCAGGCTCGCCGCCAGGTCCTGGCCCCTATTTGTCGCTGACGCCACGGACACACGGGACGGATGGGTTCTTCGGCGCCGTGCTGGAGCGGCGGGCAACGGTCGAATGATCGCGGTGCGCCGGGCCCGCCCGTCGGACGCGCCGCTGATCGGAGCGGTCCACGTTGCGGCCTGGCGCAGCGCCTATCCCGGGATCTTGCCGGAGGATTATCTGGCCGGCCTGTCCGTCACCCGGCAGGCTGCGTTCTACGACCGGCAGATTCGGGCGGGCGCAGGGGTGTATGTCGCCATCGCATCCGGCCAGGACGTGCCGCGCGGCGATGGACCGCGCGTGGTCGGCTACACCACCGTTGGACGCAGCACAGACGCCACGTTACCAAGCGGCTTGCAGGCCGATGGCGAGATCGAAACGCTCTACGTTCTGGATGACTGGCGGGAGCGTGGCGTCGGCCGGCGCCTGATCCGCACTGGCGCGGCGCATCTCGCGGCGGCGGGCAGCCGGACGGCGTTTCTGTGGGTGCTGCGGAATAATCCCAGCCGCTGGTTCTATCAACGCCTCGGCGGCCGGCCGGTCGCCGAGTCGGATACGAGGGTCGCTGGGGTTTCGGTGCCGCAGACCGCCTACGCGTGGGATCCGATCGAACGGTTGATCGCCGCGTCTCCCGCGACCTAGCCCTGGCAGGTCCGTCGGGCCATGGCCAAGACAGCATCCAAATTGCGCTGGGTGATTTCCAGAACCGATGGGTCGTTGGTGACCATTAGGGCAGCATTTGCCCCGTCTATGAGCAGAAGCAGTTGGCGGGCCAGGATTTCGGGTTCGGCAAACTGAGCCTGGGTCGCGAGCCCGGCGAAAAATGCGAGCACCATGCGGTGATGGTCGGCGGTGATCTGCCGCAGCCATTGCTCGGTCTTATCATGCTCTGCGATCGCGTTCATGAAGGCGCAGCCATACAGGCGACCGCCCTGATACCAGTGGTCCAACGCAGCGGGGATCGCGGTGAGCTGCGCCAGTGGGTTGTCGGCCGCAGCGGTAACGGCGGCAAAGAATACCTCCCGCCAATCGGCTCCCTCACGCGACAGCACTTCGCGCAGCAAAGCGTCTTTCGATCCAAACCGGCCGTAGAGAGTCATCTTCGACGCCCCGGCGGCGGCGAGAATGGTGTCGATCCCCGTGGCGTGGATGCCCTGGCGGCAGAAGAGGTCACGCGCCGCCTCCACGATCCGTTCATGCGCAGGGTGCGGCTTGGGGGAATGAAGGGCAGCGTTGCTCACAGGCGGAGTCTCGCAGTCAGCGGATATATTCGCAACCCGCTACAGCGTGGCACATTCTTTGCTTCAGTGGCGTTCAGATAGACAGACCATTCTGTATATGCCCTGATCTAAGCGGCCGAGCCATCGCCCGGTCCGTCAAGAACCAAGGAGACCGCCAATGAGCGCCACCGTCATCAAGCCAGCCGCCGGCCCCGGCGCCATGACTGGATGCCTCGCCCCAATCGACAAAAATGGGCTGGACGACCTAATCGCGAAGGGCCGCGCCAATCCGCAGGCAATCAAGACGCTGAAGTGCAAGACCATCGCGGAAGGCCGCTTCCGCCATCTGAATATGATCCGTGACCTGCCGCCCTACATCGTCGACGAGCCGCCGGGCCTACTGGGTGACGACACCGCACCCAACCCGTCCGAGGCATCCTTGGCGGCACTCGGCTCGTGCCTGGCAGTCGGCATCCACGCCAACGCAGTGGCCCGCGGGATCACCGTTCGCTCGCTGGAGTTGGAGTTGGAGGCGGACATCAACATCACCGCCGTTTGGGGGACCGGTGATACCAGCCCCAAGCCGGTCGGCTTCGATGCGGTGCGGGTGAAGGTGCATCTGGATGCCGACGCCCCAAAGGCAGAGTTGGACGAACTCGTTGCCCATGCGCGCACCTGGTCGCCGGTCGCCAACACCTTCAGCAAGCCCGTTCCCGTCAACTGCGAGACGGTCTGATCCACCATTCACCAGGGAGCGCCCGCATGAGCCAATTGCTCGACGTCGCCCACCCCGCTGCCGCCACCCCGGATCTGCCCGGTGTATTGGCTGCGGAGCTGGCGCCCCTGGTGAACCAGATCGACGAGGGATTGTATCCGGCCGACGCGATGCGCCGGTTGGGCGAGGCGGGGGTGTTCAGCCACCACCTTGCCCGGTCTGGCGGACAGGATTTAGCGGGCGCAATTACCGCCATGGCGGAGGTGGCTGCGGTCTGCATGTCGACCGCCTTCTGCACCTGGTGCCAGGACGCATGCGGCTGGTATCTGGAGAACACCGACAATACAGCGCTGCGCGATCGCCTGCAGCCCGGCATCGCCACCGGCGCCCTGTTGGGCGGTACAGGGCTGTCGAACCCGATCAAGGCGCTGGCGGGCATGGAGCGATTTGCCCTGCGCGCCACCCGAGTGTCGGGCGGCTTCAGCGTGACCGGTGTGCTCCCCTGGGTGAGCAATTTGAGCGACGGGCATTGGCTGGGCACCGTGTTCGAGGATGCCGATAACCCTGCGCACCGCATGATGGCGATGGTGCAATGCGGCCAGCCCGGCGTTGAAATTCGCCAGAACGTGAAGTTCTCCACGCTGGAGGGCACCGGCACCTACTCGGTGCGGTTCCGCCGGGCGTTCATCGCGGATGAGATGATGCTGGCCGAGCCGCTGGGCGACATGGTCGCGCGCATACGCCCGGGCTTCGTGCTGCTGCAGACCGGGATGGGCCTCGGCGTCATCCGCGCCAGCATCGATGCGATGGTGCAGGCCGACCAGACCCATGCCGCCACCAATCGCTTCCTGCCTCGGCGGCCTGACTATTTCGAGGCCGAGTTGGCCAGCCAGCAGGACGCCATCCTGACGCTTGCCGCCACGCCCCGAGACGGCTCGCCCGATTACGTGCGGCTGGTGCTGGAGGCGCGGCTGCGCGTCGGCGAGCTGACCCTGCAAGCGACCGAGGCGGCGATGCTGCACACCGGCGCCCGCGCCTTCATCGTCGGCGCGCCAGTTCAGCGTCGCCTTCGCGAGGGATATTTCGTCGCGATGATAACACCTTCCAGCCGGCACCTAACCCAAGAACTAAGCCGGGTGGCTGCGAACTAGGCCCCCACTTCCAACCGGAGCGAGCACAATGCCCGACAAGATCCTGATTTCGCCGGCCGAGCTGACGGACCTGATTGCCGCCGGTGGCACCGTGTTGATCGACACGCGGTCGCCAGAGAACTACGCCGCCGGGCACATTGCGGGCGCGGTGAACATGTTCGACATCTTCACCTACCTGGCGATGTCCACGAAGGAGGGCATGGCCGAACTGAAGGACAAGTTCACCGCCGCTTTTGGTGCCGCCGGGATTGGCGGGGACGAGACGGTGGTGTTCTACGAGGGCTCAATGAACTCGGGCTTCGGGATGTCGTGCCGCGGTTACTACTTGCTGAGCTTCCTGGGCTACTCCAAGGCGCATATCCTGCACGGCGGGCTGGCGGCGTGGCAGGCGGCCGGGTTAGAGGTGACGACGGAGGTGCCGTCCCCGGCGGCAAAGTCGTTCCCGGAGTCCACCGCAGGCGAGCACATGATGCTTGACAAGGAGGATATGCTGCAGGCGCTTGAGAATGCAGCAATCGTCAAGCTGGATGTGCGGGACGTGGACGAGTGGATCGGCACGTCGTCCTCCCCCTACGGGCCAGATTTCGCGCCGCGCAAAGGCCGGATCCCCGGCGCCAAATGGCTGGAGTGGTATCGCCTTATGAAGCCGACCGCCGCCGGGCCGATGTTCAAGTCGAAGGACGAGCTGTTGGCTGAGTTGCATACGGTCGGGGTGAAGCCGGAGACGCCGGTTTACCTCTACTGCTTCAAGGGAGCTCGCGCCTCCAACTCCCTGGTCGCGTTGCACGAAGCCGGGATCAAGGACGTGCGGATGTATTTCGGCTCATGGAACGAGTGGAGCCGCGACCCGGCGCTGCCGATCGAAACTGGAATGCCCCACGCCTAACGCGACCGGTCAGCCCTCCCCGTGTGGGAGGGCTGATTTCGCTAGTTATTTCGCGCCGAAGGTGGCGCCGCTGTCGCCGCCCGAAGAATTGCCGCCTGCGGTCGGGCCAGCCGTGAACTTGCCGACGTTGCCCAGAAGCTGCTGCATGAACGTGCTGTCGCTGCCCGGCGAAGGGGTCGCCCGCGCTACCACGCTGACGGACTTGGCGTCGTCCTTGGTCTTGTGCGTCAGCGATTGCAGCACGCCGCGATCGTCGAACACGGCCGTCACCACATCCT
Organism: Acidisphaera sp. L21; assembly: GCF_009765685.1. Classification (GTDB taxonomy): domain Bacteria; phylum Pseudomonadota; class Alphaproteobacteria; order Acetobacterales; family Acetobacteraceae; genus LMUY01. The sequence continues at coordinate 79,817 of NZ_LMUY01000074.1, read as the reverse complement.
GGCTGTTAATGCCCTGCACGCGCCCGACCCGGGGCTGCGTTACCTCACTGATGTAGATCCAGGTATTGTCGTCGAACGTTGCCTTCGCCGTGGGCGAGCCCAGCAAGCTGGTCACGTCCGCCCGGGTGGCGGTGCCAGGGATCAATTCTTTCAGTTGGTCGGCGTCGACCTTGTTGCCGCGCACCTGGGGTGGCGCCTCCAGCACGGAGCAGGCACCGAGAAGGCTTGCGGCGAGGAGCAGGGCAGGAGCGTAACGTCGCACGTGAAAGATCCTGGATAGCGGCGGGTACATTGACCCGGCGGCCTGCCGCGTTATGTGCCGGGGTAGAATGGCGCCGGGGCACCGGGTTCGCATGGCGTGGGGGTGTCACGCCGGACGGGCTGGTGTCAACGATTGGATGTCAATGGTTGGGGATTAGGACGAAACATGGCCTTCTTCGGCTTGTTGGGGCGCAGTCGCTACGAGCGACGGGGTTTCGAACTCTACAACGGCGCAGTCGCCGCGGCGCGGTCGCCGTATTTCTATGCCGAATTGGGGGTGCCGGACACGCTGGATGGCCGGTTCGACCTGGTGGGCCTGCATGCATGTCTGCTGATCCGCCGGCTGCGCACCCTGCCTGCGCCGGGCCAGGCAGTGGCACAGGCGTTGTTTGATGCCATGTTCTCCGACATGGATATCAATCTTCGAGAGTTGGGCGTCGGCGATATGACCGTCGCCCGCAACGTTCGTGCCATGTGGGAAGCCTTCCATGGCCGGGCGACCGCCTACGAGGCCGCGATCGACGATCCGGACCCGGCGGCGTTGCAGATGGCCCTGGCGCGCAACGTGTGGCGCGGCGGAGAGGCGCCGGGTGCGGCGCAGCTGGCTAACTACACCCGCACCCAACTTGCGGCTCTGCAGGCCGCGCCCGCGGCCGAGCTGCTTGCCGGCCATTTTCGGTTCGCTTCGCCGGTGTTGGCATGACCGACCTCGAGATGATGCGCCCGATACCAGCCGACCGGGTGGGCGGCGGGCTGGTCGTGACGGTGGATGCGACTCCGGCCGAATGCGAGGCCATTGCCAAGCGATTGCTGATCCCCTCCGTCCAGAGCGTGCACTGTCGCTGGGCCCTGCGTCCAGCGCGGGGCGGAGTTGTGGAAGCCGAGGGCTCGCTCACCGCGCGGCTGCACCAGGAGTGTGTCGTATCGCTAGATGCGTTTGTCGTGGAGATGGTGGAGGAGTTTGCCGTCCGCTTCGTGCCGCCCGGCCGGGAAGGCGAACCCTCCGAAGACCCTGATGAACCGGACGAATTGGTGATGCTGAACGACTCGCTCGAACTCGGCGAGGCAACAGTCGAGCAACTGGCCCTGGCGTTGGATCCCTACCCCCGCAAGCCGGGCGCCGTATTGCCGGAGGAGGCCGGTGACGCCCCGGTCAACCCGTTCGCCGCGCTAGCAAAATGGAAGCCGGAAGAGTAATCCTTGTAGCGCTTGCGGGGGATTGGTGCGTCTGCTAGAGGGCGCGCCCTAAGCTATTGCAATATGTGATGCTGTGCCGAGCCGGCTTCCGGCCGCAGCCGGCGTCACCACAGTCGGAGGGCACCTGCCCATGGCCGTTCCTAAGAAGAAGACCTCGCAATCCCGTATGGGCATGCGTCGGAGCCACCATGCTTTGACCATCCAAGCGTTCGCGGATTGCAAGAATTGCGGTGAGCTGAAGCGCCCGCACAATGTGTGCGCGCATTGCGGCCATTACGACGGCCGTGAAGTCATCGCCGCCGGCAAGCCCCTGAAGGGCGCTGTCCGCGTCTGATCTGCCGGCTCCCCGCCGGACGAGCAATGCCGACATGAGCACAAGCACCTCCAAGCCAGCCGTATCTGGCACGGCGCCGGGGGTGTTTACGCTTGCCGTCGATGCCATGGGCGGCGATCGGGCACCTGAGGTGGTGATCGACGGGCTGGCAATAGCGGTCGAGCGCCATCCAGCAGCTCGATTTCTTGTCGTGGGCGACGAAGCCCGCCTGGCGCCTTTGATGGCTGCCAAGAGATTGTCGACGTCCTGCACGTTGCGGCACGCACCCGACGTCATCAGCGGTGAGATGAAGCCGACTGCGGCCCTGCGGCTCCGCAATGCGTCCATGCGGGTGGCGATCGACGCGGTCGCTACTGGAGAGGCGGCCGGCGTGATCTCGGCTGGTAACACCGGCGCGCTACTGGCGCTGGCAAAGATCGTCATCAAGACTCTGCCCGGGATCGATCGGCCTGCGCTAGCGGCGCTCTGCCCATCGGCGAAGGGTGATGTCATCATGTTGGACCTGGGCGCCAACACGCAGTGCGACTCGCGCAACCTGGTCGAATTCGCGGTGATGGGCGATGTCTTCGCGCGCGCCGTGTTGGGGCTGCCATTCCCCACGATCGGCCTGGTGAATATCGGGTCGGAGGAGCTGAAGGGCGACGAGCGCGTGCAGAAGGCTGCGGAAACGCTGCGTGCCAGCTACCTCGGACCTCAGTTCCACGGCTTCGTTGAGGGTGACGACATCCCCGGCGGCAAGACCGACGTGGTCGTCACCGACGGCTTTACCGGCAATGTCGCGCTGAAGATGGGGGAGGGCGCGTTGAAGCTCGTCTTCACCATGCTGAAGCAGGTGTTCAGCAGTAGCTGGGCCGGCCGTGTCGCGTATTTATTGGCACGCCCGGCATTGGAGCGTCTGCGCGAGTGGGTTGATCCGCGGCGATATAACGGAGCAATCATGTTGGGTCTGAACGGCGTCGTGGTGAAATCCCATGGCGGCACCGATGCAGAGCAGTTCGCCTATGCGACCGACGTGGCCATCGACATGGTCGAGCACCGGTTCAACGATCGCATCCGCGATGGCCTCAGCAAAATCGCCCTGCCTGCTGCAACTGGCCCCCAATTGGCGGCGGCCCGTTGATGACGCTGCGTGCCGTTTTGGCGGGCGCCGGGTCGTATCTGCCGGAACGCATCGTCACCAATGCCGAACTGGCCGATCGGATCGACACATCCGACGAATGGATCATCGAGCGCACCGGCATCCGCCAGCGCCATATTGCCGGCCCGCATGAGACCGCGGCGTATATGGGCACGCGCGCCGCTGCGGCTGCGCTGGCTCATGCCGGCGCCAAGGCCTCGGATGTGGACGTCATCATTCTCGGCACCAGCACGCCGGACCAGGCATTCCCGGCGACGGCCGTCGCCGTGCAAGCCGAGTTGGGCACAGGCGGGTTTGGCTTCGACGTTTCGGCAGCCTGCAGCGGCTTCGTCTACGGGCTGAGCATCGCCGATGCGATGATCCGCAGCGGCCAGGTCCGCGGTGCGCTGGTGATAGGGTCGGAGGTCTATTCCCGCATCCTCGACTGGAACGACCGCGGCACCTGCGTCCTGTTCGGGGACGGAGCGGGCGCGGTGTTCCTGCGAGCAGAGGAGCAGCCGGAGGGTTCCGCCGGGCGTGGCATCCTATCGACCCATCTGCATTCCCAGGGCTCGCTGGGGCCGCTCTTGTATGTGGATGGCGCCGTTGGCCGGCCGGAACTCAGCGGCCATTTGAAGATGAATGGGCGGGAGATCTTTCGCCATGCGGTCAGCAAGCTCGCTTCTGCGGTGGACGAAGCGCTGGCGGCCAATGGCATGCACAGTGCCGATGTCAATTGGCTGGTGCCGCATCAGGCCAATTTGCGCATCATCGACGCCATGGGCCGCAAGCTGGGCCTGGCGCCGGATCGGGTGGTCGTCACGGTCGATCGGCACGCCAACACCTCGGCCGCGTCTATCCCGCTGGCCTTGTCGGAGGCCTGGCATAGTGGCCGCATGCAGCGTGGCGACCTGCTGGTGCTGGAGGCCCTGGGTGGCGGGTTGACATGGGGATCCGCTCTGGTGCGACTCTAGCGCCACAGCCGACCAGGTTTTGTTTAATTCCAGGGCGTTTGCTTGACGCTTCCAAGCGTCGCCGCATAGCGTGCGGCGGATGAACACAGTAACCCGCGCGCACCTGGCCGAACGTATCTATACCCAGGTTGGGCTTTCCCGGAACGAGTCTGCGGATCTGCTGGAAACGGTCTTGGACCGCCTGGCACGCTCTCTGGAGAGCGGAGAATCCGTGAAAATCAGTGGGTTCGGAACGTTTTCGGTCCGACAAAAGGGTCGTCGTATCGGGCGCAACCCCAAAACCGGTATCGAAGTGCCTATCCTGCCCCGCCGGGTGCTGGTGTTTCGGCCGAGCCAAGTGCTGAAGGCCCACGTCAATGGCACCGCAGTCCCCACTGGTGATGAGTTCGCAGGCGATGAAGAATGATGCTTGCGGGCGCGCCCATGGATGAGTTGGCGGAGGCCCGCGCGAAGCCGAAGAAAGCCCCGAACGCATTTCGCACAATCAGCGAGGTGGCGGATGAACTGCACATACCACAGCATGTTCTGCGATTTTGGGAAACCAAGTTTCCCCAGGTGAAGCCGCTGAAGCGCGGGGGCGGACGGCGCTACTATCGCCCGGACGACATCTCGCTGCTGCGGCGCATTTCCGACCTGCTGTATATCCAGGGCTACACGATCAAGGGCGTCCAGCGCTTGTTGCGGGAAGGCGGTGGCAAGCTGTCCGACGACATCCCGCCGGCCACGGAGGCCGAGCGTGCCGCCGCCGCTGCCGAGCGCGCGACGCAGGCGGAGCAGCCGACCCTGTTGTCACTGCCCGGCATCATGCCGATGCCACCCGCACCCATCCAGCGCAACGACCCGTCCGACGGTGTCGAGATCCAGCGGCTGCGGGCACTGTTGCATCATGCGCTGGAGGAACTGGAGGCCTTGCGCGCGTTGTTGCCGCGCTGATCTGCACCTGCGGCGTTGCGGTGCGACGAACCGACTGCTACACGGTGCCGCATCGCAGAGCAGTATCGCAACGCGGCGCATCGGCTTCCCCGGTCGAGGCGCACTACCCGTGGATCTCGATCCCGGATCATCAGAGTAGCGGGCAGTAGCGCAGCCTGGTAGCGCATCAGTCTGGGGGACTGAGGGTCGTGGGTTCGAATCCCGCCTGCCCGATTCTGGCGACCAAGCGTTTGCAACCTCGGCGTCTACCTCATCGCAATTCGCTTGCTGGCCCGGGGGCACAAAGACTACTGTGTGCCCATGAGAGAGGTTTTTAGCCCGGATAGTATCCGGGCGTGCACCTAAAGCGGTTGTTGGCCGGTTTACCCGGCAGCAGAGCGTTCGCTCCCGTTTCTCCAAATCAGAGAGTTTCATGCTATCCCTTAGGGGCTTCGCGCCCCCATCTTACCGACGACTGCTATCGTCCGAATTGGATGCCATTCGCCAAATCGAATTCGACCCTTCGCGGGCGGACCGGTTCATCGGGCCGATCGGCGACATTCTCACAAGTGTCAAACGCAACCCGGCCTCTTCCCTGATCGCCATCGAGGCGAGCGAGGGTTTGATCGGGTTCTATGTCGTTCACCCCGACCGGCGCGACGGCGCCTGCTGGTGGCTTGGCTGGCTCGCGATCGACCGTCGGCAGGAGGGAGGCGGTTACGGCCGCAGCGCCTTGCTGGCGGCAATGGCCCGGCTCCGTGGCGTGGAGGGTTGCCGCCGCATACGGCTCCTGGTGGCGCCCGAGAACAGTCGGGCGCTGCATCTTTATAACCGGTTCGGGTTCCATATCGTCGGGCGCAACGTCGCCACCGATGAACTGGTGCTGGAGTTCGATCTGCCAGTGCCGTTTCAGGCGGCCGATCTGGCGGAATTCATCCTGGCGGCCGTAGCGGCCAAGGCGCGCCGGGTGTTCCGGCACCGGCGGCTACGGTCGACCGTGGGGCCACATGCCGCGTGGATCATTGGTGTGGAGCGGGGGCCGCCAGTACCCCAGAAGCGGCGGCAAGCGGGGCGCACAAGTCGCCCCGCGTATCGTCAGGCGGATCAGCGCGCCTTGCGGCGGGCGTAGCGGGCGTCGCGGGCGGCCTTCTGCTCGGCAGCCAAAGCAAGGGCGCGGGATTTGTAATCGGCATCCGCGGCGGCGACTTCTTCGGCACGACGGGCTTCGCGTTCTGCCTCGGCCTGGGCCTCGAGCGCTGCCAGCCGTGCCTGCTCGGCCTTTTCAGCGGCGATGCGGGCTTCTTCGGCTTCCGCAGCGGCCTTGCGCTCGGCGGCGCGGGCTTCACGGGCGGCGATGATCGCCTTCTGTGCCTCCAGCCGCTCTTGAACCGCCGGGTCATCTAGACCGGGTCGGGACTTGAACCTCTCCAGCATCGCCTGCTTGGCTTTCGCCGCGGAGGTTAGTCGGTCGCTGACAGTCTCATTCTTGCGTGCATTCATGGGCGTCTTCTAACGGCCTCAAGCGTTGTTGAGAATACCATTTGAATACCGGTCAGCTAAGTGCTCCGCGCGACTCTGGTTAGTTCCAGCCGCCGGGCACCCAAGCGTAATTGCCGTCCGTGCCGATCCAGTGACCGAACACCCAGTTCGGGCCGTGCCCCGCAGCCGGAATGTAGCGACCGGCATCGTAGCGATACGAACCACCAGTGAAGACCCAATCGCCAGGCTGCCAGACCAGTGTTTCGCTGCTCACCGGCGGCAACGGCATCGTCTCTGCCGGAAGCGCCGGCGGAACGGGGTATGCGGACGCGACGTGGGCGGTGCAGGCGCCGACGAGCATGGTTGCGACCAAAGCGGGCACGATGCGGTTCATGCAAGTCTCCTTTGCCACCACCCTGATTCGTTGGGACCTGGCGTGCAAGGGGGCGCTACGCGGGCAGCAGGATCGTCGCGACGGCTTGCGCCGCGATGCCTTCGCCACGGCCCGGAAAGCCCAGCCGCTCGGTGGTAGTGGCCTTGACGGAAATGCGGCCGATATCGACACCCATCAGTTCGGCCAGGCGCGCGATCATCGCCGGGGCATGGGGGGTGATCTTCGGACGCTCGCAGATGAGCGTGACATCGGCATTCGCCAACATGCCGCCGCGGGCGGCGATCCGCTCCGCTGCGTGGCGCAGGAAGCGCGCGCTGTCGGCATCTTTCCACTCCGATTCGCTCGGGGGGAAATGGCGTCCGATATCGCCCTCGGCCAACGCGCCGTAGATGGCATCGCACAGAGCGTGAATGCCGACATCGGCATCAGAGTGCCCCGCGAGGCCCCAATCATGCGGCACGGTAATGCCACATAGCACCAGCGGGCGCCCGGCCTCCACCGCATGCACGTCGAAGCCGGTGCCGACACGCGGTATCAGCCCGGGGGCCAAAGCATTTTCCAGACGCACGATATCCTCCGGAAAGGTCAGCTTGATGTTGTCGTCAGCGCCGGGAACGATCGCCACCGGATGGCCCGCGGCTTCCAGCAGGGCGGCGTCGTCGGTGGCGCCGCGGTCGCCGGTGGCATGCAGGGCGCGCAGCAGGTGGTAGCGGAAGCCCTGAGGGGTCTGTGCCCGATACAGCCCGTCCCGCGGCACCGTCGCGACGATACGTCCGGATTGCACGCGCTTCAGCGTGTCGGCGACTGGCACGGCGGGGATGGCGCCGTCATGTGTGCGGAGGGCGATCAGCAGGGCCGGAATAACGGTTGCCGGCACGAACGGCCGCGCGGCGTCATGCACCAGCACGATGTCCGGCGCATGCGGCACCAGGGCATGAAGCCCGGCATTCACGCTCGCCTGCCGCGTCGTCCCACCCGGCACGGCAGGCAGAATGGCCAGGCCTCGCAACGCGTTGGCGATCGGCTCGGCATCGCCGACGGGCTGGATGATGGAGACATGGGCCAGTAGCGCCTCCGCCGCGTGGCGGATCACTGGCTTTCCAGCGAGGAAGATGAACTGTTTGGGGATGTCGCCGCCGAAGCGGCTGCCGCTGCCCGCAGCGACCAAGATGGCGGCAATTCGCATGGGGCGGAGAAATGCGCGGCGGCGACACTCCCGTCAATGAGTAGGATCGCGCGATTGCTATGCTGCCGCCCTCCGCGTAATTTGCTCAAATGATGGGCAATGATCTTCCAGCTTTGACTTTGGGCGCCGGTTCGCGGGCAGTCACGATCGAGACGCCGGTTATACTTGCCCCGATGTCCGGGGTGACCGATCTGCCATTTCGTCGTCTTGCCAAACGGTTAGGCACCGGCCTTGTCGTGTCGGAGATGATCGCATCGTGGGCAATGGTGCGCGAAAATCAGGCGACGATGCGGATGGCGAGCGTGGATGAGGCGGCTGGTCCGAACTCCATTCAACTGGCCGGATGCGATCCAGCAGCCATGGCGGAGGCAGCCAGGATCGCCGAAGGCCGCGGTGCCGATCTGATCGACATTAATTTTGGCTGCCCGGTAAAAAAAGTCGCAGTCGGCCAAAGCGCCGGTTCCGCCCTGATGCGGGATGAGGTAGGTGCGGCCCGCATTCTGGAGGCAACTGTTCGCGCGGTGCCTGTTCCCGTAACCCTGAAGATGCGTATGGGGTGGGATCACACGACGCTGAACGCGCCTAGATTGTCAAAGATTGCCGAGGAATCAGGCATCACCATGGTGACAGTGCATGGCCGCACCCGGCAGCAATTCTACACAGGCACCGCGGATTGGGACTTCATTGCCACCGTGAAGGCAGCGGTATCGATCCCGGTGATTGCTAATGGCGACATCACCACGGTCGAGGAAGCGGCCGAGGCGCGGGCCAGGTCCGGCGCCGATGGTGTGATGGTCGGGCGTGGCTGCTACGGCCGGCCGTGGTTTCCGGCCCAAGTGGCCGCGTTCCTGCGCAGCGGCAGGCGCCTGGCGGACCCCTCGCTGGCGACGCAAAAAGCCATTCTGATCGAGCATTATGAGGCGATGCTCGCCCATTTTGGCGTGCAGCCGGGGCTTCGGCTGGGGCGCAAGCACGTCGCCTGGTATTCCCGCGGCTTGCACGGATCCGCCGAATTTCGCGCCGCCGTCATGCGGTGCGACGAAGTGTCCGCCGTTCGCAGCTTGATCGACGAGTTCTACGACCGCCGGATGCAGGCGCCGGAGGCGCTTGCGGCATGATGGGAATGGTGGCGCGCAGCGGCCTGCGAATCATCGGTAAATCCCCCGCCCGCGGCCCAGAGATCGACGCTGCCGCCATGCTGGGCGCGCTGCCGGTGCCCGTCGTGCTGCTGGACGCCGACAATCGCTTCCGCTTTGCCAACCACGCGGCGGAGCAGTTCCTTGGCCTGTCGATGCAGCAACTGTCCCATATGGGGCTGAAAGACCTGCTGCCCGAGGATCACCCGCTATTCGACCTGATCGGCCAGGTGCGCCAGCACGGCATCACGATCGCCGACCACGATCTGTCGCTGGAAAGCCCGCGGCTGCACAAGCAGGCGATCGCCGTTCAAGCCACCCCGTTGAACGAGGAACCCGGCAACGTCGTGCTATCGCTGCAGGACGCCTCGGCCGCCCGGGCGCTAGACCGGCAAACCGTGTTCCGCTCGGCCGCCCGCTCGGTGAGCGGGATGGCCGCGATCCTGGCGCATGAGGTGAAGAACCCGCTCTCCGGCATTCGCGGCGCTGCCCAGTTACTGGAGGGCAGCGTGAGCGAGGCCGACCGGGAGTTGGCGGTTTTGATCCGCGACGAGGCCGATCGCATCCGCGCGCTGGTCGATCGGATGGAGGCGTTCGGCGAGAAGCCGATCGAGCGCCGGGCGGTGAACATTCATCGCGTTCTAGAACACGTGCGGCGTCTGGCGCAGACCGGGTTCGCCGCGCATTTGAGGTTCAACGAATCATACGATCCGTCGTTGCCGCCGGTGTATGCCAACCGGGATCAGTTGGTTCAGGTGCTGCTGAACCTGGTAAAAAATGCTGCGGAATCGATCACCGCCAACGAGCATGACGGCGAGATCACGTTAACCACTGCCTATCGGCACGGCGTTCGCTTGGCCATTCCCGGGTCGACGCAGCGGGTGCATCTGCCATTGGTGGTGACGGTGCGGGATAATGGCCCCGGTATCACCGAGGATATGCGCCAGCATCTGTTCGAGCCGTTCGTGACGTCGAAACCGTCCGGTAGCGGGCTGGGGCTGGCATTGGTGGCGAAAATCGTCGCCGACCATGGCGGGCTGATCGAGGTTGACAGCGTGCCGGGGCGGACCGAATTCGCGCTGCATTTGCCGGTGATCAGCGAAGACGTCGACGGGGAATAGCCCCGCCACCAAGACGCATTTCAAGGGACGACCGTCCCTTGCCAGATTTGGGGCAGCGCCCCGGTCTTTTCGAGGTAGTGCATGACCATACCGACCGTCCTGATTGCCGATGACGACCGTTCCATCCGAACCGTCTTGACCCAGGCGTTGGGCCGATCCGGCTATCAGGTCCGCTCCTGCTCCAATGCCGCCACCCTGTGGCGATGGGTGGAAGACGGGGAGGGCGACCTGGTCATCACCGACGTGGTGATGCCGGACGAGAACGGGCTGGACCTGATCCCGCGCATCCGCCGCATCCGGCCGGATCTGCGCGTGGTGGTGATGAGCGCCCAATCCACGCTGATGACGGCGGTGAAGGCGGCCCAGCGTGGGGCATTCGAATACCTGCCCAAGCCATTCGACCTGAAGGAACTTCTCGCGGTGGTCGGCCGGGCCTTGGCCGCCCCGCCGCCACTGCCGCCCGAAACCGACCCGGTGGAGAAAGAGGAGAAGCTGCCGCTGATCGGCCGCTCGGTCGCGATGCAGGAGATCTATCGCAGCATTGCCCGGCTGACCACGGCGGATTTGACGGTGATGGTGACCGGCGAGTCCGGCACCGGCAAGGAACTGGTGGCCCGCGCACTGCACGATTACGGCCGCCGCCGCGCCGCCCCGTTCGTCGCCATCAACATGGCCGCTATCCCACGGGAATTGATCGAAAGCGAGCTGTTTGGGCACGAGCGCGGCGCCTTCACCGGTGCCCACAACCGCAACCAGGGACGGTTCGAACAGGCGCATGGCGGCACGCTGTTCCTGGACGAGATCGGCGACATGCCGCACGAGGCGCAGACGCGGCTGCTACGGGTGCTGCAGGAGGGTGAATTCACCACCGTCGGCGGTCGCCAGCCCATCAAGGCCAACGTCCGCATCGTCGCGGCCACCCACCGCGACCTGCGCCAGGCGATTCGCGCCGGGCAGTTCCGCGAAGATTTGTTCTATCGCCTCAACGTCGTGCCGATCCGCCTTCCGGCGCTGCGGGAGCGGACGGAGGATATCCCCGTGCTCGCCCGGCACTTCCTGGATCGCGCGAAGGAAATGGGGCTGCCCGGCAAGTCGCTGGACCAGGGCGCGCTCGACCGGCTGCGTGCCTATCGCTGGCCCGGCAATGTGCGCGAATTGGAAAACCTCATGCGCCGCCTGGCCGCCCTGTATCCGCAGGAGGTGATCGGCGAGGAGGTGATCGCCGCCGAGTTGTCCCACAGCGGGGAGGAGATGGAGACCCCGGTCGAGTCGAGCCATGCCGAGCCGCTTGCCGCCGCGGTGGAGCGGCATATTCGCCGGTTTCTGGCCACGGCCGGTGACGGGATGCCAATGCGCGACATCTACGACCGGGTGATCGCCGAGGTGGAGCGTCCGCTGATCCAGATGACTCTGTCGGCAACACGGGGCAATCAGATCAAGGCCGCGGCCATGCTGGGCCTCAATCGAAATACGTTGCGCAAGAAGATCCGCGATCTGGAGATCCCGGTCGTCCGTGGCATCGGCTAATCCATGGACAGCACGCCCAACCTGATGTCGCTGCAGCCCCCGGTGCCGACGCGCTCGCGTCTCGGTCGGGTGATGGACATCCTGCTGGGCAAGGTCGTGACGCTGATATTGGCGGCGGTGGCCTTGGTGCTGGCCATCGCAACCTTCGTTTTGCTGTCGGGCGGCGCGCCGATCACGTTGCGGCCGAACGTCGTGTTCGTGTCCATCCTGGCCAGCGCGGCGGTGCTGCTGCTGCTGGGCGCGGTGCTGGCGGGCCGGCTGACGCGGGTTTGGGTCGAGCGTCGGCGCGGCTCCGCCGGGTCACGGTTGCATGTGCGGCTGGTGCTGATGTTCGGCGTGGTCGCGGTCACCCCGTCCATCGTGGTGGCGGTGTTCGCGGTCGCGTTCTTCAACCTGGGCATCCAGAGCTGGTTCGATGACCGCATCCGCAACGCGTTGGATGCCAGCCTATCGTCCGCCCGGTCCTCGCTGGAGGAGCATCGCAACAATATCAAGGCGGACGCGCTGGGCGTTGCCATCACGCTGAACCGTGCCGGCGCGTTCCTGGCCAATCGGCCGCAATTGTTCCAGCAGGTGCTGGACCAGGAAACCACGTTTCACGGGCTGATCCAGGCCGTGATCTACGACCCCTACACACATGAAATCGTTGTGTCCTCCGGTGTGCTTAGCGGGAATTTCGTCGAGTTGCCGACCGATGAGGAGATCGAGCCGGCCCGGCGCGGTGACGTCGCGGTGATCGGCGGCGGCAGCGACAACCACGTGCGCGCCGTGGTGAAACTGGGCTCCACGCCCGAACTGATGCTGATGGTCGACCGCCCGGTGGACACGCAGATCATCGCCGCCGTGCAACGGACGGAGAACTTGGTCGCCGAATACCATCGGCTTGACGACAACCGGACGAAATTGCAGGTCACCTTCGCCGTCATCTTCGCCCTGGTGGCATTGCTGGTGCTGTTTGCAGCGGTCCTGACCGGGCTGGTGCTCGCCAACCAGATCGCCCGGCCTGTGGGGCGGTTGATCCATGCGGCGGAGCGGGTGCGGGCTGGCGATCTGGCGGTACGTGTGCCGGAGGTTCGCAGCGAGGACGAGGTCGCGGGATTGTCCCGCGCATTCAACCGCATGACCGGCCAGTTGAGCGCCCAACGCGCGGAACTGATGGACGCCTACTCCCAGATCGATGAGCGGCGGCGCTTCACCGAGACGGTGTTGGCAGGGGTTTCCGCCGGAGTGATTGGGCTGGATCGTGAAACCAGGGTGGACCTGCCGAACCGTGCGGCCAGCGAGCTGATGGGCACCGACCTCATGGCGTCCAGCGGCCTGCCGCTCGCCCAGGTCGTGCCGGAATTCGCCACGTTGCTGGCGGAGGCGCAGGCAGCGCCAGAGAAGCCCAAAACGGCGGAGGTGCAGGTTGGACCGCCGGGCAACCGCCGCACCCTGCTGGTGCGGATTGGGACGGAGATGAAGGGCGAGGGAGTCGACGGCTTCGTCGTCACCTTTGACGACGTCACCGAATTGGTGGCGGCCCAGCGCAAGGCCGCCTGGTCCGATGTCGCCCGGCGTATCGCGCACGAGATCAAGAATCCGCTGACCCCCATCCAACTCGCGGCGGAACGGCTGAAGCGGCGGTTCACCAAGGAGATTCAGTCCGACCCCGTCACCTTCGCCCAGTGCGCGGACACCATAGTGCGCCATGTCGGTGATATCGGCCGCATGGTGGATGAGTTCAGCGCCTTCGCCCGCATGCCGCAGCCGGTAATCAAGCCAGAGGATATCGGCCGGATCGCGCGGGAGTCGCTGGTCCTGCAGCGGCAGGCGCACTCGGAGATCGCGTGGACGATCAACCTGCCGGACCAGGGCCCGATGGCATCATGCGACCGGCGGCTGATCACGCAGGCGCTGACCAATCTGTTGATGAACGCAGCCGACGCCGCCGGCATGCGTCCGCGAGAAGAAGGCGAGGGGAGTGGCGCAATCACGGTAGCCGTCGCCACAGATCACGACACCGTGACGCTATCTGTCACGGATGACGGCGTAGGGCTACCAGCCGAAGATCGTGATCGATTGACGGAGCCTTATGTCACCCATAAGCCCAAAGGCACTGGCCTCGGCCTCGCCATCGTCAAGAAGATCATGGAAGATCACGGAGGTCGCCTGTTGTTGGAGGATCGGGTTGGAGGCCCGGGCGCCGTCGCAAGCCTCATTCTGCCCATAGCCGCCGGCATTAGCTGACCGGTTCCGCCCGTTCGACTTAACGTATAAAGACCCCTGCATGGCGCATGAGATACTGATCGTCGACGACGAACCCGACATCCGGATGCTGATAGAGGGGATTCTACGAGACGAGGGCTACGAGACTCGCATGGCGGCCGATTCGGACGGCGCGTTAGCCGCGTTCCGGGCGCGCCGCCCGTCCATGGTGATCCTGGACGTTTGGTTGATGAACTCGAAGCTCGACGGGTTGGGGATTCTCCAGGCCCTCCATGTCGAGGAACCGCATATTCCGGTCGTCATGATCTCGGGCCACGGCACGATTGAGATGGCAGTCACGGCCATCCAGCACGGCGCATACGATTTCCTGGAGAAGCCGTTCAAGTCCGACCGATTGCTGCTGCAGGCCCGTCGGGCGCTGGAAGCGTCCCGACTGGCACGCGAAAATGCCGAGTTGCGACTGCGAGTCGGTGCCGAGACGGCGCTAACCGGCGAGAGCAGCGCGATCGTGACCCTGCGCGCCGGGGTGGAGCGGGTGGCGCCCACCGGCTCCCGCGTGCTGATCCACGGGCCGGCCGGGTCGGGCAAGGAAGTGGCGGCGCGCATGATCCACGCGCGTTCTCGCCGGTCCGACGGGCCATTCGTGGCGCTGAACTGCGCGACGCTCGCTCCGGGACGGTTCGAGGAGGAGTTGTTCGGAGTCGAGGCCGGGTCGGACGCCAGCGCCTCGCCACGGCGCGCGGGCGTTCTGGAACGTGCGCACGGCGGCACGCTGCTGCTGGACGAGGTGTCCGACATGCCGCTGGAAACCCAGGGCAAGATCGTGCGCGCCCTCCAGGATCAGACGTTCGAGCGGCTGGGCGGCAATGCGCGGGTGAAGGTCGATGTCCGTGTGCTCGCCATTACCAACAAGGATCTGCAGGCCGAGATCGCGGCCGGCCGGTTCCGCGAGGATCTCTACTACCGCCTTGCCGTCGTCCCTCTGCGCATGCCCAGCCTGCGTGAGCGGCGCGAGGACATTCCCGAGTTGGCCCGGCACTTCATGACTCGGTCGGCGGAAAACTCCGGCATGTCCCCGCGTGAGCTGTCGGCGGACACGCTGGCGGCGCTGCAGGCTTACGATTGGCCCGGCAATGTGCGGCAGTTGCGCAACCTGATGGACTGGCTGTTGATCATGGCCCCTGGCGGCGCCAGCGACGCCGTACGGGCCGACATGTTGCCGCCGGAAATTGGGCAGGGCGCCCCGGCGCTGCTGAATTTCGACCCCACCGCCGACATCATGGCCCTGCCATTGCGGGAGGCGCGTGACTTGTTCGAGACGCAGTATCTGCAGGCGCAACTGGTTCGATTCGGCGGCAACATCAGCCGCACCGCCGGCTTCGTCGGGATGGAGCGCAGCGCGCTGCATCGCAAGCTGAAGCAATTGGGCGTCAATTCGGACGACAAGGGCGGCTGAGTTGGGCTTGCCTGCCCGGTGCTGAGCCTTTCACCCGACGACAGGCAGGCGATTTGGCTCACCTTGGATGTCGCGGTGCATGCCGTGGGCTTCAGCCTGCCACTGGCGGTACTCGTGGCGGGTGTGCTGCCACAAACCCGGTTCTATGGGCATGGCCTGGTCAACGCCGCCGTCCAACCAACAGTGCTAGGGCAGTGATGATATCCAAGGGGGTGATGTGCCGATGGAACATCAGGTTGCCGGATGCGATCCAGCGGCTGGCGCTCGTCCCAGAGGCGCCGGTTCTGGCGCTGGTGAAGACGGTGGCCATCGACCTGGTGCCGAACGCGGGGCAGGGGTTTCACCCGGGCGCTGGCGGGGGCATATCGGCGGCATGAATCGTCGCTCGTTCCTGGCTTCCCCGTTGCTCCTGCTGCCCGCGTTTGCGCACGCCCAGGCGCTCAGCCCGCAAGATCAGGCGGATATCGCCCAGGCCGAGGTCGCGCTGAACGCCATCCATACGCTGAAGGCACGATTCCAGCAGATCGCGCCAAATGGCAGCATCAGCGGCGGAACTGCCTGGCTGGACCGGCCCGGCCGTATGCGGTTCCAATACGATGCGCCGGCGCCGTTCCTCTTGGTCGCCGGGCACGGCCTGCTGGTGTTCAACGACTCGCAATTGCAGCAGACCAGCAACATTCCACTTGGGCGCACCCCGCTGGGATTGCTGTTACAGGACAATCTGCGCCTGTCCGGCGACGTGACGGTGACCAAGGTCACCCGCTTCCCAGGCCAAGTCCAGGTGACGCTTTTGCGCACCGCATCGCCATCGGAAGGCTCGCTGACGCTGATTTTCGCTGATAAGCCGATGACGCTGCGATCCTGGACCGTGGTGGATGCGCAGCGGCAGGAGACGCGGATCACCCTGTTCGACGTCCAGCTAGGCGGCACGTTCGACCAGAAACTGTTCACCTTCATCGATCCGAAGTTTTTCCAGAACAACAGCCAATAGGCGCGGAATTGACTTCAAAACGTCGCACAGACTGACCATTATCGCAGCATGAAGCCGCTGGTCGGGATTTCCTGCTGCACCAAATTGTTCGGCACGTTCGGCATGGTGAATCATGCCGCATCCGACACCTACATTCGCGCGACCCATGAGGTGGTGAACGCCGTTCCGGTGCTGATCCCCGCCAATGGCGACGCCTGCGACATCGACACGATCCTATCGCGACTGGATGGCATCATCCTCACGGGCAGCCGGTCCAACGTCCAGCCGAGTCTGTACGACGGTCCGCCCCATGCGGAGGGGACGCCTGAAGATCCGGCACGGGACAGCATGACCTTGCCGCTGATCCGCGCGGCCATTCGCAACGGCACGCCGGTGTTGGCGATCTGTCGCGGCATGCAGGAACTCAACGTGGCGCTGGGCGGCTCCCTGCATCAGCGGCTGCAGGATCTACCCGGCCGCATGGATCATTCGACGCCGATGCAGCCGAACGGCAAGGTGCGCACCGGCAAGGCACATTCTGTCAGCGTCGTCCCCGGCAGTTGGCTGCATCGCGTAGCCGGCGCCACGACGATTGGCATCAACTCGCTGCACAACCAGGGAATGGACCGATTGGCGCCCGGTCTGGTGGTGGAGGGCACGGCCCCGGATGGCACGGTCGAGGCGGTTCGGGTCGCCACTGCCCGGGGCTTCGCCGTGGGGGTGCAGTGGCACCCGGAATACGACTGGATGACGGACGCCGTGTCCCGCGCCATCCTTGCCTCGTTTGGTGATGCGGTGCGCGCCCGCGTTGGCGCGCTGGGCGCGGTGGCCGACTAGGGCCGGCGCCCGTTGAGGCTGGCATCCGGCTAAGGGTGGCCGTGGCCCCGCGCCGGGGATAGGTTGCGGGTCGTCGATCCGAAGGATGTTCGAAATGGCCGAAAGCGTTATCCCGCCCGTTCCCCCCGTCACCGTGCCCGTCGTCGGCGGCGGCACGTTCCCGGTTCGCCGGATCTTCTGCGTCGGCCGCAACTACGCCGCTCATGCGCGCGAGATGGGGCACGACCCGGACCGTGAAGCGCCATTCTTCTTCACCAAACCCGCCGATGCGCTGATCACCGGCGGCGCCGACATGCCTTATCCGACCATGACATCCGACCTGCACCACGAGATGGAGCAAGTCGTCGCGATCGGCAAAGGAGGCTCGCACATCGCCGAGTCAGAGGCGATGAGCCACGTCTGGGGCTATGGCTGCGGCCTGGACATGACCCGGCGCGACATGCAGGCCGAGGCCAAGAAGCTCGGCCGTCCTTGGGACATGGCGAAGGGATTCGATAAATCCGCCCCGATCAGCGATCTGGTGCCGGCTTTCGATATCGACCCCGGCAAGGGTCATATCGAGCTGAAGGTGAATGGCAAGATTCGTCAGACCTCCGACCTCAACATGCTGATCTGGAGCGTGCCGGAAGTCATTTCCTACCTGTCGAAGCTTGTGGAACTGCAGCCCGGCGACCTCATCTTCACCGGAACGCCGGAGGGCGTCGCGGCCTGCGTCAAGGGCGACGTGTTGGAAGGGTCATTGGACGGCGTCGGTATCGTTAAAACGACGATCATCTAGGCAGAAACGACAACGCCCTCTCCTGGATGGGAGAGGGCGTTGGGTTGCAAATTTAACGGTAGTAGCCCGGGTAAGCGTAATAGGCCGGGGGCGGCGCGTAGTAGACCGGTGGCGGCGGGGCGTAATAGACTGGGGGCGCGTAGTAGCGGGGCGCATAGGCACCCGCGATCGCCGCGCCGACACCCAGACCAACGATCGCGCCTGCAATGCCAGGGCCGACGCCACCACCGCGGTAGTATCCGCCGCCGCGATATCCACCGCGATTCCAATACGCATTAGCCGGCGTAGAGGCCGCAAGCAGGCCGATCGCCACCGGAACAGCAACAAGCAAACCGAGTTTCGGGCTCATTGATGGGCTCCTCAAAAAACATCCGGTGTAAACGACGCGTTCACTTACCGTGTGACCATATATACGCGTCGACCATGGCATCTTTGCGGCAAGGGGACTTGCCGCACGATCACATTCCCGCGCTCAGTGCCCACCGAGATAGGCTGCGGTCACCGCCGGATCGTTCGCTAGGACCGAAGCCTCGCCCTGTAGAACAATGTGTCCCGTCTCCAGCACATAGGCGTAATCCGCCACGTCCAACGCCGCCGAGGCGTTCTGTTCGACCAGTAAGATCGTGATACCTTCCCGGCGTAGATCCGCGATGGCGTTGAAGATCTCTTCCACGAATAGCGGCGCAAGGCCCATGGAGGGCTCGTCCATCAGCAACAGCCGTGGAGCGCCCATCAGTGCGCGGCCGAAGGCGAGCATCTGCTGCTCCCCGCCGGACATCGAGCCGGCCAACTGCGTCAGTCGCTCCCGCAGGCGGGGGAACCGGGTGAGCACCGCATCGCGCCGCCGGGCCAGTTCGGCGCGATCGGACAGGGTGTAGGCGCCGAGGGCGAGGTTATCCGCCACGGTGAGGTCGGCGAAGACCTGCCGCCCCTCCGGCACCTGGCGCAGCCCGAGGGCAGCAATGGCGTGTGCCCGGCGGCCGGCGATATCCACGCCATCGAAGATCACCCGGCCGGATTTCGCGCGGATCAGGCCGGAAACGGCGCGCATGACCGTTGTTTTGCCCGCGCCGTTTGCGCCGATCAACGTCACCACCTGTCCGGGTTCGACCACCAGGTCGATGCCCTTGACCGCCACGGTGCGACCGTAGGCGACGACCAGCCCTTCGATCCTCAGTCCGCTCACGCGCCGCGCACCCCGGTGGTGGCGCCGGCCGCAAGTTTGGCGGCGACCTTGTGGCCCAGATAGGCCTCGATGACTGCCGGATCCTGCCGGACGGCCAAAGGTGGCCCACCGAAGATGCGACGGCCGAAGCTGAGCACGGTGACGTCCTCCGAAATATCCATCACGAAGCCCATGTCGTGCTCCACCAGCAGCACCGTGGTGCCGGCGCTGCGGATGGTGCGCACCAAGTCGGCCAGGCGCGTGGTCTCGGCGGGGTTCAGCCCGGCAGCCGGCTCGTCCAGTAGCAGCAAGCGGGGGCGCGCGGCCATGGCGCGGGCGATCTCCAGCCGGCGGGCGTCGCCGTAGGAGAGGGAGGCGGCCCGGCTGTTCGCCTGGTCGCGCAGCCCCACCAGGTCCAGCGCGGCCATCGCCTGCGCCACCGCGTCGCGTTCCTGGCGGCGGAAACGCGGCAGGCGGAAGATCACCTCCGGCAGGGTGGCGCGGGCGGTCGTGTGCAGGCCGGTAAGGACGTTCTCCAGCACGGTCATGGCGCCGAAGATCCGTATATTCTGGAATGTCCGCGCCACGCCCAAGGCAGCACGGCGATGTGCGGGCAGCCTTGTGACATCCTGGCCGGCCAGGATGATACGGCCGGACGTTGGCGGCAGCAGTCCGGAGATGAGGTTGAACAGCGTGGTCTTGCCGGCGCCATTCGGCCCGATGACGGCGTGGATGCCGCCGGCTGCTACCTGCATGTCCAGATTGTCCACCGCGACCAGGCCGGCAAATTTCCGGGTCAGGCCCGACACCTCCAGCAGGTTGGTCACGCCGCGCGCCGCCGCAAGCGGAAGGGGAGTACGCCGCCGGGCAGGAACAGCACGGCCACCACGATGATGACGCCGTTCAGCACCAGCCGTAGGTCCGACAGCTCCCGCAGCAACTCGGGCAGCAGGGTCAGAATGAACGCACCCACCACGGAGGCGATCGGCGTCCCGATGCCGCCCAATAGGGCGTAGGACAGAATGGTGACCGCGGGCTCGAACCCATATTCGCCCGGGCCGATGAAAGAGGAGACGTGGGCGTTCAGGCACCCTGCGAGCCCGGCCAATGCGGCGGAGGCAACGAGCGCGCCCATTTTATAGCGCAGCAGGTTCACGCCCATGACGGCGGCCGCGGTTTCATCCTCCCGCATCGCCTCCATCGCGCGCCCGATGCCGCTGCGGCCGACCAGCCACAGCGCCAGGATGGCCGCGAGCAGCAGGCCGTAGATCATGGTGTTGTCGGCGCGCTCCGGGATGCCGGACAGCCCCAGCGCGCCGCCGAACAAATCGACGTTGAGGTAAACGGCACGCAGCACCTCGCCCAACCCGATGGTGGCAATGGCGAGGTATACGCCCGATAGCCGCAGCGTCGGCAGGCCGATCACCAGGGCGAACACCACCGGCGCCAGCACCGATAGCGGCAGCACCGCCCAGAACGGCAGGCCGAGCTGCTGCGTCATCAGCACGGAGGAATAGGCGCCTAGCCCCATGAATGCCGCCTGGCCCAGGGAAAGCTGGCCGACAGCGAGCACCACATACATGGACAGCGCCAGCAGCCCGTTGACGCCCAATGCGTGTACCAGGTTGCCATACGTCCACAGGAAATCGTCCAGCCAGGGAGGGATGGTCATGATTGCCTATGCACGCCGGGTCATGGCGCGGCCGAACAGACCGGAAGGCCGGGTCCACAACACGACGACCAGCACCAGGAAAGCCACTGCCTCCTTTAGGTTCGAGCTGACGTAGCCGGCGGTCATTACCTCCAGCAGGCCCAGCAGCATGCCGGCAATCACCGCGCCACGAATGTCGCCTAGGCCGCCAACGATGATAACGACGAAGCCGCGAAGCATCATCTCCTCACCCATATATGGCTGGATGGCGTTGCGCTGCAGGCCGATTAGCACGCCGCCAGCGCCGGCGAGGCACCCGGATATGAACGAGACGATGGCGGCGGCACGCAGGGTGTTGATGCCCATGAGCTCGGCAGCATCCGGCCGGTCGGCCATAGCGCGGATCGCCAGGCCGAGCTTCGTGCCGCGCAGCAGCCAGATCAGCGCCGCAATCAGGATGGCGACGGCGCCCAGGATGAGCAACTGTGCAAGCGTCACCCGGACGGAGCCGATCTGCAGGGCCTCGCCACTGATCACGTCCGGCGGCAGACGGCGGATGTCGGAGCCGAGCCAGGCGGTCAGCGCCGAATACAGCGCCAGCACCGCGCCCAACGTTACCATGAGGGATGCAAGTTCCGGCGCTTTGGCACTGCGCAGCCGGGTCAGCAGTAGCCAATCCACCACCACCGCGATCAGCCCGGCGGCCATGGCTGCGACGGGTAGGGCGGTCCAAATGCCGAAACCGAGCGTACGCACCAGCCACAACGCCACGAGGGCACCGGCCGAGAAGTAGAAGCCGTAGGTGAGATTGATGACCTTCAGCACGCCGAACATCAGCGTAAAGCCGAGGGCGAACAAGGCGTAGGTCGCCCCAAGCAGGACGCCGTTGACGAGTTGTTGGGCTAACATTGGGTTCCGAACT
Source organism: Acidisphaera sp. L21 (assembly GCF_009765685.1). Taxonomy (GTDB): domain Bacteria; phylum Pseudomonadota; class Alphaproteobacteria; order Acetobacterales; family Acetobacteraceae; genus LMUY01. The sequence goes on along the minus strand of NZ_LMUY01000074.1, from coordinate 58,192 downwards.
AGCCGTCATGGCCACGAGCGGGCGCGGCCATTCACGTCGCCTCTACGAATATGACGCCCGGAAATGCGGCGGCGAGGCCCCCCTGGTCAACCCTTCATTGCTCGACCAGGGCGTAATCCGACGTTTTCGTATTACGGAGCGATACCAAACTTGCCATTTTGCATCACCAGCACCACCACGCCCTCAGCGGACGCAGGGTCGCGGCCGGTGGTGAAGGAGAAGGGGCCCATCACGCCCTCGAATTTGGTCTGCATCAATGCATCCCGCACCATGGCTGGCTCGGCAGCCCCGGCACGGTCGATCGCGGCGGCCATGATCTTCATCGCGTCATAAGCCTGGGCGGCGAACTGGTCCGGTTCCTTGCTGTACTTCTTTTGGAAATCGGCCACGAACTTGGTGTTTACCGCAGTGGGCTTGCCCACGAACCAGGGGCTGCCGACCAGCAGGCCATCCGCCGCCTTGCCAGCGATCTCCCCCAGCTTGGGCGAGTTGCTGCCGTTGCCGCCGATGAACAGCGTCTCTGGCCCGAAGCCAAGTTGGCGCGCCGCCAGCAGCACACCAGACACTGGTTCTACCAGGGCGGAAATGCCGACGGCGTCCGGCTTCAACTGCTTGATCTTGGTCAGTTGGGCCGAGAAGTCGCTGTCTTTGCTGCCGAAGCTCTCGATATCGACGATCTTCAGCCCGGCCTTCTCGGCGGCAGACTTCATCACGTCGTAGCCGGACTTCGAGAACGCGTCGTCATTGGCATACATCAGCGCGATGGTCTTCACGCCGCGGTCCATCGCCTTCTTGAGCGTGACGGGGATGACGTCGCTTTCGGGCAGGGAGGTGCGGAACACGTAATCGCCCATGGCGGTGATGCCGTTGGCGGTGGTGGACGTGCCGAGGATGGGAATCTTGCGCTCGTTGGCGACGGGGCCGACGGCGAACATCTCGTTGGACAAGGTTGGCCCGATGATGGCGACGACCTTGTCGCGCCCGATCAGCTTGCGGGCGGCGTTGATCGCCTGGTCCTTATTGGCCGCGCTGTCCTCCACGATGAGGTTGATCTTGCGGCCGCCCAGCACGCCCTTGGCGTTCACCTCGTCCAGCGCCAGTTCCAGCCCGGCCTTGATGGCGACGCCATAGGCGGCATTCGGCCCGGACAGGATTTCAATCGAGCCGAGCTGCACTGGCTCCTGCGCGCGGGCCGCTCCGGCCAGTGCCATTACGCCGGCCATGGCTGCGACGAAGTGCCTGCGATTCATGGTATTTCCTATCCCCGGGGGTTCGACTTGGACCGGACTTCTATCCCAACGATAAGGTTGGTCAAGCGGGGCCGGGTTGGTCGGGATGGCAGGGCGGGACATATTGCCGCATGGCCTCCCTCCGAATCGCGACCTGGAACATCAACTCCCTCCGCCTGCGCCTGCCGTTGCTGGAACGGCTGGTGGCGGCGCTGGACCCCGACGTCATATGCCTGCAGGAGACCAAGGTGCCGGACGAGCTGTTTCCGGACGCCGGGCCGCCTGCGCTGGGGTATCCCTACGTCGCGCGAAAGGGGATGAAGGGCTATAATGGCGTGGCAATTCTGTCCCGCATCCCGTTGGTGACCGATTGGGACGCGCCGGATTGGTGCGAAAAGGGCGATTGCCGGCATTTGCAGGTCGCTTTGCTATTACCGTCTGGCCCCCTGGAGTTGCACGATTTCTACGTGCCGGCCGGCGGCGACATTCCCGATACCGAGGCAAACCCGAAATTCGCCCACAAGCTCGCCTTCGTGTCGCAAGCAACCGACTGGTTCGCCGCCCGTACCGGATTGCGCCGGGCAGTGCTTGTGGGCGATTTGAACATCGCCCCGCTAGAGCAGGATGTGTGGAGCCACAAGCAGTTACTGAGCGTGGTGAGCCATACTCCGATTGAGGTGGAGCACATGGTCGCCTGGCAGAAGGCCGGCTGGTATGACGCGCTACGCCACTTCGTGCCGCCGGAGGAGAAGTTGTTCACCTGGTGGTCCTACCGCAACAAGGACTGGCGGCTGTCCAACCGTGGCCGCCGGTTGGACCATGTGTGGGTCACGCCGGATCTGACTGCCGGGCTGCGCAGCATGACGGTGCTCAAGGATGCACGGGACTGGCCTCAAACGTCCGACCACGTGCCGGTATCCGTCACGCTGGATGTCTAGGATACTGTTTGACGCGTGAACCCGGCGGCGAGCCATGATACCGTCCGCATCAATGTCGCGCCGCACTGTCGAGGTCACGCCCGAGCTATTGCTCCGCGCCTATCGCGTCGGCCTGTTTCCCATGGCCGAAACGCGGCGCGGCAATCGGCTATACTGGCTGGATCCCGAGTTCCGTGGCGTGCTGCCGCTGGACCGGTTCCACGCGCCCCGCCGCCTGCTGCGCACCGTGCTGCGCGGACCGTATGAGGTGGCGGTCGACCAGGATTTCCCCGCCGTGATCGCCGCCTGCGCCACCGCCATGCCGGGCCGGGAGGATACCTGGATCAACCGTGATATCGAGCGGTTGTTCGGCGACCTGCATGCCACCGGCTTTGCCCATAGCGTGGAGTGCCGGGAGCAGGGGGTGCTGGTCGGCGGGCTGTATGGCGTGAGCCTGGGCGGCGCGTTCTTTGGCGAGAGCATGTTCAGCACGGCGCGCGATGCGTCCAAGGTGGCCCTAGTGCATTTGGTGGCCCGGTTGCGGGTGGGCGGCTATCGGCTGCTGGACACCCAGTTCGTCACATCCCATCTGCAGCAATTCGGCACGGAGGAGATCCCCCGCGATCGTTACAAGGCTCTGCTGGCCGAGGCGGTAGACGAGCCGGGGCGATGGCAGGCAGATAGCGCCGAGGTGCAGGCGGAGATCCAGGCGATGGCGAAGCGAGACCAAGTGGAGTCATGAAGCTGCTTCTGTTGCTGTGCCTGTTATCGACACCGGTTGTGGCATGGGCGCAGCCAAGGCTGGTTCCATCGGGCGATGTCGACCTGGTCTACCGCCTAGCGGGCGCGGCTGCGACCCAGATCCCTGGCGGCGCGCCCGATGGCGTGCGTTTGCAATGGGACGCGATGGGCCAGCGCCTGCGGACGGAACCGGTGGGCCGGCCGATGTATGCCATCACCGATCTGCAGCGGCACGTCGCCGATATCGTGTTTCCCGCCCAGAACTCGTTTCTGGAGCTGCCGCTGCGGGTCGGCGATCCGCAGACCCTGCTGGCCGGATCGGACGTCCGGTTCACCCGGCGGGGGGCAAGCCGGGTGCTGGGAATGGACTGCACCGAATGGGCCATCCACTCCCGCAAGCTGGATGGCACCGGATGCGTGACGCCGGACGGCGTGGTGCTGCGGGCGGAGGGGCTGTTTGATGGGCGCCAGGGCAGCTTCCAGGTGGTGTCGGTGACGCGGGGGCGTGTGCCACCGGGGCAGTTCACCCCGCCCGCGGGGTTCTTCCGTTTGCCGATGATGGGCGCACGATGATCCGGCTGGTCCTGGCCGCACTGTTGCTGACCTCCGCTGCCAGGGCCGCCGACCGGCCGCCCACGACGCCGCAGCGCGACGTCGACATCACCTACACCATGGCGCAGCGACAGGAAGGCGCCCCGGCGCTGACCCAGCGAATGCGCTGGTCCGTGAGCGCCGGGCGGCTGCGGGTGGATCCGCCAACGGGCGGCATCTACATGATTATCGACTACCGGGCGAAGCGGATGTCCGTGGTGAAGGTTGCAGACCACGCCGTGCTGGACGTGTCCACCGCGGGCCCCGGCCTGCCCGGCGCCGAATCCGGCAGCTTCACGCGCCGCGACACCGACCAGATTGCCGGACTACCCTGCACCGACTGGCAGACAGCCGACGCCGGCGGTCAAGAGACGCTGATCTGCATGACCGAGGACGGCGTCATGCTGCGCGCCAGCCAAGGTGGCAAGGTTTTGGTCCAGGCGTCGTCCGTCAGCTACACCACCCAGAACCCGGCGGACTTCACCCCGCCTGACGGGTTCCGCCACGTCTCCGGCGACCGGCCGTGAGTGAGCCGGCGCCCGTGCGGGAGCGGGTGAACCCCCGCCGCGCGCGATCCACCCATCCGATGCAGAAGACGCCCTGGCCGTGGCATGATCGCTCCGGCCGGTTCTCGACGTTGAAATCGGCGGTGCTGGTGCTGGAGCTGGCGCCCGCCGCCTGGATCGTCTTTGCCCTGCTGACCCACCGCTTCGGCGCCCGCCCGGTGACCGAGGCCATTCACCAGACCGGCCTATGGGCGATCCGCTTCCTGATGATCTCGCTGCTGGTCAGCCCGGCGCGGGCGATCTTCAACTGGCACCGGCTGGTGTTGGTGCGGCGCCAATTGGGGCTGACGGCGCTGTTCTACGCGCTGGGACATCTGACGCTGTATGCGCAGGACGAGGCCTGGAACCTGCACGACGTGGCAATGGAGATCCTGAGCCGTTTCTACCTGGAAGTGGGTTTCGTCGTCGTGGTTGGCCTGGGCGTGCTGGGCGTCACCTCCAGCGACCGGGCGCTGCGCCAGCTTGGGCATGCTTGGAAACGTCTGCACCGGATCGTCTACGCGCTGGCGGCGCTGGCCACGCTGCACTTCTTCCTGCAGTCCAAGGCCGACGTGGCGGAAGCGACGTTGATCGGCGGCCTGTTCGTCTGGATGATGGGCTGGCGCCTATTGCCCTCCGGCCCCGACCGCGAACCACTGCCGATCTTGGGCCTGGGTGCCGTCGCAGCCGCACTCACCGGGCTCGTGGAATATGCTTGGTATGCTTTGGAAACCCGGATCGATCCGCTGCGCCCGCTAAAAGCGGAATTGGACATCAGCTACGGTCCGCACCCGGTAGCCCAAGTGCTGCTGATCGGGATCTGCCTCTCGATTGCGACCGGGCTGTTCTGGGCGCGCAATCGCGACCGGCTGCGCGACACGCTGGCGTTCAACATCGCATTGTACGCTGGCGGCGCTGCCATCGTGGCGGCCTTAGCATTCTCCTTCAGCCTGACGGACGATTGGCTGCCGGATGACTGGCAATTCTGGCAGGCGGCGCTGGGTTTCGTTGTCGGTGCGGCAGTGTTCGGCGGCGTACGCTGGACGATTCCCCCCCTGCACCGCGTGCTGGACGTGATCTGCGTTATCGCTTTGCTGGTCCCCCTGGCAGCGGGTCTCGTGCTGTAACACCAGCAAATTCTGCCGGGTGAGGCGTCAGAACCCGCACGATCCTCAAACGGCTTGAATCTTCTCAGATCATGTGCGCGGAATAGCGGCGTCCAAGAGGCCGGAACAATCCGGATGCTACACTGGGGAGAATAACACGTGGCGATAAGCCGTCGTACGCTCATACTCGCTTCCGCCGGCACGCTCGCCATGCCCTACGTGGCCCGTGCCGCCGATCCTATCAAGATTGGCATGACCGTCCCCATCACCGGCCCCGCAGCGGAGTCCGGCGGCTTCATGACCATCGGTGCGAAGATCGGCGTGGAGGAGGTCAACGAGAAGGGCGTCCTCGGCCGCAAGGTCGAACTCCATATCGAGGACGATCAGACCACCAACCCCGGCGCTGTGCTTGCTTTCTCCCGCATGTCCGGCGACCCGACCATGGTGGCGTTCATCGGCTCCGTCCGGTCGACCCAGGTGCACGCGATGGCGCCGGATGTGCTGAAGATCGGCAAGCCCATGATGATCGGGGGCACCGACCCGGCGCTTACCCATTTGGGCAATCGGTGGCTGTTTCGCTGCCGTCCGAACGACAGCTATTCCGCCAAGGTCATCGCGCAGTACGGCGTTGAAACGCTGGCCAAGAAGAAGTGGGCCATCGTCCACTCCACGGACGCGTTCGGCACCGGCGGAATGAAGGCGCTGGTCGAAAGCCTGAAGGCTGCCGGGATCGAGCCCTCGCTGGTGCAGGGCTACACCAACCAGCAGGCCGACTTCACCCCGGTGGCGCTGGCCGTGCGGCAGTCTGGCGCGGATGTGCTCGGCAGCTACTTCACCTTCGAGACCGATCTCGGTGTGTTCGCTCGGCAGTTGCGCCAACTCGGCGTTCGGGTGCCTTGGATCGGCTCGCCCTCCATCACCAACACCTCCGCCCTGAACCTGGCGGGCGCCAGCCTCTACGGCACATTCGGTGTGGCCGATTACGCGGTGGATTCAAGCCCGGCGGCGAAAACCTTTGCCACGAAGTTCGAGATGCAGAGCAAGAACCCGCCGGACAATCAATCGTCCTGGGCGCATGACGCGGTCGTGGTGCTGGGCAGGGCGCTGAACGATGCTGGCTCCACCGATCCCGACAAGCTGCGCACCGCCATCCTGGCGATCCGCGGTTTGGAAGGGGCGGAGGGTACGTATAATTTCGACCAGAACGGGGACGGGCTGCACGGCTACAACGTCGTGAAGAACAACAGCGGCAAGATCGTTTTCGACAAACACATAGACTTCCAGGCCTGAGCAGACCTTGGCACTTTTTCTCCAGCTCCTATTCACGGGGCTTGGGATTGGCAGCATTTACGCCCTCGTAAGCCTAGGGTTCGTGCTGCTGATCCGTGCTGCCAGCGTGGTGAACTTCGCCCAGGGCGAATTCTCCATGTTGGGCGCGTACATCATGGTGATCTTCGCCAATGATTTAGGCGTGCCCTATTTCATCGCGATTCCGATTGCAGTGATACTAATGGCAGCGTTCGGCATCCTGTTTGCGGGCGTCGTATATTGGCCGCTGCGCCATCGCGGCCAATTGCCGGTGATCATCAGCACGATTGGCGCGTCGATCTTCCTGGCCAACTTCGTGCTGGCGACATACGGTCCCAGCCCGCAAGTGTTACCGCCGATCTTCGACAACGGGTTCGATATCGGCGAGGTTTATATCGACAGCCAGTATTTGGCGATCATCGTCATCACGGCACTCTTGGTACTGCTGCAATACTTGGTGTTCGAGAAGACCTTGCTAGGCAAGAAGCTGCAGGCGACCAGCCAGGACAAGGAGATGGCCAGTCTGCTGGGAATTCCCGTGGCGCTGATGGTGCTGTTCACTTTCGCCTACAGCGCGGCATTGGGTGGCATTGCCGGCGTTCTGGTCGCGCCGGTGTTGTTCGTGAGCGTGCAGATGGGCGCCGTCGTGGCGTTGAAGGCGTTCGCGGCCAACATCATCGGCGGTTTCGGCAGCATTCCGGGCGCCATCATCGGCGGCCTGGCGCTGGGCGTGGCAGAGACGATGGGCGCGTCTTACATCTCCGTTCCGTATAAAGACGCCTTCGCCTTCGCCCTTCTACTATTGGTACTGCTGGTTCGCCCGCAGGGCATCTTCGGCGAACGCATTGCGGAGAAAGCATGAGCGCCCCTGCTATTGCCCAGGCCCGCCCATGGCGCGGCGTGGTACCTGCCATCGGTGCGGCGATTATTCTGGTAGCGGCGGCGCAGATGGCGCCGGGCTCCGGTTATTCGCTGAACATCATGATGCAGGCCGTCACCTATGCGATCGCAGTGGCGGGGCTGGTCGTGGTGCTGGGCTATTGCGGGCAGATCTCGCTCGCGCAGGCCGCGTTCTTCGGGTTGGGCGCTTATGGCACGGCGCTAGGGGTGGTGGATTATCACCTGCCGTTCTTCGTCGCGTTCCTGATCGGCATCTTTATCGCCGGGGTGTTCGGACTCATCCTGGGCTTCGCCAGCTTGCGCCTTGGCGGCCATTACCTGGCCATGGTCACAATCAGCTTCCAGCAAATCCTGACGTTGGTGCTCACGAACTGGATCGGGCTGACGCATGGGCCCGACGGCGTCAGCGGCATCGCGCGGCCGGCCGGGCTTACATCGGGGCCGGGCTATCTCAGCTTGTGCCTCGTCGCACTCGTTGCGGTGACGCTATACGCATGGCGGCTGAAAACCAGCAGCCTGGGCCGCGCGATGCAGGCGGTGCGTGATAACGAGATCGCGGCCGGAACCTGCGGCATCGACATATTGCGGACAAAGGTGCTGGCGTTCGGCATTTCCGCCGTGCTGGGCGGCTTGGGCGGCGGCCTGTTCGCGGGTGCGTTCGCCTATATCAGCCCCGATCAATTCTCCTTTGCCGAATCGATCGTGTTGCTGACGATGGCACTGCTGGGCGGTGTGCAGTCGCCATTCGGCGCGCTACTTGGCACCGGGCTATTGGTGATGCTGCCGGAATGGCTGCGGTTCCTGCAGCGCATCTATCTGGCGGTCTACGGCGGCGCTGTCATCCTGATCATGGTGTTCCTGCCCGATGGCCTGTGGGGCCTCGCCGCCCGGTATGCGCGGCGTCCGCGCAGTATCGAGGGGAGCGTGGCGCCGCTGCCGCTGTTGTCGCAGACGGCCGGCGCGTCCGCGGAGGTCGTGCTCAAGATCGAGGGCCTGGCCAAGCATTTCGGCGGGCTGAAGGCACTGGATGGTGTCGACGTGGCCGTGCGTCGCGGCACGGTTCATGCGCTGATCGGGCCGAACGGCTCCGGCAAGAGCACCTTCATCAACGTGCTGACCGGTCTCTACCGCCCGACCGCGGGCCGCATCGCCTTTGCCGGCACCGACATCACCGGCAAAGCGCCGCATGAGCGTACCCGGGCTGGGCTGGCGCGCACGTTCCAGAACATCCGCGTGTTCCG
>NZ_LMUY01000074.1:1793-49559 GCF_009765685.1 Acidisphaera sp. L21 | reverse complement strand
ATGTCGCCAACGAGCCCGGCCCCGTTGTGGAACGCGCGCTTGCGGCATTGGAGTTCGTCGGCCGTCGCCAGGATGCGCTGCGGCCCGTGGGGGAGTTGTCCTACGGCCATCAACGCCACGTCGAAATCGCGCGTGCCCTCGCTGGCAGCCCGCTCACCCTGTTGCTGGACGAACCAGCCGCCGGGCTGAACATGACCGAGAAAGGCGAACTGGGTGCGTTGCTGCGCCGCCTGAAGGGGCATGGGCTGACGATCCTGATCGTCGATCATGACATGCACCTCGTTGAATCGGTGGCCGACCACATCACCGTGCTGAACTTCGGCCGCCGCATCGCCGATGGCCTGCCGCAAACCGTGCTGCGGGAGCCGGATGTCATCGCCGCCTATCTCGGCGAAGCTCCAGGGGCCAAGGTCGAACATGAAGCTGCTTGAACTGCGCGATGTGCAGGCCGGGTACGGCGCTGGCCCGGTGTTGAAGGGCCTGAACATCGAAGTGGGCGAGGGCGAAATCGTCGCCCTGCTCGGTTCCAACGGCGCCGGGAAGAGCACGACGCTGCGCTCGATTTCTGGACTGGTGCCGGATGTGGTGGGCGATATCGTGCTCGCCGGGCAATCACTGCGCGGCATGAAGCCGGAGGCGATCGTTCGCTTGGGTATCGCGCACGTGCCGGAAGGCCGGCGGATTTTCCCGGGGCTGACGGTGCGGGAGAACATCCTGCTCGGCGCCAGCAATCGCAAGGGCATGAAGCGCCGTGCGCTGGAGACGGAGGTGGACGAGATGATCGGCTACTTCGCCGATCTCGGCCGCTTGCAGCATGCGCTGGGATGGACGCTGTCGGGTGGCCAACTGCAGATGGTCGCGGTCGCTCGTGGACTGATGGCGAAGCCGAGACTGCTGTTGCTGGACGAGCCGTCTCTGGGGCTGGCCCCGCTGATCGTGCAGCAGGTGTTCCGCATCGTGGCGGACATCCGGTCCCGCGGGACGACGGTGCTGTTGGTGGAACAGAATGCCCATATGGCGCTGTCCGTGGCCGACCGCGGCTACGTGCTGGAAACCGGGCGCCTTCTGACGTCCGGCAGCCCGGACGAGTTGTGGGCGAATGGCGACGTGCGCGCGGCCTATCTCGGCGGCAGTACGGGCACTGGCACGGAACACTAGCCGCCTAGTCGGGGCATCCGACGGGGTCTACATATCCCGTGAAGGAACGAGAGTGTCAGTATGATCCAAGTCGTCGCCGTCATCACAGCCAAGCCGGGCCAGCGCGCTCACATCCTGGAGGCGTTCCGCGCCAACACCCCAGCGGTTCATGCCGAGGTCGGCTGTGTCGAGTATACCGCCGTGATCGACGCGCTGGGCATCGGCAGCTTCCAGGCTAAGATCGGCGATGACACGTTCATGGTGATCGAGAAGTGGGAGAGCGCGGAGGCATTGGCGGCCCACGCGAAGTCGCCGCACATGGCCGCGTATGGCGCGAAGACGAAGGAATTCATCGCCAATCGCGCCGTTCACGTCCTAAGCGCCGCATAGGCTGAACGAAGCGCCCGCTTCAGCCGGAGCGGGCGCTTCTCTGCCTCAGGCCGCCTTCATGACTTCCCACACGCGCTCTGGCGTGGCGGGCATGCTGATGTGCTTGCCCAGCGCGTCCGCCAGCGCGTTCATCACCGCTGGCAACGACCCGGCACAGCCGGCCTCGCCGCAGCCTTTGGCGCCCAATGCGTTGGTTCGCGCCGGCACGGGATGGCTGACAAACACGAAACCCGGGGCATGGATCGCCTGGGGCAGGGTGTAGTCCATGAACGAGCCAGAGAGGAGCTGACCGTCCGAGTCATAGGACGTCCGCTCCAGCAGCGCCTGGCCAATGCCTTGGACGACACCGCCATGGGTCTGGCCCTCCACCAGCATCGGGTTGACCAGCACGCCGAAATCGTTCGCCATCGTGTAACGCACCACCGCGACGACGCCGGTTTCCTCATCCACCTCCACTTCGCAGACATGGCACCCGTTCGGAAAGGCGGAGGGAACGCCCTCCGTCACATGTTCCACGTTCAGTTGACCGGGGAACCGGCCGGCCAGGTCCATGATGCCGATCGCGCGGTCGGTGCCGACTACGTTAAAGCGGCCGGTCGAGAACTCGATATCCGCCTCCGCCGCCTCCAGCGCGTCCGCGGCCAGGGCGCGACCCTTATCCACCACCAGGGCCGACGCCTCGACGATCGCCGCGCCGCTTTGCATCATCGAGCGGGAACCGCCAGTGCCGCCACCGGCCAGCAGCCGGTCGCTGTCGCCCTGCACCAGCCGCACCTTGTCGAACGGCACGCCCAATCGGTCGGACAGCACCTGCGCGAAGGGAGACGCATGGCCCTGGCCGTAATCCAACGTTCCCGTGACGATCGTGACGCCGCCATCCTCGTCAAAGATGATGCCGCCCATTTCCTTGCCGGCAGGGGCCGTTACCTCCAGGTAGTGGCCTATGCCAATGCCACGAAGCTTTCCACGGCGGCGGCTTTCCGCCTTGCGGCTGGCGAAGCCGTCCCAGTCGGCGGCGCCCAGAGCGTCCTCTAGCAACGCCGGGAAATCACCGGAATCGTACACCATCTCGGACGGCGACCTGTAGGGCATCTGGTCGGGCTGGATGTGGTTGCGCCGGCGCAGTTCCACCCGGTCGATCCCCATCTCCTTCGCCGCGGTGTCGACCAGCCGCTCCATGTAGTAATTGCCCTCGGGCCGCCCGGCACCGCGGTAGGCGCCCACCGGGGTGGTGTTGGTGAACACATTGATGCTGGCGACCTCGACCAACGGGGTGCGGTAGACGCCGATCACGTTCTTCACGGTGTTCATCGTCGATGGAATGGTCGTGGCGTTGCTGAGGTAGGCGCCCAAATTGCCAAAGCCCGTCAGCCGGACGGCCAGGAAGGTACCATCCGAATCCAATGCCAACTCACCCAGGAAATCGTGGTCGCGGCCGTGGCTGTCGGACATGAAGCTATCGGACCGCGCATCCGTCCACTTGACCGGCCGGCCCAGCATCCGGGCCGCCTGCAGCAGCACGATGTATTCGGGATAGACACCCGCCTTCATCCCGAACGAGCCGCCGACATTGCCGGTCAGCACCCGGATCTCCTCCTTCGGCACGTTCATCACCGATGACAATGTGCCGCGCAGGCCGAATACGCCCTGGCAGCCGACACGTAGCACCAGCCGCCCGTCCTCGATGGTTGCCAAGGCGGACCGCGGCTCCATTGGGGCGACCACCACGCGGCTGTTGCGCAGGTCCAGCTTGGTCACGTGCGCGGCCTTGGCGAAGGCGGCGTTGACGGCCTCCGTGTCGCCGTAGTGAAAGTCCAACACCAGATTGCCCGGCGCCTCGGCATGCAGTTGCGGCGCACCGGGGTCCGCGGCCTCCCGCGCCTCCGTTACGGAGGGCAGGGGGTCGATGTCCAGCATCACCGCCTCGGCCGCGTCCTTCGCCAGTTCGCGGGTTTCGGCGACCACCAGGGCCACCGGGTCACCCACATAGCGCACGCGGTCGCGCGCCAGGGCGGTCTGGTGCGGTTTCGGGGTGGCAGTCCCATCCCGGTGCTTCCCGACGACGGCTTGCATCGGGCCAATCCCGGCGGCGTCGAGGTCGGCGGCAGTGATCACGGCCAGTACGCCGGGCATGGCGAGTGCCTCTGCCGCGTCGATGCCGCGCAGTTCGCCATGGGCGTATCGGCTACGAACCACCACCGCGTAGGCCTGCCCGGGCAGCGACAGGTCGTCACTATAGCGGCCCTCGCCCCGCAGCAGCACCGGATCCTCCTTGCGCGACACGGGTTGCCCAATCGCAAAACGGGTGTTGGCGTCGATTGGCATGTCCATGAGCGTCACTCCTGTCGTCCGGTAGAATGTCGGCCTGTTCAGCAGAAAAGAAACCCCCGCGTGGCTAGGCTTGCCTTGGGCGGCCCTTGCTTTAGCGTCGGTTTCGCATTCGCAGCATGGAGCTTACGTGACCCAACGCTTCCTTGTCACCGGTGGTGCCGGATATGTCGGCAGCCACATGGTGGCGTTGCTGGTGGCACGGGGAGCACGCGTGACGGTAATCGACGACCTTCGCCAGGGCCACCGAGCCGCCCTGCCGCCGGATGTCGAGCTGATCGTGGCCGATATCGCCGACCAGGCGGCCCTGGACGCGGCGATGGGGGGCCGGGAATGGCATGCCATCATCCATTTCGCCGCGCTGTCCCTCGTGGGAGAGAGCATGCAGCAGCCGATGCGCTACCTGCGGGAGAATGCCAGCGGGGGCTTCACGCTGATCGACGCTGCCATCCGCCACGGCGTGCCCCGCTTCATCCTGTCCTCCACCGCCAATCTGTTCGGCGAACCAGACCTTGTGCCGATCGCCGAGGACGCGCCGCTCCGCCCAAGTTCGCCCTACGGCGAGAGCAAGCTGATGATCGAGCGGGCGCTGCATTGGGCCGGCCAACGCCACGGGCTGCGCCATGCCTGCCTGCGCTACTTCAACGCGGCCGGCGCCGACCCCGATGGCCGAATCGGCGAGGATCACGATCCGGAAACCCATCTGATCCCTCTGGTGATCGACGCCGCCCTGGGCCGCCGGGGCGAACTGACGGTCTTCGGCACCGACTATCCCACCCCCGACGGCACCTGCATCCGCGACTACGTGCACGTGACCGACCTCTGCGCCGCCCATCTCTGCGCGTTGAGCCAGTTGGAGACCGCGGGCAAGGATGCGGCCAGCGTCATCTATAATCTCGGCAACGGGAAAGGCCATTCCGTCCGCGAGGTGATCGCGACGGTGGAGGCAGTGTCCGGCTTGACCGTGCCGGTGCGCTACGGCGACCGCCGCCCAGGGGACCCGGCGGTGCTGGTCGCCGCCTCTGGCCGGATCAAGGCCGAGGCTGGCTGGCAGCCCCGTTATGGTGAATTGAGCGACATCGTCCGCACCGCTTTAACCTGGCGCAAGGCGCATCAAGGCGGTTATCGCGACCGCTGAAGCCCGGATCTGGAGCCCAGCTTGCGCACCTGCTGGTGGCGAAAGCACTCCGCCGTGTGGTCGTTGACCATGCCAACCGCCTGCATCCAGGCATAGGTGATCACCGGGCCGACGAACTTGACCCCGCGGCCTTTCAGCGCCTTCGATATCTCGTGCGCCAGCGGGGTGTCGGTAGGCACCTCGCCACGGCCGGCCCATTGGTTCTGGATCGGCTTGCCGCCGGTGAAACCCCAGCAGAACTGGGCGAAATCCTCGCCGCCATCGCGCATCGCCAGGTAGATGCGCGCACTGCCAATCGCGGCCTCGATCTTCGCCCGCGAGCGAACGATCCCGGCATCGCCCAGCAGCCTGTCGATATCTGCCTGGCCGTAGCGCGCGACGATTTCCGGATCGAACGCGGCGAAAGCGGTGCGGAACGCCTCCCGTTTGCGCAGGATGGTGATCCAGGCGAGCCCGGCCTGGAAGCCATCCAGCACCAACTTTTCCCACAGGGCCCGGCTATCCCATTCCGGAACGCCCCACTCCTCGTCGTGATAGGCGCAATAAAGCGGGTCGGTGCCAGCCCAATGGCAGCGGCAGAGCGGCGTGGTCACCTTCGCACACACCTCAGCCAGCGTCCGCTGCGTGGCGGCTCCAGGGAATGTCGGCCGACCCGATTGACGGTATTGCAAGATATGCCATCCGCTTGGCTTCCTTCCGCCCCCGCGCAACTGAGTCGAGGATGAAGCCACACGTGCAGGAGAGGAAGGCCAGCCCCATCAGCGCCGTGGCAAGCATGGCGGTCGGCAGCCGGGGCACCAGGCCGGTCGTCATGAAATCTGCCACAACGGGTATTCCCAGCACCAGTGCGACCAATACGAGGACGGCCGTTCCCGCAAAGAAGAACTGGAACGGCCGGGCCTCCTTGATCAGCAGCAGAATGGTGCGCAGGATCCGCAGCCCATCGGTATAGGTGTGCAGCTTGGATACCGAGCCTGCCGGGCGATCCTTGTAATACGCGGTCAATTCGCCGACTGGCATGGCCAGTTCCAGCGCGTGCACTGTGAACTCCGTCTCCGTCTCGAACCCTGTGGATAGGGCGGGGAACGACTTCACGAACCGGCGGGAGAAGGCGCGGTAGCCGGACAACATGTCGCTCACCCGGTCGCCGAACAATATTGTCACCAACCGGGTGAGAACGACGTTGCCGGTGCGGTGCCCGGTGCGATAGGCGCCGGCGGTGTCGCTGATTCGGGCGGCGGTCACCATGTCGAGCGGCCCGTCGACCAGCAGACGCAGCATTTCCGGCGCGGCGGTGGCGTCATAGGTGTCGTCGCCATCCACCAGGATGTAGGCGTCGGCCTCGATATCCGCGAACATGCGGCGCACGACGTTGCCCTTGCCCTGCAATGGCTCGCTCCGCACCACGGCGCCGGCCGCACTCGCCTCCGCAACGGTACGGTCAGTGGAGTTGTTGTCGTAAACGAACACCACCGCCTGCGGCAACGCCGAGCGGAATTGGTGCACGACCCGGCCGATCGCAACCTCCTCGTTATGGCAGGGAATGAGCACAGCGACCCGGATCACCGAAACACCATGGCGCGGGAGAGGGTGAAGTTGGCGAACATACCGGCCAGGGCGCCCGCCGCGATAGCGAGTATGGGATGGACGGCGCAGACCGGCACGACAGTCACCAGCACGAAATACGTCCCTAAGTTGAGGCAGAGGCCGGGCAGATTGGCCGCTGCGAAGGTGAGCCATTGCCGAAACACCGAGCCAATCGCACCGGCGCCCCGGAATGTCCAGATGCGGTTGAGCCACCAGGTGACGGTAACCGCCACCGCGTAGGCGAGCGTCCCCGCGACATAAAGCCCCGCCATGTCCCGGGTGGCATAGACCACCGCGGTGTCGGCCAGGAAGCCAGCGACCCCGACGACGCCGAACTGCATGAACTGCGCAAGTAGCCGGACATGCGCCGGCACGACATAACGCCGCATCGGCCCGGGGAGGGCGTCTACCAGCCAGTCCAACAGGGCGAGCATCCCGCCGCTATACGGCATCCCACCGGGCGACCCAACCCTATTGCATGGCGACGATGCCGCAAAAAAGCCGTCTGCCGTCGCTAGCGCCATCGTCGCGCCCGTGGTGTGTTGCCCCGGCGCATCGACTGGAGCCGTGCATGCATCGTCGCCACTTCCTGGCAGGCTCGGCGGCTATCCTAGCCGCGCCGGCCATCGCCCACGCCGCCAGCCCCCGTGTGTTGCGGTTCATCCCGCAAGCGGATCTGACGGTGCTGGACCCGGTGTGGACCACTGCCTACACCACCCGCAATCACGGCTTTGCCGTGTTCGATACCCTGTATGGTTTGGACAGCAAGTTTCGCCCTACGCCGCAAATGCTGGCCGGTGCCGTGAAGAACGCAGACGCCACCGAATGGCGGCTAGGCCTGCGTCCTGGGCTTAAATTCCATGACGGCACCCCGGTGTTGGCGCGGGACTGCGTCGCCAGCATCCGGCGCTGGGCAGCCCGGGACGGGTTCGGCCAGGCGCTGATGGCTGCGAGCGACGACGTCGTCGCGCTGAATGATGAAACGATCCAATTCCGTCTCAAGCGTCCGTTTCCGCTGTTGCCAGACGCCCTTGGTAAATCGGCGACCAATATGTGCGCGATCATGCCCGAACGCCTGGCGCAAACCGATCCGTTTCAGGAACTGACGGAGATGGTAGGGAGTGGCCCGTTCCGCTTCGTGGCGAGCGAGCGCATACCGGGAAGCCGTGTGGTCTACGAGAAATTCGACGGCTATGTCCCGCGCCCCAGCGGCACGCCAGATTGGACGGCCGGGCCGAAGCTGGTGAATGTCGACCGTGTGGAATGGATGGTGACGCCCAACCCGGACGCCGCGGCCGCCGCGTTGGAATCCGGCACGGTGGATTGGTGGGAGGCGCCGCTGCCGGACATGCTGGCCCGTCTGAAGCGAGTTCCAGCAGTGGCGCTGGATGTCCAAAACCCCACCGGGCAGATCCCGGTGATGCGAATGAACCAGTTGCACCCGCCCTTCGATAACCCTGCCATCCGGCGCGCCGTGCTGTCCGCCGTGACGCAGATGGACTTCTTGACCGCTGCGGTGGGGGACCAGGCCTTGCTGAAGCACGTGCCCGCCGGGTTCTTCTGCCCCGGCACTCCCATGGCGACTGATTCCGGGATGGAGGCGATGACCACCCCGCGTGACCTTGCCGCCGCCACGAAGGCGATCACCGACGCCGGCTATAAGGGCGAAGTCGTGGTGGTGCTGACGCCACAGGACGTCCCAATGCTGAAGGCGGTATCCGACATGGGCGCCGACTTGCTGCGCCGGCTGGGACTGAAGGTCGACGTGCAGGACATGGATTGGGGCACCATTCTGAAGCGTCGCGACAGCCAGGTTGCGCCTGACAAAGGCGGCTGGAACGTATTCCACACCTTTTGGGACGGGCTGGACCAGCTGAACCCGGCCACCAACGTCATGCTGCGCGGCAACGGCCTGGCCGCGTCCCCCGGCTGGCCGAGCAACCCGGGGATCGAGGCAGCGCGTGACCGATGGCTCGCGGCGGCGGACGAGGCGGAGCAGAAGCGCCTGGCCGCCGACATTCAGAAACAAGCGTTCGAGGCCGTGCCCTACATCCCGTTGGGCCAAAGCTTCAGCACCACCGCCTATCGCGGGTTGACCGGCGTGCTGGACGGGTTCCCTCTGTTCTGGAACCTGAAGAAAAGCTGACACCGTCGGTCCGGTAGTGCACGCTTAGGGCTGCCCTACGCCTTAGCAGGCGGCGTGTAGTCGTTTGACTTCAGGAACATCTCCACCGCGTCGCCCATGACTTCGCAGCAGACGGCCAGGTCTTCTTCCTTGGTGTCCTCTGCCCAGTGATGGCTGATGCCGCCGATGCTGGGGCTGAACAGCATGGCCGACGGCATCACCTGTGCCAGCACCTGCGCATCGTGCCCGGCACCGCTGGGCATGGCCCGCCAGCCGCCAGGAATGCGCTGTTCGGCCGACCGTTCGAGTGCAGTCATGATGGCCGGGTCGCAAATGGCGGGGATGGAGCGGCGGATGATCGAAAGCTCGGTGGTGCAGCGCTCGCGGCGATTGCTCTCCTGCACCAGGGCACGCAAATGCTTCTCCAGCCTTTCCAGCGTCGACCAATCCACGTCGCGGAATTGGAACAGGATCTCCGCCTTGCCGGGGATGATCGAGGGTGCGCCGGGCTCCAGCACGATGGAACCGGTGGTCCACACCGTGCGGTCACCACAGACGAGCGGGAAGGTTTCGTCGATCGCCGCCAGCAGCCGCACTGCCGTAAGCCCGGCGTCCTTGCGTTCCGCCATCGTTGTGCCGCCGGCATGGTCCTGCTGGCCAATGATGGTGAGGCGGAATTGCCAGATTGCCACGATACCGGTGACGATACCGGTCTGTTGCCCGGCTCCCTCCAAGCTCGTGCCCTGTTCGATATGGAGTTCGAGGTAGCCCTTATGCCGGCCCTTTTCCACGGTGATGCGGGGGACACCTTCCAACCCGGCCGCCTTCAGCGCGTCCCGCAGCGGGGAGCCGTCGTTGCGGCTGCGGGCGTGGTCCATCTCGTCGTCGCTCAGATCCCCGATGAAGGAGCGACTGCCCAGGAAGCCACCCTCGAAATGCCCTTCCTCGTCGGCGAAGGCGCAGACATCGACGGGCAACCCGGCGCGCGCCAAGGCGAGCCCGGCCACAACACCCAGCGCGCCATCCAGCCACCCGGCGTAGTTCTGAGATTCGATGTGACTGCCGACCAGCATGTACGGGCCAGGCCCCGTGTTGCGGCCGTAGACGTTGCCGATGCCGTCCAACACCGGCTCCAGCCCGATTTCAGCCATGCGCGCCATCAGCCAGCGCCGGGATTCCATGTCCTGTGGCGAGAAAGTGGGGCGATGCACCCCGGTTTTATACGCGCCGATCTTCCGCAGATCGTTCAGGTCGGCAAGGAAACGGGCAGTATCGATGGTGGCCATAGTGCGCTCCGACGGGCGAAAGCGCGATCCTGAAGCGATCTGCCGAGGGAGGGAAGGGGTTGCGGGTCCTATATCGGGCCGTGGGCTGGACGAAAGCCGCCGTCAGTATTGTTAGGCGGATCCGGACCGAAGCGATTGGTCCCCTCCATACCGCGGAGAAAGCCGAGTTCGCCGCCCAACCAGACCGCGCCAACGAGCGGTATCAGCCCGATCAGCAGAAACCAGCCGGCATGGTCCCGGTCTTGGCACCGTTTTATGCCCAGAGCCAGGTTCGGGACGATCGTCCGCAGCGACATGAGCGACGACAATATGTCGCTATCCAGAGCGACGACATCCATTGCCGCCTCCCCATGTTGGCGACGATGACGCGCAACGCCTACTTCAGTCAGTAGACCTTCCGGTTGATCCAGTCAGAAAAGCTTGGGTCATCACCCTGGCGGTCACATCCGAATTGTCATTTCGGGATGATGATGCGGGAGCCGCAACTGACAAAGCGCCCCGATTCAGTACGAGGTCTCACGCGCGTTTGCGGATTTTCTTCTTTCCGATCGCTACTAACAAGGGCGCCAGGAAGCGCCCGGTATGACTCTCCGCCGACGCGGCAATCGTCTCCGGTGTACCTTGCGCCACGATGCGGCCGCCGCCTTCGCCACCTTCGGGCCCGAGATCCAGGACCCAATCGGCCGTCTTGATGACCTCGAGATTGTGCTCGATGACGATGACGGAGTTGCCCTGATCCACCAGGGCGTGCAGCACCTCCAGCAGCTTGCGCACATCCTCGAAATGCAATCCGGTGGTGGGTTCGTCCAAGATATACAATGTCCGCCCCGTGGCGCGCCGGGCGAGTTCCTTGCTCAGCTTGATGCGCTGCGCCTCACCACCCGATAATGTGGTGGCTTGCTGGCCGAGCTTGACGTAGCCCAGGCCTACGCGCTGTAGAATGCTCAACCGGTCTCGGATTTTGGGCTGGGCGCTGAAATAAGCGGTGGCTTCGTCAATCGTCATGTCCAGCACTTCGGCGATCGACTTGCCGCGGAACTTGATGTCCAACGTTTCGCGGTTGTAGCGCGCACCCTTGCAGGTGTCGCAAGTAACGAACACGTCGGGCAGGAAGTGCATCTCGATCTTCAGCACGCCGTCGCCCTGGCATGCCTCGCACCGGCCGCCCTTCACGTTGAAGCTGAATCGGCCGGATTTGTAGCCACGAGCACGGCTTTCCGGTAGTTCGGCGAACCAATCGCGGATCGGCGCGAACAGATCGGTATAGGTCGCCGGGTTGCTGCGCGGCGTACGGCCGATTGGGGACTGGTCGATGTCGATAATTTTGTCCAGTTGATCCAGTCCCTCGATCCGCTCATGCGGCGCTGGTACCTGGCCGCTGCCCATCAACCGCCGGCTTGCCGCCTTCCATAACGTGTCGATCACCAACGTGGATTTGCCGCCACCGGACACGCCGCTGATGCAGGTGAACGTGCCAAGCGGGAACTCGGCGACATCGCCCTTCAAATTATTGCCGCGGGCGCCGATGACGCGAATGAACCGCTTAGGATCCACCTTGCGCCGTTGCGCCGGTACCTCGATCCGTCGCCGCCCCGACAGGTAGTCACCGGTGAGCGATTTTGGGTTGGCCGCGACTTCCGCCGGGGTGCCGGCCGCGATCACATGACCGCCGAGCGTCCCTGCCGCCGGGCCCATGTCGATCAGGTGGTCGGCGGCGCGGATCGCGTCCTCATCATGCTCCACCACCAGCACGGTGTTGCCAAGCGCCTTCAGCCGGCGCAGCGTTCCCAACAGGCGCTCGTTATCGCGCTGGTGCAGACCGATACTGGGCTCGTCGAGCACGTACAATACGCCGGTCAGCCCGCTACCGATTTGGCTGGCCAGGCGGATGCGCTGGCTTTCTCCGCCGGACAGCGTGGTGCTGCCGCGCGATAGGGTCAGGTATTCCAAGCCCACATCGTCCAAAAAGCGCAGCCGCTCCAGGATCTCTTTCAGGATACGCCCGGCGATCTCGGCGCGCTGCGGGGTCAGCGTTGCCTCCACCTTGGAGAACCATTCCAGGGCCCGGCGGATCGACAGATCGGAGGCAGCCGCGATGTGTTCACCTGCGATGCGCACCGCCAGCGCCTCCGGCTTCAGCCGTGCGCCATCGCATACCTTGCACGGCTTTTCTGCCTGGTAGCGGCTCATTTCCTCACGCACCCAGGCGGAATCCGTCTCCTGCCAACGGCGCTCCAGGTTGCGCAGCACGCCCTCGAAAGGCTTCGTGACGCTGTAGCTGCGCACGCCGTCCTTATAGGTGAACTCGATCGGCTCCTTGCCGCCCATTAGGATCACGTCGCGCACATGCTCGGGCAGTTCGTCCCAGGGCTTACGCGTCGTCACCTTGAAGTGCCGGGCGATGGAGGTGAGCGTCTGGTCGTAATACTCGCTCTTGGCGCCGGACCAGGGTGCGACCGCACCCTCGGCGATCGAGGCGCGCTCATCCGGCACGACGAGGGAGGGGTCGAAGAATGTCTCCATTCCCAACCCGTCGCAGGCCGGGCAGGCGCCGTGTGGGGAGTTGAAGGAGAACAGCCGCGGCTCGATTTCCTCGATCGTGAAACCGCTAACCGGGCAGGCGAAACGGGAGGAGAACACCGTTCGCTCCGCCTTCGTGTCGGCAGTTTCGGCGTAGACGATGCCATCGGCCATGGCGAGCGCGGTTTCGAAGCTATCGGCCAGGCGGCTTTCCATGCCGGGGCGCACCACGATACGGTCGATCACCGCCTCGATATCATGCTTCGTCTTGCGGTTGAGCGCTGGGACGTCGGCAATCTCGTATAGCGTGCCATCCACCTTGGCGCGGGTGAAGCCGCGGCGCTGCAACTCGGCCAATTCCTTTCGGTACTCACCTTTACGGTCGCGTACCACGGGGGCCAGCAGCAGAAGGCGCGTGCCCTCCGGCATGGCCAGCACACGGTCTACCATCTGGCTCACGGTCTGCGCCTCGATCGGCAGCCCGGTCGCCGGGGAATACGGCACCCCGGCGCGGGCCCAAAGCAGGCGCATGTAGTCGTGGATCTCCGTCACCGTGCCAACGGTAGACCGCGGGTTGCGGCTGGTGGTCTTCTGTTCGATCGAGATCGCGGGGGACAAACCCTCGATACTGTCGACATCCGGCTTACCCATCAATTCCAGGAACTGGCGGGCATAGGCGGAGAGCGACTCGACATAGCGCCGCTGACCCTCGGCATAAATCGTGTCGAAGGCGAGCGACGACTTCCCGCTGCCGGACAGCCCGGTGATGACTGTCAGCTGGTCCCGTGGAATCTGGACGTCGATGTTCTTGAGGTTGTGTTCCCGTGCGCCGCGCACGGTAATGAAGCCGCGAGCGCCTGCCCCCGGTGGGATCGATCCGTCCATCAAGCCTCCGCAATGACCAAACGCCACTGGCGTTCCTGTCTTGTTCCCGATATATGGGGCGTTATGACACGCGCGGCAACGAGTTTTCCGCATTGCACGCTGTTTGGCACCAAGCGACCTGGTGAGCCATTGGTTGCATGAAGTGATACCCCGGCATGGACCCACGGGGGCGGGCAGGGTATGACACGCGGATTCGGAGGTTTCGGGTATGGCCGGTAGCGTCAACAAAGTGATCCTGGTCGGCAATATCGGCAAGGATCCGGAGATCCGCAGCACGCAAAGCGGCGGCAAGATTGCGAACCTGACCCTGGCGACCAGCGAGACCTGGAACGACAAGGCGTCCGGTGAGCGCAAGGAGAAGACTGAGTGGCATCGGGTGGTCATTTTCAACGATCGCCTGGTCGACGTGGTCGAGCGGTTTGTGAAGAAGGGCCGCAAGCTCTACGTCGAGGGCTCCTTGCAGACCCGCAAATGGACCGACCAATCCGGCCAGGAAAAATACACCACTGAAGTCGTGGTGGACCGGTTCCGCGGCGATATCACCCTGCTGGATAGCCAGCGCGGGGCGGATGAAGGCGGCGGCATGGGCGGCGATAGTGGTGGCTACGCGCCGCGCCAGCCGGCCACTCGCCAGCCAGCGCGTGGTGCTACCGGTGGCGGTGGCGCGCCATCCTGGGAGCCCAACAAGGGGGGCGACCTGGACGACGACATCCCATTTTAAGTTCTGAACATGAGTGAAACCACCCCCCCGACGCCCCCGGACCAGCCCGACCTTCATCCGGTCATGCTGGAGGAGGAGATGCGTCGCTCCTACCTCGACTACGCCATGTCGGTCATCGTCAGCCGTGCGCTCCCGGATGCGCGCGACGGGCTGAAGCCGGTGCATCGCCGGATCCTGTATGCGATGCAGGAAAGCGGCTTCACGCACGACAAGGCCTACCGCAAGTCGGCCCGTATCGTGGGCGAGGTGATGGGTAAGTATCACCCGCACGGCGACTCGGCGATTTACGACGCTATGGTGCGCATGGCGCAACCCTTCAGCCTGCGCGTGCCGCTGATCGACGGGCAAGGCAATTTCGGCTCGATCGACGGCGATCCGCCAGCCGCGATGCGTTATACGGAAAGCCGGCTGTCGCGCGCTGCGATGCACATGCTAGCCGATATCGACAAGGATACGGTCGATTTTGGGCCGAACTACGACGAAGCCGATGTTGAGCCGAAGGTGCTCCCGGCCGCGTTCCCGAATCTGCTGGTCAACGGTGGCAGCGGCATCGCGGTGGGTATGGCCACCAACATCCCGACGCACAACGCCGGAGAAGTGATCGACGCGACATTTGCGATGATCGAGAACCCCGAGATCACCCTCGACGAACTGATGAAGATCATTCCCGGGCCGGACTTCCCGACCGGTGGGATCATCCTCGGGCGCTCCGGTATCCGGTCGGCCTTCGAGACCGGGCGAGGCGGCATCCCGCTACGGGCAAAGGCGGCGATCGAGGAGATCCGCAAGGATCGCAATGCGATCATCGTGAGCGAAATCCCTTACCAGGTGAACAAGAACACGCTGATCGAGCGCATCGCCGAATTGGTGCGGGCCAAGCAAGTCGAGGGCATCAGCGATTTGCGCGACGAATCGGACCGCGACGGCATGCGCATCGTGATCGAGCTGAAGCGCGATGCCACGCCGGAGGTGGTGCTGAACCACCTGTATCGGTTCACCCAGCTGCAGACCCAGTTCAGCGTCAACATGCTGGCGCTTGACCAGGGCCGCCCGCGCCTGATGGGCCTGAAGGACGCGCTGGCCGCGTTCATCGCGTTTCGCGAGGAAGTGATCCTTCGCCGCAGCCGGTTCGAGCTGAATAAGGCGCGTGAGCGGGCGCATCTGTTGGTGGGCTTGGCGATTGCCGTTGCCAATATCGACGAGGTGATCCGCGTCATCCGCGCCAGCCCCGACGCGGCGGTCGCGCGCACGGAACTGATGGCGCGAGCTTGGCCCGCCGGCGATATCGACGCGCTGCTGGCATTGATCGATGACCTGGGCAATCAAGTTATTGGCGAGCCGCCGAACCACACCGTTCACCTGACCGAGGCGCAAGCCCGGGGTATCCTGGAACTTCGCCTGGCCCGGTTGACCGGCCTTGAGCGCGAGAAGATCCAGGCGGAACTGACCGAGGTCGCCGAGCGGATCACCGAGTTGCTGGAGATCATCGGAAGCCGTCCGCGCCGGCTGGAGGTGATGCGCGAGGAATTGGCTACCGTTCGGGCCGAAATTGCCACGCCGCGCATGACCTCGATCGTCGACGCCGTCGCCGACCAGGACGATGAAAGCCTCATCGAACCAGGGCAGATGGTCGTCACCATCACTCGCGACGGCTTCATCAAAAGGACGCCGCTGGATGCCTTCCGCCAGCAGGTTCGCGGCGGTCGCGGCCGGTCTGCAGCGGGGATGCGTGGTGACGACGTCGTAACGCGCTCGTTCAATGCCCATACGCATCAATGGGTTCTGTTCTTCTCCTCCGGCGGCAAGGCATTCCGGGAGAAGGTATGGCGCCTGCCGGAGGCACAACCCGCCGCGAAGGGTCGCGCTCTGGTCAACCTGCTGCCCGACCTCGGCACCGATACGGTCACCACTGTCCTGCCATTGCCGCAGGATGAGGGGCTGTGGGACAATCTGCACTTGCTGTTCGCCACGGCCAGCGGCGGGGTGCGGCGAAACAAGTTGTCCGATTTTGGCCGCGTACGGTCTTCAGGTCTGATCGCGATGAAGCTGGACGAAGGTGACCATCTGGTCGGCGTCGCAACGTGCCGCGAGGGCGACGACGTGTTGCTCGCGACCCGGCGCGGTCGCTGCATCCGCTTCCCAGTGACCGATGACGTGGTTCGCGTGTTCGCTGGGCGTGATAGCGCCGGGGTGCGGGGCATCAAGCTTGGCGCGCAGGACGAGGTGATCAGCCTGTCGGTTCTGTCCCATGTTGAGGCCACGGTGCACGAGCGCGCGACCTTCCTGCGGGGTGCGGCCGCGCGTCGCCGGGCGCAGGGTGAGGACGTAGATAGCTCAGTCGAGGCAGATGCGGACTCCGAGGAGTCCGGCGCCGACGACGCCAGCGAGGTGAGCGCCGAGCGGCTGGAAGAGATGGATCACCGCGAGGAACTGCTGCTGACGGTGACGGATGCCGGATTCGGTAAGCGATCCTCGGCCTACGATTACCGGGTGACTGGGCGTGGCGGGCAGGGGATCACGAACATAGTCCTCGGCGGCCGCAAGGGCACTGCCGTGGTAGGCACCCTGCCGGTTCGGCCCGGCACGGACGTGATGCTGGTGACCAATGTCGGGCGGCTCATCCGCATCAGCAGCGACGGGGTGCGGATCACCGGGCGCCAGGCAACGGGCGTGACCCTGTTTCGCGTCAGCGATGGCGAGCACGTGACGGCGGTCTTCCCAGTGGCAGAAGCGATTGCCGGACTGGACGAGGCCGCGGGCGAGGTGCCTGAGGACGGCGTGGCTGAGGACGGCGTCGCTGAGGACCGCGCCATCGGGGTCGACAACCCAGATGGCGCCGGTGACGCAGATACTGATGATGATTCCCTTGGCTGAACCCAATGCAGTGCGCCCGCTAGACCGTCATACCGGCGTTTACCCCGGCACGTTCGACCCGGTCACGAACGGGCACATCGACATCATCAGCCGTGCGGCCCGTATCTTGGACCACTTGGTGGTGGGCGTCGCTGCGAATGCCGGTAAAGGCCCGATCTTCCCGATCGAGGAGCGCATGGAGTTGGTCCGTGCCGAAATGGACGCCATCGCTGCTAGAACGGGAACAGTCATCGAAGTGACAAGCTTCGGCGGCCTGCTAGTGGACTTCGCCCGGGACAATGGCGCAGGTGTGATCATCCGTGGCCTGCGTGCCGTCAGTGACTTCGACTATGAATTTCAGATGGCGGGGATGAATTACCGTCTAGACCCAACGATCGAGACAGTGTTTCTGACGGCCAGCGAGACGCACCAATTCATATCATCCCGTTTCGTCAAGGAGATCGCTCAGTTGGGTGGCGACATCTCCTCCTTCGTGCCCGCGTTGACGTTGGAGCGCACCCTGGCACGGGTGCGCTCCAGTGCTTGATTTCTCCCACGGGAGGTTCCCATGGATAGCCGTATAAACCGCCGTACCTTACTCACCACGATTGCGATCGGAGCTTTGATGAGCGACGCTGCTTCTTCCACCGCCGACGGCCAGCCGGCGCTGGACCCTCAGAACACGGTTTACCTGGACGTAAAGGGTGGCCGGGTCGTCATCCGCCTGCGTCCAGATCTGGCACCGTTGCATGTGGAGCGGGTGAAACTGCTGTGCCACGAGCACTTCTACGACGGCACGCCGTTCCACCGCGTCATCGACGGCTTCATGGCCCAGGGCGGCGATCCGACTGGCACCGGCGGCGGTGGCAGCAAATATCCGGACCTGAAGGCCGAGTTCACCAACAGCGCCCACTTCCTGCGGGGCACCGTGGGTGCGGCCCGGACTCAGGCGCCGAACACGGCAAACAGCCAGTTCTTCATCTGCTTCGCCCCGGCGCCGTTCTTGGACGGGCAATACACGATCTGGGGCCAGGTCGTATCCGGCATGGAGTTTGTCGACGGCCTGAAGAAGGGCGCTGGTAGCAGTGGATCCGTGTCCAACCCGGACAAAATCATCAAGATGCGCCTGATGGCTGAAGAAAACAGCTGATCGGTTGACGATAGCGGCACCGCCGGGTTAGGCGGTGCCGCGGCGGGCCTGTAGCTCAGCTGGTAGAGCACGAGACTTTTAATCTTGGGGTCCAGGGTTCGAACCCCTGCGGGCCCACCAATAAATCCCCAAGAACCAATGACTTACCAGATGGTGGCGACGACGACTCGTCGGAGGGGATCGTCATCTTTCCGCCGTCGCACTGTTCAACGCCGTCTCCAAGGTGCCCTAGATCTCGTTCAAACGCTCCCCAGGCCAATCAATGGCCGGCGGGTTCTAGTCGCGCCGACGCCCTTCGGCGTGGCACCGGGCCGGCCGCGTCAGAATGCTGCGATGGTGCTGATTTCCACGGAGGCGCCGATCGCCACACCCTTCCAGTCCGGGTTCATGCCAGTGCCTTCAGCAGATCCTGCGCCTGCCGTCTGGCGGTGCACTCATGCGGCTGGGCTTTATCCTCCACCGTGTCGGCAGTCGCGTACGGAACGCCCAAGGCGAACGCGGCGATCATAACTTCCGCTTTGGCGTCGGAACAGACAGCGGCTTGGATATCCGCCGCCGCCCGGGTGCAAACTGCCTTCGGCCAATATGATTCCTGGCTCACCGCTACGTCATCACAGATCGACGAAAGTGGGAAATCGGCGATTTCTCATGACCTTCGCGACGTCGCATCCAGCTTCCACCACGCACGCGCTCTCGCGAAGTCGACGAGCGATTGGGCCTCCTGCCAGCTGACGATCTCGCGTGACGCGCCGCTACGGATCGCTGGTTACGGTCCACTTGGATCAAGGCTGGCAAGACGGGCGCTCAACCCCTGGCCTATTCTAGTCAGCGCTGACAATACTTGAAACGCCTTAACAAGAATCTACTTCAAATCCAATCCAATACGAGGCACCTTGTTAATAGAAACACAGACAGGATAGTAAATCGATGATCTCTCTCAGCCTTACTTTTGCATTAGCCGGACTTGCAATGATCAGCGGCCTGGTCGTGATAATGCTCCGCAGCCCGGATATCGAGTCTAAGTCCAGCGATGCGGCGATTACTGAAACACAGAAGTGAGTTACTGACCCATTAGGGTAGAGAGCCGCCAAGCGCTTTAGCTCGGCTGGTAAGTCAGAAAAGGAACACCGAAGGCAACAGTGGCGAGTATGGATCCGTTTTCGCGTCTATGCTCTCCAACGGTTTGGTCCGATGGTTGGGGCGTTGTCTAGGCATCATGATACTCTTAGCCTGAGCAGATCTCGCACCACCGTAGGCAACACCGTCCGGCCAGCCACGGCCTTTGTCATTAAGGCGGTGAGGGCACGTGAAGCGCCGTCCACGATACGGCGCCCACTATACAGCCGTTTGTGATGCACTCGGCCTGCCTGCTTATCGCACGCCCAAGTCGCCACTTGGGCGCCCTGGATACGCTCTGCAGCGGTCGGCACGCGGCCGTGCTGCGCCGCAGAGGGGGAAGACAAGTCGTTCAGGCGATCCGGCGTCGTGGCGACCCAATCGGCATCTTCGGGCATCAACTGCATCAATGAAAGTCGCATAATGCAGATTATGGAAAGAACCCATCGATGGCAGCCGAGCCTACGGCCAAGGCGCATCTGGCTGCAACGAGTCGATCGTGCTGCGCAGGAATGGCATTGCCTGATCGGTCAGTGTGGTCAACTGCACGGCCAGCCGGTCGCATGGGGGCGTCTGGTCTGCCGTCAACGCCGACCGCGCGCCTGCGAGCTTCGCGGTCGCCGCGTCCCCATACTCCCTGTTGGGAAGCCGCCCGGCGAGCGCTGCAAGATCGCTGCGAATGGATTGGATCTTGGACTGTAGCTCCGTGCATTGCGCGGCAGTGGCGAGTTGCATGCCGAGTTGGCCGAAATCGTCAGGCAGCGCCTTCTCGACTGTCCCAACGTAGGCCCGGCGGGCATCGGCCTCCGGTTCGGGTGTCCGGCGGATTGGCACGGAGAACGGCGTCCTACCGGCGGCATGCGCATCCAGCCCGGCCAATGCCACGCCGTGATCGCTCTTCAGGCGGTCACACAAAGCAGGCGGCACGGGCTCGGTCGTGGAAACATTGGATGTCAACTCGCCCAGCGCATGCGTGGCTTGCTCGGTTTCGCCAAGGTTCACCGGGCGTGGTAAGGCGTCCTGATCGGCCAGATGCTTCTGTAACGCATCTAGAACCGCTGCTTGATACCGGCGGCCCCATGGCTCGTCCCGGACGCCGCAGGATACGGCGACCTGCCCGAGTTGGGCGGCATTTGCCAGAACATTCACATATTGTGGGAATGTCTGCCGACGCAGCCGCTGCAACATGATCGCGCGAAACGCCTCGGCATCGGCGTCCGCGTCTGCGTTGGCAGTCGCGATTGGTAGGCAAACAGCCAGCATGGCCAAGATCGTTGTCTTCGCAGTCACCTTCCCCGCCTCCGGCTCTGTTTTAGAGTCGGCGACGGTGATGCCCGGATGATGCTTCAGAAAGCGTTAATGCGCCGCCTTAGTCCAAAATCTCCAACACTTGACCGTCCCAACCGGGTTCGACGCCGGGCGGCAGGCGCTGCTGCATCCAGGCCCAGTCGAGGTCGGGGCCCATATGGGTAAGCACGGTACGCCGGGCGCCCACACGTTTTGCCCATCCGAGGACTCGCTCGAAATTGGCGTGGGTGCTGTGGGCGGCGCGCTGGAAGCAGCCGACCAGCCAGGTGTCGATCCCAGCCAGGGTGGCAAATGCGGTTTCGTCCAAATTCACCACGTCGGTCGAGTAACCAAACTGGCCAATCCGTAGCCCCGTGGTCTTCATCACGCGGTGATCCTGCTCGAACACCTGTACCGCCATACCCGCGGCCTCGATGGTGTCGCCGTATTCGAACGGCTGCGGCACCATTACCGGGCGGAAGAACGTTGGCGGCTTCCAGGGGAGAAACGCATAGTCGAACCGCTGCGCCAGCTCGCCCAAGGTGAATTGGGTGCCGAATGCGGGCAGCGGGGAATTGGCAAGCCGGTTCAGGATGCGCACGTCGTCTAGCCCGGTGATGTGGTCGGCGTGGGAGTGGGTGAACAACACTGCATCCACCTTCGGCACACCGGCTGCGAGCAACTGGCAGCGCATTTCCGGCCCCGTATCGACCAATAGTCGCTGGCACGCGGCGCTTTCCACGACGATGGAGGTGCGGGTGCGACGGTTGCGGGGCTCCGCCGGGTCGCAAGCGCCCCAGTCACCATGGCCGTCGGCGCCGCCAAGCTGGGGAACCCCGGCGGAGCCGCCGCAGCCCAGAATAGTGACGCGCATCAGGCCGCGCGGCGGAACAAGCGGCGGAAATTGGCGGTCGTCAGCGCTGCCAGTTCGTTGGACGTTAGGCCACGTACCTCCGCCAATACATCGGCTGTTTTGGCGACGTAGGACGGTTCGTTGCGTTTGCCGCGGAATGGAACTGGCGCGAGATACGGCGAGTCCGTCTCCACAAGCAACCGGTCTGCAGGAATGTCCCGGGCTATGTCACGGTTTTCAGTGGATTTCGGAAAGGTCAGGATGCCGGAGAAACTGAAATAGCCACCCATCTCCAGGGCCGCCTCGGCCAGGCCGCGGCCGGAGGAAAAGCAGTGCAGCAGAAAGTCGTAATGGCCGCCCTCCTCCCGTTCTTCCCGCAGGATCGTGGCGATATCCGTGTCGGCATCTCGCGCGTGAATGCATAGCGGCACGCTAGCCATGCGGGCGGCGCGGATATGGGCGCGGAAGGAGGCCTGCTGAACGTCCTTCGGCGCAGTGTCGTAGAAATAGTCGAGCCCGGACTCACCGATCCCGATGACCTTCGGGTGGTCGGCCATGGCGACGAGCGCCTCGGGAGTCGGCACCGGGGCTTTAGCAGCGCTTTGCGGGTGGACGCCGATCGTGCACCAGACGTTGGCGTGCGACTCCGCCAGGGTCCGGATCGCCAGGGATTGATCCAGCGTCGTGCCTATGGTGACCAACTCGCCTACGCCCGCCTCCGCAGCGCGGGCGAGGATTCCGTCCAGTTCGGCGGTGAAATAGTCGAGGTGGCAGTGTGAATCGATCAGCATCTACGCGGCGTCACCCGTGTAGCGTGGGAAGATGCCTTGCGGTGGCGGCAGGGTAATGCCGCCGGGCAACGGCGTGGCCAAGGCGGCGAAGTCGCGGGCGTCCGCGGGCACCCCAAGTTGGTCCAGCATCGCGCCCATCGCGCCGGGCATGAACGGCAGCAGCACCGTGGCGATTGGGCGCAGCGCGTCGGCCAGGACGCGCAGCACCGCGGCCATGCGCACGGTATCGGTTTTGCGCAGCACCCAGGGCGCCTGGCGGTCGATATAGGCGTTGGCGGCGCGGATCACCTTCCAGGCATCCTCCAGCGCGTCACCGTAGATCTGGCGCAGCAGCTTCGGCTGCATGATGCCGGGCAGCGCCATGGCCTGGGACAGGATTTCGGTGTCGTCCTCGGTCGCCGGGCCGCGCTCGGGCAGTTTGGCGTCGCAGTTGCGGGCGATCAATGACAGGGAGCGCTGCGCCAGATTGCCAAGGTCGTTCGCCAACTCGCTGTTCATGCGACCGATCAAAGCGCGGCGGTTGAAGTCGCCGTCGTTGCCAAACGGCATTTCCCGCAGCAGGAAGAATCGTACGACGTCGAGCCCGAATTCCTTCACCAGGTCGCGCGGGTCGATGACGTTGCCGACCGACTTGCTCATCTTCTCGCCCTCGACCGTCCACCAGCCGTTGGCATAGACGCGCTTGGGCACCGGGATGCCGGCGGCCATCAGGAACGCGGGCCAGATGACGGTGTGAAACCGGGCGATATCTTTACCGACGAAGTGCACGTTCGCTGGCCAGAACCGCCACAAAGGTGCTGATTCGTCGGGATAACCCAGCGCGGTAATGTAGTTGGCCAAGGCATCCAGCCAGACATACATTACCTGTTCCGGGTCGCCTGGCACCGGCACGCCCCAGGTCAGCGATGCCCGGCTGACGGAAAGGTCGGTCATCCCGCCCTTTACGAAGCTGATGATCTCGCTACGGGTAGAGCTCGGGCCGAGAAACTCCGGATTGGCCTCGTAGAACGCCAGCAACCGGTCGCCCCAGGCGGACATGCGGAACAGATAGTTCGGTTCCTTCACCCATTCCACCGGGGAGCCGAAGGGCGAAATTTTCGTTCCATCCGGGCGGGTCGTGACCTCGTCCTCGCCGTAGAACGCCTCGTCCCGCAGGGCATACCAACCCTCGTAATGGCCGAGGTAGATTTCGTCCTTATCGGCCAGAATTTTCCACAGGGCCGCGCAGCCTTGCTTGTGCCGCTCCTCCGTGGTGCGGATGAAATCGTCGTTGGAGATGTTCATCTTGGCGGACATGTCGCGGAATTCCGCAGCCAGGCCGTCCACGAAACTCTGCGGGTCCTGCCCGGCGGCCGCGGCGGCCTGGGCGACTTTCTGCCCGTGCTCGTCCGTGCCGGTCAGGAAGTAGACCTCCCTGCCCTCCATCCGCATCCATCGCGCCAACACGTCCGCCGCGATGGAGGTGTAGGCGTGGCCGATATGCGGCGCGCCATTCACGTAATAAATGGGCGTGGTGATGTAGAATGTTTCGGTCATGGCCCGTTCAGCAATGCGATCGAGGACAGCAGCGCCTGACGCCGATCGAGGTTCAGGCGCTCCGTCTCGATCTGGATATGGGTCAGCGACTGCCACACTTCGACCCACTCGGCTAGGGGACGCACATCCGCCAACCGTTCGGACGAGCCGCGAGCAGCGCGGCGCACCGAATCCGACAAGGCATCGCGCAGCAGTGTCATGAATGGGGTGAACCGATCCTCCGCCCGGCCCCCGAGCGCCTCGGCGATGGCGAAGGCGCGCAGTTTGGGCAGGTCGGGCACATTATCCAGCACTTCACTGGCCAGGGCGGCGAGCTGCAGGCCCTTCTCCTCCGACAGTAGCAACGCCCGGCCCAGCGACCCGGCGGCGAGTTCGGCAAGGCGACTGCGCTCCAGCACCGGCGTGTCGGGCAGGTAGTCGGACAGGCCGGTTTCCATCTCGCTCTGGGTCAGCGGGAGCAGGCCCAGCCGGCGGCAGCGGCTACGAATGGTCGGCAGCAACCGGCCGGGCGCGGCGCAGGTCAACAGCAGGACGGCGCGGGGTGGCGGCTCTTCCAGCATCTTGAGCAGGGCATTGGCGGCGTTGCGGTTCATGTGCTCCGCCCCGTCCACCACCACCACGCGCCAGCCGCCCTCCGCCGGGGTCAGGCGCAGGAAGTTGGAGACGGCGCGCACGTCGTCCACCACGATTTCGCCGCGCAGACGGGACTTCTTCTCGTCCCATTCCCTCTCCACCGTCAGCAGATCGGCGTGGCTGCCGATGGCGATGCGGCGGAATACGGGGGATGCCGGGTCGACCGCAAGGGTGTCGCCGGGGTGGATGCCGGCGAGAAGGCGGCGGGCGAAGCGGTAGGCGAGCGTGGCCTTACCGACGCCGGGTGAGCCGGTGACCAACCAGGCATGGTGCATACGGCCACTGCGCAATGCGTCGAGGATCTGCCCCTCCGCCGCGGCGTGGCCGAACAGCAGCGGGTTTTCCCGGGGGGCGAGAGTGGTCATGCGCCCTGCAGTCTAGACGCGACGATGGTGGTGACGGCGGCGAGCACCTGGTCCGCATTGCCATTCGCGTCGATGACGCGGCACCGCGCCGGATGCGCGGCGGCGATGCTGCGAAACCCGTCGGCGACGCGGGCGTGGAAGCCGGCGCCTAGCCGGTCGTATCTGTCTAGTGCGCGGGCGCGGGCTGCCATTCGGGCGGTCGCAACGGCCTCCGACACGTCCAGCACCAACGTCAGGTCGGGTGCGATGCCCAGCAACGCGATCAACCCGGCGATGTGCGCCTGGTCCGCCCCCTGTCCATAACCCTGATACGCCATTGTGGAATCGTAGAACCGGTCGCACACCACGACCATACCCGCGGCCAGCGCGGGGCGGATGGTGCGGGCCACGTGCTCGGCCCGGGCGGCAAAGTGCAGCAGGGTTTCCGCCTCGGGCGACCAATCATGCAGCCCCGATAGCAGCAGGCCACGGAGGGTTTCGGCGCCGGGCGAGCCGCCGGGCTCGCGGGTCAGCAGCACCGGCCGCCCTTGCCCGGCCAGCCACGCAGCCAGGCGGCGCGCCTGGGTGGATTTACCCGCCCCCTCGCCGCCTTCCAGCGTGATGAACAGCGGTCGTCAGCTTCCGAGCACGTAGTGGCCGAGCACCGCCAGCGCGCGGCCCGGCAGGCCCTTGCGCGGTACGTCGGCACCGGCCAGCAACGGCACCTGCATCGCGGGCACGCCCTGGCCGCTTACCACCAGCTTGCCCAGCGTGTCGCCACGCCCGATCGGCGCCTCGACCGGCGCGTTGTATTGTACCTCGATCTTCGCAGTGTTGCGCCACTGCTTGGGCATGGTGATGGTCAGGTCGCGCCCACCGACCAGCGGCACCGTCGGCTCGGTCCCTAGCCAAACCTTGATCGTCTCGACCGTATCGCCGGCCCTGAACAGGGTGACATTCTCGAACTCGCGGAAACTCCATTCTAGCAACTTCTCGCTCTCTTCCGCTCGGGCGTGCATCGAGGTGAGGCCGTTTACCACCAGGATCACCCGGCGCCCGCCGCGATCCGCGCTGCCGACCAGCCCATAGCCGCCAGCGTCGGTGTGGCCGGTCTTCAGCCCGTCGGCGAGACCCTTCACCACCAGGGAATTGCGGTTTTCCTGGTTGATGCCGTTGTATTTGAACGAAGTTTCTTTGTCATAGTGATAGTATTCCGGGTAGTCGTGGATGATGTGCGCGGTCAGCGTTGCAATGTCCCGCATGCTCATATGCTGCGTGGCATCGGGCCAGCCGGTGCAGTTGGCGTAGTGGGTGTTGGTCATGCCCAAGTCTTTGGCGTGCGCGTTCATCTGGTCGACGAACTGATCCTCCGATCCTGCAATCGCCTCTGCCAGCACGATGCACGCGTCGTTGCCGGACTGGATGATCATGCCGCGGATAAGATCCTCGACCTTCACGCTGCCGCCCTGGGGCACGAACATCTTCGAGCCCTGCATCCGCCACGCCTTGTCGCTGACGGGCAGTTCCTGGTCCAGCTTCAGCCGGCCGATCTTCAACATGCCGTAGACGATGTAGGCGGTCATCAGCTTCGTCATCGAGGATGGCGGCTGCTGAACGTCCGCATCCTTGTCCAACAGGGTGGCGCCGGTGTTGTAGTCGACGACGATGGCGTATTTCGCCGCGGTGTCGATCGGCCCCAGGGGCGTTTGCGCAGGGTTGCCGGTGGGCACTGGCTCGGCACTGGCCTTGCCGCGACCGGCACGAGGCGCTCTGCGTTGGGCCAACGCCGGGGTGGCGACAAGGGCGGATGAGGTGGCGAGCAGAATGCGCCGGGTCAGGCTCTGGGTCATGGGCTGCTCCTATTCCACCACGAGATGGGAGTCGATTACGCCTGCGCGCCGCGCCTGGTCCAGCGCCGCGTCGGCCGCCGCGACGGAGTTGAACGGGCCGGCGCGAACACGGTAGCGGTCGCTGCGCCCTTCGTGCGTGTGCTCGATCTCCGGGCCAAGTCCGGTGAGTTGGGCCGCGACCCGGCGGGCGTAATCGACTCGGCCAAACTCCGAAGCACGCAGATAGATCAGGCCAGGGTGGGGAGAGCCCTGAGTCACCTGATCCGGCAAGCGATCCGGCACGCGGGCGGCGGCGACGGCATCAACGGGGGCGCTCGCCGGTCCGTGGCCGACGGCGGTGCGCCCGCGGGACGACTGGCCGACACCCGGCGGCGGCGCCAGCGATTGCGATTGGACGGTGGCCAGCGGCGCGGCGGCAACGTCCAGCTTCGGGCCGCCGCCGATCTGGTTCGTCAGGCCACTGGTCATGCCGCCATCCAACTGCACGCGGATCTGGGTGCCGTCCCTGGCGCCCAGCAGGTCGGCGGCATGCTGGGTGAGCCCTACCACCCGGCCAGCATCGGCGGGGCCACGGTCATTCAGCCGGACCAGGACTTCCCGCCCATTCTCCAGGTTGGTGATCCGCGCAATGGCGGGCAGTTGCAGCGTGTGATGCGACGCGGCCAGGGCAGAAGAATCGAACCGCTCCCCATCCGCCGTAAGCCCGGTCTGGGCCGGCACGATGGCGGCCAATCCCGTCGCATCATACTCCGTCTGGTCTTTCGGGTAGTACCACACGCCGCCCATCTGATACGGCGAGCCGAGTGTATAATGCGCCGGGGTCGGCGCGGCCGGTGGCTTCCGGTTGAACAGACCACACCCGGCGAGCCCGGCGGCCAACGCCAGAAACAGGGCCGTCCGGCGGATCAAATCACCATGTCGCCGAGCAGGCTCACCGCCAGCGCGTAGTAGTCGGACGGGTTGTAGCGCCGGATCGCGGTAAAGTTGGCATAGACCATGAACGCCGGACCGCCGGTGCCGTCCGGCATGACGACGGCGCCAATCGGGTCGGGTCGGCCGAACATGCTGCCGTCATCGCGCCGCACCCCCATGCGCTGCCATTCGCCCAGCGACCTCTTCACGTCGCGCCCAACGCTGGAGGCGTCGAGTTCGGGGGGCACCCGGATCGGCTGGCACGATGGCTCACCATACCGCCAGCCGGATTTGGCCAGGTAGTTGGCGATGGAGCCGAGCACGTCGCCCCGGCTGTCCCAGATATCGCGGCGGCCATTGCCCTCGAAATCCACGGCGTAGCGGAGGTATGAGTCGGGCATGAATTGCGGCTGGCCCATCGCCCCGGCATAGGATCCCATCATGCGGCCGGGCATCACGTCGCCATGGTCCAGGATCTTGAGCGCGCTCATCAACTGGCTGCGGAAGAAGGAGGCGCGGCGGCCCTCCCAGGCCAGCGTCGCCAGGGCTTCGATGACGTTGTAGTTGCCGGTGTCGGTGCCGAAATTACTCTCGAGGCCCCAGATGCCCGCGATCGGCGGCAGATCCACCTGGTAGCGCTGCGATACGGCGGCGAACAGCGCACGATTGGCGGCGACGGACTCCTTGCCCCGGGCGATGCGCTTGTCGGACATGGTGAACGACCGGTAGCGCGTCCAGGTCATGGTGAATTCGGGCTGCTTGCGGTCGGCAGCAATGACCTTGTCGTTGACGCTAATGCCGTTCAACGCTGCGCCCAAGGTGGAATCACGAATGCCGCTGCGCCTGGCGTCGGCCCGAACGCCGCTCAGGAACGCGCCGAAGCTGTCCTGCGCCGACGCCGCGACAGGAACACCGGCGAGTGATGTTGCGGCTAAGGCGCCCAGAAGGGCCCGGCGTTGCATCAGAACCTCACGGCTGCGGCCAGCGAGCCGTAGTTGAACAAACCGGACTTGGCAGTGCTGAACTGCTGCGTCTGCCACACCTGGGTGTAGGTGATCCGCACGCCGCGGTAGACCACCGCCGCGCCAAGTTCCAACTCGCCCACATCCCATTTCGCGGGAACGCTGCGGCCGCTGTGGAAATTGTTGCCCGTCAGCGTCACGTCGGTGCCAACCACCTGGCCGTCGAGGCCGCCGAACACATACCAGACGAAGGGCTGCGTCGGGGTGTAGACGTCGGTGGCGCCATAACCGTCGATCCGGGCGACACCGTAATCGCTCTCCAGCCCCTGCCCTACGCGGAACCGAACGCCGGCCTGCACATAGTTCTTCTCCAAGCCGAAACCGGCCCGAACACTGGGCAGCGCGTCGAACGCGACGCCCGAGTACGAGCCTAGCGCCACCCGCCACGTCCGCTGCGGCGTGATCTCGAACAGGGGTTCGTTCCGCAACTGGGTGCCCCAGCCCTTGTTCGGCGTGTCGCCGATGATGTCGTGGAAGCCGTTCTGCACCTCCCGCCCGGCGGCACCCGGCCCGACGATGCCGAGCATGACCGACAAGCTGGTCTGCGCATCGCCCGTGTCGTGGATCAGTGACCCGGTGACGCCGAGGATACCGGCATACGGATGATCGTCCGGCGACGGATTGCGGGTTTGGGTGTTGCGGGGGGTGAAGATGGACTGGCTCACCGACACGCTGACGCGCTGGACGCCGTC
Organism: Acidisphaera sp. L21; assembly: GCF_009765685.1. Taxonomy (GTDB): domain Bacteria; phylum Pseudomonadota; class Alphaproteobacteria; order Acetobacterales; family Acetobacteraceae; genus LMUY01. The sequence goes on along the minus strand of NZ_LMUY01000074.1, from coordinate 20,403 downwards.
GCCCCACACCTTGTTGGCGGCATCGCTGAGGAATGCTGGCACTTGCTGCGTGCCGGACGTCCACCCCAGTCGCAGGCCGCTGGTGTAATACTGATCCGACGTTCCCTTCAGCGTGGACACTGCGTCGTTTTCGACCTGCATTGTCACGATATTGGCATTATCCTGCTGCGGCGTTGCGGCAAACGCCGGAAGGCTGAGCAGGCTGACGGCGGCGAAGGCGATGACCGGACGCGACATGGATACCCGTTTCGACGTGGCGAGCCTCAGTGAATAAAGGGTTGCGCGCAAACGCGAAACCCTTTCCATAGCCGGCGCTGCGGACAGGTGGCCGAGTGGTTTAAGGCTCCAGTCTTGAAAACTGGCGAACTCGCAAGGGTTCCGTGGGTTCGAATCCCACCCTGTCCGCCACCCGCTCGTGCTGCGTCGTAGGATGTGCTGAGTTTGGTGCTGAATTTGCGGGAGTTCTGCTGGAATTACCCTGCGGCAAGATGTGCCTCCATCCGGAATTCAGCGTCGATCTTGACCCCTGGGCATCGCCACGATCGCCCTGCCTTGCCGGGCATAGCGCCGCAAAGGCGTCATAGGCTGGGAGGCCAGACCAGGTCGTTGCGGCATGTGGCAGCAAATTGTGGCGCGGGCGCTACAAGGTTCCGCGCGTTATTGAACGCAATCGCCTTGATCGACTCGCGGTTGCCTCGACCGCGACGCCGGATTTGGCATGTTCCATGCCCATCAGCAGCCGCACGAGTTCGCTTTGCCGCCGGGTCTGGGTTTTGGCCATGACCTTCCCCAAATGGGTACGGACGGTATGGATGCTGCGGGCGCCGCGGTTGGCTATGTCGGCTAGGCTACAACCCGACATCAAGGCCATGGCGAAGTCAGCCTCCGCCCGGGTCATCCCGAAGTGGTCCTGAAGGTCCTGACGCGACAATCGAGGCATCACGGCCGGGGCGTTGACGAACACCAGCACGCTGCGGTGGCCTGGCAGATCCCACTCCGTGCCGCCGCGAATCGGCATGACCGTCAACTTCAGGCAGGGCGCTGGGGTCAGCGTTACCAACGCGGCCTCGCGCAAGGCGCCGTGCATCCTGCCGGCACCGGCGATTGCGGCCGCAAGCCGATCATCGTCTAGTCTGGAGATCGCCGTCAGGCACTGGTCGCGCAGTGCAAGCCCCTGCCCCGCCCGCAGCAAGTCATCACCCGCGGCGTTCAGGCGAACCATCCGGCCTCGCTTGTCCAGCAGGAAAGCGGCACCGGCGATCGCATCCAACTCCATCGCCGCCTTCGCATCATGCAGCCGGCGGGACGCCTCGGAGGCCCGTTGCAGATGTGGCAGCAGCAGCTTGCCGAGATCGATCTCCAACTGCTCGAACGGGCCAGACGACCACGGGCGCAGCATCGAGATGTCCTGGATCCATCCGTCACCAGACCAGATGGCCAGGCGTAGACCCTCGTTCAGGGCGCGTGGCTTTAGATACTCATTGTAGATCTCGCTGCGCAGCACGTCTGGCTTGGCAACCATCTGCCACGTCGGGAGCACCTCCCCGGCCCTGCGCACCGGCTTGGCCTTGCCCCAGACGTTCCGGTTACACCAGACATCCAGGAACTCGTTTTCGTAGTCCGCCTTGTCCAATCCCAAGGCGATGCCGCGGTAGTCGGACCAGTCGTCGGTGCGGGCGAATACGTCGACGAAATGGCTGTTGAACAGACCCCCTAGGTGCTGCAGCACGCCGGGCCACCGCCCGGGCAGCACGGCGGCGTCGTAGATCGCGTCCAATACGGGAGAGAGGCGGTCTTCGTTGATCAACAAAGTCATCGCCTCTCCTTCGTCCGGCGCCGGATCACGGCCAGTCACACAGTAGAGCTTGTGGTAATGAATTGGGAATGATCTTACGGTCTGATCTCCATGTCGTTTTGTTACAAAATTGGACAGGCAGCGTCGCTATTCGGCGGCTCTGCGCTGCGCGAAAAAGCGGTTTTCGGGCCGGGGTAGGCCAAGATTCTCTCGCAGCGTCAGACCTTCGTATTTCCGCCGGAAGATCCCGCGTCGCTGCAGTTCGGGCACGACCTTGTCGACGAAATCGTCTAACCCGGCGGGCAGGAAGGGGAACATGACGTTGAAGCCGTCGCAGGCATTGGTCATCAACCACTCTTCCATCTGGTCGGCGATGGTTTGGGGCGTTCCGACCATCACCAGCCCGCCATAACCGGCGCCGCGCTGGGCCAGTTGGCGAACGGTCAGGTTCTCCCGCTTTGCCAGCTCGATCGCCGCCTGCCGGCCACTTTGGCTGGCATTGGTTTCGGGGATCGGAGGTAACGGCGCATCCAGGTCGAACTTCGAGACATCGGTTCCAAGCCGCATCGACAGATTGGGGAGTGCGCTGTCGTCGTGCACCAGGCTGTCGAGCTTGGCGCGCTTGGCCTGCGCCTCCGCAACGGTGTCGCCCACCACGACCAGCACGCCGGGCAGCACCTTCAGATGGTCCGGATTACGGCCCAGCTTGACCATGCGCCCCTTCACGTCGGCGTAAAAGCTTCGCCCATCCTCGATCCGAGGGGCGCTAGCGAAGATCACCTCCGCCGTCTCGGCCGCGATCTGCCGCCCCATCTCCGACGCGCCGGCCTGCACCACCACCGGCCAACCCTGGGGAGATCGAGCGATGTTCAACGGGCCGCGAACGGAGAGATGGGGGCCCTTGTGGTCCAGCACGTGCATCTTGTCGGGGTCGAAGAACACCCCGGACTCCACGTCCTTCACGAAAGCGTCGTCGGCCCAGCTATCCCACAGCCCAGTGACGACCTCGTGGAACTCCCGCGCGCGGCGATACCGCTCGTCGTGCTCCATGTGGTCGTCCATGCCGAAATTCAGCGCGGCGTCGGGGTTGGAGGTGGTGACCAGGTTCCACCCTGCCCGGCCGTTGCTGAGGTGATCCAGCGAGGCGAATTTACGGGCGATGATATAGGGCTGTTCGAAGGTGGTGGAGGCGGTGGCGATCAGGCCCAGCCGCTCCGTCACCACGGCCAAAGCCGGAAGCAGGGTCAACGGGTCGAACGAGGTGACGGTGGCGCTGCGCTTCAGCGCCGACATAGGCATATTCAGCACGGCCAGGTGGTCGGCCATGAAGAACGCATCGAACTTGCCCCGTTCCAGTGTTTGGGCGAAGCGCTTCAGGTGGGCGAAGTTAAAGTTCGCGTCCGGCCAGCTACCAGGGTAACGCCACCAGGCGGTGTGGATGCTCACCGGCCGCATGAATGCACCGAGGCGGAGTTGTCGGGGCTGAGCCATCGTATCCGGCATCCTGAAGTGACTGCTTCCGCAAATTGGGATGGCTACCGGTCATTTCAAACAAATGGGCGCACTGCCGATGACTGCTCCAATGGATGTTTTCACCTGCTGGTGGTGATATCGTAGCAAGACTTTCTATCGGCAGAAGTCGATTGACGCGGCTGGCGTAGTTCGGCCAGATCGATCCATGAAAATGCGCACTCTTGGGCTCGCGATCCTTGCCATTGGCCTGTTGGGCAGCACCGTCGTCCGGGCAGAGGTGACGCTGCTGAACGTGTCCTACGATCCAACGCGGGAGCTGTATGCCGACATCAACAAGGCCTTCGCCGCCGATTGGAAGGCGAAGACTGGGGAGGCCATCACCATCCGTTCGTCGCATGGCGGATCCGGCGCGCAGGCACGGGCGGTGATCGACGGGTTGGAAGCAGACGTCGTCACCCTGGCGCTGCAGCCGGATATCGATGCCATCGCTGAGCGGGCGCATCTGCTGCCGACCGATTGGCAGAGCCGTCTGCCGAACCATTCGGTGCCCTACACCTCCACCATCCTGTTCGTGGTTCGGAAGGGTAATCCGAAGGGCATCCATGATTGGGGCGACCTGCTAAAGCCCGGCGTGCAGGTGATTACGCCGAACCCCAAAACCTCCGGCGGCGCGCGGTGGAATTACCTGGCTGCCTGGGGCTACGCGCTGAAGCAACCCGGCGGCACGCCCGAGAAGGCGAAGGCTTTCGTGCGGGATCTGTTCTCCCACGTGCCCATACTGGACAGCGGCGCGCGTGGCGCCACCATAACCTTCGCCCGGCGCAACCAGGGTGACGTGCTGCTCGCCTGGGAGGACGATGCCAATCTGGCAGTGCGCGAACTCGGCGAGGGCAAGTTGGAGATCGTCGCACCCTCGATGTCCATCCAGGCCGAGCCTGTGGTGGCGCTGGTGGACCAGGTGGTCGCCAAGCACGGCACCGCGAAAGAAGCCGCAGCCTATTTGCAGTATCTGTACTCCCCCGCGGCGCAGGAGATCGATGCCAAGCATTTCCTCCGCCCGACCGACAAGGCCGTAATGGCTCGCTACGCCGGCCAGTTTCCGACCATCACAACCTTCACGGTGGATGAGGTGTTCGGTAGTTGGAAGAAGGTGCAGGCGGAGCAGTTCGGCGATGGCGGTGTGTTCGACCAGATCTACCAGCCGGTGAAGTGAGCCGCGCCAACGCCCAACGCCGGGCTGCCCGGCGCGGGGTGCTGCCCGGGTTCGGGCTGACGTTCGGGATCACGACGACCTATCTGACGCTGATCGTGCTGATCCCGATCGCCGGGCTGGTGCTGCGCGCCGCCGGGTTGGGGCCATTGGGGGTGTGGCAGGTTATCAGCGCCCCGCGGGCGCTGGCGGCGTTCCGGGTCAGTTTCGTGATTGCGGCCCTGGCAACACTGGCCAATATGCCGATCGGGCTACTGCTGGCCTGGACGATGGTGCGCTATCGCTTTCCCGGGCGGCGGATGCTGGACGCGCTGGTGGATCTGCCGCTGGCGCTACCGACCTCGGTCGCCGGGGTGGCGCTGACGGCGTTGTATGTGGATGACGGTTGGCTCGGCGGCCCGCTGGCGGCGCTTGGGCTGAAAATCGCGTTCACCCCGCTGGGGATCTGGGTCGCGCTACTATTCGTCGGCTTGCCCTATGTCGTGCGGACGGTGCAGCCGGTGCTGATGGAGTTGGACCGCCGGACGGAGGAAGCGGCGCTGACGCTGGGCGCGCGGCCGGGCCAGGTGTTCGCCCGCGTGGTGCTGCCCCCGCTATTGCCCGCGTTGCTCGCTGGCGCCGGGTTGGCGTTTGCCCGGGCGGTGGGGGAATACGGCTCCGTCATCTTCATCGCGGGCAACCGGCCCGGCGTGTCGGAGATCGTGCCGCTGCTGATCGTGGGCAAGCTCGAACAATATGACTACGCCGCCGCTGCCGCGCTTGGCGCCACGATGTTGCTGGCGGCGCTGCTGATCCTGCTGGCGCTATCCGCCGTGCAGAGCCGGGCCGTACGCCTGTGGATGCGCACCGTTGCAGCATAGCCGCGTCACCGGCATCGGCGAACGCCCGGCGCTTCGGATCGTCCTGGTGGCTTGCACCATGGTGCTGATGGTGCTGATCCTGGTGATGCCGCTCGCCGTGGTGCTGGTGGAGGCCTTGCGCCGGGGCATCGGCAGCTACGCGGAGGGGATCTCCTCGCCCGATGCGTGGGACGCCATCCGGCTGACAGTGCTGGTGGCGGCGATTGCGGTGCCGCTGAATACGGTGTTCGGCCTCGCGGCAGCGTGGTGCCTGACGCGCTATCGCTTTGCCGGGCGGGCAGCGCTGATGGCGCTGACGGCGCTGCCGTTTTCCGTCTCGCCGGTGATATCGGGGCTGGTCTGGGTGCTGCTGTTTGGCTTGCAAGGGTGGTTTGGCCCATGGCTGCGGGCGCATGACGTGCAGATCATCTTCGCCCTACCCGGCATCGTGCTGGCGACCGTGTTCGTGACAGTGCCGTTCGTGGTGCGCCAGGTAATCCCCATCATGCAGGCCCGCGGCGATGACGAGGAATTGGCGGCGCTGACCCTGGGTGCGAGTGGCTGGCAGATTTTTCGACGCATCACCCTGCCCCGAGTGCGCTGGGGTGTGCTAAACGGCGTGTTGCTGTGCAATGCCCGCGCAATGGGCGAATTCGGCGCGGTGTCCGTCGTGTCTGGCCACATACGTGGGCTTACGGTCACGATGCCGCTGCATATCGAGATTCTGTATAACGACTATAATTTGCCCGCGGCCTTCGCCATGGCGTCGCTGCTGGCAGCGATGGCACTGGTGACATTGGGTGTGAAGGCGCTGCTGGAACGAAGGCAGACCGCCGGCGTTTAGCGATCACAACTCAGTCAACGCCGGGTCTGCGGGGTGGGTGCCATGTTCCTGCCCTAACTCTGGCACTCAATCCCGCCGACGCCGTTGGGGATCCAATCGACCGATGAAACCACTTCACGCCTGCCTTGCTGCCGTTTTGCTCGCTACGACCGCGATTTCGCCCGCCTATGCTCAGCGCGGGGTTGGCGGTGGCCATGGCGGCGGCGGCCATTTCGGCGGCGGAGGTGGCCCGCACTTCGGTGGTGGGGGTCCACATTTCGGCGGTGGACCACGTTTCGGCGGTGGGGGTCCACATTTCGCCGGTGGGCCACGGTTCGGCGGCGGCGGACTTCGCGGCCCGGGGCCACGCGCGTTTGCTGGGCCAGCCTTTCACAGCGTTCGCGGGCCAGGTTTTGGCGAGCCGGCCTTCCGCGGGCGGGGTTTTTCCGGCCCAGCGTTCCGAGGCCCAGCCTTCCGAGGCCCAGCCTTCCGGGGTCAAGAGTTCCGAGGCCCAGGTTTTCGGGGCCCGGCTTTGGCAGGGGGATGGGGCTATCATGCCTATGATTGGCAGCGCGACTGGGGCTGGGGTGGCGCAGGCGTCGGGCTAGCGGCACTGGCGCTCGGCACGGTTGCTGTCGCGGGCTACGGCGTGCTGCTGGCGCCACCGGCCTACGTGGTGCCGCCCCCGGTTTACTTCGCCCCGCCCCCGATCATCCTGGGTTTGCCGGCGATACAGCCACCGTTGCCCCTGTATGCGGCCGCCCCTGTGCCAGTCGTGACAGAGGACGTCGGCCCGTTGATTGGCGCCGCCTATGCGCCGCCAGTCATGGTAGTGCCGCCGCCGCAGGTGGTAGCCGAGGCCGGGCCACCGCCGATCATTCCGACGCCTGACAGCTGCGGTCTGGTGATTTCGCCTCCCATTTTGGCGGACGCCTCGATCCCGCCGAGCTACCGCACTGGCGGCTATATCAGCGGCGGCTACGTAATCCCGGCGGTCGCGGTCGTTGCGGCACGTCGAGTTGTTCAGTACCGCACCGTCACCCGCTACTACGCGCCCCCGCCGCCCGCGCCCTATGTGGTATTTGAACCGCCGCCGCTGTTCATCGGGCCGCATTGGCATCACGGCTGGGGTGGTTGGCATCACCGCCACTGGTAGCGCCGACCCGGATCGCCGTTCCTTCTTCCGACTCCTGCACCGACGAGGCATTGACATGACATCATCTTTACTCCGCACAAGCATTGCGGCGGTTGCGCTTTCGTTCGGCCTGTGTGGCGCGGCGTTCGCTCAGGCGCCGGCGGCCACCCCCGCAGTGGCCGCGACGCCGGCCCCTGCACCTGCCCCCGTGCCGGCACCGAACCCGGCGGTCGAGCAGCGGATCAATGCGCTGCAGTCGCAATTGGGGATCACCCCGGCGCAAACGCCGCTGTGGAGCGCCTTCGCACAGGCTATGCGGGAGAACGCAGCGACGACGGAGCAGTTGTTCCAGCAACGTGCCAGCGCCGCCGTGACGATGAGCGCGGTGGACAACATGCATTCCTACGCCACGCTGGCGAAGACCTATGCGGACGATACGGCGTCGTTGTCGACCGCCTTCGACAGCCTATACGCCAGTCTATCGCCGACTCAGAAGCAAGCCGCGGACACGTTGTTCCGCCAGCAGGCGACAGCGAAGAAGCGCTAGCCTACTGGAAGCGGCCCGGCCGATACGGCGCCGGGTCTACGCAGGGCGCTGTCCCGCTGACGAGATCGGCCGCCAGCCGACCCGTCACCGGGCCAGATGCCAGGCCGATATGCCCGTGCCCGAAGGCGTGAACCACATCCGTGCAGCCGCTTGCCAGCCCGATCACCGGCAGGCCGTCGGCGATAGAAGGACGATGGCCCATCCAACTTGTGACCCGGTCGGGCGGTAGGTCACGGGGTAGGCCAGGATAGGTGCGGAGAGCGTAGTCGCGCAGGATATCCGCCCGGCGCCAGTTTGGCTCCGCGTCCAGCCCGGCCAATTCGATCTGCCCTGCCACGCGGAGCGCCCCTCCGGTAACGGTGTTCGCCATTTTGCCGTCGCTGGGCATGATCGGGCGGCGGGGCGTCACTTCCGGCGCGGAGATGGCGACGTGATACCCGCGTTCCGTCTCCAGCGGTATCGTATCGCCGACGGCTGCTGCGAGTTTGGCCGAATGGGCGCCGGCGGCGATGACGGCACGGTCGGCGGCGATCTCCGAGCCATCGGTTTCGACGGCCTGCAACCGCCCGTGCTGCACGCGAAAGCCTGTGGCGTTGGCAGTGACGCGGCGCAGACCCAAAGTTTCGGCGTAGGCGACCAGGCCCGCAACGTATCCGCCGGGATCCAGGCAGTGCGCCCCCGCCTCCACCAGTACACCGAATGTATAGCGGCGATCCAGCGACGGCTCTTGCTGCCGTAGCTCGTCGGCATCCAGCTCGATCCATTCCACGCCGTTTTCCCGGCGCAAGCGCCAGGCCAGCGCCTCTGCCTCAAAATCGGCTAGGCTGGGGAACACATATAGCAGGCCTTGCCGGGCGACGAGATGAGAGATCCCCGCCTCCTCGGCCAGGCGGCGGTGCCGGTCGGGTGAGTCGGTGACCAGCGGGCGCAGCGCCCGCGCCGTCGCCTCTACCCTGGCCACGGTCGACCCGGCGCGCAGAAAGCGGACCAACCAGGGCAACAGCTTAGGCAAATAGCGCCAACGGATCGCCAGCGGCCCCAGCGGGTCGGCAAGGTATCCCGGCACCTTTTTCCACATGCCCGGCACCGAGACGGGCACGACAGACGACGGACTGAACCAGGCCCCGTTGCCGAAACTGGCCTGGTGCCGCCCGCCGGGTGCATCCGGCTCTACGAGGACTACCCGGTGACCGTCACGCAGCAACTCGATCGCGCAGCATGCCCCGATAATCCCGCCGCCAATGACTGCGACGGTATGAACGGAGGCCTGCTTCAATCGACCGGGCGCACCATGGCGATGGGGAATTCGCCCTCGATCAGGTCCTTCGATTCAGCGACCAGCGTCTTGAAGTGCGGCTGCTGCATGTGCTGCTTCAGCGCGTCCCGGCTGGCGTAGTGCTCGATGAAGATGAAGTGGCCCGGCGTCTTGATGTCCTCGTTCAGCACATAGGACATCACACCTTCGTCGCCGCGCGAGGGTGTGACGGCGGCATGCAGCACCTTGCGCAGCGCATCTGCCAGCCCCGGCTTCGCACGGCACTCCGCCACGACGAACAGGGGCTGGGTGTCGGACATACCTACGCCCCTGCTACGGCCCGCCGGGTCATCACGCCGATAAGATGGGCGCGATACTCGGCGCTGGCATGGATGTCGCTGTTGAGCCCGTCGGCCGGGGTGACGATGCCCTTGATGGCGTCCGCGGACCAATTGGTGGCTAGCGCCTGCTCCATCGCAGTGTGACGGAAGACGCCGTCCTGCGCCGCACCGGTAATTGCGACGCGTATCCCGGCTGGTCCCTTGGCCACGAAGACGCCGACCATGGCGTAGCGGGACGCCGGGTTACGGAACTTCTCGTAGTTGCTCTTTTCCGGGATCGGGAATTCGATCGCAGTCACGATCTCCTCAGGCGCCAGGGCCGTGGTGAACATGCCCTGGAAATACTCGTCCGCAGGGATCCGGCGCTGGTCGGTCACGATGGTGGCGCCGATCGCCAGCACCGCGGTGGGATAGCACGCAGATGGGTCATTATTTGCCAGCGAGCCGCCCATGGTGCCGCGATGCCGCACCTGGGTGTCGCCGATCCATGACGCCATCTTTGCCAAGCCGGGGATGCGCTTCTGGATATCCGGGTTCGACATGATGGCGTTATGCGTCGTCATGCCGCCGATGGTGATCTTGTCGGGCGCCGACGTAATGCCCGACAGGCCGAGCCCGTTCAGGTCCACGATGACGGACGGCTTGTTCAGTCGCTGCTTCAGCACGGGGATGAACGTCTGGCCGCCCGCGAGCAGCTTTGCCTCCGTATCATCGGCCAACATCTTCACTGCGTCGGACACGGAGGCCGGGGTTTGGAATGCGAAATCGTACATGGCCTGCCTCCCTTATTCCGCCGCCTGCGCCATCGGATGCATCAGCTTCTGCGCCGCATCGATCGCTTTGACGATGTTGTGGTAACCGGTGCACCGGCAGAGATTGCCCTCCAGCCCGTGCCGGATCTCGTCTTCGGTCATGCCTTGGGGGTGCATGTTCACCAGGTCGATCGCGCTCATCACCATGCCCGGCGTGCAAAAGCCGCATTGGAGGGCGTGGTGTTCGCGAAACATCTCCTGCATCGGGTGCAACGTTCCGTCGGCCGCTGCGAGTCCCTCGATCGTGGTGACCATTGCACCCTCGGCCTGCATGGCCAGCATGGTGCAGGATTTCACGCTGTAGCCGTCGATGTGTACGACGCAAGCGCCGCATTGGCTGGTGTCGCAGCCCACATGGGTGCCGGTGAGGCTCAGCTTTTCCCGCAGCAACTCTACCAGCAAGGTGCGCCCCTCAACTTCGACGGTATGTGGCGTGCCGTTCACCGTCAGGCTTACCTGGGGCATGGCGTCTCTCCCGAATTCGCGATCTGTTACTCTAGAGTGTGGCGCGGGGGGCCAGTCGGTCAAGGGCGAGCGCCCGGGCGACGGCTCAGGCGACCGCCAACTCGCCGAGATATGCCTCACGAATCACGGGATTGACCCGCATTTCCGCGGCACTTCCGGACAGTACGACCTTTCCGGTTTGCAGCACGTAGGCACGGTGGGCGATCTGCAGCGCCATATTGGCGTTCTGCTCGACCATGAAGATGGTCATACCCTGACGGTTGATCGTCTGAATGATCTCGAATGTCTGTTCTACGAAAAGCGGCGACAGGCCCATAGAGGGTTCGTCCATGCAGATCAGCCGCGGGCGGGCCATCAGGGCACGGCCGATCGCCACCATCTGCTGCTCTCCGCCGGAAAGGGTGCCGGACAGCTGGCTGCGGCGTTCCTTCACGCGCGGGAACAGGGTGTAGACCTTTTCCAGATCCTCCAGGAACTCCGGCCCCTTCTTGCGTGTGTACGCGCCCATTTCCAGATTCTCATACACTGTCATGCGCGGGAACAGCCGCCGCGCCTCCAACACCGGCGCCAGGCCGCGCTTCACCCGCTCGGCGGTGGACAGCTTTTCGATTGGCTTACCATCGAACAGCACGGTGCCGGTGGTGGGGCGCACGACACCCATGATCGTCTTCATCGTGGTGGATTTGCCGCAGGCATTGCCGCCCAGCAGACACACGATCTCTCCGGCGGCGATATTGTAGTTCACGTCCTTCAACACGTGCAGGTCGCCGTAATGCGTGTTGACGTCGCGGAATTCCAACAGCGATTGCGACGAGGTGGTGGCGTCAAGCAACGGCAATATCCTTCACGGCAGCGTGGGCCCGGCCCAGATAGGCGTCGAGCACCGCCTCGTTCCGGCGCACCTCGTCGGGCAGCCCCTCGGTCAGCTTCTCGCCATGGTCCAGCACGACGACCGTGTCGGCCAACCGGGTGACGACGTCGAGCTTATGCTCGATCACCAGGATCGACAGGCCCAACGTATGCAGTTGCTTCAGCTGCTCCGCCAGTTCCATGGTTTCTGCCGGGTTCATGCCGGCGGTAGGCTCGTCCAGCATCAGCAAGCGCGGGCCGGAGGCGAGTGCGCGGGCGATCTCGACCCGGCGGCGGTTGGCGTAGGACAGATTGCCCACCGCCTGGTTTACGCGCGGAACCAGGCGGTTGCCAAACAGGGATAGGATTTCCATCACCCGCTCGCGCGCCATGAGTTCCTCCCGCTTCGTGGCGGGCAGGCGAAGGATGGAGCGGACGGCGCCGGACTGCATTCGGCTGTGGGCGCCGACCAGCACATTGTCCATCACCGACAGGTTCGGGAACAGGCGGATGTTCTGGAACGTGCGTGCCAGCCCCGTCTGTAGGATCTGGTGCGAGGGCAGCCCGGTAATGTCTTTCCCACCGAAGCGGATGCTGCCGCTTGCTGGCGGGGTCAGCCCGGTAATGACGTTGAACAGGGTCGATTTGCCCGAACCATTCGGCCCGATCACCGCCAGCACCCCGCCTTCGGGCACTGTGAGCGTCATCGAGTTCAGCGCCACCAGGCCGCCGAACCGCACGGTGATGTCCTTGATCTCCAGCAGCGGCTTGCCGCGGGCGGTCGGCGGGGCGATGCCCGGCAGGGCGAAGGCAGTTACCCGCTCCACCACGGCGTGCTGCTGCTCGAACGTCAGGGCGGCTTCCTTGCGATGAGCGGGGATCAAGCCGTCGCGCCGATAAAGCATCATGAGAACCAGCACGATGCCGAAGATCAGCTCGATCGATTGCACCAGGTCGATCTTCTGCATCGCGTCGTTGCCGATGAGCGCGCCGAGTTGGTGCAGCCAATCGGTAAGATCTGGCAGGAACCAGGATTGCAGCAATTGCAACACCATGGCGCCCAACACAACGCCCCAAACGCTGCCCATGCCGCCCAGCACGACCATGACCAGGATCATGACCGAGACGGGGAAGCCGAACATCTCCGGCGTCGCGGTTTGCAGCTTGGACACGTAGAACGTGCCTGCCATGCCGGCAAAGGACGCTCCGATAGCGAAGGCCAGCAGCTTGTACCGCACCAGGTTGACGCCCATTGCCCCGGCGGCGATCTCGTCCTCGCGGATTGCCATCCAGGCGCGGCCGATCCGGCTGTCCCGCAATCGGAGGCTGACGAAGATGAGCGCCGCCACCAGCGCCACGATCACGTAGTAATAGGGTGTCGCGTCCACGCCGAAGCTGGTGCCAAAGATGCTCGGCGGCGCCACGCCGTTGAGTCCCGAAGCGCCGTTGGTCACGCTGGTCCAGTTGCGCGCCACGATCGGCACGATCTCACCGAAGCCGAGGGTGACGATAGCCAGGTAGTCGCCCCGCAGCCGCAGCGTCGGTGCGCCGAACACGATGCCACACCCGGCAGCCACTGCGCCCGCTAGCGGCAACGCGAGCCAGAACGACAGCGTGGTGTGCACCACGTCCACCGCGCCCTGCCCCGGCATGCGCGCCACGAGGCCCAAGAATGCAAACGGCTCCCAAAAGCTGGACCAGTCCGGCTGCAGCTGGAACGACGACAGGACGCCATAGACGTAGGCGCCGATGGCGAAGAACGCGGCGTAACCGAGGTCCAGCAGCCCGGCCATGCCAACGACGATGTTCAACCCAAGCGCCAGCGCCGCGTAGGACAGCGCATTTGCCAACGAGTCGATGTCGGCGTCGTCGCCATGGATCAAAGGGAAGATGATCGCGATGAGGGCGACGGCGCAGGTAGCCGCCGAACGTCGCCGGGCCGGGGCCATGCTGGCGAACGGCCGGCCGAGGGTGGATGCGATCGACATTAGGATTTGTTCGGCGCAACGCGCCCCAGCAAGCCGGCGGGTCGGAACACCAACACCAGGACTAGCAACGAGAAGATGATGACGTCAGTCCATCGCACGGCGACCACCTGTCCACTCAGCGTTTCGATCAGGCCGATGATCATGCCCCCCAACATGGCGCCCGGCACGTTGCCGATGCCGCCCAGCACTGCCGCGGTGAACGCTCGCAACCCGGCGCTATAGCCGATGACGAAGCTGGTGAAGTTGTAATACAGACCGAAGATCATGCCTCCAGCGCCTGCCAAGGCCGAGCCGAGGAAGAAGGCGGTCATGATCACCCGGTCGACCTCCACCCCCATCATCCGAGCCGCATCCGGGTCCTGCGCAGTGGCGCGCATCGCCTTACCCATCTTGCTACGCCGGGTGAACACATACAGCCCGGCCATCAGCGCGAGCGAGATCACCCAGATGAGGATTTCCCGCAGCCGCAGCACCGCCCCGCCGATCGCAAAGGTCAACGGCGGCAATGGGTTCGGGTAGTTCTTGGTATCGGTTCCGAGGAAAAGCAGCACCAGGTTGAACAGGATGTAGGACACGCCGATCGTCGTGATCATCGCCGACGGCCCCTTCACACCGCGAAGCGGCCGCAGGGACAATCGCTCGATCACGACGCCGAGGAACCCGCAACCGACCATGGCGACCAGCAGCGCCACCACCAGCACACCCACCAACGGCCAGCCCGACATGAGCGTGGACTGGCCGGAGATACCAAACGCCTCAAGCACATACAGAGCGATGTACGATCCCACCATGAAGACGTTGAAGTGGGAAAAGTTGATCAGCTCCATAATGCCGTAGACGAGTGTGAACCCAAGGGCGATGAGGGCATACATCGCTCCCAAGCTCACACCATTGATGATCTGCTGTACCAGGAGGTCGGTCGCGGTCACGGGCGGGCGCTCAGCTCTGCGGGGCCACCCCGATGTATTTGAACTGCGCGGCTACATCGTCCAGTGGCTGCTTATCGTCCTGCTTCACTTGGAACACGCTGACGATCTTGCTGTTGACGTCGCCATTCGTGTCGTAGGTGATCTCGCCCTGCAAGGTCTTGAACTTGCCGACTTGAATGGCGTCGCGCACCGCCTCGCGTGTTACCGGCTTGCCGGCAGCAGCGAGGGCACGGATGCATTCGATGATGATGGTCGCGGCGTCGTAGGAGGTGATGGAGTAGTCTTCCGGGGCAGCGCCATACTTCTTCTTGAACGCCGCCATCCAGGTCGAAAGTTTGGTGTCCTCCGTCATATGAGGAGCGGCGATGGTGGCATACCAGCCGTCCATGGCGGGGAAGCCGGCGCCCTTCAGCAGGTCACCGCCGTACAGGCCATCACCACCGGCCTTCTTGATGTTCGGCAGGATATCGTAGCTCTGCTTCACCAACTTCACGCCGGCGGTGCCAACGCCGCCGTAATACAGGCTGTCCGCATTCATCGACTTGATCTTGGTCAGGATCGCCGAATAGTCGGCGGCCTTCGGGTCCAGCTGGTCACGACCCAGCACCTTCACACCCTTTTCGGCAATCCGCTTTTGAAAGGCGTCGGCCATGCCGACGCCGTAGGCGCCCTGGTCGTCCAGGATGTAGATCGCCTTGACGCCCAGCTTGGTGGCCATGAAATCGGCCATGTTCGGGCCCTGATAGGCATCCGTGGTGACAGTGCGGAAATAGACCGGCTTGCCAGCAGGGCGATACTGCGCGGCAAATTTCGGATCCGTCAGGTCCGGGTTGGTGGAGGCGGGCGTGATGATGGCCAGGCCGCCCTGGCTCAGAATCGGGGCCATTGCCTTGCCGGCACCGCTCATCTGTGGGCCGACGGCGCCGACGACCAGCTTGTCGGAGACGAATTTGCGCGCGTTGGTTGCGGCCTGCGCCGGGTCATACTGCCCTGCGGTGGCGGTTGCGTCGTCCAACACGACCGCTTCCAGCTTGTATCCCTTTACGGTGCCCTTGGCGTTCGCCTCGTCGATCGCCATCAGCGCGCCGTCGCGCATGCGGGCGGCGCTCTCGGCATCGCCACCTGTTAGCGAGAAGTTAATCCCAATCTTGATGACCTTGTCGGCCGCATAGGCGTGGCCGCCCAGCGTGGTGGCGATTGCGGTGCCGGCAAACAGGCCGACGGCAGAACGGCGGGTGATCATCGCAGAAAGCTCCTGAGGCATGAGTCTGGCGCATAGACGGTATGCGGACAGTGAAACAGCCGAAGGTTTCGCGCTAGTGGGAAATTTATGTAGCCGCCTTGAAGCCGCATACAGCCGGTCGCGCGCGTTGCCAATTTGACGCCAAAGCTGCGCTTTCGAAGGTTGCGCGGGCACCTAGCTCTGACGAGGACGCCAGGACGGCCCGTGACAACGGGCCAGTGCTTAACAAAAAGTGACAACGGCGCATCGGAGGAGTCTTTGCCTGATTGCGTTATATCCGACGACGAGTAACGCGGAGCGTCACGCTACGCCCCTGACGAACCTTGAAGCCACGTCACTCATACTGATAACGTGCCCCGTTAATGAGACCCGCTGTCGCAAAAGATATGCCACCCCGGTCGAGTTCGCTCATAAACGATCCATTTAACCGAGGATCGTCCTTCATGCTGAGGATGTCGTTCGCCCCTCCACCGCCTGCTTTCATAGACCGTCCGGGGCGTCTATCACTGCCGCGACACACCGACATGCCGGCCGCCGACTTCCTGGGATAGCGTTCATGACTGCCCGCATTCTTATTGTCGACGATGTCCCGGTGAATACGAAGCTGCTCCAGGCGAAGCTAGTGGCGGAGTATTATCAGGTAGAAATTGCCCATAGCGGAGCGGACGCCATTCGGCTCGCCCACTCGTGGCAACCCGACCTGATTCTGCTGGATGTTGTGATGCCGGAGATGGATGGTTATCAAACCTGCCGGCGCCTGAAATCGGATAACCAGACAGTCCACATTCCCGTCGTGATGGTGACCGCCCTCGCCGACCCAACGGAACGCCTGCAGGGGCTGGAAGTTGGTGCCGACGATTTCCTGACCAAGCCACTGGATTATGACACGCTGCTCGCCCGAGTTCGCGGGTTGGTGCGGCTGAAGCGGCTGTTGGACGAATGGCGGGTCCGCAGTGAAACCGCGCATGCGCTGGGCCTTTCCAATGGACCATGGACCGAATTTTCTGTCGCCGGAGCACGCGCGCTGGTGGTGGATGATTTGGATATCGGTGCGCTCGGCATACAGGACGCGCTGTCGCGGGAGGGTATCGTGCCCACGCGCGCCCGCAGCGAGGCCGAGGCGTTGGAGATTTGCGGCCAGATCAACTTCGACCTGATCGTGCTCAGCCTCTCCATTGCCGGTAATGACCCGCTTCGCCTCGCCTCCCGTCTTCGGGCGGAACGGGCGACGCAGGAGATTCCGCTGCTTCTCGTGGCAGAGTTCGAACAGCGGGACCGGCTGTTGCGCGGCTTCGACCTGGGCGCCAATGACTGGGTGACGCGCCCGGTCGACGATAATGAATTGCGGGTGCGCGCCCGCAACCAGATTCGCCGCAAATTCTACCAGGACCGGCTGCGCGCCGATCTGAGCCACGCGCTAGAGCTTGCACTGACGGACCCGCTGACCGGCCTGTACAACCAGCGTTACCTGACCCGGCATCTCGCCAGCCTAATCGCCGCCGAGCCGGCCGCGCTAGTTGCGCTCATGATCGACATCGACCACTTCAAGTCGGTGAACGATCGCTGGGGCCATGCCGCCGGCGATACCTTGCTGAAGCAGGTGGCGGATACGCTGCGTAGCCGCACGCGGGTGTTCGACAGCCTCGCACGCTATGGCGGGGAGGAATTCGTCGTGATTATGTCCGGCACCTCCGCCGATGAAGCGACGCGCGCGGCGGAGCGGCTGCGTCTGGCGATCCAGAACATGGAATTCTACCCGGAGGCGCACAGCCAGCATCGGCTGACCATCAGCATCGGGCTGTCCCGTAGCACCCGAGTGGGTGTGACGTCCGAAGAATTGCTGGGGGCCGCGGATCGGGCGCTCTACCGGGCCAAACACCAGGGCCGTAACCGCGTCGAGGTTGAGCTAGTCGACAATTAGCGCGCCGTTACCGTGTGATTAATCCGGATGCGAGATGCTGTCCCTTGTGTCAGGGAGTTTGACGGTGTCCGAACAGCCGAAGGATAGCATACAGCTGCGACGGACAGATAACAGCGAACGATTCGTCGCCTTTGCCTTCGCCGCGGCCGATCTCGTGGCCGAGGTCGACTCGGCCGGGTCCATCACATACGCCGCCGGAGCGTTTCGCAGCAAACTCGGTTCGTTACCCGAATCTTGGGTTGGGCGTAGCCTATACGACATGATCGCCCCGGCGGACCACGAGGCACTCGGGTCCGCCTTGACAGTTCTTGGAGAGCGCGGGCGGTTGCTGCCCTGCGCAGTTCGCCTGGCAAATCAGCAACGCAGTCAGGTGGCGCTGGCCGGTCTTCGCCTGGCCGCGGCCGGACGGCCGATGCGGCTTTGTGTCACCTTTGCCCTACCGCCCACGCCGATGGGCGATACCGTGCAGGGCAGATCGGTGAGCGCCCTGGCACGCGCCACCGAGATGCGGATGCGGGCCGGGTTGGCCTGCGAAATGGGTCTGTTGGAGATCGAAGGCAACGGCGTCGACGCCGTTGGGCCGGTTTTGGAAGCGCTGGTGCCCGATGCGATGGCCAGCGAGATCGCACCCGGCCGATTCGGTCTGCTCGGCCCCGATGCGAGCGGCGCGAACCTGATCGAAGTCGCCGCATCGCTGGAAGCGCTGCTGCGCGACCACGGGGTCAGCGCCACCGTGTCGTCCCGCGCGCTGTCGCTGGATGCGGAGGGGCTAAGCCAACGCCAGGCGGCGCGCGCGCTGCGCCAGGCATTGGACGTATTTGCCCGGCAAGGCATGACAGGGCTCACCTCCGCGGGCTTCGCCGGCGGGCTCGCCAGCTACGTGCAGGGCGCGATGGAGCATGCCGGTGCGATGCGCCGCGCGATCGTGGAGCGCCGGTTCGAGCTGGTCTATCAGCCGATCATGACCCTCTCCGCCCGGCAGATG
>NZ_LMUY01000074.1:0-1691 GCF_009765685.1 Acidisphaera sp. L21 | reverse complement strand
GAGCTGGACCTGGCGGTCGCGGGCATGGCTTGCGACGCTGCGGTTCGATCCACCGTACCGGTCGCGTTCAACCTATCGGGGCAATCCATGCAGGACCCGGCCTTCCGGGACCGGCTGATTGCCCGGTTGATCGCCCACCCCGCCCGCCGGGCCAAGAAGCTGGCGGTCGAGATGACTGAGACTGCTCAATTGGAGAATATCGCCGAAGCCGCGCAAACGGCCCAGATGCTACGCGAGATGGACATCCCGTTTTGCCTAGACGATTTCGGCGCAGGCGCGGCCGATGTTCGCGTGCTCCGGGCGATGCCGGCGGATATCGTGAAGCTGGATGGCTCCTACATTGCAGGCATCGTCAATGACGGGCGCGAGCGGGCGTTCATCACCGGCATGGTGGAGATCGCCCGCGCCGCCGGCGCCTCGGTCGTGGCGGAGCGCGTCGAGACGGAGGCAGAAGCGGACGCGCTGCTGGCGATCGGCGTAGATTACGGCCAAGGTTGGTTCTTCGGCCGGCCGGGCCCCCTACCCGTTCCCGCGATCGTCGCCCCGGCGCGGCGCCGGGGCGAGATGCAGGAGAGCTGGGGCTAGGCGGAAAGCTGCTCCGCCGGCTCGGTCCGCACGCGCTTCACCACCAGCTTGTTCAGCGCGTGAACGTAGGCGCGCGCGGCGGAGACGATGGTGTCGGTGTCTGCACCCTGTCCGTCGACCATCTTGCCCCCTTCCTCCAATCGCACGGTGGTGCGGGCCTGCGCGTCCGATCCCTCGGTCACCGCACCGACGGAGTAGAGCCGTAGCGTGCATTCGTGCGGGAAGATCTCCTGCACCGCATTGAAAGTCGCATCGACGGGGCCGAGCCCCGTGGCGGTGGCGGACTTCGTGATACCGTCCACCTCGAGTTCCAACTCGGCCTTCGCCGGCCCGTTCGAGCCCGCCTGCACCGATAGCGAGACAAAGCGGACGCGGGCATGATCGCGCACCACCTCGTCATCGACCAGGGCGATAAGATCCTCGTCGTAAACGATCTTTTTGCGGTCGGCGAGGTCTTTGAAGCGGCGGAACGCCTCGTTCAGCCGATTCTCGCCCACGCCGTCATAGCCCAGCGTCTTTAGCTTGTCGCGGAAGGCGGCGCGGCCGGAATGTTTGCCCATCACCAAGCTGGACTTGGTCCAGCCGACGCTTTCGGGCGTCATGATCTCGTAGGTCGCAGCGTTCTTGAGCACGCCGTCCTGGTGGATACCGCTCTCATGCGCGAACGCGTTGCGGCCGACGATGGCCTTGTTGGGCTGCACGTCGAACCCAGTGATGGTCGCCAGCATCTTGGACACCTTCAGGATGCCCTCGGTCCTGATGCCGGTCGTGAATGGCACCGCGTCGTGCCGGGTGCGCAACGCCATCACAGCCTCTTCCAGCGCGGCGTTGCCAGCGCGCTCGCCGATGCCATTGATGGTGCACTCCACCTGCCGGGCGCCGGCGCGGATGGCGGCGATGGTGTTGGCGACGGCTAGGCCCAGATCGTTATGGTTATGGGTGGATAGGATCACCTGATCCGCACCAGGAACCCGTTCCCGCAACATGGTGAAGATACGGGTCATATCTTCCGGCAGGGAGTAGCCGACGGTGTCGGGCACGTTGATCGTTGTAGCGCCGGCTTTGATCGCGGCCTCGACGCAACGGCACAGGAAATCCGGCTCGGT
>NZ_LMUY01000073.1:16606-18908 GCF_009765685.1 Acidisphaera sp. L21 | reverse complement strand
GTCGTTGGCCTGCCGCATCGCCATTGTTGACTGCATAACCGATCCGGGCCCCTCTGGCCGGGACGCTGGCAGTCCTCCAGCGAACCCGGCGATGTCGGATCACCTGAACTGCGCCATGGGTGCAGGGCATGGTCGAGACTACGGGCCCGCTGATCGGCAACGTCGCCTTGAACCACCTTGCGCCAGATATCGATGACGTAACGGTTACAAGGGCATTCGACAAGATGAGCACCATTCCATCCAAGCGCACCACTCGCCTGTCCAGCACTGCCGCGCCGGCGGCCCGGAAGGCACGCAAAACCAGCAGCATG
This sequence comes from Acidisphaera sp. L21, assembly GCF_009765685.1. Classification (GTDB taxonomy): domain Bacteria; phylum Pseudomonadota; class Alphaproteobacteria; order Acetobacterales; family Acetobacteraceae; genus LMUY01. The sequence continues at coordinate 18,597 of NZ_LMUY01000073.1, read as the reverse complement.
AATCGGCTGGTCGAGGGCGTTCGCCAGTTCCACGAGCGCGAATTCCCGCGCCGCCAGCAGCTGTTCGCCGAGTTGGCGGACAGGCAGCAGCCGCAGACGCTGTTCATCGCCTGCGCCGACAGCCGGATCGTGCCGGAACTGATCACCCAGACCCAACCCGGCGAGCTATTCGTCTGCCGCAACATCGGCAACATCGTGCCCGCCTACGGCGAGATGATGGGCGGCGTGTCGGCGGTGGTGGAATACGCCTGCACCGCACTGGGCGTGACCGACATCGTGGTGTGTGGCCACACTGATTGCGGGGCGATGAAGGCGCTGCTGAACCCGGCCGACCCCACACTGCAAACCATGCCGACCGTCGCGTCCTGGCTACGCAATGCCGAGGCGGCCCGCAGTGTGGTGGCAGCCACCTACACCGACCCGGACGACCCACAGCGCCTGCAACGGCTGGTGGAGCAGAATGTTCGGACCCAGCTGTCCCATCTCGGCACCCACCCAGCAGTCGCCGGGCGATTGGCGGCGGGACAATTGGCGTTGCACGGCTGGGTCTACGACATCGAGGGCGGCGGTGTGTCGGCGATCGATGCTGGATCGGGCGCGTTGGTGCCGCTGGCCAGCACGACCATTCGCGGGCGTGCGACAGCGGTATGATCATCCGTCGTCGGCTGGATTTCGTCCGGCTGGTCCAGCATCTTGGGCCGCAATTGTTCAGCCTGCTTTGCTACGACACGGCGGTGACGCTGCTGTACGTGTTCGGCTGGCAGTGGGTGTCGATCGGCGAATTGCCGCTGCCGTTGCTGGGCAGTGCCATCGCCATCATCGTCACCTTCCGCAACAATGCCGCGTATGACCGGTGGTGGGAGGCGCGGGGCCTGTGGGGGTCGGTGGTCAACAACTCCCGCAGTTTCGCCCGCGGGTTGCTGGTACTGACCAACGACGCGGGGCTGCAGACGCGGCTGGTGCGGCACCAGATCGCCTACGCGCTGGCTCTGCGATGCAGCCTTCTGGGTCTGCCGCCGTGGGTGGCGTTGGAGCCCTATCTGCCGCCGGATCTACTGGCGCGCCTGCGGTCGAAGGCGAATGTGCCCGCGGCGATCCAGACCGCCATGGCGCGGGATTTGGCGACGGCGCGGCTGACGGGCGGGGTGGATAGCATTGGTGCGGCGACGCTGGACCGCACGCTGAGCGATTTGGCCAATGCCCAGGGAGGGCTGGAGCGGATCAAGAAGACGCCCCTGCCCCGGCAGTACAACCAGTTTCCTCAGGTGTTCGTCGGGGTGTATTGCCTGCTGCTGCCCGTGGGGCTGGTGCATGATCTGGGCTATCTGACCCCGATCGGGTCGACCGTGATCGGGTTCATGTTCATGGCGCTGGACCGCATCGGCCGCGATTTGGAAGACCCATTCGAGGGCACGCTGCACGACATTCCGATGCAGGCGATCACCCGCACGATCGAGATCGACCTGCTGCAGACGATCGACGCCGGGCCCGCGCCGGCGGCGGTGACCGAGCGGGAGGGTGTGCTTTGGTGATGGTTGGGAGGTGGAGGCGGGCACCAACCCTGACAGCCTGGATCCAGCGCCCATGCAAACCGCTAGCGCGCCAATTTGTTGCTTTCAGCCGTCGATAAGTTGCACCAAAGTGAACACGTTGGTCCGAGCTAGGCCAACGATCGATGTCCAGGTCAATAGGCCGGAATTCTGAACTGATCAGCACCACCCGCGCGCAGAGAGCACTGCACGCTGCCGGCACCTGCCGCGGCTACGCGGAGCCATGACCCTCCCAAACATATGCCAGGCTACGCCGAAGCGCGAGCCAAGGAATATGAGGTTGAGTCGCCGACGGCTACGTCGAACCCCCAACTGGACAAAGAGCAAAATCCACGATGACGGCAGCGGTCCGCTACTGGATGACCAGGTAGCGACGAACGCGCAATGTCAATGAGAGGCCGATGAGAAGCAAAAGGGCCGTCATCCACGTGTTATACGACA
>NZ_LMUY01000073.1:0-16596 GCF_009765685.1 Acidisphaera sp. L21 | reverse complement strand
ACCATGCCAAACTGCCCTTCCCGAATGAGTTCGACGTTACTCACACTTGGGGACCACAGTAAAACGGATTGGAAAGATGGAGGCACCCAATTCACCATCGTGAATGCACCGGAGAATGGGATCGATAGGTAAGACACCAGACCCAGCAGCTTCTCCAAGATCTCCGATTGCTCGCTCAGTGCCGCTATGATCAGCGCGCAGGCGTAGCTAAATACGGACTGGTATAAAAGCCCGACGACGATGTCGCCAATATTCTTCGGCGGATCCAGATATCCAACGATGTAGGCACCCACAGCTACGACCAACCCGGCAAAAATCGTGCCTCCAATTTCCAGGAGGCTCCGGGAAGTTATGATATCAAGCGGCGTCACGTGCCGATGGAACATCAAGCTTCCGTTAGCATCAAAAGCGCGAACTGCGCGTCCAATACAATGGCGCCACATGGTGAGCGGGACATAACCCGTGATGACAATCGCCGTCATCGGTAACCCGTGTTCATGAGCAGGACGCATTGCGGTCCATGCGACCGAGACCCCTGCGCAGAAGATGAACGGCTCACCAATCACCCACAGAAAGCCGATGTTCTCCCGCCCGAAACGTGTGTGAAGTTCCCGCATCATCAATGCGTTAATGACCCGGACCTGGACCATTGCTGCCCGCATAAGCGATAGCACGGCCCCAACCATCAGGCCGTCTCACGGGCTTGAATTGAGGCAGAACATGCCCCGAGCCAAGCGGTGGGGGTCATGGTTTTGCAGCGGGTCATCCGTTCAGATAGCTCAGGTTGAGTCGCAAAATCAATTTTTGCGTTCAGGCGCGGTTCGGCCGAGACGCGCCTGATGGCTGCCGATGAGGTTCAAACCTCAAGGCCGGAATTGTCTTTCGTCGCAGTCTTTGACTAGCCTTCCTCTGTCGATGCCGGCAGAAGTTGGCTCTCCTGCACCTCCCAGGCCGGCGGCGATCACAAAAACTAACCAACCTTGCGGCGTTGGTCTGGCGCCCGGCAAAAATTCGGCAGGGGCGCTGTTACAGCTGTGACTTCGTGGAGCACCAGAAGAGGCCAATCCATTCCAAAGCGTGTTCAGCAGCATCAAGCATCAGCATAATGTAACCTTACACCTACACTTGCAGCCGCTTTTTAACGATGGCGGCGACGCGGTCACGTCCATTAAAGTGTTGGTCCCGATGACTATAGCCCGTAGCACTGTTATTATAGCTCGTGTCAACCAACAGGCAGGATAACCGTGCTTGCAAAGACTATGGACCTGATCTATCAAGCAGGGATCGCGAGCAACGCTGTTCGCGAAAGGCTTTTTACATGCCCGCCATTTGACGCGACTTTTGATGGGGTTTGCCCACTTGCCGAACGAGCCCGGATCGCGATTTTTCGGGTGATTGAGCCGTCAATTATGTGGCAACCGCAATTCGACGCTAGACAACTTGCAGGTCCAGCTTCGATCCGCCTACACCTTACCAAATCAGGCATCTGAAATGGGCCGTCTCGACGCATCGCAAGCCGATGCATGGCCATTGAAGTCGGCTAGCGATGTCCCGCTGCAAATGTATGGCAATTGGGCTGCTGGCTACTTTCCTGCATTGCGTGACCGGATACGCAGAGCTCGGTTGCTCTGCTCGGGCTGGGTGTCAGGGGCGGCTGCGCTGGGGCAGGCGGAGACGGTCAGCGTCATAATGCACCTGTTTCGCCCACAACTAGAGCAATTCAAAGAAGCTGTGCGCTCGATCCTGAACCAGAGCTATGAGGATTGGGAGCTAATCCTGGTGGATGATGGCAGTGCCTCACTTGACCTGTCCACTCAGATTCAGGCGTTCTGCCAACAAGATCAGCGAATACGCGCCATCAGCCGGCCTGCGCGAGGTGGAACTGCCGCTGCTTTCAACGATGCAGTGGAGATTGCCACTGGCACGATGGTTACCTCCTTGGGGCAGGCGGACAGATTAGTGGACGTTGCGTTGGAAGTGATGGCCAACGCGATAATGGTGGGCCAACACGTCGCCGCTTACTGTGATGAAGACAGCATAGACGCTGAAGGAGAGTTGGTAGAGCCCTGGCTCAAGACTGATTTTAATCCTCGGCTATTGCTTGCGCAGGATTGCGTGGGACACCTATTGGTCGTGCGGCGAGACGCCTTGACCCAGATTTGGCCGCTCGAACCCGACTATGACGAAGTGCACAGCCTAGCGCTAGCGCTAGGCTTGACTGAGGCACTGGGCAATGCGGCGATGCACCACGTCGCGGAAATCCTATATCATCGGCGCGGTCACGCCATGAGGCCCTTGGGCCCGGCAGCGGCGGCGGCGGCGAAGGCTTGCATTGCCGCTCATCTTCAACGCCGTGGGTTGCAGGCCAATGTGCATGCCGTGCCAGGGACGGCATGCTTTGAGCTGGAATGGCGGTTAAGCCAGCGACCGATGGTTAGTGTCATCGTGACCGGTGGGCGACGCAGCCACGACTTGGTGGCATTTGCGACCGCCCTGCAAGGGCGGACGCACTATCGGCGCATCGAAATCCTCCTGGCTGGGCATAACCTCGGTTTAGGTGAGTGCGGCCATGCGCTGCACGAAGCGCCTGGAACTATCCGCATGCTGGAACTAGCCGCTGCTTCACCGCCCGCCGCCCTACTGAATAAAGCAGCCTCTATAGTTCGAGGAGACTACCTGCTCTTTCTTCACGACACAGGGTTGCCACGCTCGGCCAATTGGCTGGATGTTCTGCTCGGGGAAATCCACGGCGAAGACCGCGTGGCCGTGGTCGGGTGCAAGCACCTCGCGCTTGATAACACAATACGAGGCGGCGCAATCGCCCTTGGGATCGATGGTCTAGCCACACCCATGCACGCCGGCCTAAATGCCACCGACCCCGGCTACATGTGCCGGGCGGCCTGCGCCCAGGATGTGTCGGTGGTGTCGCTCGACGGATTACTATGCCGCAGGGACGCATTCCGGAACGTGGGTGGCTTTGATGAAGGCGTCATGGACGACATCCTGCTGGCGGCTGATCTTTGTCGTCGTCTCTGTGCCGAGGGCTACCGTACGATTTGGACCCCGGCGGTTTTGATCGATCACACCGTCCCCGACGAGCGGCCGCTGCAGATCGAGGTGTTGCACATGGAATGGACTACAGCCGATCCCGCTTACAACGTGAACTTCGCACGCCACGGAGGAACGTTTCAGGCGCTTAATGGGAAGCGGTTGGATCCAACAGGGGATATCAACTACAATTTCCCCGGAAAGGCTGGAATCGTGGGTCGGCCCCGTCCCCCGACGCGGGTGATGGCCGGGAACGCAGAACGATGAGCAAAACGTTAGCTGATCTCCTCTTCGAACATGATTCGAAGCGGATCGATAAATGGGAGCAGTATCTCTCTATCTATCAATCCGAACTTGCCGGATTCATCGCCCGCGATATTCCCGTCCGGCTGCTGGAGATCGGTGTACAGAATGGCGGCTCGCTGGAGCTGTGGGCCAAGTTGCTTCCTGAAGGTTCGACGATATTTGGCATCGATATTGATGCTGGAGTTGGAAACCTCGTCTTCACCCAGCCGGGAATTGCCGCTGCGGTTGCCAACGCGACCAACCCAGACGAGGTTGACCGCCTGCTCGGCAACCAAAGTTTCGACATCATCATTGATGATGGTTCGCATGTTTGCAGCCAAGTGATCGCCTCCGTGGCGCTCTTGTTTCCTCACTTGGCGCTTGGCGGCAAATACTTCGTTGAAGATCTGCACTGCAGCTACCTGGAGAGCTTCGGGGGCGGCTACAAGGCTCCCCAAAGTTCGATCGAGTGGCTCAAGAACCTGATCGATACCCTCAACGCCGACCATTTCAACTCGGCCGTCTTATCCTCGGCCGAGCAGGCAACCGCCGCTATCTTTCGCGACAAGATCGCACGTGTTGCCTTCTATGACTCGGTTGTCGTGGTTCAACGGCTCAGCGCCGTCAAAAGCAAACCATATCGACGCGTGATCGGCGGTCAGGACGATACCGTGTTGAGCGCAGCACACTGGATCGAGGTTGAGCCGCTAGGCAATCTCGACAATCTGATGCTATCACCCCCTGCGGCTCGCAGGCTGGAGACAGCGCTCACAAGTGCATTGGCGCAAGAACGAGCAGCCCATGCCGCGCTGCAGGCAGCGGACAGCCACAGAGCTACCGAGTTTTCCGCGGCGCTGGCCAATAAGGAGGCCGTCTTAGCCGCCGCGCAGATGAGAGAGGCAGCGCTGGCGGCCCAAGACGCCCAACTTCAAGTGGCGTTGAAGGCGCGGGAGGCTGATCTGGCATCGCTGGAGGCGACCCTGCGCAACCGTAATGCCCAACATGCCGAGGCGCTGGATACCGTTCTGCGTCAGCGGGATGCTCATCTGGCCGCGGCTCTGCAGGTCGCGCTTCGCACTCGGGATGCCGAGGCAGCAGCGTCGTTGAGTACGACCCTGCATAATCGGGATGCCCAGCATGCCGAAGAACTGACCGCTATGAAGCAAACACATGCGGCAGCTCTAGAAGACCGGGATGCGCGGGTAACCGCCGCCGGTCGCACCGCTCGACTTCGCGCTGAGCAGCACCGGGCCGAACTACAAACGGCGTTGGAGCGTCGGGATAGCGACAACCAAGCCATTTTGAGAGGCCTGCTAGCGCTGCGTGACGCTCGGGCGAGAGCCGCATTGCGCGAAGGTAGGCCTCCGCGTCAACAGCCAGCTGAAATCCTGCGGCAGCTTGTCGACGCTGATTGGTATTCTGAGCGCTATCCATCAGTTGGCGAAAGTGGGTTGGATCCCCTGGAGCACTATTTGGAACATGGAGCCGACTCCGGGCTCGATCCCAATCCGCTGTTTATGACCACATGGTATTTGCAGCAGCACCCCGCCGTTGAGGCTGCAGGTGAAAATCCCCTGGTCCATTACGTTCGGGAAGGTGCGGCGATGGGGCTGGCACCATCGTTGTTGTTCGATACGGCATGGTATCTAGAGACCTACCCCGATGTGGTGGCGAGTGGTTCCAATCCGTTAGCGCACTTCCTGTGGCAGGGCGCTGCCGAGGGACGCCACCCCCACAAGCCGAGCGTGGGCGATGCTCGTCCCGTGCAGCCAGCCGTCATAGCCGCGCCTGCTCTTACCCTCGACGAGCAGCGCGAGCGGGATATCGGCCTGATCAAGGCGTCAGATATGTTCGACGCCGATTTTTACCTTGCGGAACATCCTGACCTGAAGGAAGCCGGTGTCGATCCAGAGCGGCACTATGTGGAATGCGGTTTTCGCGAAGGCCGCCGTCCTTCGGCGATCTTCGATAGTGCCTGTTATCTGGACGAAAACCTAGACGTCGCCGCCGCCGGGCTGAATCCAGTGCTGCACTGGATCACCAACGGCCGACGCGAAGGTCGCAAGAGCCCGATCGGTCTGCGCTCATCCTTGGGGCTCGAATTGCGTCACTTCTGCAACCTTCATGCGGTAGAACTGCCGATCTACACCCCTCAGGAAGGGTTCAAAGTCTCAGTCGTAACGCCGACGTTCGATACCGAACCACGCTATCTGCGGGAGCTATTCCGTAGCCTGTTGAACCAGGACTATTCGGGTTGGGAGTGGATAATCGCGGATGATGGCTCCAGCCGGGCCGACACCATTCGTGTGCTGCACGAGATCGCGCGCCAAGATCCTCGCGTTCATCTCATCCTGCAATCGCGGAATGGTGGTATCTCCGCTGCGACCAATACAGCGATTGCGCAGGCAAGTGGTGATTACATCGCATTCGTGGACCATGACGACCTGCTCGCCCGCAACGCATTGTCGCTCGTCTGGCGAGCCTGGCAGGCCGATCCCGGTATCAGGATCTTCTATACGGATGAATGTAAACTTTCTATGGACGGCAACATCGTTGGTGTCACACTGAAAGCGGATTATTCCCCGACCCTGCTCGAGAGCACAATGTATGTGAACCATCTCGGGGTTTACGAGCGCGCCCTGGTGGAGCAGATCGGTGGTTGCCGCTCTCCGTTTGATGGTACGCAGGACTACGACATGGTGCTGCGTGCCTTTGCTGTAACCGACCGGGTTCGACACGTGGACGGCATCGCCTATCTTTGGCGCGCTATTCCTGGCTCGGCCGCCGTTGCGGTTAGCAGCAAAGGCTACGCCGTAAGCCGCCAGCATGACGCGCTGCTGGAGCGGGCGCAGGCGCTAAACCCGCAAGCCACGGTGTCGCCGGGCTTTGCACCCGGCTACTGGCGAACCAACTATCCTATTCGGTCAGAGGCGCCGCTTGTCTCTTACGTGATCCCGACCGCGGGAACCACGAAGAGCGTCCGCGGTCATGCATTGAGCTTGGTCACGCATTGCATTGCTAGCATGGAACGCACGGCGTTCAGCCAGAACTGCGAGTACATCGTCGTTTACAATAAGGATTTGAGCGACGAGCAACTGGCGGAGCTCAACGCAAATCCGCGGGTCACCCTGGTGGCAAACAAGAGCGTCGCGTTCAACTTCTCACAGACGGTTAACCTTGGCGCAAGGCATGCACGGGGTGATTATGTATGTCTGCTGAACGACGATGTCGAGGCCATCACCGAGAGTGGCGGCGACGAGATGGTCGGCTTCATGGAAGCTCACCCCGGCGTGGGGGCGATGGGTCCGCTTTGTCTGTTCGAGGACGGGCGCGTGCAGCACAATGGGGTGGTGCTGCTGGAACAAGGCCCCTCGCACTATGGCATCGGTCAGCCTCCCAGCTTTGGCGGCAATGGCGAGGTGCTGCACCTGCGGCGCGAGGTGGTTGCCGTCACCGGGGCCATGCTGCTCGTGCCTCGAACCGTGTGGGAGGCGTTGGGTGGATTCGAGGAAAGCCTGCCGCTCAACTACAACGACGTGGATTTTTGCTTCCGCCTTCGTAAGCGTGGCCTGTCTTGCGTGATGGACCCTGGTATCGCCTTCTTCCATTTTGAAAGCGCCACCAAAATCGGCACCTACAAGTGCGAGAAGGAGTGGCTGGTCGCGCAACATGGGACTCTGCGCGATCCCTATTTCAACCGCGGCTTCGACCAGCGCAGTCCCCACCTGCAAGTGGCCCGGCCTGGCCTCGCTGTTTCCCGGGCCGAAGATCCGATCGGCTTCGAATACTGGCTCGACGACCATATGGCAGAGCGAATTGCGCGGCTGCGCCCGGGCGGACCGCTGCAAGACTTGCCGGTCCTGACGGTCGGCGTCGTGATCTGCAACCAGGCCCGCCCGGTGCTGGAGGAGATGTATCAGTCGGTCATGATGCAGACCTACGACAGCAAGGAGTTGGTGCTTATCGATGCTGGGTCCAGCAATCCCGAGACCTTGAAGTGGCTGCAAGATAAGCAGGTTGAGAAGCGGGCGACAATCCTGCGCACGGCCGCTCAACGGGACGGCAATGCCGCTCGGCGCGCGATGCTGGATGCGGCAACCGGCGACTTCGTCGTGCCGATCGGGGCAGAGGATTTCATCTCGGTGGATGCGTTGCAGGTGATGGCCTGTTACGTCAAGGCCAATCCTGACCGCAAGCTGTTCTATTCGGACTCCTATTCCGTTGATGAACGGTCGCAAAAATCCGCACCATTCTTCCGGCCGGATTTCGACCCCGTGCTGCTAACCAATAGCTGCAACGCATCGCAGCTGATTGCGGTGGAACGGGATCTGCTGCTGCGGATCGATGGGTTCGACGATGATCGCGCTGCCGGGTCGCTGGTCTGGGATCTCATCGCCCGCGCCTTTGCTGCTGGCGAGGAGCCAGTGCATGTGCGGGAACTGCTTTATGCCCGCCGCCTGACCGGCCAGCCGCCGGCCGCAGCGTTGCAGGAGGTGGCGTCCCAGCGCTTCGTGCTGGAGCGCTTATTGGTGACCAAGGGTCTTGCAGGCGTGTTGTGGGTGGCATCAAACCCGCTGTTCGCAGATCCCGGCCAATGGAGGTTGGAAGCCATGCTTCCAATCGAGGGAATTGAGGTGCTGGACGCCCGAGTAATTTGGGCGGGCAGCGACGATGAAGCGTGTAATCACCTGCGGGCTGCGGTCGGCACCGGGCAACCCTGGATTGCCATCCTGCTGCAACCTGAGAGTTCGGTTGACTCGTTGCTGCACCTCAGTGGGCCGGCGCGGCTGGACAGCCGAGTAGCGGCAGTGTCGGGACTTTTGCTCGACCGGTCCGGTGAACGGATCGCCTGGTCTGGCGGGCTGTTCACCCGTGATGGCGGGTTGCTCGACCCGTATGCGGGCGCCCCGCTCTCGGATGCCGGCTACCATGGGCAACTTTACTGCCAGCGCTGCATCGATGTGCCTGCCCCGGCGGATTTGCTGGTCCGGGCAGATATGCTGGCCCGGGCATTGTCCAAGGCTGGCAAGGCCATGGGCCTCGATGCCCTCCTGGTGCATTTGGCGCTGGAAATCCACGCCGCTAGCCAGTTCGCGGTCGTCACTCCGCATTTGCGTGCGCACCGGCCGTCTGCGTGGACGTTATCACTGCCGCTAGATCGCCAGGGACTGGTTGCACGGGCTGTTTCGCCGCCGATCAGCCGCTGGTATGGAAGGCTTTCCCCCGAGTTACCCTATAGCTTCCGCTAAGCCTTCTTACCACAAGTCGGGCCGTATCCTGCGGATGGTGCCCCAAAAATGCTACAAAACTGGGCCTGACACTCTGCCATGCGGGCGGGAGGCCGATGTGGCATCCTAATCGTAGACGACTAGCAACCGAGTAGGACTGCACTTGAGATTTTTACCGAATGCACTCAGCAGCAATCTGACGCGGCGCCGCAGGCACAAGCTGATCGCCAAAGCAAATAGACTGCGCGATGCCAGGGACTATGCCGCCGCCGCTGCGCTTTACGCGCAGGCGTTACGGCTGGATCCAACGCATGCTGCAATCCAGGTGCAAGCTGGCCACATGTTTAAGGAAGCTGGCGCGTTCGACCAAGCGGAGGCACATTACCGAGCAGCCGAGCGGCTGATGCCTGCTGACCCCGACCTGCACCTGCAACGCGGACATTTCTTCAAACGGGCGGCCCGTATTCCGGAGGCAATTGCCGCCTACCAATTGGCCGCCGCGCTGTCCGCCGACCCGGCACCTCGAAATGAGTTGGCCGCGCTCGGTGCCGTTCCCTCTGCGGCGGGCCGGGGCACCCTGCTGGCAGCGCGCGCAGTACTATCACCGCCACATGCGGACGGGATAGCTGCTTTGTTTCGGATTCGTCGGCGACCCAATCCCAAAGCGATCCGGGCGCTTCGCCGCAAGGCCGACGCCGCACGAGACGCAAAGCAATTCGCCGTTGCCGCCAGCCTCTACGCCGAGGCGCTGCGCCTCAATCCAGACCAGCCTGCGCTACATGTGCAGGCTGGGCACATGTTCAAAGAGGCGGGGGATCTCGATCAGGCAGAGACGCATTATCGGGAGGCCGAACGGCGCATGCCCGACGACGCCGACCTGCAGTTGCAGCTTGGCCATTTTTACAAAATGTCCAATCGAATGGGGGAGGCGATTGCTGCCTACCGTGTAGCGGCAAGTTTGTCATCCAACGCGGCTCGCGAGGAACTGCGGACTTTGGGAGTTCCCGTCCCTACCCCAAGTTCCACCGGTTCCACGATTCGGCAGCAGACCATGCGGGTTGGGCGCATCGGTAAGAAGGAGATGCGTGCGCTGCGGCAGCGGGCGGACACCGCACGAGATGCGAGAGAGTTCACATCCGCTGCCATGCTTTACGAGCAGGTGTTGGCCCACCGTCCAGCCGATGCTGCGATCCACATCCAAGCCGGGCACATGTTCAAGGAAGCTGGTCGCCTTGGCCCAGCCGAGTCGCACTACCTAGCCGCACGGACGCTGATGCCCAGGGATGCCGACCTTCATGTTCAATTCGGCCATTTTTACAAGGTAGCAGGCCGCCTTCCAGAAGCCTTAGTGGCTTATCGTTTAGCGCTCGAGCTACAGTCAGACCTTGCCGATGCCAGGCATGAATTGGCATCGCTGTCGGCGCGAGGCGTGGCGGCGCAGCCGCAGGAATCCATTTGGCAGGCGGGCGCTCTGTTACCGCGGCGGCCGGACTTCCTTTTCGATGAAGCGTTTTACCGCGAACAGACCTCGATCCCGGCAGATCAGGACGCCTGGGCGCATTACTGCATGGTTGGGGTGAGTGCTGGGCTAGATCCCCATTGGCTGTTCTCGACAGCCATCTATCTGCAAGCCAGCCCCGAGGTCATCGTCAGCAGGGAAAATCCGCTGTTGCATTTCCTACGGATCGGCAAAGCCGAGGGAAGACCAATGCACTGGTTATTCTCTGCATCGCTCTATGTGGAGCTCAACCCGGAGGTGGCGCTGCAGGATGCGCTGGACCATCTGCTGAGGCACGGCCTGGCGGAAAACCGGCAGCCACATCCGCTATTCCTGCCTATGGCCTATCTTGCCCGCTATCCGAACGTTGCCGACGCGCGAATGCCTGCCCTGGAGCATTTCCTCAAAAACGGCGATCGCGAGGGCCTTACGCCGCACCCGCTGTTCGATCCGGCCTTCTACCGCAAGCGGTATAACCTGCCTCCCGGCAGCCAAACCTTCAGGCATTACCTATGCAGTGGCGCGCAGAATTGGCCCAATGCGCTATTCGACGGCGAGTTCTATCTTCACAATGCACCAGACGTGTCGAGTGCGGGAACGAGCCCGTTGCTGCACTACGTCGCGCACGGTGCCGGTGAGGGGTGGAGTCCGCACCCACTGTTCGACCCGGCCTATTATCTCGAGCATGAACAGTCGCCGGAAGCGCGGTCAAACCCGCTTTTGCACTACCTGACCCACGGCGGCCCACGCGGGGTCCGTCCCCATCGTCTCTTCGATCCGGCTTGGTATCGGCATCATTCCGCGCGGAGTTGGGACGGCCGGGTACTCCCGCATACCGGGCCGCGTATCAGCGTGCTGGTTCCCGTATACAACACGCCGCCTGACGCCTTACGCGCCTGTATCGAATCTGTACTCCGGCAAAACTACGCCAGTTGGGAGCTCTGCCTAGTCGATGATTTCTCTACCGATATGCAAACCATCGACGTGCTGGAAGACTATCGTGGGACGGACGCGCGCATCAAGATCACGCGTTCTCCATCCAATTTGCACATTGCCGGGGCAACCAACTTCGTGGCGCAACAGGCCACGGGTGAATTTTTGGCGTTCCTCGACCACGACGATGCACTGGCCGTACATGCCTTGGCCGAAGTCGCCTTGGCGGTGATGACGAACGGGCGCATCGATCTGCTTTACACGGATGAGGACAAGCTAGATTTTAATGGGCAGCACGTCGAACCTTATTGCAAGCCCGACTGGTCCAAAGACCACCTTTACTCGGTCATGTATGTGCTGCATCTGCTGGTCGTTCGAAAAGCGCTATTCTGGCGATTGGGCGGGCTGCGGCCGGAACGATCGGGCGCGCAGGATTACGACCTGGCGTTGCGCGCGTCCCAAGCCGCACGCCATGTTCATCATATACCGCGCATCTTGTACCATTGGCGTATGGTGCCGGGTTCGGCGGCTGCTGTCGTCGATGCCAAACCTTACGCCCTGGTCGCCGCTCAAAAGGCGCTAGAAGATGCGCTCGTGGCAGCCGGAGCGAATGCGGAGGTGCACGAGGGGCTGATGCCGGGGACGTTCCGGGTACGTTACAGTCTCGTGAAACAGCCCGAGGTCACGCTGCTCATCATCGCCGGCAATGGTAGCCGCGACGTGCCTGGCCGTGGCCGGATCAACCTTGTCCAGAACTTTATCCGCTCTATCGCGGAACGGACGACCTATCGCAACTACCGGCTGGTGGTGGTGGACGACAATGGCAACAGTGCGCCCGAGACCTGCCGGCTGGTTCAGGACGTAGGCGGAGAGGTTTTGTCCTATCCAGCGGGGCCGCGGTTCAATTACGCGAGCAAGGTGAACTGGGCGACACGCGCCGCCCAGACGGAGCACCTGATCTATTTGAACGACGACATGGAGGTGATCACACCAGGCTGGATCGAGGCACTCATCGAGCTGTCGAGTCAGGAGCAGATCGGCGGGGTTGGAGCCAGGCTACTTTACCCCGATGACACAGTGCAGCACGCTGGCATGGTCCTTGGGATCAACGCCTCCACTGCGCACGTGTTCCTGAAGCTGCCGCGCGATCACATTGGCTACAACGGCTATACTCACGTGATCCGCAACTACTCTGCCGTGACGGGCGCCGTCTTCGCCACCCGCAAGGACGTGATGGAGGCCGTGGGCGGCTTGGATGAGCGATTGCGCATCGATTTCAATGACGTAGACCTCTGTCTGCGCATCGGTCGAATGGGCAAACGAATCGTCTATACGCCATTTTGTGAGTTATACCATTTCGAGAGCTCTACGGCTGTCCGGGCCACGCAAGCACCGGAAGAAGTTAAGTTATTCACAAAACGGTGGGGCGAACTGATCGCTTACGATCCGTTTTACAACCCTGCAAGTCCCCGCGATCGATTAAACTTCGTCTAGCTTTCTTCACCTCTGTGCCGCTGCCGGAAAATCACGATGAGCACTCAAGAATTCATGCCGAACCGGATCCTCGACCTTCGCGATCTGCTCGCCAGTGCCGGGCGTGGCGTCGACGCAGTTCTGGAGCTCAGTAATCCACATCCGCTTTTCGATGTAGCGTATTACCTGCAGCAGCGCCCGGACTTGCGCCAGGTCAGTGGAATCCATCCGCTGTGTCACTACTTGGAGCACGGGGCGGCCGACGGACTAAACCCTCACCCCTTGTTCGACACGAGCTTCTATCTCGGTCAGTGCGAGGGCGACTTGGAGGCCGCCGCATCGCCCCTGGTCCACTACCTGGAGCAAGGCTGGCGCAGGGGGCTCGATCCCCATCCACTCTTCAGCACCGGCTACTATCTCGAGCGCCATCCAGATCTCTTAGACCGCGGGATCAATCCCTTGCTGCACGCACTGACTGATGAGGCAGCGAAGTTTGGCGACGTCAGTCTCTGGTTCGACGGTGCCTATTATGTGGCTCGATATCCAGACCTGGCTGGCAGTAGCCTACGTCCGCTCGATCATTACATTCGGTTTGGCTTGCCCGAAAGCCGGATCGGCAGTGTGTATACCGCCATGTTGCTGGCTCAGGCCGTGGATAATAATGGGCCTTCCACTGTGCTGGAACTGGCACGCGCGGCTTGGGAGACACTGCCTGGCGCCCGTCAGCCCCAGGCCTTGACGGACCAGGCGCGGCGCGCCGTGTTACGGGAGATCGCCGCCTTCCCGTATCGTCCGCCCGTCTCAATCCTATTACATATTTCAAGCGACACGTTGTTGCCCGACTTGTGGGCGACGGTTGAGTCGGTGGTTGCGCAGTCATACCCCACGTTGCAGCTGTGTGTTGCGATCAGCCAGGGCATACCGGATACGGCGGGACTGGTCGCAGCGTTGGGGGCTCGGCACGGTGGGATTTCTACTGTTCGGCTTGGCAGCAACGAATCGGATGCGGCCGCCTTGAACGTTGCCTTTGCCATGGCATCCGGTCACTTCGTGGGCGTGGTCGAGCCAGGCGACCGCTTGCATCCCTTGGCGATCTACAGACTCTTGCAGGTGATGCAAGATGGTGAACCGATCGACCTGATTTACGGTGACGAGGACATTGTCGACTTACGCGGGTGGCATTCCGGCACCTTTCTGAAGCCAGGCTGGTCTCCAGAATACTTGTTGTCCACCGACTTTCTATCGCGGCTCGGTCTATACCGAACCACGCTGGTGCGAAGGCTCGGAGGCTGGAGGCCGAATACGGACCCAGGGCTCGATCTGGCGCTGCGAGCCTCCCGCGCGCTAAGCGAGCGAGCAGTGCGGCAGGTTCCATTTGTGGTTTACCATCGTAAGCAGCAGTCCGGCGGCCCCAAGCAGGCTAGCCGGCAGGAGCTGCTCCATCGCACCGTCCGCGCCTTCCTTGCCGAAGAGGGCATGCGGGCCGACGTGGCCCCGGGCACGACGCTGGGGGTTCAGCACGTGGTGCTGCGCGCGTCCTCCAACCCTCTGGTCAGCGTTGTCATCTCAACCCGTAACGCAAGTTTCATTGGTCCCCGAGGCCGTGAGTGGCCTGTCTCGACCTGCATTGAGGGTTTGCTGGAAAGAACATCCTACAAGCATCTCGAAATCATCTTGGTTCATGACGGCAACCTGAGGCCGGAACAGAAGGAAGCTTGGCGTCGCCGCGGTGTGCAGTTGGTGGCGAGTGATCGGGCTGTGTTCAACTTCTCCCACAATGTCAACCAAGGTGTCGCAGCCAGCACGGGCGACTACGTCTTACTATTGGATGACGATACCGATCCAAAGCAAGCGGACTGGCTGGATATAATGCTTGGCTATGCTCAACGAGCCGGTGTCGGCGTAGTCGGCTGCAAGCTTTTCTTTCCTGATGGTCGGCTGCAGCACTCGGGCATTACCTTCCAGGGAGGCCGCCCCGAGCACATCTATTATCAGGCCGATGGGGCAAACGCCGGGCCGCTTGAGATGAACATGGTGGCTCGCAACTGCCTGGCCGTCACCGGGGCATGCCAACTGATACCCCGTGCGGCGTTCGATGCCCTTGGCGGCTACGACGAGCGGTTGGCGCTCGAATTCAATGACGTTGATTTCTGCCTCCGTGCGCACGAAGCAGGCTATCGCATCGTTCAGGCTGCGGCAGCAGAGTTGTTCCATTTGGAAGCGCTATCGAAAGGGGCCAGGGAGGAGCCGGGTCGTCACAGGGATTTTGAAGAGTTGCAATCGAGGTGGCGTCATCGGTACCGGGTAGATCCGTTTTGCCGCCCCGGCGTGCCTCCCTACACGCCGGGCAGTGCGTCTCTGCCCCGGAGTACGCGAGCTGACCTGAGCCATTCCCGCAAGCTTTTGGGCATGGAGGGTCTTGCGGCCGAAGGGGTAAATTTCCTTGGCCCGGTCAATCGCTCCAGCGGACAGGGCACAGCGGCGCGCGGCTACGTGGCAGCACTGCAGGGTGCGGGTTGCAAGGTGCATATGCAGTCGATGGACCTGATCTACGGTCATCAGGCACCCGTCGAGAGTGACCTCGTGTCGATAGATCAAGATTTCCCAATCAGCATATTCCTGGCCAATGCAGACGCAACCTCACTGGTGCGCACCCTCTACGCCCGGGAACTGGAGCGAGCGAACTACCGCATCGGCATGTGGGTCTGGGAACTGCCGGCCGCTGGTGATGACGCCTTTGAGGCACTGCGGCATTACGACGAGATTTGGGTCCCCTCGCAATTCAATGCCGACGCCTTTCAACCGCTCACTCGGTCGCCCGTCAAGGTTACGCCTCACGCGCTGGCCGGCTTGCCAGAATTGCCGATCGAAGATGCAGGTCAAATGCGGGACTCACTTGGCATTCCGCGCGAAGTCTTGATGTTTCTCTACATATTTGACGTATATAGTCTGGTTGAACGAAAAAATCCTATCTGCCTACTTGACGCATTCGAGGCAGAATTTGGAGGCCGTGAGGACGTTGTGCTCGTGCTCAAGGTGTCCTATTTTGACAAGCTCACGGATTCGGCATACTCGTCCAACCAGCGATTCAGACGGCGCCTTCAGAGCTTCCTGCAACGGTGCCCCAATGTACGATTGATCACGGACAACATGTCGCACCATTATGTCTACCGCTTGATCAACGCGTCAGATGTCTATGTGTCACCGCATCGCAGTGAAGGCTTTGGGCTCACAGTAGCCGAGGCTATGTTCTACGCTAAAACCGTGATCGCCACTGACTTTGGCGGCACACAAGCGCTGGTGCTTGAGACCACCGGTCTGAAGCTAAATTGTGGGTTAGTCGAAATTACTGAGGATATTGGGCCTTACGCCAAAGGCAATGTGTGGGCCGATCCCTCCGTCGATCATCTGCGCGAGCTAATGCAGCTGACTGCGACCGACCCCGCGTTGCGCAGCCGGCTTGGCAAGGCGGCACGAGAACACGTCACGACCAATTTCTCGCCGGAACGTGTGGGAAAATTGGCTCGTAACCGGCTGCAAACCATAGCTGCCACCTTGTGATGGGCGCTTTCCTCGCCAAAGGTGTCAAGCTACGTGTTTGGTCGGTATCTGGATGCTCCTGTCATCACAGTTGCCTCTGCGCGGGCGTTCAATGCGTTTCTCCCGTCCGGCACGGTGGACTGCGGTTGGGCGGAAGATGAAAACATGGCCAGAGAACGGATCAGCCGTCAGCACCTGTTCTACCTGAGCCGCAAGGCCATCGAAGCCGTAGCGCATACTGACGGGGCGACATGCCAGATAAACTTTCGTGCCAGCTGCCACCTGGATCATGACATACTCTTCAGGACGCCCCACACGCGCCTGAACGCCTGTTCATCAACCAGCGCACGGTGGAGCGGTATGCGAACAATCGCGCCTGGTGGGCCGGGCGCTACGCCGGGCAGCGGCTGGGGACGACGGCGCCGCTTCAGCCGGTCGCGGCAGCGTGAAGGGCATCCTCCTTGCCGGCGGCTTCGGCACGCGGCTGCATCCGATGACGCTGGCGGGCGGTGTTGTCGTACGACCGCGCCATCGTGCTGCGGACCTTCTGGGTCTACGCCGCCATCGGCAAGAACTTCGTCCGCACCATGC
>NZ_LMUY01000072.1:29854-51838 GCF_009765685.1 Acidisphaera sp. L21 | reverse complement strand
TCCAAAGTGCCCCAGGCCGTCTCGTTAATCACGATCAACCGGGGCGACATGATGTGTGCGGTCAGGATCAGGTTCTTCTGCACTTCGAAGAATTTGGAGCTTTGGATCGTCGGCAACGGATTTTCCTCGCCGTCCACCGCACCTTGGCTAAGCGCCAAGTACAGCTCCCCAATATTCAACGGCGTCGGCCGGGCGCCCCAGGCCTCCGCCATGGCACGATACGTATCGACCTCCGGGATGCGCAGCTTGAAGCCCTGCATGTCGCCCACACCCTTCACCGCCCGGCTGCCAGAGGTGACGTGGCGCGTGCCGTAATATGTGGATCCGATCACGCGCATATCACGCTTGGTGATCAGTTGCGCGTTCATCGGCTCCACCACGGGGGAGCCGAGGGCACGGCGTATGTGGTCGGGCGAGGTCCAGATATACGGGGCCTCAAGGATCGAGAATGCAGTAACGAACTGGCCGAACTGCGCCGCGCCCTCATCCACCATTTGGATGGCGCCGGAAGACGTCGCCTCGATCACGTCGCGCGATGAGCCCAACTGGCCGCTGGGAAATGTCTCGATGACGACAGCGCCGCCGGTTGCGTCACGGACGTCCTTGGCCACCTTTTCCATCATCACGACGGAGGGGTGCGTTACGGGCAGCACCGTTCCCCAGCGCAGCGTTGTGGCAGCGCGGGCGCGCCCGGTCAGCACAGTAGCGGCAGCAAGCCCGCCTAGGACAGTGCGGCGGTGGATGGTCATGTCGTTTCCCCTCGTCGATGTTAACCGTGCCAGCAGCGCGCGGTGGTCCGTCTTCTTGGTTAGAGCCTAAAGCGCACGGTCGCGATGTGCAACGGGTGGTAACACGCTGACATGTTAGTCTGCACTATGACGAGGTGCTTCGGCCGCTGTTAGGAATTCGCTTGGCAAAGTCTGACGAAATGATGGCGCTCTTTTGACGTAAGACGGCCTCCGCCCCGTATTACTGTCGGCTTGCACATTAAATCGCAGAACACGGACAATCACGGGATGAAATTAGCAATCACAGTGCTTTCTGTCATTGCCGCTAGCTCGATTTGCACTGCATCCGCCAACGAATTTGCGCATGTCCGGCGTTGGAGCATCGAGAGCAACAATGGAACATGCACAGCATCGACGGTTGCAGACGGGACTTCTTTGACGTTCGAGCTGGAACCCGCACCAGTGCTGACGATTCAAAATCCGCGATGGCGAATACCGGCTGGGCTTTATCCGGTTGGGCTCAGTTTCCTGGGCGACAAGGATGTCGAGCGTGATATGACCGTTCCCGCCCACGTCTATTCACGACAGCCGAACCGTATCGTCATCGCATGGGAACGTGCGGAAGACGTTTCCGCGCTAATTGGGGTCAGTTGGCTGCGGTTTCACGTCGGGCCGCATGATTTTACGTTCCTATCGGACGCGTCTGATGTTGCAGATTTGCTGCCGACCTGCGTCAAGGCGCGTCACCGAACCGAGGCGTCACTCCGCTGAGGCACAGGTTGCTATCCGGAGATCTGGCTGGCCAGTAAACCCACGGACAGCGCATAGAGGTCGGAGGGATTGTAGACGCGGATGACACCGAAATTGGCATAGGTCATGAACGCCTCACCGCCGGCGCCATCGGGCATGACAACGGCACCCAGGACATTCGGTTGCGAGAATGCAGAGCCGTCCAGCCGGGTGATGCCGAGTTGCGACCACGCGGCCAACGGGCGGCGGTCGTCGCGTCCGTTACGGTCGACCGCGAACCCGTTGGGCACCCTTATTGGCTGGCCCCACGGCTCGCCGGGCCGCCATCCAGATTTGGCCAGATAGTTCGCGATGGAGGCCAAAACGTCATTGCGGGTGCCCCAGATGTCCCGGCGCCCAGTGCCGTCGAAATCCACCGCGTAGGCGAGGTAGGAGCTGGGCATGAATTGTGGCTGCCCCATGGCGCCGGCATAGCTACCCGTCATGCGTGACAGGGTGATATCGCCCGAATCCAGAATATGCAGCGCGCTGACGAGTTCAGTTCGAAAGAACCCATTATGGCGACCATCCGCTGCCAAGGTCGCCAGGGCCTCGATCACCGAAAACCCGCCCGTAAATCCGCCGAAACTGGTTTCCACGCCCCAAATGGCGACGATCACGCCGGGATCGACGCCGTACCGGCGATTGATCTCGGTCAATGTCCCCCGATTGGCCTGCATGGCCTTCCGGCCCGCCACGACGCGCTGGTCCGACAAGCGGCTGGCGCGATAGCGCTCCCAACTTTGGGTCACTTCGGGCTGGTGGCTGTCCAGTGCCAGCACCTTCGCGTTCGGCCGCAAGCCAGCAAAGGCCCGGTCCACGGTGGCTGGCGTAATCCCGCCCGCGATCGCCTCCGCCCGCACATCCGCCAGGAACGCGGCAAACGGCGTTTCGGCCCGGGCAGCGGCGGCCAGCATGATCGGGAGCGCCGTGGCGGTGAAGGATCGTCGGCTGATCATTGCTGCACCGTGCCATTGGCGCCCAGCGCCTGCAATCGGACAGTCGACGCCGGGGAGCGGCGTTGTTAACAGGGTATGACGGAGAATTGGGGACCACTCATGCAGCATCCAGATCCGCAGCGGCCACCGCCATGAGCGCAAGCTCCCCCGGCGGTCGCATACTTGAAGCGGCGGTCGGCCCAGTCGCAGATGCGGTCACCCGGATGATACCCGGCGCCGTCCTAGGTGTCGTGACTAAGACCGGGGACCGGGCGGTCAAGGCCATGGGCCTGGCGCAGATCGAGCCGACGCCGGCCCCGATGGATCGCCACACCTGGTTCGATCTCGCATCCCTGACGAAGGTCCTGTTCACCACGCCAGCCATCCTTGCGCTGGTGGCGCAGGGGCGCATTGGGCTGGACGACACGCTGTCCACAGCGATCCCCGATCTGCGCCAATATGACCTGAGCGCACCCGAGCGCCACCTGACCCTTCGCCAGTGCCTATCGCACCAGACCCACCTGCCTGCCGTGGAGCCGCTGTACACCTACGGCCAAGACCCGGCGACGCTACGTGCGTTCGTTCTGCAGCGCGTGTGGCGGGCGGGGTCCCCCGTCTACTCGGACATCAACTTCATCCTGCTTGGCATCGTGATCGAGCGGCTAACCGGCGCGCCCCTGCTGGACCAGCCATTGCGCGACGGCCTGTCTTTCCGCCCCGACCCGGTGCAGACCGCTGCGACCGAGCGCTGCACCTGGCGCGGCCGGGTGATGCGTGGGGAGGTCCATGACGAGAATGCATACGCCCTGGGCGGCGCATCCGGCCATGCCGGACTATTCGGAACCGCCGACGCCGTGCTCGATGCCGCACAGGACATGCTGGTTGGGGTCGCCCCAACGCTTGCCGGCGTTCGCGTCAGGCAATCCGCCACGCGCACGCTGGGGTGGGAGGCGCGACACACGGGATGGCCGGGCGGGGACGCATGCTCGGCCGACACGATCGGCCACACGGGCTTTACGGGCACGGGTGTGTGGATCGATTTCGATCGCGGCCTTGCCTGGACGCTTCTCACCAACCGCGTTCACCCTACCCGGCATCGCGACACCGGCATTGCCGGGCTGCGCCGCCGCGTGGGTGACCTGATCATCGAGGCTGCCAATGCAAATTAGGGCATGGCTACGGCGCACGCTGGCGGTCATTACGTTGCTAGGCCTATCCGGCACCGGACATGCCGCCTCCGTCGACGATTTGGTTCGCGCCTACCCGGAGGCGCTAAGCGGCTTCGACGGCGTGAACCTGATTTGGCGCGATGGCACGCGGATGCCCGTCGGGGTTGCCCAGCCCCCACAAACGGCGAAGGAGGGCCAGGAACACGGTTCGATCGCCGATCAATTGGCAGTTACCTACCCGGCGGGCGGACCGCTGGCGGCGCCAACGGATGACCCGGGGCGCACGCGCAACCAGGCCTTCTTCGACAAGATGTACGGTGATTGCAAGGCCGGGCAGGTTGCCCCGAACCTGGTTCGCATCGCATGGCTGCCGAAGAGTGGGGCGCATAACGTGATGATGACCCGGGTCAACGGGCTGGACCGCCGGTTGGAAGCGGTGTCGCGCGAGCTTGACGAACTGCCGCCAGAGGACAGGAAGTTTCTGTATCCCATAGGAGGAACCTATAATTGTCGCAGCATTGCCGGTGCCGACCGGACCAGCATGCATTCCTGGGGTGCCGCGATCGACCTCAACACGAAATTCTCTGATTATTGGCGATGGAGCCGGTCTGCTCGCGGCGAGACAGTGTACAGAAACCGCATCCCACCCGAAATCGTCGCCATTTTTGAACGCCACGGCTTCATCTGGGGCGGGCGTTGGTCCCACTTCGATACGATGCACTTCGAATACCGGCCGGAATTGCTCCACTATCGGCCGGACACCGAGGAGTGATTCTTGACGGGCCAGTGAGCACTTCCTAGCCTGCCGCGCCCACCAAGGCGTGAGCCGCCTAGCCGATCCGATTTGCGTCCCCGCGATGACACTGGAGAGCCCGATGGCCACGCACCACTTTCACCCGACCAGCTATTTCAACGTGATAGGCACGGCCGAGCCATGCCTGCGCGTTGCCGATGGCGACACTGTGGTGACGGATACGATCGACGCGTCCGGGCTTGATGCCAAGGAGGGCGCTGCAGGTAGCCGGCCCAACCCGATGACAGGGCCGTTCTTTATCGAGGGCGCGGAGCCCGGCGACACGCTGGCCGTCCGCATTGACCGCCTGACGCCGAGCCGCGCCACTGGCTGGACCTTCTCGCCCCTGGCCTTCACCGTTCTGGACCCGTCAACAATCGTCGACCGCCCGGCATCACAACGCGTCGTCTGGGATATCGACCAAAAGGCTGGGACCGTCCGGCTGCAAGAACCACCGCCGGGGCTGGAGGCATTCAGCCCGCCGCTGCGGCCCATGATCGGCTGTTTTGGCGTCGCACCAGCAGGCGGGCAGGCATTATCCACCGCCACCAGTGCGCAGAATGGCGGCAATATGGATTACCGCCTGTTTGCGCCAGGCACGACCGCCTGGTTCCCCGTATCCGTGCAGGGCGCGCTGTTCTACCTGGGGGACGGACATGCGTGCCAGGGTGATGGTGAAATCGTCGGCACAGGCATCGAAACGTCATTCGAGATGGAGGTCACCTTGCACGTCTTGAAGCGCACCATCATTTGGCCGCGGGGCGAGACCGCCGACGACATTTTCACAATCGGCAACGCCCGGCCGCTTGATCAGGCGCTGCAACATGCCACAACCGAGATGGTGCGGTGGCTGGCCGAGGATTACGGGCTTGACGCTCGGGCCGCTAGTCACTTGATGGGCCAGGTCGTCCGGTATGACGTCGGCAATGTCTTCAACCCGGCCTATACCGTCGCCTGCCGCATTGCAAAGCGATGGCTGACGAAGAAGTAGGGCAGGGCGTCACCGGGGCAGCAGCGCTGTAAGGAATTCCCTAAGGACTGGCTAGCGCAGACTGTCCGTCAGCTACCATGAACCGCGCTCGTCAGAACGTGATAAGTGTCATTGCCGCGATTAATAATGGCGCTGCCTGCATCTTCGAGAACACGGTCATCATGGAATACATCGAAGAACGCTGGCCAATCCGTCCCTGCGCCCAGAACGCCGGCTGCCAGCGCCCCGCCCGCATGACCGAGGATGTCTGCGACACCTAGTACGAGGCGATAGACTGGGGCTTTGGCAAGATTTTATGGATCAGCCAGGCAACCGGAGACCTGGAGCAAAGGCTACGGGCTCAGGCCGCAGCCCAAATATTGGTCCTACAGTCCTGGTTCACGGAACGCCTGGGCGACGGGCCGTGGTCGGGGACGCAGGATTTGGCCGGGCGGACGCCGCGGTCGCGCCCATGGTGAAACGCTCCGTACATTATGGTCTGGCCCGACCACCGGGACCTGTTTGGCAACATGGCATGAACGGTTGCGTCTGCAGCCGTTCGTCGCACAGACGTTCAAGGAATTTCACGCTGCCGCAGCAAAGATGGCCGAGGCCGCGAACCTTTATATTACCGGGGCCCGGCGCCGCGAATACTGCGACCATCGCCTGGAGTGGATGGTTAAGTCTGGCGGCCGCCTTCGGCGGAGTTCAAGGGTCCGTGATCACTCCGCTCATACTGTCACCGGCATGGTGTGACGGCCACACTGAAACGCCGAAGCACATCAACGCGGCGCTCGTTGGCGTCGCCACCTCGTAGCGTTTCCGCCGCCATAGACAGCGAGCAGCGCCACGCTCCACATTGAGCGCGCGCGCTGTGTGCGAGGGGGTACAAGATGCTGAGTGTTCGGGCGTTTAGCCGGGTTGTCCTATGCACGATCCTCGTCGTAGCTGGCGCTATAATGATTGATGGTGCGGATGCCGCGGAATTACGCATCGGCCTCGCCAACGAGCCGGACTCGATTGATCCTCATTTCCACGACTATGGCGGCAATCTGGCATTGTCGCTGCAGATCTTCGAACCGCTGGTCCATATGGACGAGAAAGGCAATCTGGCGCCCGGACTTGCCACTGACTGGAAAGCCACAGACGATCATAGCTGGATTTTTCATCTCCGCCCGGATGTTCATTTCTCGGACGGTGACCCACTCACTCCTGACGACGTGATTTTTACCCTCGGTCGAGCAGGCAACGTGCCCGGAAGTCCCGCCGGGTTCGGCTCCTATGTTCGTCCAATCGCGGATGTGACAGCGAG
Source organism: Acidisphaera sp. L21 (assembly GCF_009765685.1). GTDB lineage: Bacteria > Pseudomonadota > Alphaproteobacteria > Acetobacterales > Acetobacteraceae > LMUY01. The sequence continues at coordinate 45,139 of NZ_LMUY01000072.1, read as the reverse complement.
CGATGCCAACACCGTCGTTATTCATACCGAAGGGCCAGCGCCGCTGCTTCCCAACTTCCTTTCCCTTGTCGGGATCGTGTCGCGTAAGCTGGGTCAAAACTCCACGACCTCCGACTATAATAGTGGCAAGGCAGCGATCGGCACCGGCCCATATCGGCTCGACACCTGGCGCCGCTCCGACCGTATCGTCCTGCTACGCAACGACGGCTACTGGGGCAAGCCACCTGCCTGGGATCGCGTGACATTGCGCTTTATCGCGAATCCCGCAGCCCGCGTCGCTGCGCTGTTGGCCGGTGACGTCGATATGATAGACAGCGTCTCGGTTCAAGACGTCGCAGTGCTACGGCACAACTCGGCGCTACGTGTTCGCAGCGCCGTTTCCGCCAACATCATTATTTTCGAACCGGACGTTGCGAACCGCAAACCGCCTTTCATCACAGGACCGAATGGGGAGGCGCTGGACCGCAATCCTCTGGCCGATAAACGGGTTCGACAGGCGATTGAACTCGCCATCAATCGCGAGGGTCTCAAGCGGCAAATCATGAATGGCGAGGCGGAAATTGCCAACCAAATCATGCTGCCCGGACAATTCGGTTACGATCCCTCCATCACCACGCCGCCCTACGACCCAAGCCGTGCGAAAGAACTGTTGGCCGATGCTGGTTATAAAGATGGCCTAAAGCTGACATTCCACTGCCAGGGTGACCGCTACGCCGCCGGCCCGGCAATCTGTCAGGCCGTGGCACAGATGCTCGCCCGGATCGGCGTGCATACCGATGCGGAGGTGATGCCACACGCGATCTTCATCGGCCACGCCAATAAACACGAATACAGCCTATTCACTGGGTTCATGCTCATTGAAACCGGGGAGCCGAGTTCACCTCTCGCGGCTACCTTTGCGACACCCAGCCCGACGCGGGATTGGGGCGTCTTCAATCGCGGCCAATATAACGACCCAGCGTTTGACACCCTGCTGGAAGCCGCGCAGACAGAAATCGACGCCCCAAAGCGGGAGGACATCCTGCGCCGGGCCACCAAGCAGCTGATGGACAATGTCGGCTTCTTTCCGCTGCTACATCCACTCGACATCGAAGCGATGCGCGTCGGCCTTGATAACGTGCCGCGCGTCGATGGCTATATTTTCGCCGCTGATGTCGTCGCGGCCAAGTCGCAATAGCATGGCCAGCGACCGCGCGGCTCTAGATAGCAATCGCATACGCCGGCCGGCGTGGATCGGCGCCAGCTTCGATGAGGCCGGTTGCCGGATGGCTCCGAACCAGTTCGACGCAGCCGGCAAGCGATGTCCAATCTGGCCAATCCGCGATGACGTGACCGCGGGCCGCAAGCGCTTCACGAGTGGCCTGGTCGATCCGTCCCTCCATTGCTAGGCGGCCTGGGAAGTAGTCATGCGGGGCTGAGGAGGATGGAAAGGCGTAGGTCGCCACCCGTGGCGCTTCGATGGCGGCCTGCGGCTCCATTCCGAAATGCAGTAGGTTCAACAGCACCTGGAGCATGGCCTGCGGCTGAACATCGTTGCCCGGCGTTCCAATCGGCATGATCCCGCCATCTCGCAGTTCCACCATCGCCGGGCTAGGCGTCAAGCGTGGCCGTTTGCCCGGGGCGTAGCCTGCGGGATGTGCCGGGTCGGTCCGGTTTTGTGATCCGCGGCCAGACACCATCAATCCCGTGCCTGGCACCAGCGGCCCCGTCCAGGAGCCATCGGACGGGGTGGCCGATACCGCATTGCCCCACCGGTCAATGACCGAAACATAGGACGTGCCAGCTTCGACCGGTGGCTCTAACTCAAGGGAGGCGTCAGGATTGGCACTCTCACCGAGGCCGATCACCCGTTCTGGCATACCAGGATGCGCCCGCGCCCGATCAATTGCGGCAGCGCGGCGAGCAATATGGGCGGCTGACAGCATCGTCTCGATCGGAACGTCGACGAAGCGCGGGTCACCCACGTGATACTCCCGGTCGGCAAATGCCGCCTTAAGGCTTTCGATCAGCAGATGGATGTAGTCGGGACTGTTGTGCTGCAGACCATTCAACCCGGCACGCTCAACGATCAGCAGGGCTTCCAAAAGCGTTGGCCCCTGGCACCACGGGCCACAGCCGATAACCTTGTGTCCCTGCCAGTCGATGCGCAGCACCGGCTCCAGCGGAGATTTGTAGTTGGCCATGTCCTGCATGGTCAGATAGCCACCCTCGCGAGCCTGAAATGTCGTGATCTCCCGCGCCAAATCGCCGCGATAGAAGGCGTCACGAGCAGCCTGCAGCCCCGCATCCCGCCCGCGCCCAAGCGAGGCTCGTTCCTGGTCGATCATGTAGCCGATCGAACGCGCCAAATCGGCCTGGACGAATTTGTCGCCGATCACGGGCGGCTTACCCCCGGGCTGGAAGATTGCGGCGTTGTAATCCCACCTTGCATACTCTGCGGCACGCTTTGTCAAACTGCTTTCCAACAGGGCGTAGATCGCAAAGCCCTCTCCGGCAAATCGCATCGCGGATGATGCCACGTCTGCAAAGCTCATCGTGCCATGGCGTTGCAACGCCGTGATCCAAGCATCTGGGGCCGCCGGCACAACGGTGCGAAGGACACCCGGCGGCATCTTGCCACCATGCTTCTCGCGAAACAGGTCCGGGGGGATTAAGGCAGGCCATGTCCCCAGCCCCGCGATGCTTTCGGTCGTGCCGTCGGCCATGCGGATCAGGATCGGTGCGACACCAGCGATGCTCACGATATCGGGCTGCAGCACCCCCAGGGCGAGGCCAGCCGCGCAAGCCGCATCGATCGCATTGCCGCCGCCCTCCAAGATCGAAAAGGCAGCAGCAGAAGCTAGGTAATGCCCTGCTGCCACGGCGTGACGGGTTCCAGTGATGGTCGGGCGGGTGAGAGGCATCGCGCGTCCTCGTATGATTTGTCGGTCGAGACTGGCCCAATCCGATGCATGCACGGTTTTCTAGACAATGTCGTCAATCTGGCTGGGAGTAATGCCCAGTTTGCTCGTCCCGTCCAGCGATGACTGAGGACCCGAGATCTGCAGCGATATACCCGCTAGGACCGAGCGATCGTGCGGGTGAACCCCGCCAGCCGATCCACCACCAGAACCACCGTGGCCGACAACACGATCAACACCACCGCCAATGCCGCAACCAGCGGGTCGGTGCGGCTCTCAGTGTAGCGGAACAACGCGATCGGCAATGTCACCAATCGCGGGCCGACCAGGAACAGGCTAATCACCGTTTCATCGAAACTGACGAGAAACGCCAACGTCGCAGACGCGATCAGCCCCGGCAGAGCCATCGGCAGCGTGACGAGGACGAAACCGCGCCAGGGCCGCGCCCCAAGCGTGGAGGCCGCCTCCGCCATTTCTGGCGGCAACCCGGCGAAGGCGGACATCATCAGCCGCACCACAAAGGGCAACACGACGACGAGATGGCCCAGTGCCAGTCCTGGCCAGGTGGCAACCAAACCGAGCGGCTGCAGCACCATCAGCAAACCCAGCCCGATGACCAGGGTTGGCAGCAGCAGCGGCGCCGCCAACACGCCCGCCACCACGGCTGGCGCGGCACCACGAGCTAACGCGAACGCTGCCGGCACACCCAGCAGCAACGCGATGAGGGCGACCGTCGCAGCTAGGGCCAGGCTGGTCCGCGCGGCTTCCAACATGGCGGCGTTATGCGCCAGCGCCACATACCAGCGAAACGAGAAACCATGCGGTGGGAAGGTGAGATATTGATCGTCGGACAGGCTCATCAACGCAACGATGGCGAGCGGCGACAGCAGAAAAGCGTAGCCGATCCCAGCCAGCAGCGGCGTCACTTTCATGCCGCGCTCCGGCGAGAAATTGCGACTTTGGCGCCACCCAGCACGAACAGCAGCATCAGCGTATAAACCGACAACGCCGCCGCGGCTGGCCAGTCCAATGTCTGCGTTGCCGCGTCATAGATCTCAGTCGCCAGCACAAACACACGGCCGCCGCCCATCAGATGCGGCGTGATGAAGGCGGAGATCGACAGAACAAATGCCAGCAGCCAAGCCGCGCCGATTGCCCCCGCGGTCAAGGGCAGAGTAACGCGCCAGAACGTCCGGATCGGCAGCGAACCCAGGGTGGACGCGGCCTCCTCCAACCTCGGGTCCAGCCGGCCGAACCCGGCCAACAACGCCAGTGTCGCGTATGGCATCACGCTTTCGGTCAACCCGATCCGGACCCCGGCCCAGTTGTTGATCAGTGTCACCGCTGGCAGGCCGAAAAAGCTCAGCACGGCATTGATCAGCCCGTGATCACCCAGGATCACCAGCCAGCCGATCACGCGCGCAGTTCCAGACACCAGCAACGGCGCCACCGCCACCACCGCCAGCAACCCGCGCCACCGGCTGTGCGTGCGAAACAGGAACAGCGCCATGGGATAGGACAGCAGCACCGCCGCCGTGGCCGCCGTCGCGGACAGCACCAGGCTGTCCCAACTCATGCCCCAATTGTAGGAATCGCCGATCAGTCGTTTGTATGTGGCGAGCGACCAGGCTGGGATCAGCACACCGCTCTCATCCGTGACGTTCAGGCTCATGCGCAGCAGCACCAGCATCGGCCACACGAACGCAATCGCCAGCGCCGCCAGCGCAGGGGCGCACAGCAGCCAGCCGGTACTCCGCCTCACGCGGGGAACCACAGCGTGCTATCGGCCGACCAGCCAATACGCACCTGTGTTCCCGCCCGCAGGTCTCGCCACGCGCCGTCCCGCGTACTCATCTCGATTGGCGCCGGGCCAGCATCGGTTTGGACCGTGACATGTGCCACCTCGCCCAGGTAATCCACAGCGGACACACGGCCCTCGAACGTGTTATCGGCCACCGTATCCGAACCGAGCAGACTGATATGGTGCGGCCGGACGAAGATTTGCGCTGTGCCTTGGCCGGCAGCGCCACCAGTCCGCAGCAGCATATTGCCAACCCGGATACCCTCTGCGTCCCACTGCCCCTCGAACCTGGCGCTGCGGCCAACGAAGCGGGCGACGAATGGGGTTGCCGGGTGCTCGAACACTTCGTCGGGCGGGCCTAATTGCGCGATACGGCCGTGGTCCATTACCGCCACCAGATCGGCCATCGCCAGCGCCTCCGCCTGGTCGTGCGTCACGAACAGGGCAGTGGCGCCGACTCGCAATTGAATTGCGCGCATTTCGGCCCGCAACTCCTCCCGCAACTTGGCGTCCAGGGCCGAGAGTGGTTCGTCGAGCAACAGGACGTCCGGCTCGATCGCCAGCGCGCGGGCCAGGGCGACGCGCTGCTGCTGCCCACCCGACAGCGTGCGCGGTTTGGCGTTGCCGTGGTTCGGCAGCCCCACCATCGCCAATGCCGCCGCTACCCGACGCCTGCGGTCCGCCCGGCCAACGCCCTGCATCTGCAGTCCGAACGCGATGTTGGCGCTGGCTGTCATGTGCGGAAACAGCGCGTAAGACTGAAACACCACCCCCATGCGCCGGTGATACGACGGCAGCGCCGTCACATCCCGCCCGTCGACCAGAACCCGGCCGGAATCGGGGCGCTCCAACCCGGCGACCATGCGCAACGTCGTCGTCTTGCCACATCCGGACGGCCCGAGCAGGGCAATCAGCTTGCCACGCGCGACAGATAAATTAATCCTATCGACCACCGGCGTGCCGCCAAATCCGCGGCACAGATCCTCCAGGACGAGATGCGGCGTGTCCGCCATCGGTTTAGCGGGCTCCGGCGGTGATGACCTCCCGCCGCCAACGCTGGTTCCAGTTATCCCGCAGCTTCAGCATCTCGGTCCAATCGATCGGGATGACCTTCGCCTTGTTGTCCGCCGCGTTGGCCGTCCGCTCGGCTGCGGCCGGGTCGATCTGCGCGGTGGTGTTGGTGGGGGCGTAGAACATTCGCTCGGTAAACGCCTTCTGCGCCGGGGCGGACAGGGCGTAGGCGATGAACTTTAGCGCCTCATCACGATGCGGGGCGCCCTTCACCAAATTGATCGTATTGATCTGGAAGATCGTGCCCTCAGACGGCAGCATCACGCCCAAACGCCCCTGGGAGCGATCGTGATACAGCTGCCCGCGCGCGTTCCAGCCCAGCCCCCAGGTCAACGTGCCGTTCAGGATCAGCGCATACGGGTCCGGCTGCGGCTGGAACGTCTGCACGGAGGGCGCCAGCTTGCGCAGTTCTTCGAACGCCGGGTCGGCCTTCTTCCAGTCGCCGGTGGCGGCGTGGGCCAGCACGGCCGTCAACCCCAGGCCGAGAATGTTCGGCGGCGCATCCATGCCGATGCGGCCCTTCCACTTCGGGTCCCACATGGCCATCAGCGAGGTCGGCGCCGGGGTTACAGCTTTCGCATCATACACGATAACCAGGTGGTCGAAGGTGACGCCCGGACCGCAAGTCCCGCCGGCAGCCCGCGCCTGCGGGTCGATTTGGCCCAGCACCGGCAGCATCGCCGGCGTCAATGGCTCCACTAACCCTTCGGCACAGGCCAGCGCCGCGGTCGTCGTGTCCATGATGACGACGTCCAACTGGGGGTCGGTCTTCTGCGTGCGAAGCTGGCCCAGCATCGTCGCCGACGAATCGCCGCTGACGAATTGCAGATTGCCACCGGTTGCCTGGAAAGGCTTGACCACGACGTCGGTGTAATTGTCCTCGAACACGCCGGAATAGGTGAGCAACCGCGCCGGGTCCGCCGCCTGCGCGGCCAGTGGCACAACCAGCGCTAGCGCCGCCGCGGCGCGAAGCAGGCTGCGATTCATGCGAGCACCTTAGCGCTGGCACCAGAAATGGCACCGAGCTTCTCGCCCTTGGCCACCCGGTCCTGCGTTTGAAGGCCACGGGCCTGGGTTTCGATGGCACGCCGGGCTTCGGCCTCCGCCTCGTGCGGGGGCAGTATCAGCACGCCCGTATCGTCGCACAGCACCGCATCACCCGGCATGACCACAACGCCGCCGATGCTGACGGGCATGTTGATGCGGCCGCCCAAATCGTAGATGCGCGTGGTGATCGGCGCCATACCACGGCCCCACATCGGGAAATCGGATGATTCGACCTCTTCGAGATCGGTGCAGGGGCCATCCACCACGCCAGCTACGGCACCGCTAGCCTTCGCCGCAACGGTGACACCGCCACCCCAGCACGCGTGCCGGTCATCCCCCAATCGATCAACGATCAGCACATCGCCGGGCCGCAGCAGCCCCAGCGCATGATGCAGTGCCGTCGAGTCCGGGCCCGGAATGGCCACCGTGAACGCAGTGCCAGCGACCCGGCGCCTGCGGAGCAGCGGCTGGATGCGACGGTCACAGAACCCCCAATGCCGCCAATGGCCGACAGTCGCGGTTTCCGTCTGTTCCAGCAGGGCGATGACTTCGCGGCTGATCTGCGCCGGAGCGGCACCAATCTCGTATTTCGGCATGCTCTTCTCCTATCGGCGGGATCAGATTTTGATGGGATGGGGCATCAAAGCCAAGCAAAAGCAGCCTGCCACCAGCCGATTTTGTGTATACGCAGCGTATGCAATCGCGTCAAACCGCTTGTGGCTTTGGCCGAGCAGGAGAGGTAGAAGCTCGCCCCACAGCGCGAACAGTTCGGGCTCGGTTTAATCAGCAGCTTGCGTCATTTCGGCGTCGCTGAGGAGAAATCACCGCGCCCGTAACTTGACAGTTCAAGCGACCGTTCGGCCTACTGAATTGAGAATACGGGCATAATCCAAGTTGATCAGGCAGTTTGACGCTCCTTGGGAGGAACACGCATGATCGAGCGACGCTGCTTTGCAAACGCGCCGGATGGCAGCCGGATGGGCTACTCGATCTTCACCGGACCAGATCCCGCCAGACCGACTATGCGGTTTGTGTTGATCCATGCCTTGGCAATGGACCGCACCAATTGGACAGAAGTGATTGCGGCTCTGCCGGAATATGCCGCGGTTCTAGCGATGGATTGCCGCGGCCATGGGGTATCAGATGCGGGCGTTGGATCGTTTGGCTTTGACCAATACGCCGACGATATCGCCGCGGTCATGGACGATGCTGGGTGGCCGGACGCGGTCATTGCGGGATGTTCGATGGGCGGATGCGCCGCGATGGCGTTTGCAGCCCGGCACAGCAGGCGAGCGGAAGGCCTGCTACTGATCGACACGACTGCGTGGTATGGCGAGTCCTCAGTGACCGACTGGCAGGCGCGGGCAGATCGGGCGCGCGCAGGCGGCATGGAGGCGCTGCTGGCTTTTCAGACCAGCCGCTGGTTCAGTCCGGAATTCCTGGATCGCAATCCGGCGGGCGTCCGGCGCTGTATCGATGTCTTTCAGCGCAACGAGATCTCCGCCTATACGCGCGCCTGCGACATGCTTGGGCACGCCGACCTGCGCATGCTGCTCCCCCAGATCACCTGCCCAACGCGGGTAATCGTTGGGGAGCACGACTACGCGACTCCACCCACGATGGCAGAGGCAATCTGCGTGGCAATCCTGGGCGCGACCCGCGAAATCCTGGCCGGTGTTCGGCATTTTACAACAATCGAGGCGCCGTTGCCCATCGCCGAGGCCTTGCTTGGCCTGCCCAATGCGCCCACACCCCCGCCTGCAGCGGCCATTCGGTAACGATTCCACTGGCCGCGCGGGCTCGGCGCTGCGGGCCCGGTTCGGCAACCGCTCTGTTGTGAGAGTGCCCGCAGCACCTCTGCATTGGCTGCGATCGTTAATTCCGGCAAGTGACGCGAGTCACACGAGACGCAGCATTACACGGCACCCTTGCCAGGCCGTTGTCGCACTCGGCGCGCCGAGTTAAGCCCGCATTAGCATTTCGGCGGGAATTTGCTGGCATAGCACGGCGGCAGGAGGCTTGCCATGGATGTCACACCATTGCCAATGGACGTTCCCGCCGAGCTCGCACTCGCCGAAGCCGAGTTGGCCGGGGGTTTGCTGCATCCAGCACTCGCACGGGTGTCCGCCGTAGTCCGGCACGATCCGGACCATCCACAAGCGCTTGGCCTCGCAGGGAAGATCGCGATCTTCATGAACCAGCCGGAATCGGGCCTGGCAGCCCTGCAACGTGCGATTATGCTGAACCCCACGTCGGACAGCAGGGTCTGGCTGTCCCTGTGCCTGGAACGGCTTGGCCGCCGGATCGAAGCGTTGGAACACCTCGACATCGCGGTCGAGTGCCTGCCGCAAACGGCTGGTGCGCATTTCGCCATCGGCCTGCTGTTGGAAAATCTGAATTGTTTCGACAGGGCGGCCCGGCTGTATTTAGCGGCTATCGCGCTGGATGCCGGGCATGCTGACGCGCACCATCATCACGGCCGCGTGCTGCACGCGTTGGGACAATTCGACGCCGCCATCGGTTCCTACCAGGCGGCGCTCGATCACGGCGCGAACAAGGCAAGCGTCTACACCGATCTCAGCTCGGCCCTATCGAATTTGGGGCGATTCGATGAAGCAAACCGTGCTGGCGAAATTGCCGTTGCGATGGACCCCGATGCCGCGGATGCGCAGAACAATCTCGCCCATAGCTTGCTGAACCTGAACCGGAGTGCCGAAGCGGTCCGGGTATACGAACGGGCGCTCGTATTGCGGCCGGAATATGCGCGGGCGCATTTCGGCCACGCACTGGCTTTGTTGAAATGCGGCGATTTCGCGCGCGGCTGGGCCGCCTACGAATGGCGCTGGCGCGACTGTCAGACGCCACGAACCGATCTAGCCGTTCCCGCCTGGCGAGGCGAGGCGATCGGCGGCCGCACCATCCTACTCCATGCCGAGCAAGGGTTAGGGGACACGCTGCAGTTCGTTCGACTGGCGTCGGTGGTCGCGGCACGAGGCGGTCGCGTCGTCCTGCAGGTCCCGCGACCCTTGGCTCGCCTGCTACGGAGCGTAGATGGCGTCGCGGAGGTTATTGCCAGCGGTGATCCCCTGCCGCCAATTGATCTTCATTGCCCCGTTGCCAGCCTACCCCATGCGTGTGCGCTACGCCTCGACACCATCCCGACCCGGCCTTACATCCAGGTATCATCGGCAGAAAACGCGCAAAACGGAGCGGCATTGCGCCGCTGGGCGACCGGGCCGGTGGAGCACAGTGCCTTGGTTGTCGGCCTGGTCTGGGCCGGTGATCCGCGGCCGCACGACCCAAACTCGAACCTGGTGGACCGCCGCCGCTCCACCACGCTCGCCTCGCTTGCGCCGCTATTCGACGTTACAGGCGTGAAATTCGTCAGCTTTCAGCTCGGCAAAGCCCAGCAGCAGATCGCCGGATTCGGGCGGCCACTGATCGACGGGATGGTTGGGGTGACGGATTTCGTCGACACCGCCGCGCGCCTGGCCGGGACCGACCTGCTGATCAGCGTCGACACCTCCATCGTCCACCTCGCCGGCGCATTAGGGTTGCCGGTTTGGATGTTGTCCCGCTTCGACGGATGCTGGCGATGGTTGGAGCGCCGGGAGGACTCGCCCTGGTATCCGACGATGCGGATCTTTCGGCAATCCGCGTCGGGTGATTGGCCGGGGGTCGTGGCACAGGCAAGCGATGCATTGCGTTCAATGGTCGGCAAACTACAGATCGCGGCATAGTAACCTGACTTATCGATAGCTCATCGCACCGGGCGCCTGCAGAAGGTTGAGGATCATCACCGCCAGCGCCCCTTCGTCGACCAACTCTGATGCCTTGTCTCTTGGAAACCACGCCCGTGTCCGTTGCGCTTGCTCGCGCCAGGCCGACGCTTCGTGGGTGACGAGCATCAGAAAGACGATGCACTCGCACAAACGATCCTCGCCGCGGTCGAACGATTTGGTGTACGCGTAGGAACCTATCGGTCGCCGACCAACGATGCCCCGGATACCTGCTTCCTGCCGGGCCTCGGTGACTGCGACAACCCGTGGCTTACGGCCCATCATCGGCCAGCCTTTCGGGATGACCCAGCGTCCGACGCCGCGCGAGGTCAGAAGCATCACCTCCGTCTCCCCGCCGGCACCAATTCGATACGGTAATACGCCAAATTGTATATTGCCGGTTCGGTCGGATTTCACCATGGCCTGTCCTAGATCGGAGGACGCATGGGGACAATCATGATGCCATTCGCGAATGAGCGCCATCTCGAAGGCGAAACCGTCACGCCGGTGTCAATTCCTCTCGGCCGGCCCATGACCGTGAGCCGGCCCGCTCATCGGTGGCTCGTGCCTCTATGCAGCCATGCGATGCAGCACGCAGAGCTTGTTGCCATCCGGGTCGCGCAGATAGGCAAGATAGATGCTACCAGTTGTCCCTTGCCGCGGGCCTGGCTGGTCCTCGATTGAGGTGCCACCGTTCTCGACGCCGGCATCGTGCCAGGCAGTAGCCTCTTCGACGCTGTCTGCGGTGAAGCCGATCGTGCCGCCGTTGGCGCAACTTGCCGGGCCGCCATCGATTGGCCGGCTCAACATCAATCGGCCGCCCCGATGGGCATAGATCAATCGACCCCGCGCATCCATTGTGCCCGGCATTCCGCCCATCGTGGCGAATAATGCGTCGTAAAAGAGCTTAGATCGTTCGATGTTGTTGGTGCCGAGCATAACGTGCCTGAACATTGCATTCCCTCTTGTAGCGATCTGTTTATCGATGCCGGATTCATCCCTGAACATATCGCGTCGTTGGCAGGCCGCAATGCGATTTTGGGTATCCTGCGCGCTAATCTGCCGCACGGCAGACGGCGCAGTTAGCCTGAGGGCAAACTCACCTAATGGCTGGGGTGGCCCCAATTGGCGGCGCGCTGAACAACCTGCGCCACGTCCCGCTGCAACATAAAGCCCTCTGCGACAAGCTGCACCGCCGCCGTGCGGATGGCCCGTTCGTAGGCGGTGGTGTCGTTGTAACGATCTTCCATGGGTGGGCGTTGCGGCTTTGCGGAAAGGGAATGCCGCCGTCATCCTCGCAATACGGCCGCAGATTGCTGAGGCAGTGATCGGTGACCTACGGTTTCAGGCAAGCCATCAGGTCATCAGTTTGGTTGCAGCATTGCTGCTTGATCTTCTGACCAAGCTGGTCGCTCCGGCCATCCAAGTAACCAAAGCCGTTCTATTACCGTCCGTTGCCATCGGTCGTGGCCCTACGCGATCTTCCCACGCGACGCGATTGCGGCCGCCCTGCTCAATAGGATCCGCCTTGCAATTGAGGTGGATGAGGCCACCGCATTTGACGCACTGACGGCCGTAACGGCGATCATCGCAAACGGTTGTCACAGCATGGCTTGCCGCCACCGCAGGTTCATCGCTATGTCGGCGCCGTGTTTGAAGGGTGAGCCTTGACCCCGCGCCAGTCCGAGGAAGCCGATTTCGCCGGATTAGCCGGCGAACACGCGACATTGGGCGGTATCAACGAGCAACCTGTCGGTCGATCGACCGGAAATGGCATCTTCACCGAGGTCCAGGCCGGTCTGGATGCAATCATGGCCCGCATCCAGGGTGCCCGCCGGGTTGACTTATCGCGGTACGTCCGAGAGCGCTTCGCCGATTTTGCCGTCGGCACCGCCCGCTGCCGCCTGGACTCTCTAAGGAATACGGTTCGAGCGGACTGGACTCTTCAAGGATTTCGATAGCAGCGATTCGCAGGCGTTGGATTAGGGACGCGTGTTCAACTGTTTGTCCCAAAGCCTGCACGAGCCCTGGACTCTGTAAGGATATCTCCCCTAGGCCTTGGGCGTGCGGCTGGCAAGCGAGATCACCTTAGGTGACACCGGCGGCCGAGATGGCTTCAGGGTCAGTCCGCGATCGGTGATTTCGACATTTGCTGCCGGGTATACGGCAAGCGCCAGGTCCAACGCCGGGCGGAAGAACATCCGGAAGTTGTCCAATCGAGCCACGGACGCCCCAAATTGGCCATGGAGCGCCTTCCAAGAGACTGGGGTAGGCGAGGTCAACGAATGCAGCCGGAATGCCAGCCAGCAATATATGTCGATCGCTTTCGAGTTGTTGGAGATCGACTTGATTGCAATTTCTTCGATCGGAACTGGGTGCTTTTTCAGTTGCTCGAAAAACGACTCGCTGAGCTTAGCTTTCTCGACGAACAGGCTCCCTTGCGCACCGTCATCATCGTCAACGAAGACCGCAGTGTCCAAAATATGCTGATTTACCAAGCCCGTCCGGTTCCCAGACTTGATTTGGAACGACATTTGGCACCGGCTAATCCGCTCCGCCTGGTCTCGCACGGCGGCCATGGACTTGCCGCCTATGGAGATATCGAGCTTGCGGAGCCAGGCATGCAAGCTTTTGCCCAATTCGACTTCGCGGGAGTTGGTCTTCAGCGCTTCGGATTGCAGATAAAGGCAGATCAGGCGTGCGCGAGACCCGTAAGGCACCCCAACCGGGATTGGTGCCCCAGAGGCAGTGTGCCGAAAGCCGGGTTGAACAACGAGGCTCACGTGATCGGTTCGCACCTGCCAAACGGCTTCATCGGCCAGTCTCTTGTGTGGGAGGGCCGATTGCGCCCATCCGCTATACAGAAAGCCGACTTCGCTCTCTTCGGCCGCCATGTAGGTTGCGGCGGCTTCGATGACGTCACGGTCCAGGTCGAATTTCAGCGTGCCGTTCCGGCCGTGTTCTTCGAGAAGCTGGTGGACCCGTGCCATGCTGGTAGCCGCTTGCTAAATTCCATTCGGACAGTGCTGTTTCGCAGGGGCCGTTGTCGACACTGGACTATGTAAGGAGTGTGCTTTCTATCGCTGCTCTCATAGTGGAAAGGTAATAGTGATCCTATAGTGAGTCCTTGAAGAGGCCAGTGGATAGAGCGATAACCTACTGATTCTACGGGTTTGGCAAGAAGCGGCCCTTCCTTGCAGATACCAGCCTGTCGCCTTACAGAGTCCAGTAACTTACTTGAATAGTCCAGTCCAGTTAGCAGCCTCCTGATCCGACGGGGCTCGGGCGGCCGGTATCGGTGAGACTATCCCGAGTCGCTGGATCACGATCCTTGCAGAGTCCAGCCAGCTCCAGCGTTTTGGCGGGCCGGGTTTCGTGGCGTCGCCGATAGCTCCATGGTTATGTTCTGCCACGTCTAGCCGGACGCCTGAGGAACAGCCGCCGGGCGGCGGCGAGGGAGAGCCAAATGCCTGATCCTACAAACCAAGGTGCGGCAGCCGTAAGGCCGGGGGCGGGCGTGGTCGCGAGTGCGCATCCCCGGGCCTCGGAAGCGGGGGCACACATGCTCGCCAATGGTGGGAACGCATTCGATGCCGCCGTCGCGGTGGCGGCCGCGCTGAACGTTGTCGAGCCTTATATGTCGGGCCTGACCGGCATGGGGTTCGCGACGATGTGGGTGGCGGCCGAACAGCGGGTGCGGGTGTTGGACTTCGTGCCGCCGATCCCCCGTTCTTTCCCGGCGGACCGCTTTCAAAAACGCGCCGAACTGCTGTCCGGCCCGGCTGCCGTGGGCCCGCCGGGCAATTTGGCGGGTTGGTGCAAGTTGCGGCAGACATACGGCAAGCTGCCGCTGGCGCGGGTGCTGCAGCCTGCGATCCGACTGGCGGACGACGGATTTAGCCTGAGCGCCTTCGGCGTCGAAGAACTGACAACCTATGCCCCCATCCACGCCGCCGCTCCGGGCTACGGCGAGGCGTTCGGCAAAGCCTTCCCCGTGAGCGACAGCCCGGCCATTCACCGCCCCGATCTTGCGGCTACGCTCCGCCTAATCGGGGAAGAAGGGCCGGACGTGTTCTATCGCGGCGCTTTGGCCCGGCGCATGATCGCCTGGCTGACCGAACTTGGCGGCACGCTGACGATGGAAGACTTGTCCGAAATTGGCCCTGTGTGGCGGGAGCCGATCTCGGCGTCATATCGCGGCCTGCAAATCCACCTCCCGCCGCCCCCATGTGAGGGGTTCCAGATGCTGCTGACCCTCCGCATCCTCGAAGGGTTCGATGTCGCCGGGCTGGGTCGGGAAAGTCCAGAACATCTCGACCTGGTTATCCGGGCCACTCGATTGGCCGCGGGCATCCGGATTGCCAACAACCTGCCTGACCCAAAACAGTTGGCCGCGCTGTTGTCGGAGGAGGCGGTGATTGCACTGCGCGATCGGGTGCGTGCCGGCGGCGGCATGCATGGTCCGACGGAACAGTGGATTTGCGAACCCGCACCCGGCGGCGACCCTGGGCATACGACATCGTTTTCGGTTGCGGACGATGCTGGCAACCTCATCTGCGTGACGCAGAGCCTGGGTTCGGTTTTCGGCAGTGGGGTCGTTATTCCCGGGACGGGGTTGTGTCTCAACAACTTCCTATATTGGGCGGATGTCCAACCCGGCAGCCCCAACCGTGCCAAACCGGGCATG
>NZ_LMUY01000072.1:0-29801 GCF_009765685.1 Acidisphaera sp. L21 | reverse complement strand
GTGCCGGAATTGGCGCTGGGCACGCCAGGGAGCTACGGCATCCTGCAGACTCAGGCGCAGGCGATGGTCAGCCACCTCGATTTCGGGCTGGCGATCCAAGCCGCGATCGACGCCCCACGTGGTCGCCTGTGGGATGGGCGCCTGGTGGAATTCGAGAACCGGATCGACCCGACGGTGCTCGTTGCCTTGCGCGGCCTGGGGCACGACGCCCAGGCCTTCCCACTGGCTTGGAGCATGCGTGTGGGCGGAATGCAGGCGATTCACCGTGAAGCCGATGGGCGGCTAGTCGGTGCGGCCGATCCTCGTCGAAATGGGGCGGTCGTTGTCCAGTCGGCCGCGCCATCGGCTGATTAGGCTGCAACGTCCTGTGGTTCACACAGCTGGTTCGGCACTCGTCGGGTGGACGCCCTCACGCCATGTCCAGCGTTTCAATCTGAGACACGTCTACGTCGTGCTCGGCATGCCATGTGTCGTAAGTGGCCTGCATGCGAATCCAGAACCCGGCGCCGTTGCCGAACAGCTTGCCCAACTTCGCGGCGACAGTTGGCGTGACGGGCTGCTTCCGGGTGATGATGTCGTGCAGGGTCTGCCGCGACAAATGGAGCCGCTGGGCGATGTGGGTCTTAGGCAGGCCGGTGCCTGGTATAACGATCTCGCCGAGCAACTCGCCGGGGTGGCTGGGCTCGATCGACTGATCGCGCAGTGTGCCGTCAGCCATGGTAGTCCTCCAAATCGACTTCGATTGCATCTGGGGCGAGCCAACCAAAGGTAATCCGCCAATTGCGTGAGACTGCCACCGCGTATCGTCCGCTCATGTCGCCGATTAGCGCATGGAAGCCAAAGCCAGGCAGGTCCATCTCTTCCGGCGCTTGCATCACATCCAAGACGGAAAGCAGGATTTTGACCTTTTTGCGCCAGTCTGGGCGTATGCCGCTAACGTTTCCCCTGGTCCAGTAGCTTTTCAGATCTTTGCTGCGGAAGCTTGCGATCATACGGCGGTGTAAGGCAAAGGCTTACGAGAGTCAAGTCATGCCTTACGGGCCTCTACGTCGCGTTGACGCTACTACGGCATCTGACAATCAGGGCTTGTCGGGAACGCCGTCGCGGCTGGAACGGTATCAAGCACATCGTACCAGGCATGCGGCTCTGGCAATTGCGCGGATGGCCGGACGCGAACGATGTACAAATCATGCATCACCATGTGGTCGCTCGCGCGGAATTCGCCGTGATGCGCGAATATGTCATCGAACTTATGACCATCAAGCGCATGGATCACGGCATCGGCATCCGTCGTGCCAGCTGTTTGCACGGCAGTGAGCCATTGGGTGGTCGCAGAGTAGTCCGCGGCCTGGGCAGCAGTCGGGCGAAGTCCGTTATGGTCGGCCGCAAAGCGGTTCGCCCAGGCACGGGCGGCTTGGTCCAGGTTCCAATACCAGGGTACGGCTGCAACGATCCCCGCATAGCCATCCTTTACCCGATCCACGTCGGAGAGGTAGAGCAGCGCGGTTGTCACCGTCGCCTTCAACCCGGCCTTCGTGATGTCAGTGGCGCCGTTATCGCCCTTGGCCCCGTCGCTGAACACCGCAACCACGTTGGGTTGCGAGCTCCGCACATCATCCAGCACAGACGAGAAATCCGTCGTGCTCGCCGGCACCACGATGGATTTCACCACCTGGTCGCCATGCGCCGTCACGATCGGCGACATGAGCGACGCGCTGCCTTTACCGAACCCCGTATCCTCGGCGATGATGACCCATCGCTTGTTACCAGGTTGCGACGCCAAATACCTCGCCGTAGCGGTCGTAATTGACGGCAGATCGAACGAGTAATGGTAGAAATAGCGGCTGCAGGCGGCCCGGGTGAGGGTTGAATTGGCCGCGCCGGTGGTGATCGCAAGCTTGTGCCGGGTGGTGGCGATCTTGGAGACGGCCGCCGCTATTGGCGAATTCTGAATGTCCATCAGTAGATCGGCGCCGGCATCATAGGCCTGGGTGGCGAGCGCCGGTGCTTCGGCCGCCTTGTTGTGATCGTTGAGGGCATCGACGACGATCGGCCGCCCCAAGACGCTGCCGCCGAAATCGGCGACTGCCATCCGGGTTGCGTCGACCCCGCCGTTTCCAGCCCGGGCATTGTAGAGATCGTCATTAAGATCGGCGATCACTGTGATGCGAATCGGAGCTGGGGCCTGGGCATGCGCTACGCTGGCAAGTGCCGAGGTGGCGAGCAGGCAGGCAATCAGTCTTGCAACCACGGCACAGATCCTTTTCGAGACAGCATCAAGCGTTTTCTGCAGGTGCCCGATCGTCATGGCGTATTGGAACGGCAACTGCCCTTCGTAGACCGCCCTTCCCCGGCTTGGCTACCTTCACGCGACAGCGCGCATGAGACGCGTGATCGGCTCCGTGGGCCTACTCCTTCGCAATGACAGAGCGCAGCGACACGGAGGAGGCCGGATATAGCAGTATCACCTACCCGGTCTGGCCCGACGTCAAATACGACCCTCTGTGATGCCGGCGCGGTATCAGTAATCGTCAGCTTGGATATTACGCCGGCTTGTATGTGCGGGCCGGCGTTAGAACGCCAGGAGGTTGTCGCGCAGCATGGTGAACTCGTATTTTTTGCGAACAACACCCAGCCTCTGCAGGGCTGGGGTAAGGCCGTCCGCTATCTCGGTGATGTATCTGCGGGTGTGATCCGGGTCCATGATCAGGAACCCGTCGCCACCAACCGCGTCCATCACCTCTGCCATCTGGGCGGCCACGTAATCGGGCGTGCCAACCAGGTCGGCATCGCGCAGTGCACGGCCCTGCATCACGATGTCCCGCGGGGTCCGGCCGGAGAAGCCTTTGGCGGATGATTGATGGCCGTTCGAAGTCAGCTCCGGCAGCTTTTCGTCCAGCGGGAATTGGGAGAAGTCGATGCCGGTGACGCGGGACATGTTGGCCAGGTAGAATTCGATGTTCTCCTCCGCCTCGGCCAGGCGCGCCTGCTCGCGGGCACGTGCCGCCTCCATGGTTTCGGCGATGATTGGGGCGATGAGGAACATCAGCTTGAGATGGTCGGGGTTGCGGCCGAAGCCGGCGGCCTGGCGCCGGATGTCGTCGCGGAATTCCTTCATTTGGCCCACGCTGCTGGCAGACGCGATAATGGTTTCGGCCCATCGTGCGGCAAAGGTTCGGCCGCGGGGGGAGCCGCCGGCCTGGCAGATCACCGGGTGCCCTTGGGGGGATCGCGGCGCGGAGAGCGGGCCGCGGGAGCGGAAATATTTCCCCTCGTGGAAGACTGGACGCACTTTTTCCGGATCGGCGAACATCCCCCGCTCCGGGTCGATGACCATCGCGTCGGCTTCCCAGGAGTCCCAAAGCTTCTGCACGACTTCGACGAACTCGTCGGCCATTTCGTAACGCTCGTCGTGCGGAAATTGCTTGTCGTAGCCGAAATTTTGCGCGCCGCCGTCATTGCTGCCGGTGACCAGGTTCCATCCGGCGCGACCGTCGCTAATGTGGTCGAGCGCGTTGGTCAGCCGGGCTAGCAGGAAGGGGTTATACTCGGTGGTGGACAGGGTGGTGATGACGCCAATCTGTTTGGTCTCTCGCAGCATGATCGGGGCGACCACCGACGGGTCCAGCTTCGGCGAGTCTAGTCCCAGCCGAAGATAGGTCTCGTGCGAATTCTTATAGGTATAGGGAACGTTGTTGGAATCTTCGATCATCACGTAGTCGAAGGCCGCACGCTCCAACTCCCGGGCGAGATGAACCAGGTTGTCGGGCTTGACCCAGCTATGCAGATTTGGACCACCCCACTGGCTGCGCCAGCCCTTGGGCCCATAGCCCTTCATGACGAACCAGCCAAGGTGAAAAGGCGTCTGGGCCATCGCGGTATAAACTCCTCGTCTGCACGCGCATCGCGCATCAGGATGAAGCAAGACATATGCCGCACTGCAGCATACGGCCGGCAGTGCCAAACACCTCGCAGCGTGCTTAGATTTTAGGCAGTTGCGCCGCATCGCGGGCACCCTCTAGTGCGGTCCGGTCGATTTGCCCGGCATTGCGCCAATTTGCCGATCGAGTCAGGGTGCCGATCGTCAACGAGCAGATGAGGCGCATGATGTCGCAACCAGCAAGTCTTGTGATTCGCGGCGGCACTATCGTCGACGGCAATGGCGGCGTGCCGTTCGCCGGTGACATCCTTGTGCTCAATGGTAAAATCGCCCAAATCGGGCAGGTATCCACTCGCGGCGATCGGGAGATCGACGCGACCGGCAAGATCGTCGCGCCGGGCTTCGTCGACATCCACACGCATTATGATGGCCAGGCGATCTGGAGCAACCGGATGGACCCGTCCTCCTGGCACGGCGTCACGACGGTGATGATCGGCAATTGCGGCGTCGGTTTCGCCCCCTGCAAGCCCGAACAACGCGAGGTTATGGTCGCGCTGATGGAGGGGGTGGAAGACATCCCCGAAGTCGTGCTGACCGAAGGGCTGACCTGGGATTGGGAGACGTTCCCGGATTACCTCGATCGTCTCGGTGAGCGGCAATACGATCTGGACATCGTCACGCAGGTGCCGCACGCCGCCATTCGCGTCTACGTCATGGGCGACCGCGGCGCCAAGCGGGAGCCCGCAACGCCCGACGATATGAAGGAAATGGCTCGGCTGACGGTCGAGGGCATCCAGGCCGGCGCCCTCGGCTTCTCCACCTCCCGCGCGATCATCCACCAGACGCTGGCGGGCGAGCACACACCTACCTTCGGCGCCGCCGAGGAGGAGTTGGCGGTGATCGCCGAAGCCATGGGCGACCTTGGGGCCGGCTGGTTCCAACTGATCACCGATTTCGACGACCCGGTGGACGAGTTCCACCTGCTGCGCCGGGTTGCCGAGCGCGGCCGTCGACCAATGAGCCTGACCTTGGCGCAACGCGAGGGCAAAACCGGCCATTGGAAGCTGCTGCTGGACCTAATCGCCCAGGCGAATGCCGATGGGATTGCGATGTTCGCGCAGGTGATGGGGCGCCCGATCGGCCTCAATTTGGGGTTCCAAATTTCCCAGCATCCCTTCGTGCATCGCCCCAGCTACAAGGCGCTAGCCCATCTTCCCTGGGCCGAACGCGCTGTCGAGCTGGCAAAGCCTGAGATACGCGCCGCCATCCTTTCGGAAGAGACAGAAGACGACCTGCAGCGCCGCCGGCTGGAAAAATTCGATCGCATTTTCGTCCTGGCCGATCCACCGGATTACGAGCCGGAAATCACTCAAAGCATGGCCGCCCGGGCAGAGCGGTTGGGCATCTCAGCGCAGGAGCTCGCCTACGACACCATGCTCGATGGCACCTTCCTCTATCGCCCGATCACCAACTACGTGGACGGCGATCTGAATGTCTGTGGCGTGATGATGCAGCATCCGAACGCCCTACTAGGCCTCGGCGACGGCGGCGCCCACCTGGGGATCATCTGCGACAGCGCCACCTACACGCACACGGTGGTGCATTGGACGCGCGACCGCACCCGCGGCCCGAAGATGGCGCTGCCGTGGATCATCCAGAAACTCACCCGTGACCCGGCGCGTGCCATTGGCCTGAACGATCGCGGCGTGCTCGCCCCTGGTTTCAAGGCCGACATTAACATCATCGACTACGCGGCGCTGAAGATCGAACCGATGACGGTGCAATACGACCTGCCAACCGGTGGCCGTCGCCTGATGCAGGAAAGCCGCGGCTACGTCGCCACCATCGTCAGCGGCGAGGTAGTGACCGAGAATGGTGTGCCCACCGGCGCGCTGCCGGGCCGCCTGGTGCGCGGGCGGCAGGACGCGCAGACGGTTCGGCTCGCCGCGGAGTAACAGCCGGGCTGGGGCCACGTGGCATGCGCGTTGCTAGACAACCGGTATTGCGCCAAGGCGGCCCCGTTGAGCCGCCAATCGGGATGGAAACACAGGGGTACGTGGCAAGGGTTAATCGACCAAAGGGGACAGCATGCCGATCGATTTGAACCCGTCGCGACGGGGCCTGCTATGGACCGCCAGCGCCGTCGCCGGGCTGAGCCTTTCCCCCGCTTGGATGCGCGATGCCAAGGCACAAAAATCGGGCGGCACGCTGACGGTCGCGTTGTCCAACAACCCGATCACCTGCGACCCGATCAACATGTCCAGCCATGATTCGGAGATCCTGAGCCAGACGATCTGGGGAAATCTCGTCGAATACGCCGTCGAGGGCGTGCTTCGTCCGCAATTGGCCAAGGCGCTGCCGACCATCTCCCCCGATAAGCTGACCTATGCGTTCGAACTGCGGGATGATGTATTCTTCCAGAACGGTCAAAAACTGACGGCTGATGACGTCAAATACAGCTTCGAGTACTTGATCAACCCGGCCAACAAGGCGTCCCGTGGGTCGCTGTTCTTTCGGATTTCACATGTCGAAGTCGACAGCCCGACTAAGCTGCGCGTTATCCTGAAGGAGCCGTATGCGCCCTGGTTGACATTCCTGACGAAGTTCATGGGCATCTGGCCGAAGGACTCACGCGAGAAGTATGGCGATGACTATTTCCGTCTGACCCCAATCGGTATTGGCACCGGGCCGGGAATTTTTGAGGAATGGCGGCCGAACGACTACGTCAGTTTCAAGCGCAACCCGAACTACTGGCAAAAGGGCCTGCCGCATTGGGACCGTCTGGTGGTGAAGGTGGTGCCGGAGGATTCAACCCGCGTTGCCTATCTGCTGAGCGGCCAGGCCGACATCATCGGTGCGCCGCCGCCGCGCGATTTCGCCCGGCTGAAGTCCCGCCCCAAGATGCAGGGTGGCGCCCGCGTCACCAATGGCGGTTGGTGCGTCATGCTGCAGAACAACGCCAAGGCGCCGTTCGACGATGTGAACTTCCGTCTGGCGGTGGCCCATGCGGTGGACCGCAAAACAGTCGCGGATAAGATCTATTACGGACTGATCGAGCCGTCCTCGGTGCCGGCGCCGACATCGGGCTGGTGGTACGACAAGACGGCCGGCGAGATGATGACCTACGATTTGGACAAGGCCAAGGCATACATGGCCAAGTCCAAATACCAGGGCGGGGCCGCGACGTTTGAGCTGTTGACGACGGCGGAAGCCTATTTGTTGGACACCAACGATTGTGCCGTGTTCCTGCAGGCAGAACTGGCCAAGGTCGGCATCAAGGTGGTGCTGAAGAAGGGCGCGTTTGCCACGGTGAATCCGCAAATCTTCCGCGGTGACTACCAGAGCGCCATCGTGAACTTCATGGCGCCGGGCGATCCAACCTACATGCTAAACGTCAGCTTTACGCCGAACCAGTTCCTATCCAAGGCAACGGGCTATACGGACCCGAAGGTGGGTGATTTGCTGACCGCCGCCTATAAGTTGGACGATACCGACCACGCCAATTTGCAGCCGATTTATTCCGAACTGCAGCAATATCTGACCACCACCTCTCCCGTCACCTGGATCGGCTTTTTCGACGCGGCGAATGTTTGGCGCGACCGGGTGAAGAACTTCAAGGTGAACCAGGGGCTGACCATCACGGTCCGCGACGTCTGGCTGGATTAGCAGGCCATGGCCTCCCTGTTTCTCCGCCGCGCCGGAGTCTCGTTGCTGTCGCTGTTGCTGGTCAGCCTGGTGCTGTTCGTGCTGACACGCTCCATCCCCGACAGTCCGGCTCGTATCGTGCTGGGCGACGAAGCTACTCCGGCCGACATCGCCCATTTTGACGCCGATCACGGCCTGGATAAGCCGATCCTGGTGCAATACTTCCGCTGGGTCGGTGGCATCGTATTCCATGCAGATCTCGGTAAGTCTTTCACCACCGGCCTTCGCATGAACGATCAGGTGGCCAACACTCTCCCGGTCACGCTGGAGTTGGTGATGCTGGCCTTTGTTGTGTCCGTCGTGGTGTCCTTGGCGCTGGGCACCATGTCGGCCGTGTTGCGCGATACGCCGCTGGATTACGGCGCGCGGCTGATTGCCGTGCTGGGCGTGTCTGTGCCTGGCTTCTGGCTGGCGCTGGTGTTGATCCTATTCTTCGCCGTTGACCGCGACTGGTTCCCGCCCGGCGGCGTGGTGCCGATTACGGATGATGTATACGAGCACCTGCGCTCTCTCGTGCTGCCGGCCTTCTGTCTCGGGATTTTCTACATGGCAGTGCTGACGCGCATGACTCGCTCCAGCCTGCTGGACGTCTTGGGCCAGGACTTCATGCGCACCGCCCGTGCCTCGGGCCTTAGCCGCCCGCGTGTGCTGATGTATGCGCTGCGTAATGCGCTGGTTCCGGTCGTCACCATCGCAGGGATGTCATTCGGCCACATGTTCGGGTGGGCCCTTATCATCGAACAGGTGTTCAACATCGACGGCCTGTCCCACGCCTTGCTGCAAGCGATCCAACAGCGCGACTACGCTATGGTGCAGGCGGTGGTGATGGTGTTCACCGTCGTGTTCGTGGTGGCCAACCTCTGTGCGGACGTGGTGAACGCCTCGCTTAACCCGCGCATGGCGGCAGCGGCATGATCCGGCTCCATCGTCTGGTCAACGGCTTTGGAGGGCCGGCCGGATTCCTGGGCGCGTTGATCGTGATCGCTCTACTCGTGATGGCCGTGGGTGCGCCGTGGATCGCGCCGCGCGACCCCTTGTTGGTGGACATTTCCAACCAGTTGCTAGAACCCGGCGGCCAATTCCCATTCGGGACCGACCAGTCCGGCCGCGACGTGCTCAGCCGGGTCATTTGGGGCACCCGAGCCTCGCTCAGCGTCTCCGCTATCGCAGTGGTCATTGGCATGGCGGGCGGCGTCACGCTGGGGCTAATTGCGGGGTTCTATCGCGGTGGTTGGATCGAACAGATCACCGTGCGGTTTCTGGAGGCGATTTCCGCCATCCCGATCCTAATCTGGGCCATCGCCCTGGTCGGGATTTTCGGGGTGGGCGACATGCGCGTCGGCCCCTTCGTGCTGGCCAATGAAGCTAAACTGATGATCCTGCTAGGCTTGCTCTATATCCCCACGTTAGCGCGGGTCACCTACACCACTGCGCTCGTGCAATCGCAGGCAAATTTCGTTTTGGCCCGGCGTCTGCAGGGCACGGGTGGCCTG
Organism: Acidisphaera sp. L21; assembly: GCF_009765685.1. Lineage (GTDB taxonomy): Bacteria > Pseudomonadota > Alphaproteobacteria > Acetobacterales > Acetobacteraceae > LMUY01. The sequence goes on along the minus strand of NZ_LMUY01000072.1, from coordinate 20,723 downwards.
CGGATCATGGTGTCGGACGTGCTGCCGAACTGCCTATCCCCCGTCATCGTGCAGGCCACTTTGCTACTGGCGATCGGCATCATCATCGAGGCCTCGGTCAGCTTCGTGGGCCTTGGCGTGCAGCCACCGACGCCCAGTTGGGGCAACATGCTGGCCGACGCCCGTAACTACCTCATGTCCGGCGAATGGTGGATCTCCGTCTTTCCCGGCGCCGCGATCTCCCTCGCCGTGGTAGGCTTTAACTTGCTGGGTGACGGCTTGCGTGACCGGCTGGACCCTCGCCACGCCGCCGCGGTGCTTGCGACGTGAGCGGCCCCTTATTGCAGATCGACGGGCTGCACATCGCGTTCGGTTCCCGCAGTGTTTGGCGTGACGTCGTGCGCGGCGTGGATTTGCGGGTTTCCGCCGGGGAGGTGGTCGGACTGGTGGGCGAAAGCGGCTCCGGCAAAAGCCTGACGGCGCTGTCCGTGATGGGATTGTTGCCGCTGGGCGCTAAGGTGAGCAGCGGCCGCATCCTCTTCGACGGCACGGAATTGGTCGGCATGCGGGATGGGGCGATGAACAAGCTCCGCGGCCGCGATATCGGCATGATCTTTCAGGACCCGCTCAGCGCGCTCAATCCTGCGATCCCTGTTGGCAAGCAGATCGTCGACAGCCTGCGCACCCATGCTAGCATGACGCGGCGTGCTGCCGAGGCCCGCGTGGTCGAACTGCTAGACCTCGTCGGCATCAACCAGCCGGCCGAGCGCGCCCGCGCCTACGCGCACGAACTGAGCGGCGGCATGCGGCAACGGGTGATGACCGCGCTGGCCGTGTCCAGCAACCCCAAGCTGCTGATTGCGGACGAGCCCACCACCGCGCTGGACGTGACGGTGCAGGCGCAGGTTATCGGCATGTTGGATCGTATCCGCCGGGACCTTGGAATCGCGGTCCTGTTCATCAGCCATAATCTGGACCTGGTGGCGTCGATCTGCGACCGGGTGTCGGTCATGTATGCCGGGCGGGTGGTGGAAAGCGGCGCGGTGGAGCCGCTGTTCGACGCACCACGCCACCCTTACACACGCCAACTTCTGCGGTGCGTCCCACGGCTGGATGGCGGCACCGGGCCCATGCCGACCATCCCCGGCCTGCCGCCCCGCTTCGGGTCCGTTCTGCCGGGTTGCGCCTTCACCCCCCGCTGCGTGGTGTCGCAGGCGCGCTGTTCCGCCCAGGCGCCTCCTATGCGCCGCGAGTCCGGCCATCTGTCTGTCTGTTGGGAAGGCGTGCCATGAGCACCGATGCGCCTCCGATCCTGGAACTGCGTCAGATCCGCAAGGAGTATATGCTCCGACAGGGCATGCTGGCCCGTCTGCGGGGTGGCGGCAAACCGTTCGCCGCGGTCGATGGCGTGTCGTTCGCAGTGCCACGAGGCAGCATCTTCGGCCTGGTGGGGGAAAGCGGCAGCGGCAAGTCCACCCTGGCCCAAATCATCGTGCGGCTGATCGAACCCACCAGCGGCACCATGCTGTTCAATGGGCAAGATGTCGCCGGGCTGGACAGGGCGGCGGCGCAACGCTTCCGCCGGGGCGTGCAGATGGTGTTCCAGGACACCGGTTCCTCGCTCAACCCGCGCAAGCGGGTGCGCCGGGTCATCGCCGAGGCATTGGCCGCCCGCGGCGTTACGCGCGCCAACGCGGCCACCGAAACCGCCAGGCTGATGGATCGCGTCGGGCTGGACACGCCGATGCTGGCCCGGTTCCCGCACGAGCTTTCGGGCGGCCAGCGTCAGCGGGTCGGCATTGCGCGCGCTCTGGCGATGGCGCCGGATTTGTTGGTCGCGGACGAGCCGGTCTCGGCCCTGGACGTCTCTCTGCAGGGCCAAATCATCAATCTGCTGCAGGAGATCAATGCCTCGCTTGGGTTGTCGATCGTGCTGATCAGCCATGACCTGGCGGTGGTGGCCCGGGTATGCTCGGCACTCGGCGTGATGAGCAAGGGACACATGGTAGAATCTGGCCCGCCAAGCCGGGTTCTGGTCGCGCCGGAGCATCCCTACACCCGAACCTTGCTGGCGGCCGTGCCAAGCGGGTTGAAGGGGCGGCGCCAGACGGATCGCACTTTAATGGATGCATTTGCCGCCGGGGATATGGCAGCTGCAACGGCCCCCGTGGGGAGCGAAGCCTGAGCGACGGACACGCGCGGTCGCCTCGGTGCGAACGTGCGGTCCTCAGCAGTCTAGGCGGCTAGAACTACTCCCATTTCGCTGCGGAAGCATCGGCGCCTACGCTCTTCAACGCTCGCCTCGTCCACGCCTTTGCCGGCGGTGCCGGCTGCTCGGGCCGTTTGGCAGTGGCCTCAGTATCAACCGGGGTCGGCGACACGAAACGCTCTGCTGCCGCTACCAGGATGCCGGCACGCAGCCCAGTCGCACTGCCGCCACCGAGTTGAAAGAGGCCGCGCCAAGCGAACAGGTCTTGGCGGTTCGCAATCAGCGTTGTTCCTTGGATGCCTCGTTCTTGGCACAACGCGGAAGGAGGAGACGCGATCTGTGCGCAGGGGCAATAGCTGAGATTAATCTGCAGTTTTGATACGAAAATGGCTGAGCCGGCGGTCGGTGGACACCAACGCCAGCAAAAGCGACTATTTTGAGCTGTGCGGCAACTCGTGAGACACCAGGGACTTGAAGCGCGGTTGACGACGCTGGAGGGTGTGGCGATGGACCATTATGATGTCATGGTAATTGGAAGCGGTCCCGGTGGCGCGTCGCTGGCCCACCGGATTGCCGCAACCGGCAAACGCATCCTGCTGCTGGAACGCGGTGACTATTTGCCGCGGAGCCGCGATAACTGGGACAGCAAGACGGTCTTCGTCGATGGAACCTACCAGTCTTCGGAGACGTGGTTCAATTCGAAGGGCGATGAGTTCCACCCAGGGCTTCATTATTATGTCGGTGGGAATTCTAAGGTCTATGGTGCCGCGTTGTTTCGGCTACGTGAGCGAGACTTCGGCGAGATCGCCCATAAGGATGGAATCTCTCCGGCCTGGCCGGTGTCATACGGGGAGTTCGAGCCGTTCTACGCCGAAGCAGAGGCGTTGTTCCACGTGCATGGCCAACGCGGCGAAGACCCAGATGAGCCGCCCACTAGCGCCGCCTACCCCTATCCGCCTGTTTCGCACGAGCCGCATGTGCAAGCCCTGTCAGACAAGTTGTCTCAATTGGGGCTTCATCCCTATCACTTGCCGCTGGGCATTCTGCTCGACGAGAAGAACGGCCGGGTGATGCCGACCAGCACCTGCATCCGTTGCAACGCATTCGACGGATTTCCTTGCCTGTTGAATGGCAAAGCGGACGCCCAGGTGATGTGCGTTGACCCTGCACTGGCAGCCTATCCCAATCTTTCCCTCCTGACGAACGCCTACGTCCAGCGCCTCGAAACCGATCCGAGCGGGCGTAAAGTCACCGGCGCGCAGGTGCTGCGGGAGGGACAGCAGGAGCGATACTCTGCCGATGTTGTAGTGGTTGCGTGCGGTGCCCTTTCATCCGCATTGCTGTTGCTGAGGTCCAAAAGCGAGACCCATCCCAATGGCTTGGCCAACGGCTCCGATCAGGTTGGCCGCAACTACATGCGGCACAATCAATCCGTATTGATGGCCTTGATGCGGGAATCGAATGACACGGTTTTCCAGAAGACAATGGCGCTGGGGGACTTCTACTTTGGCGCCGATGACTGGAACTATCCACTGGGCCTGATTCAAATGTGTGCCAGTTCTGATGCCGAGCAGATCAAGGGCGAGGCGCTGCCAGCCTGGCTGGATTGGCTTCCGGACATGCCGTTCTCAGAGATGGCGCGTCATTCGATGGATTTCTGGTTGTCGTCCGAAGACCTTCCGCGGCCAGAAAATCGGATCTTCTACGATGGGGACAAGGTCATTCTGGACCTAACCGAGACGAACAAGGAGGCTCATCAACGCCTGAAGAAGAAGCTGGAATACTATCTGAATCAATGCGGCGCCCGTTCAGTTCTGCTGGAACGCCGTTTATATTTCGGCAAGGGCATTCCGCTCGGGGGGACAGCGCATCAGGCTGGCACCTGCCGCTTTGGAACGAACCCGGCGAATTCGGTGTTGGACACCAACTGTAAAGCGCATGAACTAGACAATCTCTACGTTACGGATGCGAGTTTCTTCCCGTCCATCGGTGCCGTAAACCCAACCCTAACCATCATCGCCAATGCATTGCGGGTCGCCGAGCATATCCGCCGGCGTATCGGCGCGTGAGCTGGCTCGTTGTGTTGGGCGTGCGCTATCTGCTGGTGGTTTTGTTCTTCCCATTTAGTGCTCTGGACAAGATCATCAACTTCAAGGGTGCGGTCGTCCAGGCAAGGGAACTCGTGCCCTCTCGCGGTGCGGCTACGCTGCTGATCTTGGCGGGCTTGGCGACGGAAATCCTTATGCCGATCGGTATCCTCACGGGGGTTGCCGATCGGCTGGCTGCCTTCATCATGGCTGGATATTGCGGCGTGACCGCCCTGCTGTGGAAGCGTTGGTGGCAGCCAGGGGATTTTAGGCGCAGCGGGGATAGCAAGGCTCGTAATCTGTTCTGGGACTTCTTGAAGAACTTCTCCCTTGCGGGCGGCTTCCTGCTATTGGCGTTCGGCCTACACGCGGGAGATTTCGGGGCGTTCGTCGCCCACCCGCTTGCGTCCTCGCATCCTTACTACGAACCAGCGCACTAGATATCGTCGTATAGATCAATGGCTAGCAGCGTGTCGGTTGCCGTGATGAATAGGCGGTTACCCCCAAAGGCGCAGTTCGTTGCGACGGACTGTGTTGGGATGTAGCCGAGGGGCGTGCGATCCGGCGCTATGATATGAACCCCGTCAGCCGCCGTCGCCCACACCCAGCCGCGTTGGTCGATGGCCATACCGTCCGGACATCCGTGATCGGCATGATAGAAGAAGCGTCGGTTCGATAGATTGCCATTCTTCGCCACGTCGAAGGCTTGGATCTCATGGGTCTGGCCGGTGTGGGCGCCTGGGATCTCCCCCATAGCGCGCGCGGTATCGGACACGTATAGAATCTGGCCATCCGGTGAGAAGCCCAGGCCATTGGGCTGCTCAAAATCAGCCATGCGCTGCAGCACCTGGGTTGCCGGGTCGAACCGATAGACGCTGCGGTGGTCGAGTTCGGGCTCGGCGAGGCTGCCTTGGCTCGGCATTATCAGCCCGAAAATCGGGTCGGTGAACCAGATCGTGCCGTCAGATGCCACAGTAAGGTCATTCGGCGAGTTGAGCCGCTTGCCTTCGAAATGCGTGACGATGGGCATGGTCCGTCCGCTGTCGTCCGACCGGCTGATGCAGCGACGGCCATGTTCGCAATGAACCAACATATCATCGCGACCGATAGCATTGCCGTTCATGAAATGTGTGGCGTCTTGGACGACCGTCACCTCGCCGTTGGGCTGCCACGCCAGTAGTCTTCGGTTCGACACATCCGACCAATACAGCCGCTGCTGGCTTGCATGCCAGACTGGACCCTCTGCGTGCAACGCACCCTCGTATAATAGCAACAGCTTGGAATTTAAGGGGAGAACCGCGGCCAGCCGCTCGTCGTCACTTTGCACCCCGGGGAAGCCTGTCATCGGAATTGGCGGAGCAGCCCGTCGGAGGAGCCTTCCCGTCATGGCTGCTGCTCTGACTGGATTTGATGCAAATGGCCATCCCAATCGCGCAGTAGACTGTCACCCGTACCCCGCCAGACGACCCGCGTCGACGCGACGTCGTTTGCCGAACGCTCGGGCCCGCGTGTTCCGCGCGGGGTCCGGTATCCAAGCAATTCCAGATGCGGCGACGGGTTGCGGGGGTTCATCGGTGCCACGTCCACCTGAACGGCGGGCAGGGCATCCAGCCGCTCTTGCTCCGGTCCCTGGTTGAGTGTGCGCGGCCCGGGACTGAGTCCGAGATTGGCGTAGAACGCTGCACTCTCATCGACATCCGCCACGCTGATAGCAGAGTGATCGATACGGCGGATGAGAGCCTCGCTTCGATCCGAGTGGCCTGGGAATTGGAGGAACTCCAACGGATGACCGTCTGGATCACGAAACTTGAATGCCCTAACACCGCCAGATGATTCTGGCAGTTGCTGTGGCCCATTGATCGAGATTGGCGTGGCATCACCAAGTCGCGCAAAGGCAGCGGCAATATCAACCACCACCAGCGCAAGATGCTGGAAGCAGAGTGAGGCTGCATCACCCGTCTCAGGATACGGCCGACCCGGCGCGGTGAACTGATCGATCGCAAGGTGCTGCCCTCCCGCTGCCAGTCGCTGCCTGCGGCCGGCTCCCGACAGACCCAGAAGTGCCATTTCGGAAGGTGCTACGGCCTCCTCGGTGCCAATAGGCGCCATGCCGAGAACGCTGCGGTAAAAAGCGACAAGGCGCTCCAAATCCTGCGTCACAAGATTGAAGCGGGTGATGCCATAGAGCTGCACGTCTAGCTGATGTGGCACGGTGCGGCACCTGGGTCGCGGTGTAGCTGCACCGTCATCAAAACCGCCGGCTGGTCCCCGATCGTGCCGGAACGATGGCCCTTACGACCATCCTTACTGGTGACACACCCTTGGTCCTCGCCAAGCGAGAATTCACCTGGTCCTTGTTCGATCCGGGTTCCATCCATGCTCTCAATCCACCAGCGGCCCGATAGGACGACGATCCATTGCGGCGCCGGGTTTTCATGCCAATCACCAACCCAGCCAACGGGTTGCACAGTCACGACGACCGTCGACGATACTGTCTCATGCTTATTATTCCACTGGGGCGCTGCATTTCCGACACCCTTCAACTCAAAATTCGTCAGTGCGCACTCGCTCTGACGACTGACGCCCTGTTGGTCTCGCCAGAGATGCCAGTAGGCAATGACGGGCTGCGGCGCCGCGCTGCTGCTGTCGTCGCCTGTAATGTCCGGGTTTTGCGTCATAGTCCCTAGATCCTTGCGATAGCGACTGGTGCAGTGGCTGTCGAAGTTAAACCAGGAACGAACGGCGAAGTTCGATATCCGTGCAGCACTCCGTCAAGTTTGACGAAGGGTGGCTCGGGTGTTGCTGAGTCTGTGGACGGGCGACGCATAATGTCCCGCCTAGGATGATGATCTAGCGATTACCACAGCCAAAGGAGTCAGGCAGGCGTAGTCGATGTCATACTTCGTCAGTCGCCGCGTGTCACCGGAAGTTGGCAACAGACATGACCTTGCTTCTGCGGGTTCCAATCGCCCGGTGTGGTCTTCCGTCACCGCGAGCAACTGAACTCAGGGTCGCAAGAGGTCGATTCGAACGGGCTGATCGAAGATGCCACCCAGGGATCCCGCCACCGCGTCAAACCGCTCCCTTACCGCCGGCGCGCATAATTCTGCCTCCGTAAAGTCGTTGAACCGCATGCTGGCCTTCATCCGTGCGGCGTAGTCTTCAAAGCCGCCATAGATCCGGCGGTTGCGGTAAAAGATTGAGTCCTGTCGTTTGAAGAGCATGGCGGCATGCGTCGCCAGGATGTCGGCCGCCCGTTGCCTTACTGTCGTCTCATCATGGTACAGCGCGGCAACCTCCTGCGCCGGCCCTTCGGCGAGCGGCTCGGCGATGTAAAGGGAGCCAGTATTGCGTAACACGCGGCGCGCCTCGGTCAGGATGCCAGGCAGCACAGCGCCGGGGATATGGTGAAGCGAGTAGATAAAGAGCACGAGGTCCACGGACGCATCAGCTACGGGCAATGTCTCCGCACCTTGGCGCAGTAGGCAATAGCGTCCAGTGCCGAGCGTCGTCCAACTCTGCTCCGGTCCCAGTGGATCGATCCCCGTGACCACGGCGCCAGCTTCAGCCAATTGCTGTTCCAGTGCCCCTTCACCGGACCCGATGTCGATGACCGTCAACCCGGTAAACCCACCAACAACTTGCTCCAGCGCTTCAAGGCCGGTGCAGATGCCGAGATCGCGGCTCATGCCTGCGGCCCGTTCCGGGGCCCAATTTTATCGAAGGCGCCCATCGGCAAGCTGATACCCGAACCGATTGGATAGCATACCATCGCGGACACCTCCCGTTTTGCATGTCGGCACTGACCGTGGTCCCGACCTCTTGGTGAAATTCGTCAACGACGTTTACGGCCGGTACGCCGCACCGGGCAAGCTGGGCCGATCTTTGCTGAGCCGGAAGGGCGATGCGCGACGGCATCGACGGGTCGGTTGACGGGATTTCACCCTATGGCTACGGTAATTCAACAACAACATTTGTTCGCATAGCGAGCGCGGAGGAACCGTTCGATTGGCAGAGCCCGCCAAGCACACCGTCAAGTCTGTCGCCAAAGCGTTTGAGGTGCTGCGCGCCTTCAACCCGGCGCGTCCCGAGATGACGATCACGGATGTGGCGAACCAGGCCGGGCTCGACCGCGGAACGGCGTTCAGGCTCATCCACACACTCATCGAACTCGGCTATCTCGCTGCTATCCCCGGCGAGCGGCGTTTCCGACTCACCCTGAAATGCCTGGACCTGGGATTCGACGCCCTGTCCGCGGGTGGGCTGAAGGCCCAAAGCGCCCCATTGCTGCGCGAACTCGTGCCCGGCGTGGCCGAGGCGGCGTCCCTGGGCATCCTCGACAAGGCAGATGTGGTATATGTCGAGCGGGTGCAGGTCGATATGGGGCGGCACGATTTGGACCGCCGGGTCGGCAGCCGTACCGGTGCATATGCCACCGCCCTCGGCCACGCCATCCTGGCTTGGGAGCCGCCAGATCACGCCCGTGCATTGCTAGCCTCGGGCGACCGCGTCGCGCTATCCGATCGCACCCTAACCGATCTGGATGCACTATGCGATCGCCTGGCCGAGGTGCGGCAGCGGGGTTATGCCGTCTCAGACGGGGAGAACGCCTATGGGCTTCGCACCGTCGCCATGCCCGTCATTGCCGCCAACGGCCGGGCCGGTGCGGCGGTCAGCCTTACCGTCCGGCGGGAAACGGGACCGATGGATGGCTTTTTGGCCCGCGCGTTGCCGGCACTCACTCGTGTCGTCGAAAGCCTGTCCCGCGCCGTGATCATGCTGGCCGCAGCATAATGGCGCCGACACTACGCCTGCTGGCCGACGATCTAACGGGGGCGTTGGACACGGCGGCCGAGTTCGTGGGCCTGGTGGGGCCGGTGCATGCCTTCTGGCAGGGCGCACGTCCTGGCATCCTGCCGATCAACGCCGCTATCGACACTGGCACGCGTGAAACCGACGAGGCCACCGCGCGGGCTGTCGTTAGTGAAGCGAGCGCCGCTCTCGCCGGAGCCACGCTCGCCTACAAGAAGGTCGACAGCCTGATTCGCGGCCAGACGCTACCAGAACTCGCCGCTTGCTACGTGACCGGAGCGTGGCAGCACGCCGTGCTGGCACCCGCTTTCCCTTTCCAGGGACGCGTGACCCGCCAGGGCCAGCAATTCGTGGCAGCGGGCGGCGGTTGGACGCCGGTCGGGCCGTTACTCGTGGATGCGTTGCGCGCGCTTGGCCTGCCCGCCAACGCCGGCACGCCCGGCACGCCTTTGACGCCAGGAATTACGGTTTTCGATGCCGAAACGGACGCAGATTTGGATGCCGTCGTCGCCGCTGTCGAGTCTGATGCGAACGTGTTGTGGTGTGGCACGGGAGGCCTGGCGCGCGCGCTGGCAGGGGGGCACACGCAGCCGGCGCACCCATCGTTGCCCGGTCCGGTGCTGGGGTTATTCGGTAGCGACCAGTCAGTCACCGCCGCCCAACTTGCGGCGTGTGGCGTGCACTGGACGGCTCTACCGCATGGCGGGCCGGCGAGCGGCGCGTATTTGGCCGAGCAATTGCGCAGGCACGGCATCGCCCTGGCCAGCCTCGACCTGCCAACCGGATTGAGCCGGGCCGCGGCCGCATTGCGTATCGGCCGAGAACTGCACGCCCTCACCACCCATTTGCCGCGACCCGGCACTCTCGTCGTCGCAGGTGGCGAAACGTTGCGCGGACTCTGCATCGCGCTTGGCGCCGAAAGCCTTGTCGTGCAAGGCCGCGCTGTGCCCGGCGTTCCCGTCTCCTGCATCAATGGGGGCGCCTGGGATGGCGTGACCGTCGTCTCGAAATCCGGCGCCTTCGGCCACCCCACGCTCCTGCGCGAGCTACTGCGCCTTCCCGATCCCGAAAGGACCGCTTCATGAGTCTCCGCCACCTCGCCATCACCATGGGCGACCCTGCCGGCATCGGCCCCGAGATCATCGTGAAGGCCGCCCAGCGCCTGCATGACCGCATCGCATCCGGCTCGCTCCGCCTGCTGGTGATCGGCAGCAACCCTGCGCTGGAGGCGGCTCGGCGCAAGTTCACGCCGGGCCTCGTGATCAGCGAAGTCACCGAGGGCGATGCGAACTGGCCGGCCTTGGCCGCGATGCAGGCGGGCCCAGAGGGCGAGCCGATCCTCCCCGGCGTGCTGTCGGCGGATGGCGGGCGCTTTGCGTTCCAGGCGGTGGACCAAGGCGTGAAACTGGCGCTGGCCGGGCGCATCGGCGGCATCGTCACCGCGCCGCTGAACAAGGAAGCGCTGAACAAGGCTGGCTACCACTATCCGGGCCACACCGAAATGCTGGCGGAACTTACCGGCGTCCGCGGCTCCTGCATGATGCTGGCGCACGGCAACATGCGGGTCAGCCATGTGACAACGCATATCGCGCTGGAGGATGTGCCCAAGCGCGCTACGCCCGAGCGGATACGCCGGGTACTGGACCTGACGCATGACGCGGTGACCCGGCTCGGCCTGGGCCGCGCGAAGATTGCGGTGGCGGCGCTGAACCCACATGCGGGTGAGGGCGGGTTGTTCGGCCGCCACGATATCGACGTCGCCGGTCCGGTGATCGCGCAGGCGGTGGCGGACGGGATGGACGTGGTCGGTCCGGTGCCGGGCGACACGGTGTTCGTCAAGCTGCGCGCCGGGCAATACGACGCGGTGATCGCCAACTATCACGACCAGGGCCACATCCCGGTCAAGCTGCTGGGCTTCGAGATCGACCCCGCGACCGGCAAGTGGAACGACCTGTCCGGCGTGAACATCACCATGGGCCTGCCGATCATCCGCACCTCCGTGGATCACGGCACCGCCTTCGACATCGCTGGCCAAGGCATCGCCAACGAGCAGAGCCTGGTGGAGGCGATCGAGTATGCCGAGTTGCTTGCCCGGCCAGCCCGCGTGGCGGTAGCCGCATAATGGCCCTCAACACCCCGATCGAGATCCAGCGCCCGCCCGTCCTGCGCTTCGGCAGTGGCCTGGCGCCGAGCCTGGGCACCTGGGCGCGCGAGCAGGGCTTCAGCCGCATCCTGGTGGTGGCCGATGCCTTCAACGCGGCGCGGGTCGATCTGCTGGCGCTGCCCGGCGCCGTGACCGTATTCGGCACCGTGCGCCCGGAGCCGGACATCCCCAACCTGCAGGATCTGCTGGCGGCCGTGGACGCGGCCAAGCCGGACTTGGTCGTCGGTTTCGGCGGCGGCAGCGCCATGGACCTGGCCAAGCTTGCGGCTGTGCTGCCAGGTAGCGGCCAATCCATCCACGACGTGGTCGGACCGGAGAAAGTGCACGGCCGCAAGGTCGGACTGGCGCAGGTGCCCACGACCTCTGGCACGGGCAGCGAGGCGGGAACCCGCTCCTTGGTGACCGACCCGGCCACGCAGAACAAGCTGGCGGTGCAGAGCCGCCATATGCTGGCCGACATCGCCATCATCGACCCCGACCTGACGATGACCGTACCCGCCGCCGTCACCGCCGCCACCGGCGTGGACGCCATGGCGCATTGCACGGAAGGCTTCACCAGCCGCAAGTCGCACCCGCTGATCGACCTTTACGCGCTGGAGGGCATCCGCCTGGTCGGCCGCTTCCTCCACCGCGCCGTGGCCGATGGCGGCGATGCGGAGGCACGGGCTGGCCTAGCACTGGCGTCGCTGTATGGCGGGTTTTGCCTGGGGCCGGTCAACACGACCGCCGGGCACGCGGTCGCCTACCCACTCGGCACCCGCCACCACATCCCGCACGGCCTGGCCTGCGCGCTCATCTTCCCGCACACGCTGGCCTGGAACGCACCAGCCGCCGCGGAGAAGACGGCGCTCGTGCTACAGGCGTTGGGCCAGCCGGCCTCCGCCGATCCGACCGAAGTGACGGAGCGGGCGGGCGCGTTTTGCGCCGGGCTGGGCCTGGACATGCGGCTGTCGGCGCACGGCGTGCCGGAGGCGGATCTAGGAGCGATGGCGACCGAGGCGCACGCCATCCGCCGCCTGCTCGACAACAACCCGCGCGACATTAGTCGCGACGAGATCGCCGCGATGTATCAACGCGCCTTCTGAGGAAACCAGCATGTCGTCAGTCATCGCGACCACGGCCGCGCCCGTGGTTGCCGCGCCCACCGTCTCCCCCATGCTGCAACGCCGCCGCTGGGCGGCACTGACGCTGCTGGTCGTTAGTGGCACGGTAAATTACCTCGACCGCGGCACGCTCTCGGTCGCCAACGTGCTGATCCAGAAGGAGCTAGGGGTCAACACCGGCCAGATGGGCCTGCTGCTGTCGGCCTTCGCGTTAGCCTACGCCTTCTCGCAATTGCCAGTCGGGTTGCTGATCGACCGGTTCGGCCCGCGGCGCGTGCTCAGCCTGGGCGTGGCGGCATGGTCGCTGGCACAAGTCGTATGCGGCTTCATGACCAGCTTCACGCAGCTGTTCATTGCGCGGCTGGCGCTAGGGGTTTGCGAATCGCCGCAATATCCCACCGCCGCCCGCGTCACCGCCAACTGGTTCAGCCAGCGCGACCGCGGGTTGCCGACGGGGGTGTTCAATACCGCCTCCATGATCGGATCGGCGCTGTCGCCGCTACTGCTGACGGTGCTGATGCTAACGTATGGCTGGCGGTGGATGTTCGTCATCATGGGCGTCGCCGGCCTGCTCATCTCGGCCGTGTGGTATTTGGTATACCGCGACCCGGAGTTGGTGCCGCTGCCCGCCGCCGACCGCATATACCTCGCACAAGATGCGAACCCGGCGGTCCGCGGCTCCGCCCTGGCCAATTGGGGCAAGCTGTTTCGTTTTCCGACGGTTTGGGGAATGCTATTCGGGCAGATGGGGCTCAGCTACATCAACTGGGTCTACATCACTTGGCTGCCCGGCTACCTGGAAATCGAACGGCACCTGAGCGTCAAGCAGACCGGGTTCGCCGCGTCTGTGCCATTCATATTCGGCATCTTCGGCTCGCTATTCGGCGGTGTCGTGTCGGACTGGTTTGCCCATCGTGGCGTCTCGCCGATCAATAGCCGCAAGATCCCGATCCTGACTGGCCTGGTGTGCGCCGCAATCTGCACCGTCTCCGCCTCGATGTCCGACAACGTCATAGTGTGCCTGGCCTTCATCTCGGCCTCGATGTTCTTCTCCTACACCGCGGTTGCCGGCGTATGGTCGCTGCCGTCGGCCGTGGCGCCGCAGAACGAGGTCGCGACGCTCGGCAGCATCCAGAATTTCGGCGGCTATCTGGGCGGCGCGATGGCCCCGGCGGTCACCGGCTTCGTCGCCCACAGCACCGGGTCGTTCACCTACGCGTTGTGGGCTGGCGCTGGCATCGCGCTCTGCTCCGCCTGCTCCGTGCTCTTCGTCGTGCGCCGCCGCATCATGCCGGACGCGCCGCTTCCGATCTGAAGGCCCCGTCTCAAAGGTACAACCTCATGCCCGCATTGTTTCCGACCGGCGTGTTCAGCGCCGCTGCCTCCCCAGTCCACGCCGATCTCACACCCGACCACACCGCCCTTGCTGCACATTGCCGCACCCTGCTGGAGGAGGGCTGCGACGGCATCGCCCTGCTCGGCACCACCGGGGAGGCGAACTCGTTCTCCGGTGCCGAGCGCCGAGCGATGCTGGAGGCGGTGGTGCAGAGCGGCATCCCGCCGGACAAGCTGCTCCCCGGCACTGGGGTCGCCTCGTTCATCGAGACTGCCGAGCTGACGAAACACGCTCTGTCGCTGGGCGTGACCACTGTCGTGATGCTGCCGCCCTACTACTACAAAAACATCAACGAAGACGGTCTGTTCGCGGCCTACGCGGCTATCATCGAGCGGGTCGCTGATCCGCGGCTTCGCGTCGTGCTGTATCATATTCCGATGTTCTCTTCGGTGCCGATCCCAATCCCGGTGATCGCCCGCCTGCGCGAGAGCTTCCCGGGTGTGTTCGTCGGCCTGAAGGATTCTTCAGGTGATCTGGCGAACATGGTGTCGCTGGTCGAGGCGTTTCCTGGCTTTGCTGTACTTGCGGGCGCCGACCCGCTCATGCTGCCGCTACTGCGCAAGGGCGGCGCCGGCTGCATCACAGCAACATCAAACCTGGTCGCCGCCGACCTCGCTCTCGTGTTCCGTCACTACGACGACGCGACGCGGGCCGAGGCGGTGAATGCGGCACAGGCCCGCATTGTGGCTGCCCGCAATCGCGTATCGCAATTTGCGCAAATCCCATCCGTGAAGACCCTGCTGGCACAGAAGACCGGTCGTCCGGATTGGGCCATGGTGCGGCCGCCGCTGCTGCCGCTGACGCAAGCGGAAACCGCGGCGCTGCTCGGCTGAGCGGCCTCCCATTGCTGGGCGGCGGCTCGGGGCCGAGCGCAATGATCTCGACACGGCGATTTTCCGCATTGAAGGGCTTCTTCGGATAGAGCAGACCTCGGCTCGTGGCCGGCTTTCACTGCAACAGCCGGCTCGCTTCGACGTCGACATGGGTTTCAAGGAATTGCGTCAAACGCGGGTGGCGCGGCCGGGCGAAAACCTCGCGTGGTGGGCCGCTCAACACCACCCGGCCGTGATCCAGGAATACGATGTGGCTTGCAACCGACGCCACGAACCCGATCTCGTGCGAGACGACGATCATCGAAATCCCATCCGCTGCCAAGCCGCGCATAACGTTCAGTACCTCGCCTGTCAGCTCAGGGTCGAGCGAGGAGGTGGGCTCGTCGAACAGCATCAACTTGGGCTCCAGCGCCAGGGCGCGTGCGATCGCCACACGTTGCTGCTGCCCGCCGGAAAGTTGGGAGGGATAGTGGCCGGCCCGATCGGCCAGCCCCACCTTGCCTAATTGCGCGATGGCCCGCGCCTCCGCCTCCGCCCGGGGCAGCCGGCGAACGGTACGGAGCGCCTCGGCTACGTTGCCAAGTGCCGTCATATGCGGCCACAGATTGAACTGCTGGAACACCACGCCGATGCCGGCCCGCATCACACGCCGCCGGGCTGGTGACAAGGCGGGCCCGATGCCGTCCTGCCAGGGACCAAGCGGCTGGCCATCAATCGTGATGGTGCCTTCGGTCGGCTGCTCCAGCATCGCGATACAGCGCAGCAGCGTGCTTTTGCCGGACCCGGACGGACCGATGAGGCACGTCACTTGACCAGACGGCGCGGAGAAGTCGATCTTCTGGAGGACTTCGGTGGTACCGAAGCGTTTGGTGAGGCCGGATGCAGTCACGGCCGGGTTGGGCAAGCGCATCAGGCGGCGAAACGGAAGGAGGCCAGCCGCTGTTCCAGCAGGCGGCCGGCTCGGCTACAGATTTCGACCAGAGCCCAGTAGCAGAGCGACAGCGTGGTCAAGGCCTCGACAAAGGCATAGGTCTCGGACCCAATTTCGCTGGTGACGGCGGTGAGTTCGGGCACGCTGATGATGGAAAGCACCGCCGTCTCCTTGATCAGCCCGACCGCGATGTTGGTGCCTGCCGGCAGCACCAGCACCAGCATCTCGGGGATGGTGATCCGTCGCAGGATTTGCCAGCGGGACATCCCCACACTCTCAGCGGCCTCGATATGGCTGCGTGGGATGGCGCGCAGCCCGGTGCGGAACACCTCGCTCATGTAGCAGGCGCCGAACAGGGAAAGCGCCATCAGCCCGGCGGGAAGCTCGTCCAGCGTGAGGCCGATACGAGGGCCGCCGAAATAGAGCAGGAAAAGCTGGATGAGGAACGGCGTTCCCCGGATGACCTGCACGAGGGTGCCGAGCGCCAGGTTGATCGCCTTGCCACCGACCAGTCGGCCGACTGCGATGGCCAATCCGAGAAGTATCGAGGCGAGCAGCCCCGCCAGCCACAAGCCGATCGTGACCAGGGCGCCGCGGCCCATCGCCGGCAAATAGGGGATAACGACCGACGGATCGAAAGTCATGCGTGGCGCACGGCCAGGTGCCGTTCCGCAGCACGACCGAGGCCGAGCACGCCGTAGGTGAGGCCTAAATACAGCAACCCGGCGCAGGCGTAGAACGGCAGCGGGTCGAAGGTGGTCGCGGCGAAGTTGCGGGCGGTCTTGGTGAGTTCGATCACGCCAACGACAGAGATCAGGGCGGAGGCGTGGAGGATGCCGATGGCTTCATTCACCAGGGCCGGGATGGTGAGCCGGATGGCGATCGGCACGCTGACCCGGCGGAAGCGTTGGAGGCGTTCCATGCCAACCGCCTCGGCGGCCTCCAGCAAGCCGCGGGAGACCGATAGAAAACCGCCCCGCAGGTTCTCCGCCTGATAGGCGGCGGTGCAGAGCGAGAGGGCGACGAGGGCGGCGGCCACGCTGGAGATGTTGATCCCGATGGCAGGGAGCAGGTGGTAGAACAGCAGCAATTGCACCAGCAGCGGCACGCCCCGAAAGAAGCTGACGTACAGGCGTGCCGGGCCGCGCAGCACCACGCTCGGCGATAGCATGGCGCCACACACCAAGATGCCGATGACCAGGCCGATGGCGATGGCGACGAAGCTGATCAAAAGCGTCGTGCCGGCGGCCTGGACCATCAGCGCGAACAGAAACCAGGTCATTCTCCCGCGAAGGCCCTCGCCAGGTCAGCTCGCCGGGTCGGTGACGGAGGCTGGGAGTTCGGTGGTGGCGCCGAACCATTTCTGCTGCAGCTTGGCCATGCGGCCGTCGGTCTTCATGGCGGCGACTTGGGCGTCGACCGCCTGCATCAGGCTGGCGGAGGCGGCGTCCTTGCGGCCGATATAGCCGAAATAGGCCTTCACGCCGAAAGGCGGCAGGACCACGGCAAACATGTCCGGCCGGCGCTTGGCCGCGGCGAGCGCGTTCGGCAAGGACATCGCGGAGGCGACAATGCGGCCGGCGGCCATGTCGGCCTGCGTCTCGTTCGCGCCGGTATATTCCCGCACGGTTGCTGGCGGGCTGACTGACGCGGCCAGTTCCTTCAGCTGCACGAGCTGGTTGGAGCCTCTGCCCCCGCCAACGCTTCTGCCGGCAATGTCGGTGGGCTTCTGGATAGAGGCGTCGCTCGCGCGCTTGACCAGCGTCACCGTGCCCTCACCGATCGGGGAGGAGAAGGTGTAGCGCTGCATACGCGCTTTGGTGATGATGGCCGGGCCGGCGACGATGTCGAACTTGCTGGACTCAAGCCCGGGCAACACGCCGTCCCATGGCAGGGCCACCCATTCGATCTTCATGCCGAGCGACTTGCCGACCTCGTCGAAGAAATCGACGTTGAAGCCGACGTGCTTGTCGCCATCGATGTAGTCGAAGGGCGCGAACTCAGTCTCGGTGCCGACCTTCAGCACCCCGGCCGCCTTCGCGTCCGACAGCACATCCGCCCGGGCGGGCGCGAGGCCGAGCGCCAGACTCCCGGCGGTGAACGCAAACAGTAGCAGAGCGCGACGTGTCATAAGCCTTTTTGCTCCAAAATCAGGTGTCAGGCGGATTGGGCGATGGAGCCGGCGCGCGCAACGGCGTAGCGGTTGGCGGGCTCATCAAGACCCAGATGGTCTCGCAACGTCGTGCCGGTGTAGTCCTTGCGGAACAAGCCCCGGCGCTGCAACTCCGGCACGACCAGGCGGACGAAATCTTCCAGTGAAGAGGGCAGGGTCGGCATTTGCAGGATGAAGCCGTCGCAAGCCCCGCCTACGAACCATTCCTCCATGTAGTCGGCAACCTGCTTTGGTGTGCCGCCGATACCGCCGCCGGTATGCTTGTCCGCGTAACGGCGGATCAAATCGCCCATCGTGCCGCCTTGCAGGACGAATTCGCGCACGAGTTCGAACAGCGCCTTCGAGCCTTTCGGGTCTTTCGGCAACCGCTCCCGCGGGAATGGCTTGTCGAGGGGCACGTCGGATAGATCGACCTCCAGGAACTCCGCCAGCATCTGGCGACCGACCGCCGGGTGCAGGTTTTCCCGCAGGAAGGCCATTTTGGCATGAACCTCCGCCTGCGTTTCGCCGACATGGATCGGCAGGCCCGGCATGACTTTGAGCTTATCCGGCGCCCTGCCGAACCGAGCCATCTGCCCCTTCAGAGCGTCGTAGAAGGCCTTGTTACGCGTGAAATCCATGGTGCGCGTGAACACGACCTCCGCCGACTGCGCCGCCAGCTCTATTCCTGCGGGCGATCCGCCGGCCTGAGCGATGACAGGCCTGCCTTGGGGCGAGCGAGCGCAGTTCAGCGGGCCACGCACCTGGAAATGCTTGCCCTTGTGGTTGAGCAGGTGGAGCCGGCTATCGTCGAAATACACGCCCTCCTCCCGGTCGTGCACGAGCGCATCCTTCTCCCAACCATCCCACAGGCCGAAGCAGACTTCGAGGAACTCGCGCGCCCGTTCGTAGCGCAACGCATGCGGGTCGAGCCCCTCGCGGTTGAAATTGTAGCCAGTCTCGTCATGGTCGGAGGTGACGACGTTCCAGCAGGCCCGACCGCCGCTGAGATGATCCAGCGAGGCGAACAGCCGTGCCACGTTGTATGGCTCGTAGTAGCTGGTGGACAGGGTGGCGGCGAGGCCGATCCGGTCGGTCGTGACAGCGAGGGCGGACAGCAAGGTCAACGGCTCGAACCGGTTCATCTTGTGTGGCAGACGCTTCAGCGCATCCATGCTGCCGATCGCCGCGGCCGGTGAGTCGGCAAGGAACATAAAGTCGAATTTGCCGGCTTCCGAGATCTTCGCGACGTTGAGCATGTGTGCGAAATTGTTGCCTGCATCGACGGGCGAGCCAGGGTGACGCCAACTCGCCGGGTGCACCCCGTGCGAGTAGATGAAAGTTCCGAGCTTCATCTGGTCCGCCCGCGGCATCCGCATCTCCTAGATATCGCGTCCCCGCGATTTGACTATACAAAGCCACCACTATGCTGCAAGCGCTCACGGTGACAAGCGGCCAGTGGCGCGGGCGCGGTGACGAAGGGGATCAACCGGCGATTCCGTATTGCAGGCAGACGATTTTTGGCCGTCAATTGCTGCCGTGCAGCAAAATTGGGGGACGCATGCGTCAGGTGGTCAAATGGTCGGTTCGGGCCGCTTTTGCGAGCTTTGGTCTATGGGCCAGCTTGTCGGCGGCGCAGGCAGCGTGCGAGCCCGCCAAACTCGCCACCAAATATCCCAGCCTCGCCGGGCGCACGATCACGATCGGCCAGGACGGGGAAAGCACGCCGTTCAGTTTCCGTGATCCCGCCGACTTCAACCACCTGATCGGACTGGACGCGGACACTGCCCGCGCCGTGTTCGGTTGTGCTGGCGTCCCCGTCACCTTCACTTTGGGCAACTGGTCGGGGCTGATCCCTGCCGCCATGGCGGGCCAGATCGACGTGATGTGGGATACGCTGCTCTACACGCCCGAGCGGGCGAAACGGATGGACTTCGTCGCCTACATGCACTCCGCAACCGCCCTGCTGGTGGTGCACGGCAACCCCAAGCAGGTGCACGGGTTGACCGACCTATGCGGCCTGATTACGACCGCCGGACTGGGGACCACGCAGGAGACGATGCTGCGGACGGCCGGACAAGCCTGCGTCGCCGCTGGCAAAAAAGACGTCGAGGTCATCACCGCGGCAGACATGACCGGTGGAATGCGGCTGGTTCAGAATGGCCGCGCGGATGTGTATGCCACCAATAAATTCGTCGCCGACAGCATGATCGCCAGCAACCCGGCGCCGGAAGACGGCTTCGGCGTCGTCACCAACGCCCAGATTGCCGCCGGCACCGCCAAGGGCAATTCCGACCTGATCCGCCTGATGGCGGACGGGCTGGCCGAGATTCAGAGCAATGGGCAGCTCAAAACCATTTTCGAGCGATACCACGTGGATTATGACCTGGTGACCAAGCCGGAGATTCTGACGCAGTAGCCAAGATGCGTCGATTTCTCACGGGGCTCCTCACACTTCTCGCCTTCCCAGTTGCCGCCCGGGCGGCCGGTTTCATGGACCCCGTTTGGCAGGGGTTTGGCTACGCCACGTCTCGGTTCCTGCTGGATGGCGCGCTGACGGCGGTCGAGATCACGCTGCTGGCGCTGTTGTTCGGCACGGCGGGCGGGCTTGTGCTGGCGTTGATGCGGCTATCCCGACCAGCGCCGGTGCGTGGGCTCGCCTGGTTCTATATCTGGTTCTTCCGCGGCACGCCGTTGATCCTGCAACTGGTATTCCTGTTCGACGCGCTGCCCTCGGCTGGGCTGCGGTTAAACAGCTTCATCACCGCCGTACTCGGCTTCTCGCTGAACGAGGCGGCGTTCGCGGCGGAAATCATCCGCGGCGGTATTTTGTCGGTCGATCGTGGCCAGGGGATTGCTGCGGCAGCCCTTGGGTTTGGCCAAAGGCTGACCTTGCAGCGGATCATCCTGCCGCAAGCGATGCGGTCGATCTTACCCGGGTTGGCCAATCAGGCGATTACGCTGATCAAGGGCACCGCGATTGCCTCGATCATCTTCGTCAACGAGCTGACGTTCCGGGCCGAACAGATCGTGGGCCAGAACTTCCAGTTCTTCACC
>NZ_LMUY01000007.1:85028-143963 GCF_009765685.1 Acidisphaera sp. L21 | reverse complement strand
TCGCTGCGATCGACGGCCTCACCGAGGGACCTCTGGTCCTGGTCGGCTCCTCCATGGGCGGCTGGATCGGCCTGCTCGCGGCGCTCGCCCGCCCCGGCCGCCTGGCCGGCTTCATCGGCGTCGCCGCCGCCCCCGACTTCACCCAGGCGCTGATGTGGGAAACCATGATGCCCGCCGAACGCGCCACGCTGCGGCGGGACGGCGTGCTCCACATCCCCAGCCCCTATGGCGAGCCAACCCCGATCACGCTCGCCCTCATCGAGGAGGGTCGCAACCATCTCCTGCTAGGCGGCCCAATTCCGCTCGCGTGCCCCGTTCGCCTGCTGCACGGCCAGGCGGACACGGACGTTCCCTGGGAAATGGCGCTGACCCTGGCCCGCCAGATCGAGGGCGCGGACGTGCAGGTCCTGCTGGTGAAGGATGGTGGCCACCGCCTGTCCCGCCCGGGCGACCTGGCGCTGCTGCAGGCGGCATTACTGCCATTGCTGGCGTAGCGCCCGCTTTCCGGCACCCCGATGCAGTTGCAAACCGCTTGCAATTCGGATCTCGCCGAGGCCATGAGGAAGCATGTGGCCAAGGATGGGGATCATGTCGGCAAGCGATCGGTCTGGGCTCTCGGGTTTTGCCGCTCCACGCGACGCCGGCCGCTATGACGCCTTCACCATACTGCTCCATTGGCTCACCGCGCTGCTGGTGGTCCTGCTGTTCGGGCTTGCGATCACCTTCAATTATCTCGGCCGCGGCACACCTCTGCGCCACAACCTCCAACTCGTGCATGTCTCGTTCGGCATCGGCCTCGCCGCCGTATTCGTCGTGCGGCTGATCTGGACGCTCGCCGGTGCCCGCGCCCTGCCACGGCCGACCGCCGGCGCGGCGGACATGCTGGCGCGCGCGATGCACGCTCTCCTATACCTGCTGCTCGCGTCCCAAATCGTGCTGGGCTTCCTGTATCGCTGGGCCCAGGGCGAGGAGTTCACGTTCTTCGGCCTGTTCGCCATCCCCCCAGCCTTCGCACCCGATCGCCCCTGGGCCCGCACGTTCGATGGACTGCACTACTACGTCGCTTGGACCCTGATCGTGCTCGCCGCCGGCCATGCCGCGGCGGCATTGTTGCACCACTACATCTTACGCGACGGCGTCCTGCGCCGCATGCTGCCGGTAAAAGCCCCCGACGCCTGAAATCGCACCGAGGTCGCTCGCAACCGGCCCCACGACGCAAACGCCGCTTGACCCGGCCCCTGGGACCACGCCGATGAAGCGGGCGGTCAGCTGACGCCGAGGGGTTCGATGCGCTCTACCGCCGACTATCTGAATGCGTCCGAGGCCGCCAGGCGGCTCGGTGTCTCCGCCAAGGCGCTCCGCCTCTACGAGCAGCGCGGCTTGGTGCGCCCCGTTCGCACCGAAGCCGGATGGCGCGCCTACGGCCCCGGCGAAATGGCCCGCGCGGCGGAAATCGTCGCCCTCCGCGGGCTCGGTCTCAGCCTTGCCCAAGTAGCAACGGTTCTCGATGGCAACGATCAGGGGTTGGAGGCCGCCCTGGCTGCCCATCAATCGACCTTGGAGGACCGCGCCCGCGCCTGCGCCCAGGCTGTCGACCGGGTGCGTCGGCTTCGAAGCGATCTCGCGCAGGGCAACACGTTGTCGATCGCGCAGTTGGCGCGCTTGATCGAACCGCCAATCGAGCCCGTCATCGCATTCGATCTGCCCTGGCCATGGGGCGGCGAGCGGTTCGAACTGCGCACCATCCGGGCGCTCAACTACATCATCGGTCCGCTCGGCAGCGGGAAGACGCGGCTGGCGCAACGCCTGGCCGAGACAGTGCCGGGTGCAGGTTTCCTTGGCCTGGATCGACTGGCGAATCGCGCCGCGGCGAACGCGCGGATGAACGCCGATGATGCCGTCAGGGCGCGGGTCGAAACGGCGCTGGCGTGGTTGGTGGAAGATGGCGCGATAGCCTCCGGTGCTCTCCTCGCACTTCTCGTCGGTCTGGAGGACGGGCCGGGGATCCTAATCGTCGACATGATCGAACAAGGGCTGGAGGAAGCCACCCAGACCGCGATGATCGCCTATCTGCGGCGCCGTGGCGCTGGTGCGCGGTCGCTCTTTCTGCTCACGCGGTCCAGCGCGATTCTGGATCTTGCCGATGTTGGCCCCGACGAGGCGATTATTCTATGCCCCGCCAATCACAGCCCGCCCAGCCTCGTGGCGCCGCATCCAGGATCGCCGGGCTACGAAGCGGTTGCGACCTGCCTCGCACCCCCCGGTGTTCGCTTGAGGACGGAAGGGGTCATTGCCTGGCGACCGGCGATCGATCACAGCCCACCCTCTGCCGTCAACACCGCGCGCAGCCCCTCGCGATAGGTCGGATAGCGCCACCGCCGCCCCAGCGCCGCCTGCGTCACCGCACTGCGCACCCGGCGATTATCCGCCCAGAACGACCGCGCCATCGGGCTCATCGTCGGCTCCGCCTCGGCGAACGGGATCAGCGCCGGTGGCTCGCGGCCCAGCAGCCGGGCGGCTTCGGCAATCACGTCGGCGCTCGCGGCTGGTTCGTCGTCCGCACCATGCAGCACCCGCGGGCCAGCGGGCCGATCCTGCGCCATCGCAGCCAGCAACGCGCCGCTGATGTCCTCACGATGGATCCGGCCGAAAAGATGACCCGGCTTGTCGACCCGGCGGGCCCGGCCGGCACGCAAATCGTCCAACACCGAGCGGCCCGGACCGTAAATCCCAGCTAGGCGCATCAGGTCGACGGCAGCGCCGGGTCGCGCCGCAGTCCAGGCACGTTCCGCAGCGACCCGGCGGCGGCCACGCTCGCTGGTGGAGGCGGGTTCCGTCGCCTCGTCCACCCACCCGCCGCCGCGGTCGCCATAGACCCCGGTAGTGGACAGATACCCAATCCAACGCAGCGCCGGCGCCGCCGCAATGGCGACCGCATGGCGGGCCAGAACCGGATCGCCATCCTCGCCGGGCGCGGCAGTGGCAACCAGGTGGGTGACATCGGCCAGCACCCGGTCCGCCATGTCGAACGGGACCAGCGTCACGCCGGCGGGCGGGGCGGCGTCCGTCTGGCGAGTGGCGACCGATACCGTCCAGCCATCCGCCGCCGCTTCGCGCGCCAGGGCGGTCCCGGTGTAGCCAAGGCCGAAGATCAAAAGCTGCATGGCTGCGCCGTCCCGCTCCAGTTGCCCGGCGCGCCGGCTGCCGGGTAGACTATCAATATTATGAAGAAACGCGACCGCGCGATCATCGCCGGGGCGGTCCTGCTTCTCCTGGTCGCCGCAGGCACCGCGTGGGAGCTGCATGGGTCCGAACCCGCGCAAACCGACGAAGTGGCAGAGACGGGGGAGGCATTGCCGATCCCGCCCGTCCCGCCACGCATTGCCGAGGGCGCGGATTACGAGCGCTGCCTCGGCATGCTGGCCAGCGACCCGGAGGGCGCCAACAACTTTGCCGATGCCTGGCAGGCGACCGGCGGTGGCGAAGGCGCCGATCACTGCCTTGCCCTGGCGCACCTGCAATTGGGGGACGTGCAGTCCGGTGCCGAGATGCTGGAAAAACTCGCCGGCTCCAGCAAGGCGCCGGCCGCCGCGCGCGCCACGGTGTATGGCCAGGCCGACCAGGCCTGGTTGATGGCAGGCGACCCGGCCCGCGCGCTGGCCGCCGCCACCCTGGCGCTGAGCTTGTCACCCGATGATCCGGATCTGCTGATCGATCGTTCTGTCGCGGAAGCCACGCTCGGCCATTACGACGATGCGGTTGACGACCTGAGTCACGCACTGGAACTGGACCCGAAGCGGGCCGATGCCCTGGTGCTGCGCGCAGCGGCCTGGCGGCACGAAGGCCATCTGGATCTGGCCCAGGATGATGTCGATCGCGCATTGGCCAAGGATCCCGACAACCCCGAGGCCTACCTGGAACGCGGCATTCTGCGGCAACGACAGGGCGACAGGAACGGCGCGCACAACGACTGGATGCAGGCCGAGCAGCTGGCGCCCGACTCCGCCACCAGCGATCTGGCCGAACAGAACCTCGCCTTGCTGGAGGCAGGGCCGGAACGCCGCTGATCAAGGCCAGGGCGGCGGCCGGCCACCGGCAAGCGTGCGATCCAGGTAACTCGCCGCACTGATCAGCGCGAGATGGGTGAGCGCCTGCGGAAAATTGCCCTGGTGACGGCCGGTAGGCGACAACTCCTCCGCATACAGCCCCAGCGGGCTGGCATAGCCGAGCAACTTCTCGAACAGCAACCGCGCCTGCGCCACTTCACCACCCCGGGCGAGACATTCCACATACCAGAACGAGCAGGCGAGGAACGATCCCTCCTGCCCCTCCAGCCCGTCCAATGCGCGATCCTGTTCGGCCCGGCGGAACACCAGCGCGTCCTCCACCAGATGTTCGCGGATCAGGTCCATCGTGCCCAGCCAGCGCGGGTCGCACGGTGAGATGAAGCGCACCAGCGGCATCAGCAGCATCGAGCCATCGGGCGTGTCGGCACCAGGATATTGAACGAAGCTTTTCAGATCCGGCCGCCAGAATTCCTCGTGGATGCTGGCGTGGATCCGCATCCGCAGCTCGTTCCATTCCGGAAACGGCGCCGGCAGCGACCGCTTCTGCCCCAGCCGCACCGCGCGGTCGACGGCGACCCAGCACATCAGGCGGGAATGCAGGAAGTGCTTGCGCTCCCCCCGTCCTTCCCAAATCCCGCTATCCGGCCGCTGCCAATGTTCGCCGATCCAATCGATCAGCGTGCGAATGTGGCTCCAGTCCTCGTACGAGGTCGATCGACCGTATTTATTGGCGAGGTACACCGCGTCCATCAACTCGCCATAGATGTCCAGTTGGAACTGGTCGGACGCGGCATTGCCGATTCGCACCGGACGGGACCCGGCGTAGCCCACCATGTCCAGTTCCGTCTCCGGCAGATCGTTCTCACCATCCAGGGAGTAGGCGACCCGCAACCGCTCACCCTCGCAGGCGCGCACCCGGTCGCCGATCCAGTCGACGAATTGTTCCGCCTCGTCGGTCAAACCCAACCGGATGAAGGCGTACATCGTGAACGAGGCGTCGCGGATCCAGACGTAGCGATAATCCCAGTTGCGCGCCCCGCCGGGTTGTTCTGGCAGGCCGAAGGTTGGCGCGGCGATCGCGGCGCCGTGGCTGCGGGACGTCAGCAGCTTCAACGTCAGCGCCGATCGCATCACGGTCTCGCGCCACCGCCCCACATACAGCGATCGGCGGGACCAATGGCGCCACCACTCTATCGTTTCGTGAAAGGTACGCTCCGCCACGTCCTTGCAGAAGGCGCTGTGGTCGTCGGGCGGATCGATCTCCAGCAGGAAGCCAGCAGAGTCGCCCGCCTTGAGGTCGAAGCGTGCAAAGAGGTCGCCATCCTTGTCCGCTAATGGCACGGTGGCGGATAGGCGCAGCACCGGGCCGTCGCCCTCGGGCCGGAACACGCCGCCGGGTTCCAAACGATGCTTGCCGCGGGCATAGTCGAAGCGGGGCGCGCAGAGCGCCTCCATCGTGAAGGCGCCCCGGATGATGCGGAGGTGACGCTGAATACGTTGCGGCCCTTCGGCACCATCCATCGGCATCAGGTCGGTGAGTTCGGCGATCCCCCGGCTGGACATGAACCGCGTCAGCAGCACGTTCGTGTCCGGCAGATACATCTGCGTCATGCGCAGCTCATCGTCATCGGGCGCAATGCGGAAGATCCCGGCGTCCGGGTCCAGCAGCGAGGCGAAGATCGAAGGGCTGTCGAAATGCGGCGCGCAGAAAAAAGTGATCGCGCCGTCCCGCGCGATCAACGCCGAGGTTCGCAAGTCGCCAATAAGGCCGTGGTCTTCGATGGCGCGATCGGGTGGTGTCATGGTCGGGCGATAAATGCCCGGCCCGCAGGAAAGTTTCGCCGTGACCGGTCCATCCGGCCACGGCGGCAGGCTAGGCGGCGTCGTAGCCGTAGACGTCCCGCGCCTCGTCCGCGCTGATCAGCCCATCCCGCAGATCGCGGGCAACGAGCGCGCGGTCGCGGGTGAGGGGGTCGCCCATGCCGCCACCGCCCGGCATTTGCAGCACCAGCCGGTCGCCGTCCGGAATGATCTGGAAGCCCTTCGGCTTCAGCGCCGGGCCGGATTTCAGCATCACATGGCCCGCCGCACCCTTCAGCCCGCCTTCACGCCCACGCGGCGCATTGGCCACGCGGTCGAAGATGGCGTTGCAGGCGAATTCCAAATCGTCGCGCCCGGCGATCTCCATGATCTGGCCCAACCCGCCGCGGGTCCGCCCGGCGCCGCCGCTGCCGGGCCGCAACTCCTTGCGCCAGATGACGATGGGCGCCGTCGCCTCCGTCGCCTCCACCGGCATCGTGCGCACGCCGCTGGGGAAGGCGGTGGCGTCCAACCCGTCCGAGGTCGGTCGCGCCCCCGTCCCACCGCTATTGAACGTAATGATCTCGAAATCCGGCAGCACCGGGCGATTGGCCGTCGCCTGCCCGGACACCGAGCCGCCGCCGCGCAGGGGCGGGTTCCACAGGCACGACGCACCCTCCGCCGTCACCCGCTCCGGCACCGCCTGGTGCAGGCAGCCCATCACCAGATCGGGCAGCAGATGGCCGATGACGTGCCGCACCGCCACCGCATACGGACGCGGCGCATTCAGGATGCAGCCCTCCGGAATGATGCATCGGAACGGCTCCAGCGAGGCGGTGTTGTTCGGAATATCCGGCGCCACCACCACCTTGATGCCGAACGCCGTATAGGCGCGGGTATACGCCGCCGGCACGTTGATGCCGCGGGTCGACAGCCCGGACGTGCCCTGGAAATCCACCGTGATGCTGTCCGACCCGACCGTCAGCGCCGCCTCCAGATGCACCGGCGCCTCATAACCGTCGCTGCCGATATCCGCCCGGTAGGTCCCGGGCGGCAGGGCGGCAATGGCGGCGATCGTCGCCCGCCGGCTGGCGTCGAAGATGTGGGTCGCCAGATCCTCCAAGCCGCTCATCTGGAACTCGTCCATCATCTCCACCAGGCGGCGGATGCCAGCGTCGTTGCAGGCGCACAGCGAGTAGACGTCGCCCTCCAACTCCACCGGCAGCCGCGTTCCGGCGCGCAGGATGTCGAAGAACGTCTCGTTCGCCACGCCCTCGGAAAAGCATTTGACGATGGGAATGTACATCCCCTCCTCGAACACGCTGCGCGCCTCCGGACCCATCCCCAGCCCGCCAATGTCGATCACATGGGCGGTGTTGGCGAACAGCCCCACGATGTGGCCGTTATGGAACGCCGGAGACACCACGGTCAGGTCGTGCAGATGCCCGGTGCCCAGCCACGGATCGTTGGTAATATAATGGTCGCCCGCCTTCATCGTCGCGGCCGGGAAGCGCTTCAGGAAGTGCCCGACGCTCTCCATCATCGAGTTCACGTGGCCCGGCGTTCCCGTCACGGCCTGGGCCAGCATCCGCCCGTCCAAATCGAAGATACCGGCCGAGAGATCCCCCGATTCCCGCACCGTCGTCGAAAACGCGGTGCGGATCATCGTCTGCGCCTGTTCTTCCACAACGGCGATCAAACGGTTCCACATGATGCCGTAGGCGAGGGCGCTGATCATGCTGCGGTCTCCCGGGAAAGAATGATGATGCCGTGGTCGTCGATGCTGGCGGTCCACAGCGCGCCGACCAACGTCGAAGTCTCGTCCTCCGCAATGATCGCCGGCCCGGCGAGCGTGGTCCCCGCCGGCATCGTGTTGCGGTCATGCACCGGCCAGTCGGCGATCTCCCCCGTCACCGGGTCCTGCACCGCCTGCGTCCGCGCCGGGCCCGCAGCAATGGTCGGCGGCGCCGGTTCGTCATGCACCAGCGTCTCGGTCGCGACGGCGACGGCGAAGCTCATCACCTCCACGTCGGAGCCCGGCACCGGCCGATCGTAGAACCGCGAGTATTCCGCGTCGAAGCTGGCGCGAATACCCGACGCATCCCCCGCCTCGATCGCGCGGTCGGACAGGCGGACCGGGATTTCGTGGCCCTGGCCGACATAGCGCATGAACGCCGTGCGCACGGCCCGAACCGGCGCCCCGAAACGCCCCGCATCCACCACGGTCATCGCCTCGCGCGTCATGTCCTCCAACAATTCGTTCACCGCCGCGACGTCGAATTTGCCAAGGCGCTGATACAGGCTGCGCACGACCTCGTATCCCACCGGCGCGCGCAGGAACCCGATCGCGCTACCCACGCCCGCACCCGGCGGGATCATGATCCGGCTGGCGCCAATCTTCTCCGCCACCCGGCACGCATGCACCGGGCCGCCCCCACCGAACGCGATGACGGTGCGGTCGGCGAACGCCTTGCCGCTCTCGATCGCATGGATGCGCGCGGCGTTCGCCATGGTCTCGTCCACCATCTCGATCACGCCACCCGCCGCCGACCCGGCGTCGATGCCCATCTTCGACCCCACCGCATGGTCCAACGCTGCGCGGGAGGCATCGGCGTCTAGCGCCATCGTGCCGCCAGCGAACCGCGCCGGGTCGTAGCGGCCGAGCACCAGGTTCGCGTCCGTCACCGCCGGCTCCTTGCCGCCGCGCCCATAACAAGCCGGCCCCGGCATCGCGCCCGCCGATTCCGGCCCCACGGCGATCCGCCCCAGCGCGTCCACATGCGCCAGGCTGCCGCCCCCAGCGCCGATCTCCACCATCTCGATCACCGGAATGCGCAACGGCAGGCCGGATCCCTTCTTGAACCGCCCGATCCGCGCCACCTCAAACGTGCGGGCGGTCTGCGGCGCCCCATCGTCGATCAGGCAGATCTTGGCCGTCGTGCCGCCCATGTCGAACGACAACACCCGGTTCAACCCCGCCGCGCGCGCAATCGCGGCCGAGAAGATCGCCCCGCCCGCCGGGCCGCTCTCCACCAGCCGGATGGGAAACCGGCAGGCCGTGTCCACGGTCGTCAAGCCGCCGCCGGACAGCATCAGGAACACCGGCGCATCCATGCCCATCGCCGACAGCCCGGTCTGCAGCCGGCGCAGATAGCCCTGCATCAGCGGCTGGACGTAGGCGTTGGCGACCGCCGTGGAAAACCGCTCCCACTCCCGCATCTCCGGCGAAACGTCGCTCGACAGCGTCACGGGGAAGCCCGCGGCCTCCAATATCGCGCCGGCCCGCCTCTCGTGCGCGCCGTTGGTGAAGGAGTGCAGGAACCCGACGGCGACCGACGTCACCTTGTGTTCGTGCAACGTGGGGATCAGCGCCCGCACCGCTTCCTCGTCCAGCGGCAGCAACACGCGGCCGTTGGCGTCCACCCGCTCGGGCACTGGCAGGCGCAAATGCCGCGGCACCAGCGGCTCCGGCAGGCGGATCTGCAGGTCGTACTGGTCGTAGCGGCTCTCATTGCCCATCGCGAGCACGTCGCGGAACCCGGCGGTGGTGATCAGCGCGGTCACCGCGCCCTTGCGCTCGATCACCGCATTCGTGGCCAAGGTCGTGCCGTGCACCAGGATGCTCACATCCCCCGGCGCCAGCCCGGCATCCGCCAGGATCGCGGCCACACCCGTCAGCACCCCCTTCTCCGGCGCATCCGACGTGGTCAGCGTCTTGGCGGTGAAACGGCGGCCGTCCCGTTCGAGGGCGAGGTCGGTGAAGGTGCCGCCAATATCGACGGCCAATCGCGCGGATGTCATGGGCCGGTAGTCTAAACCCATGTTGCACCGCCGCAGAAGGGGTGTGGCGCGGATGCCGCCTCCATACCGCGGCCAGGCGGTCGAATTTCGAGCCCCCGAATTTCTAGCTCCCGAATGTCCAGCCCCCAGCTTCTCCGGCTACGCCTCCGGCAGTGCGTTCAGCGCGTCGGCGAATTTGCGCATCAGCGTGACCAGTTGGTCCACCTCCTGCATCTCCCAACTCTCGAAGATGCCTTGCCCGATCCGGTCGCGGGCGGCGTCCACCGCGTCCGTCATGACCTTGCCGCGCGCGGTGACCACCGATTGCCGCACCCGGCGATCCGCCGCCCCCGCGTGGCGTTCGACCAAGTCCAGGCTTTCCAGCTTGGCCACTTGCCGGCTGACCGTCGTGTAGTCCCGCCCCACGCGATCGGCCAGATCCACCACGCCGATCGGGCCAAACCGCTCGATCCCGACCAGCAGGGGGAACAGGGCGCGATCCAGCGCGATCCCCGCCTCCCGCACCATCGCCGCATCCCGCTGCGGCCGGTTCATCACGGCCACGATGTCCAGCAGGGCGCCGTGCAGCACCCGAAGTTGGACCGACATATGTGTAATTTGCACATTTCTTCTTGACGGCATGACGCACTCCAAACTATGTGCATTTCACACATATTCCGGAGGCGATGACAATGGAATCTTCCACCGATGTGCTGATCTGCGGCGCCGGTGCCGCAGGCCTGACGCTGGCGATCGACCTGGCCCGGCGCGGTGTGCCCTTCCGCCTGATCGAGAAGATGGACGCGCCGTTCCGCGGCTCCCGCGGCAAGGGCCTCCAGCCGCGCAGCCTGGAGGTGTTCGAGGATCTCGGCATCGTCGACCGGCTCGCCGCCATCGGCACCGCCTACCCGCCCCAGCGCATGGTCCGGGAAGACGGCAGCAGCGCCGACGCGCCCATCATGGAAAGCCGCGCCCCCACGCCGGCCGAGCCCTATGGTTCGCCGCTGATGGTGCCGCAATTCCTGACCGAGGGCGTGATGCGGGACCGGCTGCGCGAACTCGGCCACACCCTACGGTTCGGCGGCGAATTGCTCGGGTTCGAACAGGACGAAACCGGGGTGCAAGCCAGGCTGAACGGCGAGACGATCCGGGTGCGCTATCTGGTGGGGACCGACGGCGGTCGCAGCTTCGTCCGCCACGCGCTGGGCACCGGCTTCCCCGGCAAGACGCTCGGCGTGCGGGCGATGGTGGCCGATGTCGAATTGGACGGTCTGCCGCGCGACGCTTGGCACCGTTTCAATGACGGGTCGATGCAGCGCCAGCTATCGCTGTGCCCGCTGCCGGGCACGCCGATGTTCCAGCTGCAGGCACCGATCCCGCTGGAGGGTGAGATCGACCTGTCAGCCGCCGGGCTGAGCACATTGATCGCCGCGCGAACCGGGCGGACCGACATCGTGGTGCGATCCGTCTCCTGGGCTTCGGCCTTTAACATGCATGCCCGGTTGGCCGATCGCTACCGGACCGGCCGCGTGTTCCTGGCCGGGGACGCGGCGCACACCCACCCGCCAACCGGGGGGCAGGGCCTGAACACCAGCGTGCAGGACGCCTACAATCTCGGCTGGAAGCTGGCCGCGGTGCTGCGCGGTGCGCCCGAAACACTGCTGGACAGCTACGAGGCGGAGCGCCGCCCGATCGCCGCCGACATGCTGGGCCTCACGACCAAATTGCTCGATGCTGCCAAGACCGGGCCGATGCGTCGCGGGCGAGCCGAGCATCAGCTCGATCTCTGCTACCCCGGCTCCCCGCTGGCGATGGAACATCCAGCCCACAGCGCCGGGCTGCGGGCTGGGGATCGCGCCCCCGATGCGCCGATGCAGGGTGCGGCAGGCCAGCCGATCCGGCTGTTCGATCTGTTTCGTGGGCCGCACTGGACTCTGCTGGCCTACGAGGCGGATCGCGACACGGTCATGCCGCCGTGCGAAGGCCTGCATATCCACATGATCGGGTCCGCCGGCGATATCATGGACGCCGCCGGGCATTTCCGCGACGCCTACGGGGTGGCGCCGGGTGATCGCGTCCTGGTGCGGCCGGACGGCTATGTCGGCGCCATCGTCGCCGCCGGCCGCGATACCGGCCTGGCCGCGTATTTGGCGGCTGTCGGCGTGCGGCCGCTGGCGTAATCTCGGCCCGCGCAGGTGATCCGCGTCAGCCGCCCTATGCCGCCAGGATGGTGGCCCGGCTTTCGCCGATCGCCTCCCGCAGCGCGTTCAACAGCGCCAGACGCCGGGCCGGTTTGCGCAGCAGCTTGGTCAACGGCGGCAAGCTCAGCACCGTGGCGTCGTCCAACTCGTATCCGCTCAGCAGCAGCATGGGCAGGCCGGGCACCTGGGCCGCGGCGCAGGCCAGGAAATGCGGGCCGGGCATGTCGGGCAGGGCGTAATCGGCCAATATGGCATCGTACGGATCGCGGTCGTGCAGCCGCGCCATGCCATCCGTGGCATTGGTGACGGCCACGACCTCGAACCCGGCGCTCACCATCACAGCGGCCAGCGCGGCCGAGACGTCCTGTTCATCCTCCACCAGCAGCACCCGGCCAGTGCCCTGGCCGATCGTGGCCAGGTTGAAGTCGCGCTCCTCCCCCACCAGCATCCCCGCCGTCGCCGCGGGCAGCCATAACTCGACGCGCGTACCCACTCGGCCGCCGTTGAGCAGGCGGATGTCCCCGCCGGATTGCCGGCAGAATCCCTGCGCCATCGACAGCCCCAGGCCGGAACCCTTGCCGAACATCTTGGTGGTGAAGAATGGCTCGAACGCGCGGGATTTCGTGTCGTCATCCATGCCGCGGCCGGTGTCGTGCACCGCGATGATGACGTGGCGGCCGGCGCCCAGATTGCCGAACACCCCATCCTCCAGCGTCGCGTTGCGGGCATGCAGCACCAGGCTGCCGCCATTCGGCATCGCGTCGCGCGCATTGAGCAACAGGTTCAGCAGGCAGCTTTCAGCCTGGGTCGGGTCCACCTGGATATCGTCGGTGAACGGCTCGACCGCGATTTTGAACCGGATGCCCGGGCCCAGGGCGCTACTGCCGACCAGCTTGTGGGTTTCCGCCAGCAGGTTCGCCACGCTCAGCCGCCGGGGCTGCAGGATCTGCTGGCGCGAGAAGGCGAGCAGGTGATGGACCAGGCGCGCCCCGCTATTGGCGGCCTTCTGCGCCGTCAGCGCCACCTCCATCGCCTCCGGCCCAGCCAGGTAGTCGGCGGCCATGATGTCGATGCTGCTGACGATGGTTTGCAGATAGTTGTTGAAGTCGTGGGCGACACCGGCAGTGAGCCGGCCCACCGCCTCCATCTTGCTGGCGTGGTGCTGTTCCGATTGCAGCCGGTTCTGCTCCGTCATGTCCCGCGTGCTGCCCAGCAACAGGGTGATCCGGCCGCCATTCGGCTGGATCGGCACCAGAACGGTGTTGCAGTCCCGCTGCCCTGCCGGCAGATCGCGCGTATCGCTATAACTATAGGTCGTGCCAGCGGTGAGGCAGGCGCGATAGCGCTGTTCGATCGACATCGCCAAGGCGGCGGGAAACAGGTCGGCCGGGCGCTTGCCCATGGCGGCCGCCGCGGACACCCCGGTCAGGATCTCGCAGCTACGGTTGACACCTTCGTAGCGCAGGGTCCCATCATCCGCGACGTCGACGATGAACAGCGCATCCGGCGCGTTGTCGAAATAGGCCTGCTGCAAGCCGGTACTGCGAACCAGGTCACGCTCCGCCTGTTCACGCCGGCGCTGCTGCGTCTGGATCGCCCGCAGCAGAAGCAGCCCGGCCAGCACCAGCACCAGGCTCACGCCGCCAACCACTGTCGCCTGGCCGACCCAGGGGGCGTAGACTGTGCTCAGCGCGGTGTTGACCGACAGTACGAGGGGCAATGTCCCGACCTGGGCGAACGCGAATAGCCGCGGCGTCGCATCCACGCGAGAGATACCGTCGAACGGCGCCAACCGCCCCTCGCGCAACCGCTGAAGCACCGACACATCCGTCACCGTACGGCCAATCTCGGCGTCCATCAGCGGGCTGCGATACATCAGCGTCCCGCCAAGGTCGAACAGCGTGATCGTGCTTTCCGGTCCCAAATCCAGTTTGGAGAACAGGGCGGTAAAGTAGGAATAGCGGACCGAGCCGACGACGACGCCGGCGAATTGGCCCTGTGGCCCGGCGATCCTCCGGCTCAGCGCCACGGACCACTCGCCCGTCATGCGACTGCGATACGGGCGGCTGATATACAGCCCGGCATCCGGCTGGTCCCGGTGGATGGTGAAGTAGTCGCGGTCGGCCAAGACCTTGTCGCCATGGGACAGGGGTCCCGAGTCGTGGATGACCTTGCCGTCGGCATCCATCACGAACATGGAGCCCATGTTCCGGGCCTCGATGGAGCCGTCGAACAGCAATTGCTGGCGGGACACCGGGTCCACCAGGGCGAAGGCGGGCACATCCAGCGCCCGGACGGTGGCCTGCATCGACAGGTCGTACGAGCTGATCGTGCGATCGATGTCGCGTTGCAGCGCCGTCACCAGGTTGGTCGCGGTCCCGGCAGCATAGCGCCATGCCGCCAACCGCGACTCCGCCAGCACCCAGCCCAGCACCGCCATCAGCAAGACGCCGATGACCAGCAACCCGATAAGCGATTTGCGGGAGGCGTTCTCCCCGGAATGCTGCAAGCCAATGACCCTGTGCAAATGCGATGTCGCTGCGACGACGCCCCGCGCACCGGGACCCGCCAGCGATGATCGTGCGATCGCAGCGGATTAGCATGTGCAACGTTTAAGATTGATGAACCGTTCCGAAAATCGTCGCGGCCTACCCCCGTTCGGACAAGGTGCGGTGCAACTGGTCCCGCAAAAGCTGGACGCGGGTGCGGTCGCCCAGCGCCATCTGGTCTGCAATCGCCCGGCGCAGCCCGTCGGCCGTGCTGGCCTGTTGGGTATGCCGGATGAGCTGACCAACCGCCGCGCCAGCGGCGACCAGACGAGCCAAGCTATCCGGCGGCAGCGTACGGGGAACCTGGTCCAGCAGGCAGACCGCACCCAGGCGATACCCGTGCGCATTCACCAGCGGCACACCGGCATAGAACCGGATGTAAGGCGGCCCGGCCACGAAGTGGCTGTCGCTGAAGCGCCCGTCCCGGGTCGCATCCGCGATCACGAGCGGCTCATCCTGCAGGATGGTATGCGCGCATAAACTATATTCGCGGGGCGTGAAGGCCATCTCCATCCCCACGACAGCTTTGAAATGCTGGTAGTAACGCCCCACGATCGTGACGGCGCACACGGCGACATCGACGTCGCGCGCCAGATCGCGAAGGATCCCCTGGGCCTGCTTCCCGATGTCGAGTTGAAGCACGCCACTCATGATGACGTCAGCCAGCCGAGCCGCTTCGTGCGAAGATGGGTTAGTCGGAGGCATTGCGCGGTCCAATTGATCCGGGACGGCATTAATACTGCAAATAATAGCGTCCCGTTAAATTTATTCGGTATAACATCGTCAATTCAAATAGTGAATCAACCAATACTGAACAAAGGTGAATTTATACATGCGGCCCGCCCGCCGCCGCCGGATGCAACCGTGAGGACACACTCTGCTAAGAAACGAGGGGAAAACACGCAATGGTGCTCCAAACCCCTTGATGCCCGCTCACGGTTTTGCGAGTTTAACTAACTGTAAATATCCGGCGAAAAGTCGGCCTGACCCTTCTTTTTTACGTGAAGGACGGCGTTCGTCATGTTTTGCGACACTTGCAGGTTACTTCCGTGAACATTGATCGACTGACAGCGCTCGTAGAGCATGCGTTGAATGCGGGTACCTCCCTGTCGCAATATGACGAGGGCGGGTTGCGCCTCACCATCCGGTCCTTGCCGCACGGCGCCACGCAGGCATCGCGGCCGGATACCAGCCTCAGCATTCCGCCGTCGCGCAATGGCGCCGATACTGTGCATTCTGCCTTGTTCGGCCTGTTCCATTTGCAGCCCAGCGGCGGTGCCGAACCGTTCGTGTCCCTGGGGCAGCAGGTGGAGGCCGGGCAGAAGATCGGATTGATCGAGGCGATGAAGGTGTTCAGCCCGGTCCTATCGCACCGCGCCGGGCGCATCGTCGCCGTATTGGCCGAGCACGGCGCCGAGGTGGAGTGCGGGCAGCCCTTGTTCCACATGGAGTGAACGTCCGCCGTGTTTAGGACAATCCTCATCGCCAACCGGGGCGAGATCGCCGTACGCATCATGCGCGCCTGCCGGCAAATGGATATTCGAACCGTGGCCGTCTTTTCGGAGGCGGATGCCGGCGCCTCCTACCTCCGCCTGGCCGACCGCGCCGTCTGCATCGGCCCCGCCCCGACCCAACGCAGCTACGGCGACCCGGCGGTTATCCTGCTGGCGGCCGAAGCCACCGGGGCGGAGGCGATTCACCCCGGCTACGGCTTCCTGTCCGAAAATGCCGAATTCGCGCGCCAGGTGGAGGAGGCCGGGCTCGCCTTCATCGGCCCGCCCTCCCACGTCATCGCCATGATGGGCGACAAGATCGCCGCCAAGCGCGCCATGCTCGCGGCCGGCGTGCCCTGCGTCCCTGGTTCCGACGGCGCTCTCCCCAGCGACCCGGCAGCCCTGCAGGCGCTGGCCGCGGAAATCGGCTTTCCCCTGTTGGTGAAGGCGGCGGCTGGCGGCGGCGGCCGGGGCATGCGGGTGGTGGATCGCGCAGCCGACCTGCAAGGCGCCGTGGCATTGACCCAGCAGGAGGCGCAGCAATTCTTCGGTAGCCCCGAAGTCTATGCCGAGCGCTACCTCCGCACGCCGCGCCACGTCGAAATCCAGGTCATGTGTGACAAGCATGGCAACGCGGTCTGGCTGGGCGAGCGGGACTGTTCCTCCCAACGCCGCCACCAGAAATTGCTGGAGGAGACGCCGGCCCCGGGTATCGACCGGGACCTGGTGCGCCAGGTGGGCGAGCGCTGCGTCGCCGCCTGCCAGCAGATCGGCTATGTCGGCGCCGGCACGTTCGAGTTCCTGTTCGAGGACGGGCAGTTCAATTTCATCGAAATGAACACCCGCCTCCAAGTTGAACATACCGTGACTGAGGCGGTCACCGGGCGGGACCTGGTCCAGGCACAAATCCGCGTTGCCGCCGGCGAATCGTTGCCCTGGCGGCAGGACGAGATCACCAGCACCGGCCATGCGATGGAATGCCGGATCAATGCCGAGGATCCGGTGAGCTTCGCGCCATCGCCGGGCCGAATCACGCGATGGAACGTGCCAGGCGGCCCATATGTGCGGTTCGACACGCATATGAGCGCCGGCGACACCGTGCCGCGACACTACGACTCGATGGTCGCCAAGCTGATCGCGCACGCGCCGACCCGGGCCGAGGCGATCCGCGCGATGGACGGCGCGCTGGCGGAATTGCAGGTCGAAGGCGTGCTCACCAACCGTTCGCTGCACCGGCGCATCCTCGCCGACCCGGATTTTCGCGCGGGCGGGGTGTCTATTCATCATCTGGAAACGCGATTAGCTCATTGGCGGGGAGAGACCACGGAGCGACTCGATGACCGCAGAGTTGGATAACGACTATGCCGTTCGGCTGTCGACGGAGCAGGTAGCCCAGCTGGCGGAACTGCTGCGCGGCGATGGATTGCGCACGCTACAATTCGATACGGTCAAGGGCCGCTTCGCCGTCACCCTCGGCGATGCGTCGGCTACGCCGGTGACCGACGCT
Organism: Acidisphaera sp. L21; assembly: GCF_009765685.1. Taxonomy (GTDB): domain Bacteria; phylum Pseudomonadota; class Alphaproteobacteria; order Acetobacterales; family Acetobacteraceae; genus LMUY01. Next base: position 126,566 of record NZ_LMUY01000007.1, on the reverse strand, counting down.
CCAGCGATCGGAGCCGAGACGGTGTGCGCCGGATCGGTGGGTGAGTTCCTCACCAGCTACCCCTCGCGCGGCGAACCGCTGGTGCGGCCGGGGGCGGAGGTGGCGCCGGGTGCATTGCTCGGCCTGGTTCGCACCGGGCTGGTGTTCGCGCCCGTGACCCTGGCGGCAGACGACCCACGACCGGCCACGCTGACGCGGATCCTGGTGCCGGCCGGAACGCTGGTCGGCTACGGCACCCCATTGTTCGAGATCCAACGGCATTGACCGACCTCGCGGCGCCCCGAATTAGCCTCGTCGGCACCGCAGGGCTTTTGTTTCAGGCGCCCGGCGCCTTCGCCCTGCCGGTGCAGGCCCGCATCTGGCACATGGCCGACACCGCATCCCGCTGGCCCGGCGTGGCCGAGGCCGTTCCCGGCGTGACCAGCCTGATGTTGGTGTTCGCAACGCCCCCCGCCTCGCCCGAGCCTATGACGCAGAAGCTGCTCGCCGCTTGGGACGATAGCGGCGACGCCCCGGTGCCGGAGGGTCGCCTGGTCGAAATCCCCGTATCGTATGGCGGCCCCCACGGGCCGGATCTGGCCGGTGTTGCCGCCCATACTGGGTTCGATGTGGCCGAAGTGGTCCGCCGCCATGGCGCCGCGGAATATCGCGTGTTCGCGCTCGGCAGCCAGCCAGGCTTCGCCTATCTCGGCGGCCTGGACCCCGGAATCGGCGTCCCGCGCAAGGCGGTGCCGGTGTTGCGGGTCGAGGCCGGGACGGTGGTGATCGGCGGCATGCAGGCCGGGGTCGTGGCCGCGGCCGGCCCGAATGGCTGGCACGCGATCGGTCATTCCGAATCGAAACTCTTCGACCCGGTCCGCTCGTCGCCAACACTGTTCCTGCCCGGCGATCGCGTCCGGTTCCGAAAAATCGCCCTGGAAGCATGATCCCTGGAAGCATGATCCCTGGAAGCATGATCCCCGGCAGCATGATTCCTGACCGCATGATTGAAGTGCTGGAGGCCGCAACGGCCAATACGGTGCAGGACATCGGCCGAACCGGGTTCGCCCCTATCGGCGTTGGCCGTTCCGGCGCGATGGACCCGGTGGCCTTGCAGGTCGCCAATATGCTGCTGGGAAACGCGACCGGCGCCGCGGCGATTGAAATCCAGGTTTTCCCCTTCGCCGTGCGCTTCACCACCGATACCGCGTTTGCCATCACCGGCGCCGATTCCGAACCCAGGCTGGACGGCGTTCCCCTGCCCCCCTGGTGGGCAGCGCCGGCGCGGGCAGGGCAGGTGCTGCGGCTGAGCCCCCCGCGGGACGGCGCGCGCAGCTATTTGGCAGTGGCAGGTGGGATCGACGTGCCGGCCGTGCTCGGTTCGCGCAGCACGCATCTGCGCAGCGCGTTTGGTGGCTTCCACGGCCGGGCTCTGGAACACGGCGACATGCTGCCGATCGGGCCGGCGGCTCAGCCTGCGATGACCCTTGGCGCCGCCGCGCCCGAACGGCCTGTCGGCCCGGTCCTGACGGTGCAAGCGCTGCCGGCAGCCGAACATGACGCCTTCCCGCAAAGTGCGCGCGAGGCGTTCTGGTCGGCCGAGTGGCGCATCACTGCGCAGAGCAACCGGCACGGCTACCGCCTCAGCGGCCCGGAACTAGGCGGGGGCGACGGGTTCAACATCCGCTCCACCCCAATCTTGCCAGGTGTCGTGCAGGTGCCCCCCGGCGGGGCGCCGATCGTGCAGATGAGCGACGCCAACTCCGCCGGCGGCTACCCGAAGATCGCGACGGTGATCGGTGCCGATTTGCCACTGCTGGGCCAGGCGCGATTGGGCAGCCGCGTGCGGTTCGCGAAAACCAACTACGAAGCGGCCTTGGCGGCGGAACAGGCGGTGCGGGCCTACCTTGCCCGGGTGCAGCGAACCATCGGGCTGTTCAGGCGGAATGGCGCGCCGGGTTAGTCGAGCCCAAGCAACGCACGGCAGCGATCCACCACGGAGTTATCCGCGGTCACACGGTGCCAGTCGATCAGGCCCGGGTCTTTGTCTGCCAAGCGGTGCAGCACGGCGTCCGTCGCGTCGGAGGCATCGCCGGATCGGGCGCGAACCCGGCGTTCCAACTCCTCGATCGGCGCTTCCAGCCAGATGCCGGTGAAATCCTGGCTCGCGGCAGCTACGGCATGGCGCAGCGTGGGCGACAGGAAGCTGGCATCCAGGATCACGCTATGCCCAGCGGTGGCGCGAAGCTGGTCCAGCAAAGCGGCATCGACGCGCGCGTTCGCCTCCACAGTGTAGGCCTCTCGCCCCAACCGCCGTTCGGGGGCCACGCCGAACAGGCGTTTGCGGATTTCATCGCTGCGCAAGATCAGCGCGCCGGGCGCTGCGTCCAGGGCAGGGGCCAGCGCGCGGGCCAGGGTGGACTTGCCAGTGCCGGGCAGGCCGCCAATGGCGACGACACGACTGCGGGCAGGGCGCAAATACGCCAGCGCCGCATCCAGATACCCGGCATCGCCGGTAACATGCGCCCGCACCATGGCGCGCCGGGACAGGAAGGCAGGCAACACCCGCACCAGCGACGCATCCCCGGTCCGGGCGACATAGCGGTTCAGCACGCGATTGGCGGCGGCGCGCCCGGCCCGGCGATCCAGATCCATCAAGAGGAACGCCAAATCGTAACCGAGGTCGATCGTGGCCATCGCCTCGTCGAATTCCAGCGCATCGAACGGCACTGGCGCGCCATTCCACAGGCAGATATTGCCAAGGTGCAGGTCGCCATGCGCGCGGCGCACCAGCCCGGCCGCGGCGCGGACCGCCAACAGGGGCGTGGTGGCGTCCAGCGCCTGCTCCGCCCCGCTCAACCATTCCGCCACGCGCTCGGGCGGCAAGCCGGCGTCCAGCGCTGCCTTCGCATTGCCGCGGGCATTGCGGCCGGGATGGGTCGGGTCGTGGCCCGGGGCGGGTGATCGCCTGGCGTGGTCTGCCGCGACCATGTCACCCAGCGCGTCCAACATGCTGTCCGACAGTCCGCTCGCCACCTGGTCCAGCAGGAAGTTTCCCGGCGGGATCGGCGCCATGCGCAGCACCCACTCCACCGCTTCACCCTCGCCACCCAGTCGCAGCCCGTCCGGTCCGCGGGTGATCGGCAGCACGTCGCGATACAGGCCGGGTGCCGCCGGGGCGTTCAGCGCCAATTCGCGCTGCACGAAATGGCGTCTGGCCTCCAACGTGGTGAAGTCGAGGAACGCCAGACGAACGGCCTTCTTCAGCTTGAACACCACATCCTTGCCGACGAACACGGCGGAAATCTGCGTCTCCGACGTCTCGGCCCCCGTCAGCCGGCTCAGCAGAGCGCGCGTCTCCGCCTGGTCGTTCACCGCCGGGCTACGGATACAGCGCCTCGGACTGCCAGGCGCCATCGTGCTGCGTATAGACCCGGCGGTCATGCAGGCGGAACGGCATGTCCTGCCAAAACTCCAGCGCATCCGGCCGCACACGGTAGCCGGACCAATGCACCGGCCGTGGCACGGTGTCCCCGGGATACCGCGCGTCGGCCTCGGCCAAACGGCGCTCCAGATCCGCCCGGCTCGGCAGCGGGCGCGACTGGTCGGACGCGATGGCGCCCAGGCGAGATATCCGGGCACGGCTGCCGAAATAAGCATCCGCCTCGGCCTCGCTCACCGGGCTCACTGGGCCTTCGACCCGCACCTGGCGACGCAACGACTTCCAGTGGAACAGTAGTGATACGTGCGGGTTGGCGGCCAACTCGCCGCCCTTGCGGCTTTGCCAGTTGGTGTAGAACACGAACCCGCTGGCATCGACACTCTTCAGCAGCACCATCCGGACGGAGGGGCGGCCATCCGGTGTCGTGGTGGCCAAGGCCATCGCGTTGGGATCATTCGGCTCACTCTCCGCGGCCTCGGCCATCCAGTCCTGGAACAACTGGATCGGGTCGCTGACGATCGGCACGGGCTGGCCGGCGCGTGGGGTATGGGTGTCTGGCATGCTGAACCTCTCTGCAACAAAGAGTGTGGTGCTGCAATCCAACTTCGCCAACCCGGCCCTTCCCTTGCCACGCCGCCTGTGCCACCACCCGCGACGCCCGGTCGATCGCCGGGCTTGCCTGCCAGATCCGCTACCCGAGGGGGAATAACGCCATGCCGGATGCCAACGCGCTCGCCAAGCCCGTGACAGGGAATTTGATGGCGGGGAAGCGCGGCCTGGTGATGGGCGTCGCCAACGACCGCTCCGTCGCCTGGGGGATCGCCGCCGCCCTGGCCGCACAAGGGGCCGAGTTGGCGTTCACCTACCAGGGCGATGCGCTAGAGAAGCGTGTGCGTCCGCTGGCCCAAAGCGTGGGCAGCAAGCTGATCGTCCCCTGCGACGTCAGCAGCGATGCCAGCATGGACGCAGCCTTCGCCGCCGTGCGCGATCAGTGGGGCGAGTTGGACTTCCTGGTCCATTCGATCGGCTGGGCCGACAAGCAATTCCTGCGCGGCAAGTATATGGACACGCCGCGCGACGCGTTCCTCACCGCGATGGATATCTCCTGCTACTCCTTCACCGCCGTCTGCGCCCGTGCCGTGCCGATGATGAAGGCCGGCGGCTCGATGCTGACCATGACCTATCTGGGCGCCGAGCGGGTGATGCCGCATTACAACGTCATGGGTGTGGCCAAGGCCGCGCTGGAGGCATCGGTGCGCTATTTGGCCGCCGACCTCGGCGGCCAGGGCATCCGCGTCAACGCCATCAGCGCCGGGCCGATCAAGACGCTGGCCGCCAGCGGCATCGGCGATTTCCGCTACATCCTGCGCTGGAACCAGTACAACTCCCCGCTGGAGCGTAACACCACGATCGAGGAAGTGGGCGGCGCCGGGCTGTATCTGCTGTCCGACCTGTCCTCCGGCGTGACGGGCGAAGTGCATCACGTGGATAGCGGCTACCACACGGTTGGCATGAAAAACCCGACCGCGCCCGACATCACCGTCTCGCACGCCGAGTAATCCCTGGAGGCGCGGGTTCTGTGAGCCATAATACGTTCGGCCACCTGTTCCGCGTCACCACCTGGGGCGAAAGCCATGGCCCGGCGATCGGCTGCGTGGTGGACGGATGCCCGCCGCTGCTGCCGTTGACCGAGGCGGACATCCAGCCCTTTCTGGACCTGCGCCGCCCCGGCCAGTCCAAATTCACCACCCAGCGGCAGGAGCCGGACACCGTCCGCATCCTGTCCGGCATTTTCGAGGGCCGAACCACCGGCACCCCAATCGCGCTCCACATCGACAACGTCGACCAGCGATCCCGGGACTATGGCGCCATTGCCGAGCAATTCCGCCCCGGTCACGCCGATGTCACCTACGTATTGAAATACGGCATTCGCGACTACCGCGGCGGCGGCCGGTCCTCCGCCCGGGAAACCGCCATGCGGGTGGCGGCGGGTGCCATCGCGCGCCGCGTGCTGGAGGGTGTGACCATCCGCGGCGCGCTGATCCAGATCGGCCCGCAGGCGGTGGACCGCAGCCGCTGGGATTGGGCGACATTGCGCGACAACCCGTTCTTCTGCCCCGACCCGGTGATGGCCGCGCAATGGGAGGAGCAGTTGGCTGCCGTGCGCAAAACCGGCTCCTCCGTCGGCGCCGTGATCGAGGTCGTGGCCGAGGGCGTGCCGCCTGGCCTGGGCGCGCCGATCTATGGCAAGCTGGACGCCGACCTGGCCGCGGCCCTGATGAGCATCAATGCGGTCAAGGGCGTCGAGATCGGCGCCGGATTCGCCGCTGCGATGTTGCATGGTGAGGAAAACGCCGACGCGATGCGGATGCACGACGGCAGCGTGGCCTTCGCGGCCAATCATGCAGGCGGCATCCTGGGCGGCATTTCCACCGGGCAGCCAATCGTCGCACGGTTCGCGGTAAAGCCGACGAGTTCGATCCTGACCCCGGTGCCGTCAGTGGACCGGCACGGGCACGAGGTTGAAGTCATGACCCGGGGGCGGCATGATCCGTGCGTCGGCATCCGTGCAGTGCCGGTCGGGGAGGCGATGCTGGCCTGTGTCTTGGCGGATCACTTATTGCGCCATCGCGCGCAAAATCCGCACGCCCCGGCAACTGCACACCTGCCCAGGAATTAAGCTCTCGTCACGGCGATGTGTATGGGGTCGAATATCGTATGGGCACTAACCTTGGGCCGATGACTGCCCCAGACACGACCATCAATTCCGCCGGTCTCGACGAGTTCGTCGACCGATTTGGCAAAGGCGAGTGGGCGACGCGCATTTCCGATCTGGAGCGCGAGGCGGCCAAGCCGACGCGTCTGGGCCGCGCCATCCAGCAGCGCCACATCATCGAATTGACGATCGACCGCTGGCGCAAGCCCGGCCGCAACCGTCCCCCCAGCGCCGGTGAACGCTGCATCGCGAAATTGGCCGCCGACGCCAGCCGACTGTTCGAGGAATTGCCCGGCGCCAGTCGGGATCGGCTACGGGCCCGTTTGCAGCGCGCCGCCGAGGCGGACAACACGCTCATTCCCGCCTTCCACATCCTGCGGACCGCCGCGCTCCAACGCGCCCGCGGGTTCGAGGTGCTGTTCGCCGGGTTGGAGGACGATACCAACTTCGACCTGCTGATCCACCGCGACGGGCAGGAGGCGGAGATCGCCTGTGACGTGGTGTCTGCCGAGGACGGGCGCGGCGTGCATCGCGGCGCATGGTCCAACCTGTGCGATCGGGTCGATCCGGAACTGCAGACCTGGCTGGCCAGCCATCCCGGCCGCTATTTGCTGAAGATGACCCTGCCACAAGGCCTGAAGGACGTGCCACAGAGCGAGGCGCTGGCCGCCCTGCACGGTCGCATCACCACGATGCTATCCGGTATGCGCCGGGCCGACCATGACGAGGCCGCGGTGCTGCGCCTGGACCCGCTGATGTTGGCCGCCGCCCAGGCCGACGAGCTGGGCCTGATGCCGAGCCTGCGCAACGAGTTCGGTCCCGAGGCCCATCTGGCCGTGATGACTGCCGAGCGCAGCATGATGGTGCTGGCCGCCCGTGCCGGGCAGGAGAACGAGGTCGCCGTGGCGATCCGTCGCCGTATGGCCGCGATCGCCCCCACCCGCCTGAGCGGACAGCGCCCCGGCATCCTGGCGATGTTCATCGAAGATACCGACCGCACCGAATGGCGCCTGCTGCGGGAGCGAATGGATCTGGAGGGCGAGGCGCGCCACTTCCTCACCAACCCCGAAGCCAAGCCGGTCGTCGCGGTCACCTGCGCGTCCCGCCTGGAAATGTTCGGGGTCGGGGCGCCGGACGCCGCACCCGATGGCGAGTTCCGCTTCCGCAACACGCAGCACCCGGCGTGCAAGCTTACCGCCCTCGCACCCGCCATAACGTCATCGGTCTGACATATTCGTGAGCCGACACGAACTGCCCTGGCCTCGCCACGTTCTTCGTTCCTACTGTCTGATGTTGCGTCGCAGCGGAGCGTTTGAATGGACGACCAGGTTTACGATCAGAAGCTTGAAGAGCTGGACCGCATGCTGAACGACCCAGACTCGAATATGGAGCCAGAGAAGGTCTGGACGCTGTTGGCAGAAATCTCTGGCCACGACTGCGCCGCACACGCTGCATCCGCCTAGGTCGGCGGGTCCTCTTTACTGGAGAGGACTTCTTGCGAACAAGTGCGCAGCACCTCGTCCGTTTCGGCGGATGAGGGAAGGCTAGCCTGGCTTCCACGGCGCGTGCAGCTGAGTCCGGCAGCGACATTCGCCCGCTCGAGGGCCGCCTTGACACTCTCGCCCCGGTCTAGGGCAGCAGCGAACACCCCGATAAAACAATCCCCTGCGCCCGTGGCATCAACCACGGCGACCGAATTGGCGCGCAGCAATACCGCGCCCGTATCGGAATGTGCCAACACGCCCTCGGCGCCCAGCGTGTTGACGATGCCGACGCCCAAGCCCGCATGCAGCGAGGCTGGATCGGCGGAAACACTGAGATGCCCGGCCAACCAAGCCGCCTCCTCGGCATTCACCACCAGCCAGTCCACCATCGCCAGGGCGTCTTCGGCGATAGGGCCAGCCGGCGCCAGATTGAGGATGATCCGTGCCCCGCGCGCCTTCGCACGGCGGATCAGCGCCCCTGTTGCCTCCGCCGGCACCTCCATCTGCAACACCAGTATCGTGTCCGGCCCAAGATCGGCATCGGCGACCTGGCCGGCCACGACGCGCAAATTGGCGCCGCTCGCCACCGCGATCTGGTTTTCGCCATGGCGGTCCACACAGATCGAGGCGCTTCCGGTGGGCAGATCCACCGTGCTCACCCGTGACAGATCCACCCCCGCGTCGCGCAGCCCGGTCATGGCCGCCTCGGCCATCGGGTCGCCGCCGATCGCGCCGGCCATCGCGACAACCGCGCCATCGCGCGCCGCGGCAACCGCCTGGTTGGCACCCTTCCCGCCGGGCTGCACCAGGGCGGTGCGACCGATTACGGTTTGGCCCGGCCTCGGCAGCTCATCCAACTGGTAGATGATGTCCAGATTGATGCTGCCGAAGACCAGGATCATGCGAGGGCTGCTTCCATCTCCGCCCATTCGCGCTTGCTGAGCCCGCTGCTGGGCTGGTCCACCGCCTCACCAGCCAGGCGCCGCTTGATGACCGCCAGCATCGCGGCGGAGAACGTCACCGCACCCAGCCGGTAGTCGCGGAACGCGGCTGCAGTGGCCGGCACCCACGCCTCCATCGATCGCATCATCACGTCGGCATAGGCGCGGATCTCGTATTGCGCATGCGAATCGGCCCGCAGCGACAAGAAGCCGAGCAAATTATGCAGGTCGGTCTTCCAATACCATTGTGTGTAGGTATTCAGCGTCAGGTTCATCCGCGCCAACTCGCGCGCCAGCCCCTGCCGGGCAGGATCGGCCTCGTCCTCGTTCAGCATCCAGGTATAGTTGTCGTAGGTGCGGCCGGCATCGCTGCGCAGCAGGTCGAGCACCGCCTCCGCCTCCGCACCCTCCAGCACATCGCCGCGGCCCTGGCGGTTGTCGCTGGATTGGGCGGCTAGGTGTTCCGGCGCGGGAATGTAGAATTCCCGGTCCATGACCGAATAGCGGGCGGAATACTCGTTCACGTTCGCCGTCCGGTGGCGGATCCACTGCCGCGCGACGAAGATCGGCAGCTTCACGTGATACTTGATCTCGCACATCTCGAACGGGGTCGAGTGGCGGTGGCGCATCAGATAGCGGATCAACCCGGCATCCTCGCTGACCCGCTTGGTGCCCCGGCCATACGAAACCCGGGCGGCCTGCACCACCGCGGAATCGTCGCCCATGTAGTCGACGACCCGGACGAAGCCGTGATCCAGCACGGGCGTGGCGTGATACAGCATCGCCTCCAACGCCGGCACGGTGGCCCGCAGGGTGGGGGTGGGGGTGGCGCGCAGCTCGGCAATGGCCGCGTCCTGTTCGGGTGATATCGGCATGGGCCACCACCTACCACCAGCCGACCCGGTCGACTACGTTGCCGTCACAATTGCGATCGGGTCGGTAGATGAAGCAGCGTATGGCAGGCGGCTTGGCCGTGATGCTCACGATGGCGGTGGCGCTTGCCCCCATCGCCGCATCGGCCCAACCGGCCTCCACCCTGGCGACGTCCACCCTGGCGTCGCTGAGGGGTTTGGCGCCCGTAACAACGCTGCCCAACACGCCGGCGGGACAGGCGGCGTTGGCCGGGAATTACACCGTCACCGGTGGCATTCAGGCCGGGACGATCCAGCAGCCCACCCTGCTGCCGTTTGCCGAGCAGCAGCAACTCGCCCTGCGGGACGCCTTCATCACCGGCGGCAACGCGACGCAATTGGCCGATTCGCTCGGCACCCTGCTCGGCACCTCGTACCAGTCCCTGGCGAAATACGAGTCGCCCAAGCAGTTCACCAGCATCGCGCCCTCGGTCGCGGCGCTGATCGCCTACACCTCGGCAACGACCGGGTCCGGCGCCAATGCCGGCAAGTTCTTCTTCGCCAACAAGACGACCGACGGCAAAACCCCCGCCGCCGACCCGGCCATGGCCGTCATGGCGCAGGTGGGCGGCGTGGCCGATGTGTTCGGCAGGGCCTACGCCCACCCGGCCGGCACGCCGGGCAACGACCCGTTCGGCAACTCCCGCCCGTTCCAGACCGAACCGGGCCTGACCCCCGTCAGCGGCCCCGACTACTTCGGCAAGCCAGCGACCAACACCACCTATCTGCGCGGCCCGGATCAGGATCTGACCGAAAGCCCCTCCTATCCCAGCGGTCACACGACCTACGGCACGACGGAGTCGGTGCTGCTCGCGATCCTGGTGCCGGAGCGGTATCAGCAGGCGATGACCCGGGCGGCCGAATACGGCAACAACCGCATCATCCTCGGTGCCCACTACACGATGGACGTCATCGGCGGCCGTACCCTGGCGCTGCACGACGTGGCGCACCTGCTGGCCAACGACCCGGCCTATGTCGGCCAATCCCTCCGCGGGGCCCCCGTCATCACCGACTTCCAGGGCGCGGTAAAGCAGGCGCGTGCGGATCTGACCCAGGCGCTGACGGCCAAGTGCGGCGACACGATGCCAGTCTGCGCCGCGCAGGATGTCAGCCGGTTCGCCAACCCCGCCGCCAACGAGGCATTCTACACCATCACCCTCACCTACGGCCTGCCGGTGGTGTTCCAGTCCACCGCGAACACCGTGGAAGACGTGGGCAAGGTTGCACCCGAAGCTGGCTATCTGCTGACGACGGCCTTTCCTTATCTGACGCTGGTGCAGGCCAACGCCATCCTCACCGCGACGGAAGGGCCGGGCGGCGGGTTCCTGGATAACGGCTCCGAATTCGGGCTGTATTCCCGGCTGAACATGGTCGCCGCCGCCAAGCGCGCCGCCGCCATGGCGCCCCACTAGCCCCGCTTGCGATCGGGCCCCCGCTTGCGATCGGGCCCCCGCTTGCGATGCGGCCCCGCTTGCGATGAGGCCTGCGCGTGCCTACTATAGGGGTGCTGGTTCGCCGGCTATGGCGGTAGAGGGCTAATTCGTTAGGCATTTGGGACGCGGGTGCGATACCCGCCGCCTCCACCAATGGCTACAAGTGGGCGCCAGTCATTCTTGACCCGGGCCTATGCGTGGATCTGGGGGCGAAATAGGTTCGACCGGTGTTGAAAGGTTGGCTGGCCGCTCGGCATTGTACCGCCGTTATCGGGCTTTATTACAAGTGCCAATGACAATCATGAGGCATTCGCAGTCGCAGCGTAAGCTACGATAGACGCGGTTCGGGGGGCACCGGGCAACAGAAGCCCCCCACTCATGCCCAACCTTGTTATTGCACCGCCGAAGACAGACATGTCGGGTCGGTCTTCACAGAAGGTGGCAATGCAAGCGATCTCCGTCCTCGATCTCGCACCAGTGCCCGAAGGCTTTGGCCCTGCCGACGCCCTGCACAATTCACTCGACCTCGCCCAACATGCCGAGCGCTGGGGCTACCGCCGCTATTGGCTGGCCGAGCACCACAACATGATCGGCATCGCCAGCGCGGCGACCGCCGTCACGGTGGGTTACGTCGCCGGCGGCACGCACCGCATCCGCGTCGGCGCGGGTGGCATCATGCTGCCCAACCACTCCCCCCTGGTCATCGCCGAGCAATTCGGCACCCTGGAAACCCTCTATCCCGGCCGCATCGATCTCGGCCTAGGCCGCGCCCCAGGCTCGGACGGCTACACCCAGCGTGCGCTTCGGCGGGACCCGGAGGCGGCTGACAGCTTTCCGCAGGATGTGGCCGAGCTACGGGCGCTGCTGGGCCCAACCACTCCGAACCAGCGCGTCCAGGCCGTGCCCGGCGGCAACACGAACGTGCCCCTCTGGATCCTCGGTTCCTCCCTGTTCGGCGCCCAGGTCGCAGCGCATTTCGGCATGCCCTACGCCTTCGCCTCCCACTTCGCGCCAGACGCGCTCATGCAGGCTCTGCAGGTCTATCGCGACCGTTTCCAGCCATCCGAGCAACTGGCCAAGCCCTACGCCATGGTCGGCGTGAATGTCGTCGCCGCCGAAACCGATGCCGAGGCCAAACACCTCTTCACCTCCCCGCAGCAGAGTTTCACCAACCTGTTCCGTGGCACCCGCGGCAAGCTGCTCCCCCCGATCGACGATATCGAAACCTATTGGTCCCCCTCCGAAAAAGCCCAGGCGATGGGCATGCTCGCCTGTTCCTTCGTCGGCTCGGCCGCCACGGTGAAGCGCGAGCTATCGGCGTTCCTCGACGAAACCGGGGCGGACGAGATCATGGTCGCCGGTGCCATTCACGACCACCGCGCCCGCCTGCGCTCCTACGAAATTCTGGCGGAGATGGCGCCCTCGCTCATCCAACAGGACGCGATGGCGTGAGCGACGTGCCCCCGCCCGATAGCAAGCTTACCACCACGAAGCAGCGTTGGGCGGAGCAGGGGCGGTTCTTGACCGGTGGCCCCCCCGTGCCGGAGCGGGCGCGTCTGCCGCCGGGTCAGCACCTCGTGCGGGACTGGCCGGTGCTGGACCTGGGCGTGCACCCGAACATCGACCCGGCCCGCTGGTCCCTCCGCGTGTTCGGCGCGGTGCGGGAGTCGGTAACCTGGAACTGGGACGCCTTTCGCGCCCAGGACCAGGTGCAGGAGGTGACGGACATCCACTGCGTCACCACCTGGTCGCGCTACGACAACCAGTGGGACGGCGTATCCACCCGCACCGTGCTGGACGCGGTGCAGCCGCTCGACGGCGCCAGCTTCGTCATCCTCCACAGCCACGATGGCTACACCACCAATCTTCCCCTGGCCGATTTCGCCGCCCCCGACGCGATCCTGGCGCATTGCTGGAACGGCAAGCCGCTCACCGCCGAACATGGCGGCCCGGTCCGGCTCATCGTGCCGCATCTCTATCTGTGGAAAAGTGCCAAGTGGCTGCAGCGGATCGAGTTCGTGACCGGCGACAAGCCCGGCTTCTGGGAGACGCGGGGCTATCACGAACGGGGCGACCCGTGGCAGGAGCAACGCTACGACGAGTAGGTGAGGTGGGTATGAGCGTAAACGCGCACGGGATAGGCCGGTAATGTCGGCTCGGCAGGAGAGCGGGATGCGCCGCCTCGTCGCCGGAGTGCGTAATTTTCGCGAGAACGTCTTCCCGCAGCGCCAGAAGCTATTCGCCGAACTGGCCGCCGGGCAGGAACCGCAAACCCTGTTCATCGCCTGCGCCGACAGCCGCGTCGTGCCGGAACTGATCACCCAAACCAGCCCTGGCGAGCTGTTCGTGTGCCGGAACATCGGCAACATCGTCCCCGCCTATGGTGAGATGCTGGGCGGCGTGTCCGCAGTGATCGAGTATGCCTGCGTGGCGCTGGGCGTGAGCGACATCGTCATCTGCGGCCATTCCGATTGCGGAGCGATGAAGGCGCTGCTGAACCCCGATAGCGCCCTGCTGCGCACCATGCCGACCGTCGCCTCCTGGATGCGCAATGCGGAGGCCGCGCGCAGCGTGGTGGCCGTCACCCACCCCGGCGTCGAAGGCCCGGCGCAGGTGCAGGCGCTGGTGGAGCAGAACGTTCGCACCCAATTGGGCCATCTGGCGACTCACCCGGCAGTCGCGGCGCGTCTGGCCTCGCGTCAGGTCGCGTTGCACGGCTGGGTGTACGGGATCGAGACGGGCAGCGTGACGACCGTCGATCACGCGACCGGCAAGTTCGTCCCGCTGGAAGCCACCGAATTCGCCACGCGAGCCGCGCTACCGTGATCGTACGGCGTGGCCTGGACCTTCCCCGGCTGGTCCGGCATGGCGGCCTGCCGCTGCTGGCCCTGCTGGCGTACGACGTGCTGGTGACGCTGATTTACATGGTCGGGAACTGGACCTGGATATCGGTGCCCGAGCTGCCGTTGCCCCTACTCGGCAGCGCCATCGCGCTCATCGTCACGCTGCGCAACAACGCCGGGTATAATCGCTGGTGGGAGGCCCGCGGCCTGTGGGGCGCCGTGGTGAACAACTCGCGCAGCCTGGCGCGCGGCCTCGCGACCTTCCTGGAAGACCCGCTGCTCGCCGCCAGTCTGGTGCGCCACCAGATCGCCTACGCCCTGGCGCTACGCTGCCATTTGCTGCGCCTGCCGCCATGGGACGATCTGGCCGCCTATCTGCCGCCGGAGACGATCGCCCGGTTGCGCGAGGTCGCCAACGTGCCGTTCGCCATCCAGATGATCATCGGCCGCCACATCGCCGAGGCCCGCCGCGCCGGCAGTCTCGATGCGATCGGCGCCACCGCGCTGGACCGCACACTGAACGATATCGCGAACGCCCAGGGCGGGCTGGAGCGGATTAAGAACACGCCGATGCCGCGGCAATACGACCAGTTCCCGCAGGTCTTCACCCGTGTCTATTGCCTGCTGCTGCCGATCGGGCTGGTCAACCAACTGGGGTATTACACCCCCGTTGGCTCCACCGTGATCGGCTTCATGTTCATCGCCCTCGACCGGATCGGCCAGGATCTGGAAGACCCGTTCGAAAACCGGATCCACGACCTGCCCATGCAGGCGATCACCCGCGGGATCGAGATCGACCTGCTGCAGGCCAGCGGCGCCACCGGGGTCCCGTCCCCGGTGACGCCCGTCGACGGGATTCTCGGCTAGAGATTTGCCAGCACGAAATTTGCGCTAGCCTTCTAGCGCCAGCACGGCGAACGTCGCCAGCCAGTGCTCGCCCATATAGTCCCCGGCGACATGTGGCAGCCCAGCGTCCAGATGCAGCTCGGCCGCCTGCTCCATCATGATCTGCCGCGGGTCACCTGGCGGCAGCGTTCGGGCCAGCGCGCGCCAGCACCAGGCCCGGCTGAGGTTCAGCCCATCCAGATGTGCGATCTTGCCGTCGCTGCGGTCGCTGACGGCGGCGGGGGCGAACAACGTCGCCGGCCGCGCCTCGGCCAAATGGGGCAGGAACCGGTCGAACCACGGGCCGAACTGCTCCGGCGGCAGCAGGCGGCGCATGCACTCCGCCTCCATCAGGGCGGAGGAGAGGAAGTCGTCCCCACTCGGCTCCCACGCCTGGCAATCGGCATCGGCGCCATACCAACCCTCCGCCGTGTGCCGCAGGCTGTCGAACAGCCCGGTATCGCCGACGCTGGCCGCGTAGTCGGCGGCGAGGGACAGGGCGAAGGCGGTGTTGAAATGGGTGCCGACCCGCACCGGGTAGCTCGCCTTGGGCAGGAAGGTCTGAAACCGCTCGACGATCAGGCCGGTCAGCGGCGCCAAGGCGTCGGACCAGCGGCGCTCGGGCAGGTGGCTCAACGCCTCCGCCAGCTTCAGAATCCAGGCCCAGCCATAGGGGCGTTCGAAGCCGCCCGCATTGGGGTGGCTTAGGGTCGCGACCTCGCCGGCCACGCGCTCGGGCGTCAGATGGGCCTCGAACAGGGTGCGGATGGCGCTGGCGGGCGGCATGGCGGGGAATTGGCGCAGCAGATGCGCCAGCATCCAGTAGCCATGCACGCAGGAATGCCAGTCATAGCTGCCGTAGAATACCGGATACAGATCGCGCGGCGTGCGTGCGTCCTGCGGGCCGGCCATCGGGTTGGCCGGCTTGTTCGGATACTCGCGGGTGACGTGGCCCAGCGCCACCGCCACCAGGCGGGATGCCGTCGCCTCGCTCAGCGTGTGGGCCATCACGCGGCCAGGCCCAGGGCGGCGACCAACTCGGGGCGGCCGCTCTGCCGCGCGATGTCGGCGGCGCTGTTGCCCTCGGCATCCAGGCGGTTTGGGTCGGCGCCGTGCTGGATCAGCAGTGCCGCCATCTCGGCGCGGCCGAACATGGTGGCGAACATCAGCGGCGTGCGCCCGGCCTCGTTGGGCGCATCCACGGCGGCGCCAGCGGCCAGCAATTGCCCGGCGATGTCGACATAGCCCTTGAACGCCACGCCGCCCAACGCGGTGCTGCCCTTGGCGTCCACCGCATCCACCACCGCGCCCCGGGCCAGCAGCAGCGCCGTCGCCGCCGCCTGTTCGTTGTAGCTCGCCAGGATCAGCGGCGGAAAACCACGATCGTCCGGCCGATTTGGGTCGGTCCCGGCATCCAGGAACGCCCCCAGCAACTCGACGTCGCCATCCCGCGCCGCCGCGTAGAACAGCATTTCCAACTGCTCCGGTGGCAACCCTGCTGAGACAGGAGCCGGTGTCGTCATTTCACGGTCTGCACGACGGTAAAGCCCTCGAATTCCGGGTGGCCCAGATACATCGCGCGGTTATCCCCGGCGTTGCGATGCGAGGCGCGAAATGCCTCCGATTTCGTCCACCCCTCGAATGCCGCGTAATCGGTCCATATGGTGTGGGAGGAATACAGCACGTGGTCCTCCTTCGTCGGCCCACGCAGCAGGTGGAATTCGACGAAACCAGGCACCTCGTTCAGATGACTGTCCCGGTTTGCCCAGACTTGTTCAAACGCGGTCTCCGACCCGGGCGTGACTTTGAAGCGGTTCATTGCGATATACATTTGAGTCTTCCTCTGCCGCGACGTTGCCACATTAACATGTTGTGGAGAGTATTGATGGCTATCGCACGGGAGCTGTTTTTTTGCTCCGGCGCGCGATTTCACGCTAATCGAGACCTGAAGTAATCGAGCACACGCCATGGAAGACGACGACACACCCGCCCCGCGCCCCGACAGCCTGCTGCCCTACGACGTATGGGCGCAGGAGGCGATGCGTGGCGTGGCGATCCGCGCCCTGCAATTCGCCGGCGAGCAGGGGATGCCGGGCCAGCACCATTTCTACGTCAGCTTCCGCACCGACCACGTCGGGGTGACGATTCCGGCCCGTTTGCTGGCCCAGTATCCGGAAGAGATGACGATCGTCCTGCAGCACCAGTTCTGGGATCTGATCGTGAACGAGGCTGCCGGCTTCTTCAGCGTCGGCCTGTCGTTCGGCGGCATCGCCAGCACGCTGGTCATCCCGTTCGCAGCGCTGACCGCCTTCGCCGATCCGCACGCCCAATTCGGCCTGCGCTTCCGCGCCGCCCCCGTGGAGGCCGCCAATAGTGAGGAATTGGAGGAAACCGTCGAGGAAGAGGTCGCCGAAGAGCCCGAGCGCCCGACCGAGGAGCCACAGGTCGTCAGTCTGGACGCATTCCGCAAACGGCGCGACTGACCTCAGCACCCTCCCGCAAGGGAGGGGCCTTTTTTATCCGAGGAAGGGCTCGTAAAAGCGTCATAGCTTTTCGGAGTGCCAGCCATGGACAGCCTTCCGCCCCGGACGCCGGGCTTCACCTACGCGCCGATGTTCCCGGTGGGCGAGCGTGATACGCCGTGGCGCAAGCTGGACATCCAAGGCGTATCCACCGGCCAATGCGACGGCCAGACCGTGCTGCGCATCCAGCCGGAGGCGCTGAGCGAACTGGCCTTCCAAGCCTTCCGCGATACCTCCCACCTGCTGCGCCCCGGCCATCTGGCCCAACTGCGCGCCATCCTGGATGACCCGGAGGCGAGCGCGAACGACCGGTTCGTCGCGTTGGACCTGTTGAAGAACGCGGCCATCGCGGCTGGCGGCGTACTGCCGATGTGCCAGGACACCGGCACCGCCCTGGTATTCGGCAAAAAGGGCCAGCGCGTCTGGGTGCAGGGTGACGAGGAGGAGGCACTCTCCTACGGCGTGCACCGCACCTATACCGAGACCAATCTGCGCTACAGCCAGATGGCCCCGATCAGCATGTTCGAGGAAGTGAACACCGGCAACAACCTACCCGTCCAGTTCGACATCATGGCCCAACCCGGCGAGCACCACGCCGACGAGTTCCACATGCAGTTCGTCGCCAAGGGCGGCGGCAGCGCCAACAAGACGTTCCTGTTCCAGGAAACCCGCGCGATCCTGAGCCCGGCCAAGCTGCTGGCCTACCTCGAGACCAAGGTCCGCACGCTCGGCACCAGCGCCTGCCCGCCCTACCACCTGGCCATCGTCATCGGCGGCACCAGCGCGGAGCTGACGCTGAAGACGGTCAAGCTTGCCTCCACCCGCTGGCTGGACACGCTGCCGACCACCGGCACCATGGCCGGCCACGCCATTCG
This sequence comes from Acidisphaera sp. L21, assembly GCF_009765685.1. Lineage (GTDB taxonomy): Bacteria > Pseudomonadota > Alphaproteobacteria > Acetobacterales > Acetobacteraceae > LMUY01. Next base: position 108,535 of record NZ_LMUY01000007.1, on the reverse strand, counting down.
CGACGTCGAGATGGAGAGGCAGGTGCTGGAGATGACCCGGCGCATCGGCATCGGCGCCCAGTTCGGCGGCAAGTATTTCTGCCACGACGTGCGCGTCATCCGCCTGCCGCGCCATGGCGCCAGCCTGCCGGTGGGCATCGGCGTGTCGTGCAGCGCCGACCGACAGATCATGGCCAAGATCACGCCCGAAGGTGTATTCCTTGAGCAGTTGGAGACCGATCCGGCCCGCTTCCTGCCCGAAACAACGGACGACATCCTGGGCGGCGAGATGGTCAAGCTCGACCTCAATCGCCCGATGATCGAGATCCGCCGGGAATTGTCGCGCCACAAGGTGTCCACCCGCCTGTCACTGACCGGCACGATGGTTGTCGCCCGCGACATCGCCCACGCCAAACTGGCCGAGCGGCTGGCGGCGGGGGAAGAACTGCCCGACTACATCAAGAACCACCCGGTCTATTACGCCGGCCCGGCCAAGACGCCCGAGGGGTTCGCCACCGGCTCGTTCGGTCCGACCACGGCGGGGCGGATGGACAGCTACGTCGAACAATTCCAGTCGGCCGGCGGCAGCCTGATCATGTTGGCCAAGGGCAACCGGTCCCGCGCAGTGCGCGACGCTTGCCGGGCACATGGCGGCTTCTACCTCGGCAGTGTCGGCGGCCCTGCAGCCCGGCTGGCCCAGGACTGCATCCGCAAGGTCGAGGTGCTGGAATATCCGGAACTTGGCATGGAAGCGGTTTGGCGCATCGAGGTCGAGGATTTCCCCGCCTTCATCGTGGTCGACGACAAGGGCAACGATTTCTATGACTCGATGGAACCGGTGATCAAGGAAACGTGATCTAATCGCGCCGCATGTGACATCCAAAATAGCGCATTACGTCTAAAATAAAAGACGACGCCTACTATTTGTTAGCTTGCTCGGTGCAGGCTGGGCCGGTCACCAGGCGGCAAAACGCCCCCGAACGCACTGTCATGCGAGGGGAAATCTTATGCCTACCGATATCGCGGCGGCGTCCAGCTATAGCGCATTGCCAGCCTCGCCAATCAAGGCCGCGGCCTCATTGGGCATTATTCCCGCATCCCAGGGTAGCATTGCGGCCGCCGTGGCGGCCGCACCGCATCCCAGCCCTGTATCGCTGCTAGACCCCAAGAGCGGGATCGTCGTGTTGGAGTTCTACAACGCGAAGGGTGATGAAACGCAGTCTCTGCCCACCAAGCGGCAGCTCAAGAGCTATGAACTGAACGAGCCGTCGAACGGCATCTACCAACCCGCGATCCACGACGTCGCCACGCCGTTACTTTCGATCACGGGCGCTGCGACCGGCAGCGTCACGGGCGCACCTGCCAGCGCCGGCACGACACCCGCGAGCCCCGCACCAGTGCCGGTCGCCCCAGCGCCGGTCGCCCCAGTGCCGGTTGCCCCAGTGCCGGCCGCAGTGCCCGCCCTCTCGGCTTCCGGCAACGTCGCCGCGACAGCAGGGGCGTTTTCGACCGAAGCCTAGCTAGTGGCGTAGCTTGGCGATCAGCCAGGTGATCGCGTCGAACTGCAGTTTGCCGATTTGGTCGTTGTTCAGGCCCTGGTAGCCATGATCGCCATCATACGGCGTCAACTGCGCGCTCACGCCGTGCGCCTGCAGCGCGGTCATCAACTGTTGAGAATGGTCGAACGGCACGACGCGGTCGCTCTGCCCATGGATGATGTAGATGGGCGCGGTCTGCCGGGTGATGGCCGGGATCGGGGACACGCTTTGTAACTGGTCCGGCGTCGGCGTCGTGGTGCCGAACATCGCCTCGATCGACCCGAGGCCGTACTGGCCCATCCCCGGCAGATCCATCGGGCCGAACTGATCCACCACCGCCTTCACATTGGGCCGTTCGCGCGAGTACAGCCCGGCCTCATCGCCGGGCACGGTCTTGGACAGCGTGCCCAGAAACACCGCCAATTGCGCGCCGGAGGAATCGCCGACCGCGCCGATGCGCGCTGTATCGATGGCGTAGTCGGCGGCATGGGCGCGCAGGAAGCGGACGGCGAGTTGCGCATCCACCAACTGGGCCGGCCACCGCGTGTCAGGCATGGTCTTGTCGGCAAGGCGGTAGTCGATGTTCAGCACCACGATCCCGTTGGCGGCCAATGTGTTGGCGAAATAATCCGCCCAGTGCCGGCTACCGCTCACCCAGCCGCCGCCGTGAATGACCACCACCGCAGGCCGTTTGCCGAGGCCGGTCGTGGGCAGGTACAGGTCCGACTGTTCGGCTGGCAGTGGGCCGTAGGCGAGGTCGGGTTGGTTGACGACGGGGTAGGGCTGGGCGGCCGCGGGCAGGGCGGCGAGCATGGCAGCCACCAGGATCAATTGCCGCGGCTGCCGGAGGGCTATATATGCGCGGCGGGTAAAGCCTCTCACATCGGACCCTATCATGCGATTCACTGTCGACCGTCTCGACCACATCGTGGTGAATTGCAAGGACGTGGAGATCACCGCGTCCTGGTACCAGCGCGTCCTGGGAATGGAGCGCGAGGAGTTCGGCGAGGATAATCGCACCGCGCTGAAGTTCGGCGGCCAGAAGCTGAACCTGCGTCCCACCGATGCCGACACCCGATCCTGGGCGACCGGCGTCAACGACAAGGCCGGCGCGATCGACGCCTGCTTTATCACCGCCGTCGGGCCGGAGGACGTGGTCGATCACCTGCAGCAATGCGGCGTCGCCATCGAGGCCGGCCCCGTCCCCAAAACGGGCGCGCTTGGGCCGATGCAGTCGGTCTATTGTCGCGACCCCGACGGCAATCTGATCGAGATCAGCTCCTATCTCTCCCTCTGATCCGTCCTCCGATCCCTATGCGTTCGACCTTCCCCCCGGGCTGATCGCGCAGGAGCCGGCCCGCCCGCGGGAGGCAGCGCGGCTATTACACGTGGGGGTCGGGCTGGCGGATTATCGCGTGGCGGATCTGCCCGGTCTGCTGTCGCCGGGGGACCTGCTGGTCGCCAACGACACGCGCGTGATCCCAGCCCAACTGGCAGCCCATCGCGGCGCCGCTCGCATCGGCCTCACCTTGGACCGCCCCCTGGCGGACGGCACCTGGCACGCTTTGGCCCGCAACGCCCGCCGCCTCGCGCCCGGTGACGTGCTCTCCCTCGACGGCACCGAAATGCGCGCCCTGGTCGTCGCCCGGGACGAGGGCGACGTGACCATCCGCTTCGACCTGGAGGGCGAGCCCTTCGCCGACGCCCTGCGTCGTGCCGGTGCCTTGGCTCTGCCGCCCTACATCGCCCGCCCATCCGGCCCGACCGCGGCCGACGCGCAGGACTACCAGACCGTCTTCGCCCGGGCCGAGGGCGCGGTCGCCGCCCCCACTGGCGGCCTGCACTTCACCCCCGCCCTGCTGGACGCCGTCGCCGCCCGTGGCATCAGCCGCACCACGATCACGTTGCATGTGGGCGCAGGCACCTTCCTGCCCATGCGCGGCGACCCGGACCAGCACCACATGCACCCCGAGCGCGGCGAGGTCACCGAACAGGCCGCCGCCGAAATCCGCGCCGCCTCCCGCGTGATCGCCGTCGGCACCACCACGCTCCGCCTGCTGGAATCCGCGGTGACGGAGGACGGCATGCAGCCCTTCGCCGGCGAAACCTCCATCTTCATCCGCCCCGGCTTCCGTTTCCGCGCCGTGCACCGCCTGATGACGAACTTCCACCTGCCGCGCTCCACCCTGTTCATGCTGGTCTGCGCCTTCGCCGGCACCGGGCGGATGCGCGCCGCCTATGCCCACGCCATCGCCACCGGCTATCGCTTCTACTCCTATGGCGATTCCAGCCTGCTGGACCCGGCGCCATGAGCCTGTCCTGGACCGCGCACGCCACCAACGGCGCCGCCCGGGCCGGCATGCTGCACACCGCGCATGGCGACGTCCCAACCCCCGTCTTCATGCCCGTCGGCACCCTCGGCACGGTGAAGGCCATGACCGCCGACGCCGTGCGCACCACCGGCGCCACGCTCGTCCTCGGCAACACCTACCACCTGATGCTGCGACCCGGCGCCGCGCGGGTTGCCGCGCTCGGCGGCCTGCACCGCTTCATGGACTGGCCCGGCCCGATCCTCACCGATTCCGGCGGCTTCCAGGTCATGTCCCTGTCCGCCCTGCGCAAGATGGACGAGGACGGCGTCACCTTCCGCTCCCACCTCGACGGCTCGGCCCATCGCCTGACGCCCGAGAACTCCACCGAAATTCAGCACCAACTGGACGCCACCATCACCATGGCGTTCGACGAATGCACCCCTTTCCCAGCCACCGAGGCGCAGACCCAGACCTCGATGGAACTGTCGATGCGCTGGGCCGTCCGCTCCCGCACCGCCTTTCGCCCCCGCACCGGCTACGGCCAATTCGGCATCGTCCAGGGCGGTGTGTTCCCGCATTTGCGCACCCGATCCGTCGAGGCGCTGACCCCGCTGGATTTCGAGGGCTATGCGATCGGCGGACTGGCGGTGGGCGAGGGGCAGGCGGCGATGTTCACCGTGCTGGACGCCACCGCCCCTCAATTACCCGCCGACAAGCCGCGCTACCTGATGGGCGTCGGCACGCCGGACGATCTACTGGGCGCAGTCATGCGCGGCGTGGACATGTTCGATTGCGTGATGCCAACCCGCGCCGGCCGCACCGGTCGCGCCTATACCAGCGTCGGCATCCTGAACATGCGCAACGCCCGCCACATCGACGACGCCGGGCCGATCGACCCGGCCTGCGCCTGCCTCGCCTGCACCAGGCACAGCCGCGCCTATCTGCACCACCTGTTCCGCGCCAAGGAAATGCTGGGCCCAATGCTGCTGACCACGCATAACCTCACCTACTACGCCACCCTGATGGCAGGGATGCGCGACGCCATCATCGGCAATCGCCTAGCCGAGCACGCCGCGATCGTGCGTGCGGGCTGGAATGCCACGCCCGACAGCCCTAGCTAAGACGCTATGAGCGAACTCGACGATCTGCCCAAGACTGGCGCGCCCTACGAAGGGCTGACGCAACTCGGCCACCCCACCATCGCCCCCGCCTCGCCCGACCAGGCAGTCCTGGAGCGCGTGCCCAGCCCGCACCAGGGCAAGGACTACGTCGTGCGGTTCGTGGCGCCGGAATTCACCTCGCTCTGCCCGCTGACGGGACAGCCGGATTTCGCCCACATCGTCATCGACTACATCCCCAGCGAATTTCTGGTCGAAAGCAAGTCGCTCAAACTCTTCCTCGGCAGCTTTCGCAACCACGGCGCCTTCCACGAGGCATGCACGATGACCATCGCGGACCGGCTCGTGCGCCTCCTATCGCCCCGTTGGCTGCGAATCGGCGCCTATTGGTATCCACGCGGCGGCATCCCGATCGACGTGTTCTGGCAAACCGCCGCGCCTCCCGCCGGCGCCTGGGTGCCGGACCAAGGCGTCCCGCCCTATCGCGGCCGCGGCTAAATGAAGCGGGCGCATGGAGGATCCTAAGCAGGACATCCGCGCCAAGGCCCTCGCACTCGGCTTCGACGCCGTTGGGTTCGCCCAGGCCTCGCTCGGGCCGGAGGCACGGGACCGATTGGGCGCCTTCATCGCCGCCGGCCAGCACGGCGACATGGGCTGGATGGCGGAACGCACGGAGCAGCGCAGCCACCCGCAAGCCTTGTGGGCCGAAGCCCGCAGCGTCATCGCCTTAGGATTGAGCTACGCGCCCGCCGGAGACGCGCTGGCCACCACGCGCCTGGCCGACCGCGGCAACATCTCCGTCTACGCCCGGCATCGCGATTATCATGACGTGGTAAAAGGCCTGCTGAAGCACCTGGCGCAGTTCGTTGCCGCCCGCTTTGGCCCGGCGGTAAAGGTGTTCGTCGACACCGCCCCCGTGATGGAAAAGCCGCTCGCCGCCGCCGCCGGGTTGGGCTGGCAGGGCAAGCACACCAATCTCGTCTCCCGCGCCGACGGCTCGTGGCTGTTCCTGGGGGAGATCTACACCACGCTGGAACTGGCGCCGGATGCACCGCACGCCGATCGTTGCGGCACGTGCACGCGTTGCCAAACCGCTTGCCCAACCGATGCGTTTCCCGCCCCGTATCGTTTGGATGCGACCCGTTGCATCTCGTACCTCACGATCGAGCATCGCGGCCCCATCCCGCTGGCGCTGCGCCCCCTGATGGGCAACCGCATCTACGGCTGCGACGACTGCCTGGCGGTCTGCCCGTGGAACCGCTTCGCCCAAGCCTCCCGCCACGCCAAGCTGCAGCCCCGGCCGGACTTGGAAGCCCCCTCGCTCGACCGCCTGGCCGCGCTGGACGATGCCGGGTTCCGCGCATTGTTCAGCGGGTCGCCGATCAAACGCATCGGCCGCGACCGCTTCGCCCGCAACGTCGCCATCGCCATCGGCAATTCCGCCGACGCTGCCTTGCGCCCTGCCGCCGCTACCTTGGCCGCCGATCCCGACCCGATCGTGGCAGAGTCCGGCGCCTGGGCAGCGGCGCGCCTGGCATGACGCTGGAAAAACGCAGCGTCAGCCTGGCCGGCCACCGCACCTCCGTTGCGTTGGAGCCGGAATTCTGGGCCGCCCTGGTCAATGCAGCCGAGCAGCGGGGACAATCGCTTGCCGGATTGGTGACCGAAATCGACGCCGCACGTGACCCGGCGCGGCCCCTTTCGAGCGCATTAAGAGTGTTCGCGCTTTTGTGGTCTACTTAACCTTTTAGAAAACTTGTTTCGGCATCGTCGCCTCATCGGCCACAAATGGCCGCGCAGGAGCAAAAGCAATGCCGAATCTTCAGACTGCAAAGCCGACCCCTCCCGTCAGCCCGCTGATCCTTGCCGACCGCCTCATCTCGCTTGCCCAGGATGCCGACCGCGCCGGCTATGCCGAGTCCGCATCCCGTCTTCTGGGCCTCGCCTACGCCGTGTTCGACGAGCAGCCGCGCCGGAACTAAACCCGCCTAACGATCGGCCAACCAACGGGCCAGGTCCGCAAGCTCGGGCGAACGACTGGGCGACGCCACCGGGCCAATGATGCGGAGACCGATCGAGGGTGCCTTCTCCAGCGCGGGCCGTATGGCCAAATGGGCGTCGATCGCTTCCCCCGGCAAATCTACCGTGCCCGTGGCGGCGATCGCACCTGCCGGCGTCGCGACGTCACCGCGGCTGATCGACATGGTCCCCTGCGTCATCATCCCATCCATCGTCAACAGGGTGAACGGCGTGCCGCCATCGCGCAGTGCATCCGCCACCCCGGCCTGAATCGCGCCCGCATCCGGCGCCGGCCCAGCGGTCGTGGCCGTGTTCAGCACAGCCAGCACGCGCCCCGCATCCAGCCCCGCCAGCGTGCCATCCCGCACCGTCAGCCGAACGCCACCCTTCAGCGTCGCCAGCAGCCCCGCCGGGCTGTAGCCCGTGCCGGTGAGGTCGACCGTGCCGTCCAGCCGCCCCGCAACCAGATCCACTGGCGCGCCCGTCAGCGGGCCGTCCACCACGATATCGGCCAGTCTGGCCGTCGCCGCGAGTGTCGGCGGTGTGCTGGCGTCCAGGCTGGCATGCCCGCTCAGCGTGCCTCCCGCGAGCTTGGCCGACACCCCGTCCAGCCGCAGCACGCCGTTCGTAATGGCGATGGTCGCGGTAGCCTGGTCTGCCACCGGCATCTGGCCCGACAGGACATGCGCCGCCCGCACCGTCATCGCCGCGTCGGCTGCATGCAGCAGGTCCAGCGACCAGGGCGCCGTCGATTGCGGGTTTATCGCAGGCAGCGGCAGCGTGTCCGCATCCAGCTTCGCCGTGACATTCCGGCGCGCCGTCCCCAGTCCGGCAACGGCCGCGTCGCCCGTCATGCGCAGCGAGCCCGCCGACATCTCCATCGCCGACAACGCCACATGATCGGGTGCCGCATCCAGCCCCGCCTGCACCGACAGCGAGCCATTGCCCAGCCAGCCCATCGTATCGCTCAGCCCCAAGGCCCCGAGCAGCCGCGGCGCGCCGGGGTGGTGCAGCGCCACCGGCCCCTTCCAGTGTCGTGCCGCCAGATCCAACGTGCCGTTCACCTGCAGTCGCGTGTCGGACAAATCGGCAGCGGCCATGATGCTCAGCGCAGCCGGCGTGCCGTTGACCATCGCCCCGAGCGTCGCCGGGCCGGTGAATAGGGTGCGGGCGAATTCCAGGCTGGGCGGGATGTCCTCTGCCAGCGCCTCTGCATGGCCTAGCGAGACATCCAGCCGTCCGTCGCCGATCTTTCCCGCGGCCGACACATTGCCCGACAGACCGAGCGACAGATCGGTCGCCGTGAGCGCAAAATGGTGTAGGTCGAGCATGCCGTTGCCGCATTTCGCCTCGACCGTCAGCTTGCCCAGAACCGTGCCGTGGAAAACCGGGGCGGTGGCGGCTAGGGTGATGTCGGCATCGAACCCGGCGAAGCGCTGCGGCAGGGCGGCCAAGCGGGTTGCAGCATCCGTCCAGCCAACCGGTAGCGACGGCACCCATCGATCCAGCACCGGCCCGGTCAGCTGCAGATTGGCGGCTATCACCGGGCGTGCGCCGCCACCGATCGCGAGGCTGCCGGAGAGCGGAGCGCCGTTGAGGTCGCCCACCAAATTGCCAAACGCCACTTCATTGGCGTTCGCCGCCACGGCGGCGTTGAGCGTGACCGATTGCACCGCATCCGGCGGCAGCGCGTCGACCAGGGCCGGGGCGCGTGGGCGCAACCAGGCCAGCGTCTGCGCCATGTTGGGCGCGACCAGGCGTGCGTCGCCGGCAAAGCGCCCCGCAGCCAATTGTCCGGTCAGGTGGAAGGTGGCGTTGCCGGGCAACACGGCCTCTGCCTCGCGTAGCGTCACGCCGTTGGTCCCGACCTCGAAGCCCGTGCGGAAATGGCGCAGCACGCCGCCCGCCAATTGCGCCGCGTCGGCGGATAGTTCGATGCCGGTCGGCAGGGTCGGTTGATGTCCCTGCAGCAGGGGCGCCAACCAGGCATCGAGGTCCAACTGGCTGGTCGCCAACGCCGCATCGACGTGCAATTGCGGTAACAGGCGCACGGCCACTGCGCCACGCGCCGGTGCGCCGCCGATATCCAGTTCCAGATCGTCAGCGATCACCAGCCCGCTGCTGGCCTTCACCTGGCCATCGGCCCGCCATGGCCGATTGGGGGCAGGCAGCAACAGCGAAAGATCCGGGCCGCGGCCGGACAGGCGGCCCGCCAGGCTGCCATCCGCCGCAATCTGCCCCGACAGCGTGCCGCCCGTGCCAACCGCCGTCCCTTTGCCGTCCAGGCTGACCTCCAGCGTGGCCGAGCCATCGCGCCCGCGCCGGCCCAATCGTCCGGTCATCTGCCAGCTTCGCCCCATGACGGAGGCGAGCCCCGCGGCAGACAGCGTGCCGGTGGCCGGGTCGACCCGCAATTCGCCGCTGATATCGGCCATCATCAGGCCGCCGACCGCCAGCGTGCCGTCCTCAACCCGCGCATGCAGCCCAGGCGGCGGCGCGCTGGCGTCGGTGACGAGCGTGGTCAGCGGCCAGGGCAGCCGCATGTGCGGCCCGCGCAGCACCAGATCCTCCGGCTCGATCCGGCCGGACAGCAGAGCGCTCAGGGCGACGCGCAGCCGCAATTGCGCGGCGGTGGCGCTGGCGCCGTCCCCGGTATCGGCCAGTGTGACGTCGCCGGCCACCAGCGTGGCCTGTGGCAGCAGCGACAGCCGGATCGGCCCGGCGATGCGCACCGGGCGGCCCAGTGCGGCGGACGCCACCGCCTCCACCGTCGTACGATACTGGCCCCAGTCCAGGAACCGCGGTCCGAACCAGGCCGCAATGATCGCGAGCCCAGCCACCACCACCACGATCGCGGCGACCGCCCGCAGCCGTTGCAGCTTGTTGGGGGGCGGGCCGGCGAACGACGACTTCCTGCGCGAGCCGGCCGAGCGGCGGTGGCGGCCCACTCCGCTCATTCGGCCGTGGGTGTTCCCCAGCCGCCGCCGCCGGGCGTCTCGATGACGAAGATGTCGCCGGCCTGCATGTCGGTGCTGTCGGTTCCGGTCAGGATCGTGCGGGTGCCGTCTGCCCGGTCGACCCACTGCTTCCCCGCCAGGCCAGGCGCGCCGCCCGCCATGCCAAACGGCCCTTCGCTGCGGCGGGAGGCGACGATCACCGCCTGCATCGGCTCCAGGAAGCGGATGCGGCGCACCGATCCGTCGCCGCCCATCGTGGCGCCTGCACCGCCAGACCGGCGGCGGATGCTGAACTCTTCCAGGCGAACGGGGTAACGCAGTTCCAGAACCTCCGGGTCGGTCATACGCGTGTTGGTCATGTGCGTCTGGATGGCGGAGGCACCGGCAAAACCCGGCCCGGCGCCACCGCCGCCGCAGATGGTCTCGTAGTATTGATAGGTCGCGTTACCGAACAGGAAATTGTTCATCGTCGCCTGGCTGCACGCCATTGCCCCCAACGCGCCCAGCAGCGTGTTGCAGACGGCTTGGCTCACCTCCGTATTGCCGGCCACCACGGCCGCGCCGGGTTCCGGCGACAGAAACGTGCCCGGCGGAATGACGATCTTCAGCGGCACCAGGCAGCCATCGTTCAGCGGGATATCGGCGCCGACGAGGCATCGGAACGCATACAGCACGCTGGCGCGGGTGACGGCGGGGGGCGCGTTGAAATTGTCGCCCCGCTGCTTGCCCGTGCCGGTGAAATCCACCGTGGCGCTCCGGCTGCCGGCATCCACCGTCACTGACACGCGCAAAGGCGAGCCGTCATCCATCGTGTAGGCGAACGACCCGCTGGGCAGCCTGGCCAGCACGCGGCGGACACTTTCCTCCGCGTTGTCCATCACATGGCGCATGTAGGCTGCCACCGTGTCCCAGCCGTAGCGGTCGACCACCCGGGTCAGTTCCTGCACGCCGCGCTCGTTGGCGGCGATCTGCGCCTTGATGTCGGCCACGTTCACGTCGGGCGAGCGCGCCGGGTAGCGTGCGCCGCCCAACACGGCGCGGAACTCCGCCTCCCGAAACCGCCCAGCCTCCACCAGCAGGAAATCGTCGATCACGACGCCCTCTTCCTCCAGCGTGTGGGAGGCCGGGGGTGTCGAGCCCGGCGTGATGCCACCGATATCGGCGTGATGCCCGCGGGAGCCGACGAAGAATCGGATCGACGTGCCGGTCGCGTCGAAGACCGGGGTGATGACGGTGACGTCCGGCAAGTGGGTGCCCCCGTTGTACGGGTTGTTCAGCGCCACCACGTCGCCGGGCCGCAACGTGCTGCCGCGGTGGTGCAAGACGGTTCGCACGCTCTCCCCCATCGCGCCCAGATGCACCGGCACATGCGGCGCGTTGGCAACCAACCGGCCATCGGCGTCGAAGATGGCGCAGGAAAAATCCCACCGCTCCTTGATGTTCACCGACAGCGATGTGTTGGCCAGCACCACACCAGTCTGCTCGGCAACGTTGGTGAACAGGTTGTTGAACAGCTCCAGCAGCACCGGGTCGGGGCGGCCGGTGGCGTTGGCATCTTCCCGTCCGCGCGGCGTGGTCCGGTGCAGCAGCAGATGGTTCTGCGTGGTCAACTCCGCGGTCCAGCCGGGTTCGACCATGGTGGTGGCATTCGCCTCCCGGATCAGGGCCGGCCCGGCGATGCGGTCGCCAGCCAACAGGGCGGTGCGTTCGAACACCGGCGTCGCGTGTTCGGCGCCCCCGGTCCAGACGGCGACGCTGTCCACCGCGCTGGGCGCGCCGGAACTGCGCGGGGGCAGGGCGGGTTCGCTGACCCGCTCACCGGGGGCGATGGCTTCGACCGCGACGGCCTCCACGACCAATGGGCGTTCGGGCGTGGCGAAGCCGAAGCGGGTGCGGTGCGCATTGGTGAAGGCCTCGCGCATGTCCGGGCCCAGTGGCACCTCCAGCGCGGCCTGGGTGCCGGCGTAGCGGATATGCGCCCGGCGTTCGACGCGCACTCCCGCCGGGTCGGCGCCCTGTTCGGCCAAGGCCGCCGTCGCATCAGTCGCCAGTTGGTCGGCCAGCGCGTTCAGTGGGGCGATGTCGCCCAACTCGGATTCCACCGCCTGCTCGCGCAGCACCGCCTGGTCGGCCAATCCCATCCCGTAGGCGGACAGCACACCCGCGAACGGGTGGATGAACACCGTGTCCATGCCCAGTTCGTCCGCCACCAAGCAGGCGTGCTGCCCGCCGGCGCCGCCGAAGCATTGCAGCGCGAACCGGGCCGCGTCGTGGCCCTTCTCCAGCGACACCTGCTTGATCGCGTTCGCCATGTTGGCGACGGCGATGCGCAGGAATCCCTCGGCCACGACGCGGGCATCCTGGCCCGGCACCAGCGTCGCGAATTTGGCCCGCACTGCCGCCGCATCCAGCGCCTCGTTCGCGGCCGGGCCGAAGATGGCGGGGAAATGCGCCGGCTGGATCTTGCCGACCATCACGTTCGCATCCGTCACCGTCAGCGGCCCGCCGCGGCGGTAGCTGGTGGGCCCCGGATTGGCCCCGGCACTGTCCGGCCCGACGCGATAGCGCGCGCCGTCGAAATGCAGGATCGACCCGCCACCGGCCGCCACGGTGTTGATCGCCATCATCGGCGCGCGAATCCGCACCCCGGCGACCGCTGTTTCGAACGCTCGCTCGAACCCGCCATCATACAGGGCGACGTCGGTGGAGGTGCCGCCCATGTCGAAGCCGATGATGCGGTCGATCCCGGCTGCCTCCGCCGTGCGCGCGGCGCCAACGATGCCGCCGGCCGGCCCGGACAGGATCGCGTCCTTGCCACCGAACGCGGAGGCATCGGCCAGGCCGCCGCTGGACTGCATGAAATACAGCTTCACGCCGGGCAACTCGCCCGCCACCTGGTCGACGTAGCGGCGCAGGATGGGAGACAGGTAAGCGTCCACGACCGTCGTGTCGCCGCGCGGGATCAGCCGCAGCAGCGGGCTGGTGGCGTGGCTGGCGGAGATTTGGGTGAACCCGGCCTCCTTTGCCAATTCAGCCAGGCGCTGCTCGTGCGCCGGGTATTTCCAGGCATGCATCAGCACGATCGCGCAGGCGCGGATGCCCTCGGCCATGGCAGCCCCGAAGGCCGAGCGAGCGGCAATTTCGTCCAGCGGCTCGATTTCTGCGCCATGGACGTCGTAGCGGCCGCCGACCTCCACCACCTGCTCGTGCAGCAGGCTGGGCAGGCGTACCTCCAGATCGAACAGGCGCGGCCGGGCCTGGTTGCCGATGCGCAACGCGTCGGCGAAGCCGCGTCCAACCACCAGCAGCGTCCGCTCCCCCCGGCGTTCCAGCAGCGCGTTGGTGGCGACGGTCGTGCCCATCTTCACCGCATCGATGGTGCCCGGCGGAATGGCGGCGCCAGCCCCCAGGCCCAACACGCCGCGAATGCCGGCGACCGCGGCGTCGCGATATAGCTCGGGGTTTTCGCTCAGGAGTTTGTGGGCGGACAGGCGACCGCCTGGATCCCGCGCGACGATATCGGTGAAGGTGCCGCCGCGATCGATCCAGAATTGCCAGCCCGACATATATGCTCCTCCGTGCCACTCGCACATGACGGCAGCGACCGAATCGGCGCAAGAGTCTGGATCGGCGCAAGAGTCCGGCCGATGCTTTGGGCGATGCTTTGATCGTTCCTGGCGCTGTGAAGCGGCCGGGGCTGTGTTAGAAGCGTCCTATGGGATATTGGGGCAAATTGCTCGGTGGCGCCGCCGGGTTGGTGATGGGCGGCCCGTTTGGGGCGGTCATGGGTGCGGCCCTGGGTCATGCGGCCGACCAGGGCGCCATTCCACGCCTGCGAATGCCCGGCGGGTTCGGACTCAACCAGGCGCGCGTCGCCGCGATGCTCGGCGGACGGGACCAGCTATTCGCCATCGGCGTCGTGGTGCTGTCGGCCAAGCTCGCCAAGTGCGACGGCGCCGTGGTGCGTGAGGAGATCGACGCCTTCAAACGCCAATTCCGCATCCCGCCAGAGGCCGTGCGCGATGTCGGCCGCATGTTCGACGCCGCCCGCGACAGCAGCGAGGGCTTCGAATCCTACGCCTCCCAACTCGGCGACGCCTTCGCCGACACGCAGGGCGTGTTGGAGGACGTGCTGTCGGCCCTGTTCGCCATCGCCCGCGCCGACACCCCGGTGAACGGGCGGGAGATGGATTTCCTACAGCGTGTGCATGCGCGTTTCCGCCTCAACCCCGTGGCATGGGATCGCGCCCGCGGCGCCGCCCCCCGCTTCCGGCCGGAACCGACCGACGACGCCTACGCCGTGCTGGGCATCGCCCGCACCGCCTCGGATGACGAGGTGCGGGCCGCCTGGAAGGCGCTGGTGCGCGCCAACCACCCGGACAGCCTCGCCTCACGCGGGGTGCCGAAGGAATTCATCGCCAGCGCGACGGACAAGGTGGCCGGCATCAACGCCGCTTGGGACCGGATCAAGCGCGAACGCGGGTTGTAACGCGAGCCCGCCACGACGGGCTCGACCTCCCGGCTTGACGGCCCGACCCCCGGCGCGCACACCCCGCCGGGTCAGGTGGCTGGGCGGCCGCTGCGTTCCGTTTACGGGGCGTGGAGGAAAGTCCGGGCTCCACGGGAAGACGGTGCCGGCTAACGGCCGGCGGGGGTAACCCCAGGGAAAGTGCCACAGAAAATAAACCTCCCGCTCGGCTATGCGGGGAAGGGTGAAACGGGGCGGTAAGAGCGCACCGCGCCCCTGGTGACAGGGGCGGCAGGGTAAACCCCACCGGGAGCAAGACCGAATAGGGGTGGCCGGCGGCATCGCAAGATGGACGCGGGGGCTTTCTCGCCCCGTCACCCGGGTTGGTCGCGTGAGGCGTGCGGTAACGTACGTCCCAGAGGAATGGCCGTCCATCGCAGCCGAAGCGAGGACAGAACCCGGCTTATAGGCCACCTGACATTTCCTCACACCCGTCGGCTAAAGGCCGACTAAAGGTCAGTAGAACAAACAGTGAAAAACATTTCTTAACAACTAACTGTGGCCGGACTCTGTGTCTTCCTGGTAACTAACGCGTGAAAACGAGAACAAACGGAGCAGACCCAAGTAACCCCATCGCGATCCCTTTGACGCCCATATTTGCCCATGATATCCCATGGCATCCCATGAAACGGGGCGATTTGGGCGGGCTCGGCCGTTCCAAACATAGGTTAAGGGGTTCGCCGGGCCGCAATGAGTCAATTCCTGGGAACGCACCAGAACCGGTTGGACGCAAAGGGACGGGTCTCCGTCCCGGCCCCGTTCCGCACGGCACTGCGCCCAGGGGCAGACACCGAGGCGCCTGTCACCGCCATCCTGCGCCCATCGCATAAATATGCCTGCATCGAATGCTGGCCGGTCGCCAAGTTTGAGGCGCTCGCCGCGTCCATGAGCAAGCTCGCCCAGTTCAGCGACGCGCACGAGGATATGGCCGCCGCCCTGTACGCCGACGCCTTTCCGGTCGAGGCGGATAAAGAAGGCCGCATCGTTCTGCCAGCCGAGCTCGTGTCCCACGCCAATCTGTCCGGCCAGGTGTCGTTCATGGGCATGGGCGACACCTTCCAGATCTGGGAACCCGAGGCCGGTGCGGCCCGCCGGGCCGAGGCGCGCACCGGCGCCCGCCTGCGCGAACTGAGCCTACCCGGCGCGGTGGCCGCATGATGCAGCACATCCCCGTCATGCTGCCCGAGATCCTCGACGCATTGGCCCCTACCGACGGCGCCACCTATCTGGACGCCACGTTCGGTGGCGGCGGTTATGCCGGCGCGATCCTGGAGGCCGCAAACTGCACCCTGTGGGCGATCGACCGCGACCCGGACGCGATTGCCCGCGGCGCAGCCCTCGCGGCGCGCTTCCCCGGCCGGCTGCATCTGCTGCACAGCTCCTTCGCCGAGATGCTGGCGATGCTGGCCGAACGCGGCATCACCCGGTTGGACGGCGTTGTGATGGATCTGGGCCTGTCCTCCTTCCAGATCGACGATCCGGATCGCGGCTTCTCCTTCCGCGCCGACGGCCCGCTGGACATGCGCATGGACCGCGCCGGTGAAACCGCGGCCGATTTGGTGGCGACCTTGCCGGAAGCCGAACTGGCCGACACGCTGTATCAGCTGGGGGAGGAGCGTCTCTCCCGCCGGATCGCCCGCGCCATCGTGCTGGCCCGGGCGGAGGCGCCGATCACCACCACCGGCCAACTCGCCGCCATCATCCGCCGCGTCGTGCCGAAAGACGCATCCGGCATCGACCCGGCGACCCGCTCGTTCCAGGCGCTACGCATTCGCGTGAACGACGAGTTGGGACAGGTCGAGCGTGCGTTGACGCAGGCAGCCGGGCTGCTGAACCCCGGCGGCCGCCTGGTCGTCGTGTCTTTCCATTCGGGCGAAGATCGACTCGTGAAACGGTTTATGACGGAGGCGGCCGGGCGCCAGCCCGCTCCGTCCCGCCACGATCCGCGCGGCTTGGCGGGGCGGACGATCCCCGACTTCCGTCTGCTGTCCACCCGGGCCCGTCGCCCGACAGATGCCGAAATCGCCCGCAACCCTCGGGCGCGTAGCGCCAAGCTGCGCACCCTTGAACGCCTAACGGAGCCAACGCCATGATCCGGCCCCTCACCTGCCTCTCCCTCGTCGCCGCCCTCGGTTCCGGGCTCTATTTGTATCAGGAGAAGCATCGGGCTCAGTTGCTGGACCGTGATATCGGCCGCACGGTGAAGCTGGCGGAGCAATCACGCGACCGGATCGGGCTGTTAAAGGCCGAATGGGCGCTGCTGAACGAGCCGGAGCGGCTGGCCGGTCTGGCAGCCCAGCATCTGCAATTGTCGTCGCTGCAGCCAAGCCAGTTCGCGCGGATCGAAGACCTGCGCAACCGCCTGCCGGCCATCAGCACCGCACCCGTCACGCCGGCCGCACCAGTGGAGGAGGCACCAGTCGCCGCGGCCACCCCGGCTGTGCCGACGCGCACGATGATGGCATCCGCCCAGCCGCCGGCGCCCGTCTCCGCCGCCGCAGCACCCGCGCCGATCATGATGGCCCCCGTGCGGACCGTTCAGGTGGCGGCGACGATCCCCGTCGCCCCGGTCGAGCGTGCCGTCGTGAAGCCGAGCGCCGCCGCCGCTACATCCCCGATCCAGACCATTACCGCGCGCCCGGCGTCGAAGCCTTCGCCGCGCCTGATGACCGCCGCGCTGAAGCATGAGGCCGATCCTGTGATCCGCGCCTCCGCCGAACCGGCGATGCGGGCGGAGACGGTGACCCGCGCCGTCGAGCCGCAGCCGGTGCGCCGCCTGTTCGCCCCCGTGATGCCCGCCTACGCGCCGACCCCGGTCGCCGTGCACGCCCCGACTGTGCAGACCGCGAGCGCCACTGCGCCTGAGTCAGCCTTCGTCGGCTCGGCCCTGGGCATGGCACACACGACGCTCGCCGCGCCGGTGCCGATGTCGTCCGCGACCAGCCTGGGTGCGACGTACGGCCGATGAACGAGCCGCCGCCCTCCAACGCACCACCCGCCCCGCGGCGCGGCGCACCGCGGATCGGTGGCGCAACCCCGCTGGTGGAGAACGTGCGCGTCACTGCGCCGGACCTGCGCCGGCGTGCGGCGTTGGAGCAGTCGCGGTCCCGTCTGCTGATCGCGGCAGCCGGCTTCATGGTGTTGTTCGGCGCCGTCGTGGCCAAGCTGGCCAGCGCCACCATCATCTTCCCGATGATGCCAAAGCTGTCGGCCGAAGTGCCGGTGGTGCCGGACCCGGCGGCAATGGCCGCGGCGGATGCCAATCCCGACGCGCCGATGCCGGGCACGCTGACCGCCCAGCACGGTCCCCGCGCCATGATCACCGACCGCAACGGCGAGATCCTGGCGATCTCGCTGCCGACCTCGGGCCTATACGCCAACCCGAAGGAGATGATCGACCCGGCCGACGTCGCGCACAAGCTCAAGAGCGCGCTGCCGCGCCTGGACGAGCAGAAGGTCCTGGCCCGTCTCACCGCGGCCAAGCAGTTCGTCTACCTCGCCCGGCAGATCAACCCGCGGGAGCAACTGGCGATCAACGCGCTCGGCATCCCCGGCGTCTATTTCCAGCCGAGCGAACGCCGCCGTTACCCGCAGGGCCGCGTGGCATCCCAGGTGCTGGGTGGCGTCGACGTGGACAATCACGGTATCGCCGGGGTGGAACGCTTCTTCGACGACCGCCTTCGCGACGATGCCACGCCGCTGCGCCTTTCGATCGACGTGCGCGTCCAGGCCGTCCTGCGCGACGAATTGTCCAAGTCCATGGAAGAGTTCACCGCCATCGGCGGCTGCGGCATCGTCATGGACGTGCGCACCGGCGAGGTCATCGCCATGGTGAGCCTGCCGGATTACGACGCCAACAAGGCCGCCCAGGCGACCCCGGAGGAGCGGTTCAACCGTGCCGTCACCGGCATGTACGAGCCCGGCAGCACGTTCAAGCTGCAGACCGCCAGCATGGCGCTGGATAGTGGCATCGCGAATTTGTGGAACGAGTACGACGCGGCCAACCCGATCCATATCGGCCGTTTCACCATCACCGACTTCGAGGGCAAGCACCGCTTCCTCTATCTGCCGGAGGTTCTGGCCTACTCCTCCAACCTCGGTGCGGCGCACATCGCCCAATCCGTCGGGCCGGAGCGGCAGCGTGCCTGGCTGAGCAACATGGGCATGCTCGAACGCATCGGCGTCGAACTGCCGGAGACCGGGCGGCCGATCTTCCCCTCGGTCGCGAATTGGAAAGAGGCCGCGAACCTCACGATCGGCTTCGGCCACGGCATCGCCGTCAGCCCGCTGCACGTGGTGCGCGGCACGGCCACGTTGGCCAATGGCGGCGTGTTGCTGCGGCCTACCTTGCTGGCGCAGGACCCGGGGGCGCCGCCGCGCGTCGGCGTGCGGGTGATGCAGCAGCAGACCAGCGACACGATCCGCAAGCTGATGCGCCTCGTGGTGACGGACGGTTACGGCAAGCCGGCCGACATCCCCGGCTACTACGTCGGCGGCAAGACCGGCACGGCGGAAAAGGTCGGCGGCCACGGCTACAAGAAACACACCAACGTCAGCGCGTTCATGAGCGTGTTTCCAATGAACGCGCCGCATTACGCGGTGTATTTCATGCTGGACGAGCCGCACGGCAACAAGGCGACGGGCGGCTACTCCACCGCCGGCGCCGTCAGCGCGCCAGCAGCGGGCCGGGTCATCGCCAAGATCGCGCCGATGCTGGGCCTGCTGCCGGACATCGCCGACATGCCGCAACTCACCGCCGCGCTCAGCGTGCCGATGCAGCCGGGCCACGGCTACGTGTCGCGCTGGAACGGACCGCTGGATTTCGTGCCGCCGTCCACTCCGCTGGCAAGCGCCACGGCGGCCGTCGCCGCGACCGCATCGTCCTCGCCAGTGCCAACGCTGCGCCAGGCCAAGCACGGGCGCGGGCCGGAGCCGGTTCCGGCGTCCATGCCGCCGCAGCCGGTCATGCGCACGCCGGAGCAGATGCGTCACGAGGCCAGCCTCGGTACCCAAGTTGCGGCTCACTGACATGCTGCGCAACGTTCAGATCCCCGTTGCCGGGGTGCCCCCGGTATCCATCACCGGCATGACGGCGGACAGCCGGGCCGTGGTGCCCGGCTTCTTGTTCGCGGCCCTGCCGGGTACGAAGGTGGATGGTCGCCGCTTCATTGCCGATGCGGTGGAGCGTGGCGCCGCCGCGGTGCTGGCACCGTTGGGCACCGAGTGGCCGCCCGGCGTGCCGCCCCGCCCGATGATCCAGGATGCAGAGCCGCGCCGTGCCTTGGCACGCCTGGCCGCGGTGCAGGCCGGCCCGCAGCCAGAGGCGATCGTTGCCATCACTGGCACCAACGGCAAGACCAGCACGGCCGACTTCCTGCGCCAGATTGCCGGTCACACCCGCCCTTCTGCGAGCCTGGGCACGCTCGGCGTCGTGGCCCCCGGCCGCCCCGGCGGCAGCGGGTTGACCACGCCCGATCCGGTGACCCTGGCGCAGACCTTGGCCGCGCTGGCGAAGGAAGGCGTGCGGTTCGCGGCGTTGGAGGCATCGTCCCACGGGCTGGACCAGTTCCGCCTGGATGGCGTTCGGATCAGTGCCGCCGGGTTCAGCAATCTGACCCGCGACCATTTGGACTACCACGGCACGATGGCGGCCTACCGCGCGGCCAAGCTGCGCCTGTTCGACGCCCTGCTGCCCACCGGTGCGCCCGCCATCGCCAGCACCACGCTCGACCCCGAGACGACCAGCGCATTGCGCCGCATCGCGGCGGAGCGGCGGCTGGCACTGCAGTTCGTAGGCGAGGATGGCGATGCGATCCGCCTGATCCGCGCCGTGCCGCATCCCGGTGGCCAGCACCTGGACCTGCTGGTGCATAGCATTCGCCGCACGGTGGAGCTGAACCTGCCGGGCCGGTTCCAGGCCGATAACGCGCTGATGGCCGCCGCCCTGGCCGAAACCGTCGGCATTCCGGATGCGTTGGGCCGCCTGTCCGCACTGGCCGGCGTGCGCGGCCGCATGGAATTGGCGGCGACGCTGCCAAACGGCGCGGCCGTGTATGTCGATTACGCCCACACCCCGGATGCGCTCGAGCGGTTGCTGACAGCACTCCGCCCGCATACCGCCGGTCGGCTGCACGTGGTGTTCGGCGCCGGCGGCGACCGCGACCGCGGCAAGCGCCCGCTGATGGGGGAGGTGGCAAGCCGCCTGGCCGACCTCGCCATCGTCACCGACGACAACCCGCGCAGCGAGGACCCGGCCGCCATCCGCGCCGCCATCCTGGCCGCCGCCCCCGGCGCCCGCGAAATCGGCGACCGGATTGCCGCCATCCAGTCCGCCCTGAACGATCTGCGCCCCGGCGACGTGCTGGCCCTGGCAGGGAAGGGGCATGAGCAGGGACAAACCATCGGCACCACCGTGCTGCCCTTCGACGACGTTGCGACGGTTCGTCAGCTAGCGGGCCTGGCGTGATGTGGAGCGCCGTCGATCTGGGCGCCGCGACGATGGGCGCGGCGCGCACGCCGTTCGATGCCACGGGCATCTCCATCGACACCCGCACCCTGCAGCCCGGCGATCTGTTCATTGCCCTGGTGGGTGAGAATGGCGACGGGCACGCCCACGTGGCGGAGGCGCTTGCCAAGGGTGCGGCCGGCGCCCTGGTGCAGCACGACCTGCCCGGCGCCACGCTGCTGGTGCACAACACGCTGGACGCGCTGTGGGGCCTCGGCCGCTACGCCCGGGCGCGATTCCGCGGCAAGATGGTCGCCGTCACCGGCAGCGTCGGCAAGACCACCACCAAGGAGATGCTGCGCACGATCTTCGCCACCGTCGGCAAGACCCACGCAGCCCCGGCCTCCTACAACAACCAATGGGGCGTGCCGCTGACCTTGGCGCGCCTGCCGGCCGACGCCGCCTATTGCGTGGCCGAATTGGGCACGAACCACCCTGGTGAGATCAGCCCGCTCTCCAAACTGGTGCGGCCGGATGTCGCCGTCATCACCGCGATCGAGGCCGCCCATATTGGCTATTTCGGCAGCATCGAGGCGATTGCGACCGAGAAGAGTGCCATTGGCGACGGTCTGCCGCCGAATGGTGTGGCGGTGTTGCCGGCGGACAGCCATCTGCTCGGCCGCCTGGCGGTTCGCGCCCGCCGCACCGACACGTTCGGGCTGGCTCAGGTGATCGAGATGCACCCCGACCAGGACGGCACCACCGTCACGGCCCAGGTGGAGAACCGGGAGGTGCAGTTCCGCGTCAACGCCCCCGGCCTGCACATGGTGCTGAACGCCCTGGCGGCGCTAACGGCCGCCAGCGTGCTGGGGATCGATGGCTCCGCCGCCATCGCCGGGTTCACGCCGGGCGCTGGGCGCGGGCTACGGCGCGAGCTGCAGGGCGACATCCGGCTGCTGGACGAAAGCTACAACGCCAACGGCGCGTCGATGCACGCCGCGTTGGCGGTGTTGCGCAATTCGCCGGGCCGGCGGATGGCGGTGCTAGGCGATATGCTGGAGTTGGGCACGCATGGGCCGGCCGAACATCTGGCCCTGGCCCCGGCGGTTTCTCAATCGGCGGATGTCGTGTTTACCTGCGGCCCGTTGATGCAGGGCTTGTTCAACGCCCTACCGGCCGCGCTGCGTGCCGCCCATGCCGCGGACAGCGCCGCGCTGGCCCCGCTGGTCAAGGCGGCGGCGGCAGCCGGGGACGTCATTTTAGTCAAAGGTAGCCTCGGGAGCCGCATGGCCACCGTCGTTCGCGCGTTGGAGGGCATCGGCTGATGCTGCTGTTGCTCACCCGTTCGTCTGCCGACCAGGTCACGGTCTTCAACCTGTTCCGCTACATCACGTTCCGCGCCGGCGCCGCGTGCCTGACCGCGCTGATCATCGCCTTTGTGTTGGGGCCGTTCGTCATCCGCTGGCTGAAATCCGTACAGCGCGGCGGCCAGCCGATCCGCCTCGACGGGCCGGAGCGCCACCTGATCGAGAAGAAGGGCACGCCCACCATGGGCGGCATGCTGATGCTGCTGGCGATGGGCTTCTCCGTCTTCGTCTGGGGCAATCTGGCCAATGGCTACGTCTGGGCGGTGATGTTCGTCACCTTCGGCTACGGCGCGATCGGCTTCGCGGACGACTTCCTCAAACTGTCCCGCCGCAACACCAAGGGCGTATCGGCCCGCGGCAAGCTGGTGGCACAGCTCGTCATCGGGCTGATCGCCGCCGCCTGGATGAGCTGGCTGACGCGCGGGCCGCTGGCGACGGGGCTGACCCTGCCGGTGTTCAAGGAAGTGCTGATCCCGTTCAGCTACGCCTTCCCCCTCGTCGGCATGTTCGTGATGCTCGGCGCCTCGAACGCGGTGAACCTGACGGACGGCCTGGATGGCCTGGCCATCGTGCCGACCATCATCGCCTGCGCCGTCTTCGCGCTCATCGCCTACCTGGTCGGCAACCGCGTCTTCGCCGATTACCTACAGCTCAACCCCGTGCCCGGCGTCGGTGAGTTGATGGTGTTCCTCGCCGCGCTGATCGGCGCCGGGCTGGGGTTCCTGTGGTTCAACGCGCCCCCCGCGGCGGTCTTCATGGGCGACACCGGCAGCCTGGCGCTGGGTGGTGCATTGGGCGCCGTGGCCGTGGCGACGAAGCATGAGATCGTGCTGGCCATCGTCGGCGGCCTCTTCGTGGTGGAAACCGTCTCCGTCATCATCCAGGTGTTCTGGTTCAAGCGCACCGGCCGCCGCGTGTTTCTCATGGCGCCGCTGCACCACCACTTCGAAAAGAAGGGCTGGGCCGAGCCAACCATCGTGATCCGATTCTGGATCGTGTCGATGATTCTGGCCCTGGTCGGCCTTGCCACGTTGAAGATCCGATGACCGCCTGGCCCACCGACCTGTTCGCCGGCCGTCGCTTCGCGGTCGTGGGCCTGGGCAATAACGGCCTGCCGGCCGCCACCACGCTCGCCGCCATGGGGGCGGACGTCGTGGCTTGGGACGACAAGGCCCTGCCAGTTGATACCGGCCTGAATTTGCGCGACCCGACGGCCGAGATCGGCGGCTTCGATGCGCTGGTCC
>NZ_LMUY01000007.1:0-84938 GCF_009765685.1 Acidisphaera sp. L21 | reverse complement strand
GATCTACACCGATGCGGAGCTGCTGTTTCAGGCGGTCCGGGCCACCGGCTCACGCGCCCGCTTCGTCGGCATCACCGGGACGAACGGCAAATCCACCACCACGGCGTTGATCGCACACATCCTCACTTTGGCTGGCCGCCCGGTGCAGGCTGGCGCCAATCTGGGACCGGCCGCGCTCGCACTGTGCCCGCTAGACCACAATGGGTTGTACGTTCTGGAAATGTCATCCTACATGTTGGAGCGAATCGCATCGTTGCGGTTCGATGCAGCCGTGATGCTGAACCTCAGCCCTGATCATTTGGAGCGCCACGGCGACATGGCCGGGTATGCCGACGCAAAACGGGCGATCTTCGATCGCCAGGCGTTTGGCGACCTGGCCGTGGTCGGCACGGACGATCCTGCCAGCCAGGCGATGGCGGCAGATCGTGGGGCCATTACCGTGTCTGGCGCGCATTCGGCCGATGTCTGGTGCGACAACGGCATCCTGCGCGACGCAGATGGACCAATCCTTAATATGGCTGAGGCAGTCGCGTTGCCTGGCAAGCACAACGGCCAGAACGCCGCCGCGGCGGCTGCCGTCGCCCTGTATCTGGGCGTGGACCGCGCGACATTGGCGCAGGGCATTCGCACCTTCCCCGGCCTGCCGCACCGGCAGGAACTGGTCGCCACAGTGGACGGCGTGCCGTACGTCAACGACAGCAAGGGCACCAATGCGGACGCGACCGCCTGCGCGCTGGCCTGCTACGACCGCATCGTCTGGATCGCCGGCGGCGTCAGCAAGTCCGGCGGAATCGCGGCCCTGGCCGAGTATTTCCCCCGCATCGCCCACACGCTGCTGATCGGGCGCGATGCCCCGATGCTCGCCGAGCAATTGGGCGACACCCCGCACGAGATCGTCGGGACGCTGGAGCAGGCGGTGCCTGCCGCCCGCGCCGCCGCCGCCCGAACCGGCGCCCAGGTGGTGCTGCTCTCGCCAGCCTGCGCCTCGTTCGACCAGTTCAGCGGCTTCCCCGCCCGCGGCGAACGCTTCGCCGAACTCGCCCGGGGGCTTGCCTGATGCCCGCATTGTCCCGCGCCGATACCTCCACGCTCGGCCGCTGGTGGTGGACGATCGACCGGCTGACGCTGCTGGCGATCGCGATCCTCATCGGCTTCGGCTACGTCATGATGCTGGCCGCCAGCCCGGCGGTGGCCGAGCGGATCCACGTCAGCCGCGACAGCTTCATCTTCAAGCAGGTGTTCTTCCTGATGGCCGCCGCAGGGGTGGTCATCGGCACGTCGCTCCTGTCGCCCAAGGGCGTGCGCCGCCTTGCCCTGGCCGGCTGCGTCATCGCCCTGGTGCTCACCGCGATGACGCTGGTGACCGGGGTCGAGATCAAGGGCGCCCGGCGCTGGATCGCGCTGCCCGGCCTGTCGCTGCAGCCGAGCGAATTCCTGAAGCCATGCTTCGCCGTGGTCGCCGCCTGGCTGCTGGCGGAGGGCAAGCGCACCCGCGGCTTCCCCGGCATGGCCATCGCCTTCGGCGTCTACGGCGTGATCCTGATGCTGCTGAAAAGCCAGCCCGATATCGGCATGTTGGCCGTGGTGACGGCGGTGTTCTTCGCCCAGCTCTTCGTGGGCGGGCTGAACCTGTTCTTCGTCGGTGTCGGCGTGGCGATGCTCGGCGCGTCCGGCGTGGGCGCCTACGCCTTCTTCCCGCACGTGCGTAGCCGCGTTAGCCGGTTCCTCGACCCCGCGGTCGGCGACTCCTACCAGGTCAACACCGCGCTTGAGGCCTTCGGAAACGGTGGCCTGCTCGGCCGCGGCCCCGGTGAGGGCCGTGTAAAGGACATCCTGCCCGACGCCCATGCCGACTTCGTCTTCGCCGTGATGGGGGAGGAGTTCGGCCTGGTAGTCTGCCTGCTCGTGCTGTGCATCTTCGCCTTCATCGTGATGCGCGGCC
This sequence comes from Acidisphaera sp. L21, assembly GCF_009765685.1. GTDB lineage: Bacteria > Pseudomonadota > Alphaproteobacteria > Acetobacterales > Acetobacteraceae > LMUY01. Next base: position 82,996 of record NZ_LMUY01000007.1, on the reverse strand, counting down.
TGCTCCGCCTGCTGGCCGAGCATGATGAGTTCGTGATCCTCGCCTCCGCCGGGCTGGTGACCAGCTTCGGCCTGCAGGCCTTCGTGAACATGGCGAGCACGCTGCATCTGATCCCGACCAAGGGCATGACGCTGCCCTTCGTCAGCTACGGCGGATCGTCGGTGATCGCGATCGCGCTCGGCATGGGCATGCTGCTGGCGCTGACCCGGCGTCGCCACCACGGCGACGTGTCGTGAGGGGACCGGCAGTGAAGCCGATCGTCATCGCGGCGGGCGGCACTGGCGGCCATTTCTTCCCGGCCGAGGCGCTGGCAAGCGAGTTGGTCGACCGCGGCCATCGCGTGGCGCTGATGACCGACGCCCGCGCCGCCGCCAAGCTGCCCGAGAGCTGGCAGGGTCGTGAAGTCTACGTGTTGCGTGGCGCCGGCATTGCCGGTCGGGGCCTGCGCGGCGTGGTGGCCGTGGGTCGCCTGGCCGCCGGTGCGCTGCAGGCCCGATCCATCCTAAGCCGCATCGACGCCGCGGCGATCGTGGGCTTCGGCGGCTATCCCACCGTGGCGCCGGTGCTGGCGACGCGGCTGATGCGCAATGCCCCGCCGATCGTCCTGCACGAGCAGAATGCGGTGTTGGGCCGCGCCAACCGTATGCTGTCTCGCCGCGCCACGGTGCTGGCGCTGTCCGTCGCCAACACCGCCGGTATCCCGCAGGGTGTCGCCACGGTGGTGACCGGCAATCCGGTCCGTCCGGACTTCACCCGCGCCGTCGCCCAGCGCGCTGCCGATGGCGCGCTGCACATCCTCGTGCTGGGGGGATCGCTCGGCGCCCGCGTGTTCAGCGACGCCGTGCCATCCGCCCTTGCGTCGCTGTCCGCCGATCTGCGCGCCCGCTTGCGCGTGGTGCAGCAATGCCGTCCCGAAGACATCACGCGTGTAGGCAATTCCTACGCCGAATCAGGTATTTCCGCAGAGTTGTCCACTTTCTTCACCGACATACCCACACGCTTGTCCCAGGCCGATCTCGTCATCGCCCGCTCCGGCGCATCCACCGTGGCCGAGCTTGCAGTCGCCGGTCGCCCCGCGATCCTGGTGCCGCTGCCGGGTGCGATCGACGACCACCAGACCGCGAACGCCCAGGCATTGGCCCAGGCCGGCGCCGCGTGGGTCATCCCGCAATCCGGCATCGCCGCGCTGGGCGACCGCATCGCCACCCTGCTGGCCGATCCGGCCGCGCTGGCCGCTGCCGGGCAGGCGGCACGCAGCGTTGCCCAGCCGGATGCCGCATCCCGCCTGGCCGATCTCGTGCTCTCCCATGCGAGGGTCGCAGCATGAGGGCGCTCCCGCTCGGCATCGGCACGATCCATTTTGTGGGCATCGGCGGCATCGGCATGTCCGGCATCGCGGAGGTGCTGCATAACCTCGGCTACTCCGTGCAGGGCAGCGACATCGCCGACAGCGCCAACGTGAAGCGCCTGCGCGAGAGCGGCATTCCCGTCGCCGTCGGCCATGACGCGGCCAACGTGGGCGACGCTCAGGTCATCGTCACCTCCACCGCCGTCAAGCGCGACAACCCCGAAGTCGTGGCCGCTCGCGCCCGCCTCATCCCGGTCGTCCGCCGCGCCGAGATGCTTGCCGAACTGATGCGCCTGCGCTGGGCGATCGCCATCGGCGGCACCCACGGCAAGACCACCACCACCTCCATGGTCGCCTCGGTGCTGGAGGCCGCGCATCTGGACCCGACCGTCATCAACGGCGGCATCATCAACGCCTACGGCTCCAACACCCGCCTCGGTGCCGGCGACTGGATGGTGGTCGAGGCGGACGAGAGCGACGGCTCTTTCCTGCGCCTGCCCGCCACCATCGCCGTGGTCACCAACATGGACGCCGAACACCTGGACCATTGGGGCAGTGCCGAGGCGATGACCGCCGGCTACGACCAGTTCGTCGGCAACATTCCGTTTTACGGCTTCGCCGTGCTGTGCATCGACCACCCGGCGGTGCAGCAGATGATCCCCCGCCTGTCGGACCGCCGGGTCATCACCTACGGCTTCAGCCCCCAGGCCGACGTGCGGGCCGAGCGCGTGATTTCCGACCGGATGGGCGCCACGTTCGAGGTGATGGTCAATGACCGCGCCCATAACCGCTCCCGCCGCATGGGTCCGTTCCGCCTGCCCATGCTGGGGCAGCACAACGTCTCCAACTCGCTGGCCGCGATCGCCATCGGCGTCGAGATGGAGATCGACGAGGCGACGCTGAAGAGCGCCATCCTCGGCTTCAAGGGCGTCAAGCGCCGCTTCACCAAGACCGGCGAGTCCGGCGGCATCACCGTCATCGACGATTACGGCCACCACCCGGTGGAAATCATGGCCGTGCTGAAGGCCGCCCGCCAGGCCGGCGCCCGTGACGTGATCGCCATCGTCCAGCCCCACCGCTACACCCGCCTGCAATCCCTGTTCGCCGAGTTCTGCACCTGCATGAACGACGCCGGCACCGTCATCGTGGCCGACGTCTATGCGGCCGGCGAGGCGCCGATCCCCGGTGTCACCCGCGACGCCCTGGTGGACGGCCTGCGCGCCAATGGCCACCGCAGCGTCGTCCCACTACCGGGCCCGGAACACCTGGCCGAAATGATCCACGCCATCGCGAAATCCGGCGACATGGTCATCTGTCTCGGCGCCGGCAACATCACCGCCTGGGCGGCCGCCCTGCCGGACCAGTTGACCAAGCTGCAGGGTGGGACGCGGCGGTCGGCATGATGGCGCTTCCTACCACCCCGCATTTGCTGCAACGCCTGCCGTCCCTCGTGGGGCGCGTGCAGGCCAATGCGGCATTGGCGGCGTTCACCTGGTTCCGCGTCGGCGGTGCTGCGGAGGTGCTGGTGCGCCCCGCCGATGCCGACGATCTGGCGACCCTGCTGCAAGACCTGCCAATGGACGCGCCGCTGACGGTGATCGGCGCAGCCTCCAACCTGATCGTGCGTGACGGCGGCATCACCGGCGTCGTCGTGCGCCTGGCCCGCGGCTTTGGCGACGTGGTGACCGAACGCGACGGCGTGGTCGCCGGTGCCGCCGCGCTGGACGCAAACGTCGCCGAGCATGCGGCCGCCGCCGGATTGGCCGGGCTGGAATTTCTGTCTGGCATACCCGGCTCGGTCGGTGGTGCGGTGGCGATGAACGCAGGCGCCTACGGTGGCGATGTCGCCGGGTGCCTGGACTGGGTGGAAATCGTCACCTCCGCCGGCATCGCGCGCCTGGCCGCCCCGGCACTGCATTTCGCCTACCGCCATGCCAGCCTGCCGCCCGGCGCCGTCGTGGTGCGGGCGCGCTTCCACGCGCAACCCGGCGACCCCCGGATGATCGCGTCCCGCATGGCCGACATCCGCATCAGCCGCGAAGCGACGCAGCCCGTCCGCGCCCGCACCGGCGGTTCCACCTTCCGCAACCCGCCGGACATGAAGGCGTGGGAGCTGATCGACGCCTCCGGCTGCCGTGGCCTGCGTCGCGGTGGTGCGCAGGTGAGTGAGAAGCACTGCAACTTCCTGCTCAACACCGGCGGCGCCACCTCCGCCGACTTGGAGGGGCTGGGCGAAGAAGTCCGCCGTCGGGTCCACGCCGCCAGCGGTGTGACGCTGGAATGGGAGATCAAGCGCATCGGCATCCCGGCCGGCCGGCCGGAGGTCGTCGCATGAAGGAAGTCGCAGTCCTGTACGGCGGCATCTCCGCCGAACGCGAAGTCAGCCTCGCCACCGGCGGCCAGGTGATCGAAGCCTTGCGCGACGCCGGGTTCGACGTGCGCCCGATCGAGGTCGGGCCGGATTTGACCACGCTGATCACCGCGCTGACTCCGGCGCCGGACGTCGTGTTCAACGCGCTGCACGGCCGGTTCGGCGAAGATGGCTCGATCCAGGGCGTGCTGGACTGGTTAGGCATTCCCTATACGCACTCCGGCGTCCGCGCCTCTGCCATCGCGATGGACAAGCAGGCGGCCAAGGCGCTGTTCGTTGCCGCCGGGCTGCCGGTGGCGAAGGGCCGGGTGATGCCGGTCGCCGAACTGCTCGACGCCGACCCGATGCCGCTGCCCTACGTCATCAAGCCGGTGAACGAAGGCTCCTCGGTCGGGGTGGAGATCATGCGTCACGGCGGCAACCGCCGGGCCGAGATCGCGGCCGGCTGGCGCTTCGGCACCGAGGCATTGGTCGAGGAATACGTGCCCGGCCGTGAACTGACCGTGGGTGTGCTGGGCGACCGCGCATTGACCGTCACCGATATCACCCCGGCCGACGGATTCTACGATTACGAGGCGAAATACGCCGATGGCGGCAGCGTCCACGCACTGCCCGCCAAGGTGCATCCGACGATCTTCGCCCAGGCGATGGAAATTGCCCTGCGCGCGCATCAAGCACTGGGTTGCCGCGGCGCGACGCGGGCGGATATGCGTTACGACGACACGGCCGGGGAGCCTGGGCGTCTAGTGCTGTTGGAAGTGAACACGCAGCCCGGGCTGACCCAAACGTCTCTGTTGCCGGAGCAGGCGGCGTATCTCGGCATGTCCTTCCCCGCGCTATGCGCGTGGATGGTTGCGAACGCGGCGTGCCGGGTATGACCATCGCCACTCGCCCCACGCAGTGCCCAGCAACCATCGTGATGGTGGAGCACGCTGCATGCCGCGTGTAACCCGTCCGCGCCCCACGCCGGCACTGCCGCAACCGCGCGACGTCTCGCGCCGCCCATCCGGGCTGAAGCTGCTGCTGCGTCGTCAACGGCGGTATCTGCGCCCGGCGATATGGGGCATGGGCGGGTTCGCCCTGGTGATGTGCGCCCTGCTGCTGGTGCACTCCGCCCAACCCGGCGGCACTGTCGCCCGCTTGCGCGATGGCATGGCGTCCGCCGCCAACATGCGCGTGCAGAAGATCGTCATCGAAGGCCGCAGCAACACGCCGGAGGTGCTGTTGAACGCGGCATTGGGCGTGCACCTCGGCGACTCCATGCTCGGCTTCTCCATCAATGGCGCGCGCGAGCGGATCGAGACGCTGTCCTGGGTGGAAAGCGCCGCCGTGGAGCGCCGTCTGCCCGGCACGCTGGTGGTCAACCTGGTCGAGCGGCGGCCCTTCGCTATCTGGCAGAACCAGGGCAAGTTCGTGCTGATCGATCGCGACGGCCAGGTTGTCGCCAATGAGGACGTCGCCGCCTTCGGTGAACTGCCATTGGTCGTCGGCGCCGGCGCCCCGCAAGCCGCCACGACATTGTTGGAAGCGTTGGCCGCCCAGCCGGCATTGAAATCCCGCGTCGTGGCCGCCGTGCGCGTGGGTGAGCGCCGCTGGAACCTGCGGATGAAGAACGGCACCGACGTGCTGCTGCCCGAAGGCGCTGCCCCGCAGGCCCTGGCCAAATTGGCGGAACTGCAATCCAGCGAATCCCTGCTGGATCGGCCGCTCGCGGTCGTGGACATGCGCCTGCCAGACCGGCTGGTCGTCCGCCCGCAGCCCTCGGCGTCTGCCCCGAACCAGGGCCCCGCGACGGGCAAAAAGGCGTGAACGAGATGTCCCGCCGCCCGGTGTTGCCCCCTCCGATGCCGGCCGATCCGCCGCCCCGGGCCCGCGCCATGCGCGCCGGGCCGTTCGGCGTTCTGGACATCGGCACCAACAAGGTCGTCTGCCTCATCGGCCGGACGGAGGGTGATGGCTCCCTTCGCGTGCTCGGCATGGGCTGGCAGCGCGGCCGCGGCGTGCGCGGCGGCGGCATCACCGACCTCGAGGAAGCCGAGCGCGCCATCCGCGGCGCCGTGGCCCAGGCCGAGGATATGAGCGACCACCGCCTGCGCTCGGTCACCGTGAACCTCACCTGCGGCCAGCCGGAAAGCCGCCTGTTCAACGTGCAATGGCCCGTCGGCGGCCGCGCCGTGACCGAGGCCGATATCCGCCGCGTCGTGCAGGAAGGCCGCGCCCGCGCCATCACCGAGGGACGGGAGACGATCCACGCCCTCCCGCTCACCTTCAGCGTGGACGAGACGCCCGGCGTCGCCGACCCGCGCGGCCACCATTGCGAAACCTTGACCGCCCGCTTGCACGTCATCGACGCGCTCTCCATGGCGCTGCGCAACCTGGGCGCCACCGCCGCCCGCGCCGAACTCGACATCGCCGAACTCGTCTCCGCCCCGATGGCCGCCGGCATGTCCACCCTGGTGGAGGACGAGCGCGAACTGGGCGCCACCGTCATCGACATGGGCGCCGGCACCACCGGGATGGCGGTGTTTTCCGAGGGCCAGTTGTTGCACACCGCGCAGCTTCCTGTCGGCGGCCAGCACGTCACCAACGATATCGCCCGGTTGCTGTCGACCACCGTCACCGCAGCCGAGCGGATCAAGACGCTGAACGGATCCGCCCAAGGCAGCCCGGATGACGAGCGCGAGATGCTGACCGTGCCCATGGTAGGGGAGGACGACCATGCCCATGCGCGCTACCCCCGCTCGATGGTGGTGTCGATCATCAAGCCGCGTCTCGAAGAGACGTTCGAACTGGTTCGCGACCGACTGGAAGGGGCCGGGCTCGGCAATGCCGCCGGCACCCGCGTCGTGCTGACCGGCGGCGCCAGCCAATTGGTCGGCGCGCGGGAGATGGCGGCACGCATCTTGGGTCGCCAGGTCCGGCTCGGCCGCCCCGATATCCGCATCCTGCGCGGCCTGCCGGATTCGGCGACCGGGCCGGGTTTCGCCGTGTCTGCCGGGTTGCTGCTGTGGGCCTCCGGCGAGGGCCGCAGCCTCAGCGACCTCGACCTCGGCGCCGAAGAACGTCCGGCGGGCCTCGTCCGCCGCATCGTCAGCTTTTTGCGGGACCGGGTCTGATGATCCCCGGCCTGTTCCCTCACACCCCCATTAACGGAGGAAATTCATGACCCTCAATCTGACCGTCCCGCAGCAGTTGCACACCGATTTCACGCCCCGGATTACCGTGATCGGCGTTGGCGGCGGTGGCACCAACGCCGTCGACAACATGATCGCGCTCAACCTGCAGGGCGTGGATTTCGTCGTCGCCAACACCGACGCGCAGCAGTTGATGCACAGCCGGGCCGACCGTCGCATCCAGCTTGGGCCACATCTGACCCAGGGCCTGGGCGCCGGCGCCAAGCCGGAGATCGGCCGCGCCGCCGCCGAGGAAGCCAGCGAGGAGTTGGCCCGTCACCTCGAGGGCACCCACATGGTGTTCATCACCGCCGGCATGGGCGGCGGCACCGGCACCGGTGCAGCCCCCGTCATCGCCCGCATGGCGCGTGAGCGCGGCGTGCTGACTGTGGGCGTGGTGACCAAGCCCTTCACCTTCGAAGGCGGCCGCCGGGCCAAGTCGGCCGATGCCGGCATCGCCGAACTGCAGAGCTACGTCGACACGTTGATCGTGATCCCGAACCAGAACCTCTTCCGCCTGGCCAACGAGCGCACCGGCTGGAAGGAAGCGTTCAAGATGGCCGACCACGTCCTGTATATGGGCGTTCGCGGCGTGACCGACCTGATGATGGCGCCCGGCCTGGTGAACCTGGACTTCGCCGACATCCGCACCGTGATGGCGGAGATGGGCAAGGCCATGATGGGCACCGGCGAGGCCGAGGGCGAGAACCGCGCTATCCGCGCCGCCGAGGCCGCCATCAGCAACCCGCTGCTGGAAGACACCTCCATGTCCGGCGCCCGCGGCCTGCTGATCAACATCACCGGCGGCGAGGACATGACCCTGTTCGAGGTCGACCAGGCCGCCAACCGCATCCGCGAGGAAGTGGCCGACGACGCCAACATCATCTTCGGCTCCGCCGTGGACGAGAATCTGTCGGGCCGCGTGCGTGTGTCCGTGGTCGCCACCGGCATCGACACGGTGCAGGCGGTCGAGGCGCAGCGGCCCCGCCTGGTTGCAGTCGGCGGTGGTGGCGCCGCCGTCGCGGTCGCGCAGCCGATGCCGGCGGCGTCGACGGGTGGCATGCAGCCGGCCCACGCCATGCCGATCCCGTCCATGCAGCCGCAGGTCGCCATGCCGATGGCGCAGCCCAACACCGTCAGCCTGATGGGCGCACCCGCCGTGCCGCAACAGCAGCAGTACAGTCAGCCGGCCGCCGAGCCGGAAGTGATGCATGCCGCCCCGCAGGAGCAGCCTCGCCAACGGCCGGTCGCCGCCCCAGCGCCGGTTGCAGCTGCCGCGCCCGTGCAGGCCCAGCGTCCGTTCGTGCCGCCACGTGCCGGGTTGTTCACCGATGCGCCAACGGTGGTGGCCCAGCAGGCCCCGGTGCAAGCCGCGCCGCCCGCCCGCAACAGCCTGTTCGGGATCGTCACCGGTGCCATCCGCGGTCGCTCCGCCGCCCCGGCCCCTGCGCCGGAGCCGCAGCAGCGTTCGGAGCCATCACTGGCTAACCAGCCGGATGCCTCGGCCACGGTACGCCCGACACATACCGAGGAGATGGGTTTGGACATCCCCGCCTTCCTGCGTCGCCAATCGTCGTAACGCACTGCGAAAATTCGTTTGAAAACAGCGCGTTCCGTCGAAATACTCGGCAACAATGATTGACTTTGATATCCCGGGGGCAGGCCATAGTTTGCCCCCGGGCCGCTGACAAAAGCGCGCCCGCAGCGACCGATTTCGGCCATGATGGCCCCTGTGAGGCGATGCGTATGGATGGACTTCCCCCCGATTTCACGACGATCGCCCGCACCCGGCAGCGCACGCTTGCCGCAGCGATCGGTTGTGTTGGGGTGGGCCTGCATTCCGGCAAACGCGTGAAGCTGGAACTGCTACCGGCCGCAGCAGGCGCCGGCATCGTCTTCCGCCGCACCGATATCGGTCCCAACGGGATGGATATTCCCGCCCGTTTCGACAACGTCACCGACACCCGGCTGTGCACCATGCTGTCCCACCCGCACGCGCCGGATGTGCGCGTCGGCACCGTCGAACACGTGATGGCCGCGCTGGCCGCCTGCGGGATCGACAACGCCGTGGTGGCCGTCGATGGCGCCGAGGTCCCGGTGCTGGACGGTTCCTCCGCACCCTTCATCTTCCTGCTGGATTGCGCCGGCACCGTCGAACAGGACGCGCCGACCCGCGTGATCGAAATCCTCCGCCCCGTCCGCGTGTCGGATGGCGAGGCGTTCGTGGAACTGCGCCCCGTCGTGTCCGATGGGTTCGAGATGGCGGTGTCGATCGATTTCGCCGCCGGTGCGATCGGCCGCCAGGCGATGACGCTGCGGCTGACCGAAGAAAGCTTCCGTCGCGACCTGGCCGAGGCACGGACTTTCGCCATGGCCGCCGATATCGCCGGGCTGCAGGCCGCCGGGCTGGCGCTGGGCGGCAGCCTGAACAATGCCGTCGTGGTGGAGGGTGACCGGGTGCTGAACCCGGGCGGTCTCCGAATGGCCGACGAATTCGTGCGCCATAAGATGCTGGACGCCGTGGGCGACCTGGCCATGGCCGGCGCGCCGCTGAAGGCCCGGCTGGTGGCGCATCGCCCCGGGCATGCCTTGAACAACAAGGTCCTGCGCGCTCTGTTCGCCGATCGCTCCGCCTGGACGTGGGCCGATGCGCCCAGTTTTGCCGGCTGGGGCGCCGTTCCCATGGCCGCCGCCGCCGCCCCGGTTTAACCTCTGCGTCGACGACTGCAACACGGCGCTTCGCTTCCTGCCATCCCGCCGTTATAAGGCGCCGCAAGTCCTGGAACCCGGTGCCATGTTGCTAGCCAAACGACTCCTGCCCTGCGTCACGCTCGCCCTGCTGCTGGGCGGCTGCGAGACGCTGAAAAGCATCACGCCGTGGAATGGCGATTCCGACACCATCAACGCTGCGGAAAAAGCCAAGCTCAGCCCGGAAAACACCCCGGTCGACCAGCTGTACAGCAATGGCATCGATGCGCTGAACCAGAAGCGCTACACCCTGGCCGCAACCCAGTTCGACAACGTGGAGCAGTACTACCCGTACTCCACCTGGGCGGTGAACGCGCAGTTGATGCACGGGTATGCGGACTACCTGCAGAACCACTATTCCGATGCGATCGCGGTGCTGGACCGGTTCATCCAGTTGCACCCGACCAACCGGGACATCGCCTACGCCTATTACCTGCGCTCGCTGTCCTATTACGAGCAGATCGCCGACATTCAGCGCGACCAGAAGGGCACGCAGCTGGCAATGACGGCGCTGCAGGAGGTGGTGAACCGCTTCCCCGACTCCGCCTACGCCCGCGACGCCCGGCTGAAGATCGACCTCTGCCGCGACCATCTCGCCGGCAAGGAGATGGAGATCGGCCGCTATTACGAGCAGCAGCACCTGTACACCGCCGCCATCGGCCGCTTCCAGCGCGTGGTGGACGATTTCCAGACCACCAACCACGTGCCCGAGGCGCTGCACCGGCTGACCGAGATCTACCTGCTGCTGGGGTTGACCGACCAGGCGAAGAAGACCGCCGCCGTCCTGGGCCATAACTATCCGGGTAACCCCTGGTATGCCGACAGCTACCGCACGCTGGTGGCCGACGGCGAAGTGACGGACGACCGCCCCGCCTCCGCACGCCCCGGTTTCTTCCGGCGGACCGTCGGGTCGATCTTCTGAGGCGCAGCCGACTCGGCCTTGTGACGCGCAGCCGACCCGGCGCCCCGCCGTGCTGACGACCCTTTCCATCCGCGACGTGGTGCTGATCGAGCGCCTGGACCTGCAATTCGGCCCGGGGCTGACGGTGCTGACGGGTGAGACCGGGGCCGGCAAGTCCATCCTGCTGGATAGCCTCGGCCTGGCGTTGGGCGCCCGGGCCGAGCAGGGGCTGGTGCGCGACAGCGCCGACCAGGCCAGCGTCGCCGCCTGCTTCACGCTGGATTCCGGGCACGCCGCGCTCGCCCTGCTGGCGGAGCAAGGGGTCGAGCTGGAGGACGAAATCGTGCTGCGCCGGGTGGTGGGCAAGGACGGCCGGTCCCGCGCCACGGTGAACGACCAGCCCGTCAGCGTGGGGCTGCTGCGCCGGATCGGTGCGCTGCTGGTGGAGGTGCAGGGCCAACACGACCAGATGGGCCTGGCCGACCCGGCGGGCCATGCAGCCCTGTTGGACAGCTACACCGCCAAACCCGCCTTGCGCCGCGCCGTGTTCGACAGCTGGACCGCCTGGCGCACCACCCGCACCGCCCTGGACACCGCCCGCACCCAGATCGCGGAGGCGGCGCGGGAGGAGGAATGGCTGCGCCACGCCACTGACGAACTCGCAACGCTGGCGCCGGAGGAGGGGGAGGAAGACCGCCTCGCCACCGAACGGCAGCGCCTGCAACAGGGTGAACGCCGGGCGGAGGCAATTGCCGCGGCCGTGGCCGAAATCGCGCCGCGCGACCGCCGCAGCCCCGGCCCGGCCGCTGCCCTGCGCGCTGCCTCCCGCGCGCTGCAACGCCTGGGTGCCGCAGACCCGAACCCGGCAGCCCCCGCCTTGGCCGCACTGGACCGCGCGGAGGAGGCGCTGGCCGAGGCCGAATCCCTGCTCGGCCGCCTGGCGGACGAGGCGGATGCCGATCCGCGCCTGCTGGAACAGGCGGAGGAGCGGCTGTTCGCCCTGCGCGCCGCCGCCCGCAAGCACAACATCCCCGTGGTGGAGTTGCCAGCCTTTCTCGCCCGCCTGCGCGCCCGACTTGCGGCCCTGGACAGCGGCACGGCCGAAATCACGGCGCTGGAGGCGAAATCCGCCGCCGCCCGCACCGCCTTCACCGATGCCGCCACCGCGCTCAGCGCCAACCGCAAGCAGGGCGCCGACCGCCTGGCCCGCGCCGTGATGCGCGAATTACCTCCGTTGAAGCTGGACCGCGCCCGCTTCGTCGCCGACGTCGCCGCGCTCGACGAGGCGAAGTGGGGCCCGTCCGGCGCCGATGCCGTGCGGTTCCTGATCGCCACCAACCCCGGCCAGGCACCCGGCGCGCTGGACCGCGTGGCATCCGGCGGCGAGTTGTCGCGGCTGATGCTGGCGCTGAAGGTCGTGCTGTCCACCGGCTCGGCCGTACCGACACTGGTCTTCGACGAGGTGGATTCCGGCGTCGGTGGCGCTACCGCCGCGGCCGTCGGCGACCGCCTGGCCCGGGTCGCAGATGGCGTGCAGGTACTGGTCGTCACCCACTCCCCCCAGGTCGCAGCCCGCGGCGCCGCCCATCTGCGCGTCGCCAAGCAGGAGGCCGCCGGACAGGTTCGCACCCAGGTGAGCCCGCTGAACGGCCCCGCCCGGCGCGAGGAAATCGCCCGCATGCTGGCCGGCGAAACCGTAACCGAGGCGGCCCGCGCCGCCGCCGACAGCCTGCTGGGCGCGGCCTAGCCGCGCACTTTGCGGATTACCGTCACCGCATCCGGTGACGACCAATCCGCCGCGCCCTCCAACCAGCCAACCTCCTCCCCCTGTGGGTTGATCAGCAGGGTGGTCGGGATGCCGCGGACCTTCAGCGAATAGGCAAGGGCGTTCTTCGGGTCCAACAGCACCGGCAAATTGGCGATCTGGTGGTCGGCGTAGAACCGTCGCACCACCGCCGCCCCGCCGCGGTCGGAGGAGACCGGCAGCACCACCACGTCATCCCGCGCCACCAGCTTGGCCAGGTCGTCCAGCGCAGGCATCTCCCGCACGCACGGCACGCACCAGGTCGCCCACAAATTCAGCACCACCGTCTTGCCCGCGTAATCCGCCAGCGAGCGGGGGGCGCCGTCCGCATCGGTGAAGTGCAGGTCCAGCTTGCGGGGCGGCGACATCAGACGCAACGCCGTGATGCCCTGGATTTCTTGCGCCCGCGGTTTGCGGAGCGGGGTCGCCAACGCTAGGGTCCCCGCCGCCGCGGCGACCAGGCCGCGACGTGTCACATCGGTCATCAGGATAGGTCCTTGCCAGCAAATAGCGACCCGGAACGTCGGAACGTCACCGCCAATGCGCAATGGGGCGGTCGCTTCGCGGCAGGTCCGGCGGTCATCATGGGTGAGATCAACGCCTCGATCGGGTTCGATCGCAAGCTCTGGCGGCAAGATATTCGCGGCTCCCTCGCGCACGCCGCCATGCTGGCGCGCGCCGGCATCATCCAGCCGGAGGACGAGGCGGCGATCCGCGCCGGGCTGGAGCAGATCGGCGCGGAGATCGAGGCCGGGCGGTTCAGCTTCGACACCGACCTCGAAGACATCCACATGAACATCGAGGCGCGGCTGACCGACCGCATCGGCGAGGCCGGCAAGCGCCTGCACACCGGCCGCAGCCGCAACGACCAGGTGGCCACGGATTTTCGCCTCTGGGTGCGCGACGCGATGGACGGGCTGGATGTCCAAATGGCCGAACTGATGCGCGCGTTGGCCGATCGCGCCGCGCAGCACGCCGCCGACCCGATGCCCGGCTTCACCCATCTGCAGACCGCGCAGCCCGTCACCTTCGGTCACCACATGCTGGCCTATGTGGAAATGCTGGCACGGGATCGCGGCCGGTTCGCCGACGCCCGCCGCCGCCTCAACGAATGCCCGCTCGGCTCCGCCGCGCTGGCCGGCACGTCATTCCCGATCGACCGCCATGCCACCGCCACCGCACTGGGGTTCGACCGGCCGACCGCCAATTCGCTGGACGCGGTGTCGGACCGGGATTTCGCGCTGGAATTCCTGGCGGCCGCCGCCATCTGTGCCATTCACGTGTCGCGCCTGGCGGAGGAGATCGTGATCTGGTGCTCCGCCCCGTTCGGCTTCGTGCGGCTATCGGACGCCTTCACCACCGGCTCGTCCATCATGCCGCAAAAGCGCAACCCGGATGCCGCCGAACTGGCGCGGGCGAAGACCGGCCGCATCATGGGCGCGCTGGTCGCCCTGCTGACGGTGATGAAGGGCCTGCCGCTCGCCTACGCCAAGGACACGCAGGAGGACAAGGAGCCAGTGTTCGACGCCGCCGATGCCCTGGCCCTGAGCCTGGCCGCGATGGCCGGCATGGTGCGCGACCTGCAGCCCGATCTGGCCCGGCTGCGCGCCACCGCCGGCAGTGGCTTCGCCACCGCGACCGATCTGGCCGACTGGCTGGTGCGCGTGCTGCACCTGCCATTCCGCACCGCCCACCACGTCACCGGGCGCCTGGTCGCCAAGGCGGAGGCGAAGGGCGTCGACCTGTCGGGGCTGACCCTGGCGGACATGCAGGCGGAGGAGGCGGGCATCACCCAGGCAATCTTCGACGTGCTCACCGTCGACGCCTCCGTGGCGTCGCGCACCAGCTACGGCGGCACCGCCCCGGCCAACGTGGCCCGGGAAGCCGCCCGCTGGCAGGCAGCCCTCGTATGAGGGCGGCGTTGGTTCTACTAGCCCTGCTGGCGCTCGCCGGCTGCGGCAAGAAGGGCAACCCGGTGGCCCCCGGCCCGGCGGACCAGATCACCTATCCCCACAGCTACCCGAGCCTCTAGAATGGCCGCGCTCGCCCCGGTCCCCGACACGGCCGAACCCAGCTTCGCCGAGTTGCTGGCCGGCCGCCCATTCCTCAGCATGCACGCGCAGGATGGCCTGCTTCTGGAAGATGTGCCGCTCTCCGCCATCGCCGACGCGGTCGGCACGCCGTGCTGGGTCGTATCGGCCGGCACGCTGCGGGCCCGCCTGGCGGCGCTGCGGGCGGCTTTCGATCCGTTGCGCGCGCATGTGCATTACGCGGTGAAGGCGAACGACCACCTCGCCATCCTGCGCCTGATGGCCGCCGGTGGCGCCGGGGCGGACGTGGTCAGCGGCGGCGAGATGCAGCGGGCGCTGCTGGCGGGCATTCCACCGGACCGTATCGTGTTCTCCGGCGTCGGCAAGCAGCCGCCGGAATTGCTGCAAGCGGCGCAGGCCGGCATCGCCCAGATCAACGTCGAAAGCGCCGAGGAGCTGGAGGTGCTGTCCGCCGTCGCCTCCGCCGCCGGGCACAGCGTGGCGGTGGCGCTGCGGATCAACCCGGACGTGGATGCCGGCACGCACGCCAAGATCACCACCGGTCGCGCCGACAACAAGTTTGGCATCGGGCTGGATACCGCCGCCGCGCTGTACGCCCACGCCGCCAGCCTCCCCGGCGTGCGTCCCGTCGGCCTGGCGCTGCACATCGGCAGCCAGATCGGCACCACCGCACCCTACCGCGCCGCCTTCGCGCGGGTTGCCGACCTGGTCCGCACCCTGCGCGCCGCCGGGCAAACCGTCAGCCGCGTGGATTGCGGCGGCGGCCTCGGCATCAGCTACCGTGACGAAGTGGAGGGCTCGCCTGCCGCCTTCGCCGGTGCCGTCGGCGCCATGCTGGGCGGCATGGGGCTGGACCTGATGATCGAGCCGGGCCGCTGGCTTGCCGGCCCCGCCGGGCTTCTGCTGGCCAGCGTCGTGCTCACCAAAACCACCGCCGGCCGTCGCTTCACCGTGCTGGACGCGGCCATGAACGACCTGGTGCGCCCGGCCATGTACGACGCCTGGCACGGCATCGTCCCACTTGGCGCGGCCGACGCCGTCGCGGCCGTGTCCGACACCGACATCGTCGGCCCCGTGTGCGAGACCGGGGACACCTTTGCGCGAAGTCGGCTGCTCCCGCCGCTCGCCCCGCACGCAAGAGTGGCGATCCTCGATGCGGGTGCTTATGGTTCGGTCATGAGCTCCACCTACAACGCCCGCCCGCTGGCGGCCCAGGTGATGGTCGACGGTGATCGCTGGGCGGTGATTCGCCCCCGGCAGCCTCTCGAATCGCTATGGGCCAACGAAACGATCCCTGACTGGCTGGCCGCACGGTGAGGCGGCGCGACCTGCGTGCCCGGTTGGCCGGGCGGCGGGCGAGCGCGCGGCGTGTGCTGTGGTTTGAGCGTGTGTGGCCCGCATTGTGGCCAGCCTTTGGCGTGGTGGGCCTCTGGATCGCCATCTCGCTGTTCGATCTGCCGGCAATGCTGCCGATCTGGTGGCATCTCGGGCTGATCGCGATCGTCGTGCTGGCGCTGGCGGCCTTGGTATGGCGCGGTCTGCGCCCCTTGCACGCGCCGACGGAAACGGAGATCGACCGGCGGTTGGAGCGGTCGTCCGGCCTGCGCCATCGGCCATTGGTCGTCATCGACGACACCCCCGCCTTCGCCGACGAGGCAGGTGCCGCGTTGTGGCAGGCCCATATCGACCGTGCGACGGCGCAGGTCACCCGGCTGCGGGCCGGCTGGCCGCATCCCGGTATTCCCCAGGCCGACGTCCGCGCCACGCGCGCCGCGCTGGCGGTGGTGCTGGTGGCCGGGTTGGTGGTCGCCGGGCCAGAAATCCCGGGCCGGCTGGTGCGATCCATCTGGCCCGGCCTGCCACAGGGCACTCCCGTGCCGGCCCCCCAATTGCAGGCGTGGTTGACCCCGCCCTCCTACACCGGCCTGCCGCCCGTGTTTCTCCGCGCCGACACCGGCGCCGTCAGCGTTCCCGCCGGGTCCCACCTGACCGTGAGCCTGACCGGTGGTTCGGGCGAGCCGAGCATGAGCTTCGGCGACGAGGCCACCCCCTTCACCGCGCTGGACGCTGCGAGCTGGCAGGCGGAGCGGGACATCGGTAACTCCGGAATGCTGACGGTGCGGCGCCGCGGTGGCGATATCGGCCATTGGGACGTCACGGCGATCCCGGATGCGCCGCCCGTCATCGCCTGGACCGAGCCGCCCGGCGCCGCCCGCGGCCAGCGCCGGTTGCAGACGCGCTTGCCCTGGACTGCGAGCGACGATTACGGCGTTGCCTCCGTCGTGGCGGAGTTGCGGTTGAAGGATCGCCCGTCCGCCGACCCGGTGACCATCAACATCCCCCTGCCCGGCGGGTCGCCGAAGCAGGCGAAGGGTGCGCCCAGCCAGGACATGACGGCCAACCCCTGGGCCGGCCTACCGGTCGTCGCAACCCTGGTGGCAAAGGATGCGCCCGGCCACCGCGCCACCAGCAGCGCTGCCGGCTTCACCCTGCCGGAACGGCCCTTCAAGAACCCGCTGGCCCGCGCCGTGATCGAAATCCGCAAGCGCCTGAGCCTGGCGCCGGACGAGCACACCCAGGCGGCCTCTGACCTGGAGGCGCTGAGCGAGGCGCCCGAGGCGTTCGACAACAACACGACGATCTTCCTGGCGCTGAGCAGCACCTCCACCCTGTTGCAGCATAGCGGCGCACCCGAGACGATTACCGAGGCGCAGGCCCGCCTATGGGCGCTGGCGTTGCAGTTGGAGGACGATGCCGTCGCCCGTACGGCACAGGCAGTGCAGGTGGCCCGCGACGCCCTGCAGCGGAGCGTGCAGAAGGGCGACAAGACCGACATGGAGCGTAAGGCCGATGCGCTTCGCCGCGAGATCCAGCGGCATCTGCAGGCGCTCGCGGAAAAGGCCCGCAAGGACGGCACGCTGATGCCGTTCGACCCATCGCAGCGCACGCTGAACCAGCAAGACTTCGACAAGCTGACGCAGGAGATGAAGGACGCTGCCAAGGCCGGCCGCATGGACGAGGCGCAGCAGAAGCTGGATCAGCTCGAGAAGATGCTGGAGCAGTTGAAGCAGGCGGAGGCGAACCCCAGCGGCGACCGCCAGCAGGCCCGGCAGCAACGCCAGCGCGGCCAGCAGCAAATGGGCGCCGCGGAGGATATGATCGACCGCGAAGGCGCTATGAAGCAGCGTGCCCAGGCCCGCGAAGCCCCCGACAGCAAGCCTGCCAACGACCAGCAGGCCGCAGGCGACAAGCCACCCAGTGACAAGCCACCCGGTGACAAACCCGCCGACGACAAGGCCACCCGCGATACCGACGGTCGCCAGCAAAAGGCGCTGCGCCGTGCGCTCGGCCAGATGATGCAGAATTTCGGTGACCTCACGGGCAAGGTTCCAGATGCCCTGAGCGAGGCGGACATCGCCATGGATCAGGCGGGCCGGGCACTCGCGGCTGGCAAGGATGGCGAGGCGGGTGCCGCCCAGCAACGCGCCGCCGACGCGCTGAAGAAGGGCGAACAGCAAATGAGCCAGCAGATGGCGCAATCGCTGGGGATATCCATCATGCCGGGTGAAGGCGAAGGCCAGGGCGACGGTCCCGGCGACCAGATGAGCCAGGGCGACGGCCAGGATGACAATGACAATGGCAACGGTCCCGGCCAGCGCGACGCCGATGGCGGCACCAACGGCCAGACCGGTGACGACCCCGATGTGCCCCGCGACCCGCTGGGCCGGCCGACCCGCGACGGTACCTCCGGCCGGGCTGATGGCGGCGACGTGCACGTGCCCGACCAGATGGAGCAGGCCCGCACCCGCGAACTACAGACCGAACTCCGTCGCCGCGAGGGCGAGCGCACCAGGCCGCAAGGCGAGTTGGACTACATCGACCGCCTTCTGAAGTCCTACTAGACCCGGCGGCCTAAACCTTTGGCGCAGGCCGCCGGGTACGAGGCGTACGGCCGGGCCAGTCGGCGATGTGTTGCTCCAGCGGGCCGGACCGCTCCTCACTGATCGCGCGGTCGCGGACCGAGATCCCGGCGGTATGCACCGTCTCCGGATCACCGGATACCAGCGGATGCCACCAGGCCAGGCCACGCCCTTCCTCGATCCGGCGATAGGCGCAAGTCGGCGGCAGCCAGTCGATCTCGTCCAGCGCCTCGGGCGTCAGCGACACGCAATCCGGCACTTGTTCCTGCCGGCGGGGATAGTTGCTGCAGGCGCAGCTATGCAGGTCCAGCAGGCGGCAGGCGACGTTGGTGAAGGACAGCGCCTCCGTCACATCATCGCGCAATTTGTGCAGACAGCACCGGCCGCAGCCGTCGCACAGTGACTCCCACTCGTCCGTGGTCATCTGGTCCAGCCGCTTCGTCTTCCAGAACGGATCGTCCATCGGGTCAGTCAGCCTGTCGTTCGATCGAAACCATACCCGCCGTGGCCAACGTCGCGGGTCACGGCAGCGCGAGGCGCGGCAGCTTCATCAACGGGATCGCCCCGGCGGACAAGAGCCCGTCGCGAAATGCAAACGGTAGGTCCGCCTGCGGCACGCCATCGCCGCTGCTGTGCGACATCAGGCTCAGCAAGGTGCCGGCGACCCGTGCGTCGTTGCGGGTGATCGCCCCGGTGCGCGCCAGCGCATCCACCGCCTCGGTAAACCCGGTCATGCGTAATGTGCCATTACCGCTGGGTTGCAATCCCTGGTCCAGCGTGAACATCGCCGTCCCGTGCAGATCCAGCGGACCCCATCCCAACGCGAACTGGTTCACCACGATTTGCCCGCCAGCGTTCCGCCAGGCTGTCGCGGCAGCCGCCGGCTCGCGCGCATCCGGTAGGGGAACGGTGCTGCTCGCATGCAAATCCAGCGACCCGATGGTCAGCCCCAGCGGCATCGCGCGACCCGGCAGCGTCAGCGCCGACAGCGCCACCCGCAGATCCTGCGGCCCCACCTTCAGCCAAACGGAGTCGACTGCAATCGTGCCGGCCGGTACCGCGAATTGCAGCCGGCGCATCGTGGCCACGAAACCGCCCGCCTGGCCCGATTGGTTCAGCGGCACGGCCAGATCCAGCGTGTCCAGCGCCAGCGTCACCGGCGGCGCGTTGCCCAATTGGACGGATTGTGGGCCATCGAGGTCGATTGCGACCTCACTCGGGCGCCAGGGCACGTAGATCAGCCGGGCTTGCCCACCTTGCCAGGCGACGGCATTGGCTGCGCCCGGCGTGCCTGTCGCCACCGCGACGTTGGGGATGCGCAACTCGGCATGGAACGGCCATCCAGCCCGCGCCGGTTCACCGGCGGTCACGCGATAGCCGGCGGCAATCCGGTCCTGTTGCCAGGCCGTCGCCTCGCTCGCCAGCCGAGCGGTCAACCACCACCACCCGGCGGTATCGGCGATTGCCAACATGACGATGACCGCGACGGCGATGAGGCACAGACGGAGGGGACGGCTCATGCGGCCTTATAGGCGGGGTGGGGATGACCCCAAAATCACGGCTCATCCACAGCACCCGCAGGCCGCCGCCCTCCAGCGGCTTGCCGACTCGATCGGTTGAGCCCATCAGGCCGCGCCACCCACCGAAGAAAATCATAAATCAAGCCATTTCAGTAAGTTAAGGTAGAAAATCTTATTGCCGATTTATGAATTCATGACATCAGTGTTAAAGGGCCTCAACAAAAAACCCGTCGTTTGAGGGAGTTGCAGCGTCATCCTCGCACGGGTTCGAAGTCGCGTCCGTCAACCGTTCACAGACTTATCCACAGGGTTTGCCCGCACGATCGCCACCGGATGCCGCATGATGTGGGAAACACCCAACCAGGCGGCGATCAGCTTCACATACTCGCCAGCCAGCAGCCGTACCTTGCTGGACCGCTGCACCACCTGGGGCTGCACCGCCAGCGGATACAGCGTCACGCCTGGCATGGCCCGCCGCATTTCCAGCATCGCGCGCGGCATGTGGTAGCCAGCGGTGACGATAATGAGGGAGTGGAAGTCGTGCGCCTTGGCCCACTCCGCCGTCTCCTCCGCATTGCCCAGCGTGGTGGTGGCCACCTTGCCCAGCGTCACCACGGGGGCCAGCAGGGACGGATCCAGATCCACCCGGCGCGCGATGTCGTGCAGGCCGGAGCCGGGGGCCACGCCCGACACCAACAGCCGCTTCGCACGCCCGTCTTCCAGCAGATGCAGGGCGGTTTCCACCCGGTCCGCCCCGCCGGTCAGCGCCACGATGCCGTCGGCGATGGGCGGCGCGGCGAAACGCTCGTGCGAAATCGCAATGAAGGCGGCGAACCCGACGCCGAGCGCCACCACGAACACCGCCAGCAGGGCCGCCAGTCCGGTGGCGAGCCGGCGCATCATCACGGCAACCGCCGCAGCCAGCGATGCACCGTCACCCGCGCGGTCAGCCAGCCGATCGCGGCGGCTGCCAGTGGCAGGATCGGCAGCGAAATCCATAGCGGCATCGGCAGGGTAGGCAGCAGCGCGTCCGAGGGCAGTGTATCCAGGAATGGGGACGCCAGCGACGCCAGCGCCAGCAGCACCGGCAGTGCCGCCACGGCGCCCAGGCAACCGCCAGCCGCCGCCAGCAAGGTCGCCCGATTGGCAAACTGCCCGGCGATGAACGAATCGGTGGCGCCCAAGCCGTGCACGATGTCGATCGCATCCCGCCGGGCCGCCAACCCGGCGCGCACCGCAACCGCCACCACCGCGGCACCCACCCCGGCCACCAGCAGCAGCGCAGCAGCGGCGCAGGCCTGCAGGCTGCGCGCCAGCGTGGTCAGCCGCTGCAGCCATAGACCATGGCTTTCCATGAACGTGCCCGGCGCGACCTCGCTCAGCCGCCCCTGCAGTGTCGGATCCGGCTCCGTCGTGCCGGGCGACAGCCGCACGTCCAGCACGGCGGGCAGGGGCAGGGCGCTCGCCTGCGTCGCATTGCCCAGCCACGGCCGCAGCAGCTCCGCCAGCTCGGTGCTGGACAGCACGCGGACAGACGCTATGCCGGGCGAGCCGCGCAGCAGGGTGGTCACCCGGTCGAGCCGCGTGCCGCCGGCGGTATCGGTGCCGGGTTGCGGCACCTGGACCGTCAGGATGGCGGCCGCGCCCGTCTGCCAATGATGCGCGACGGAGGACGCGACCATCACCCCCGCCAGCGTCAGCGCGGCCAGGAATGTCATGGCGGCGACCAAGGCCGGCAGCAGCCGGTCCGACAAAGCGCGGCGCAGGCCCAGATCGTCGAACCGCGCCGGCCGCAGGAGGGAGCGCTTAGACATCGTTGATCAACTGCCCTTCCGCCAGGCGCAACGACCGGCCTGGATAGCGCTGCACCAGGCTTTCATTATGGGTGGCGACGATGACGGTGGTGCCCAGCCGGTTCATCTCACTGATCAATTGCATCAGCCGCGTGGCCTGGCGGTCGTCCAGGTTACCGGTGGGTTCGTCTGCCAGCAGCAGGCTCGGACGCCCGATCACGGCGCGGGCGATGGCGACGCGCTGCTGTTCCCCGCCGGATAGTTCGGCCGGGCGGGCGCTGGCGCGGCGTTGTAGCCCCACCCATCGCACCATCTCCTCCACGTCGGCATGGATTTGCCCCTCCGGCCGGCCAGCCAGGCGCAGCGGCAGCGCGACGTTGTCGAAGGCGGACAGATGCGGCATCAGCCGGAAATCCTGGAACACGACGCCGATCTGCCGGCGCAGGGGCGGCAGGTCGCGCCGGGTCGCGGCATTGATGTCCTGGCCCAAGATCGACAAATGCCCGACGCTGGGGCGGTTCGCGAGATACAGCAGCCGCAACAGGCTGGATTTCCCCGCGCCGGACGGCCCCAGCAGCCAGCGAAACCCGCCGCTGGGAATGGAAAAGCTGATGTCGCGCAACACCGGCTCGGCGCTGCCATACCGCAGGCCGACGCCTTCCAACCGGATCATCGACTCCGAGTCGCGTTGCGTCATGGCGCGTTGTGCCACTCAACGGCCTGCGCCGAAAATAAAACCCGCTGGAGCCGAACGAATGCTAGCGTGAGGGCACAGATTAACAACGGCGTGTTGCCAAGCCGGGCGCCGTTCCGCAGGATCGTCCCGTGCGAATCACCTGCCCCACCTGTGCCGCCGAATATAACGTCCCCGGTGAGATCGCCGCCGGTCGCAAGGTGAAATGCGCGAAGTGCGGGACCAAATGGGCCCCCGTCGAAGATGCGCCACCGGAAGAACCGCCGCCCTCGGAACCGGAACCCGAGCCGCAGCCGGAGCCGATGGCCGCCTTCGTTCCAATGGCGCCACCGCCGATGGAGACGCCAAAGCGGCAATGGGCGCTACCCGCGGCCTGGGCAGGCAGCTTCCTGGTGGTCGCCGTGGCATTGGTAGGCGCCGTATTGCTGCGCGGCCCGATCATGCAAAAATGGCCGCCGAGCGAGCGGGTCTACGCCGCGTTGCATCTGGCACCAGATTCTCCCGCTTCACCGCCCCCTTCTTCACCGAATATCCATGGCGATGTCGTGAAATAATTTGGCCGGCAGACTGCCGCCGGTGACGCCCTTCATCGGCCGATTATCGTCATTGCCCAGCCAGACCGCGATCACGTTCGGCCCGGACGCGCCGATGAACCAAGCGTCCCGGTAATCCTGCGTCGTGCCGGTCTTGCCGGCGATCACCCGCCCCGGGATCGCCGCTGCCCGGCCGCTGCCCCGGTTCACCACCGCGGCCAGCATGCGCACCATCATCCCCGCCTGCTCCAACCCCACCACCCGCGTTTGCGCCGGGTGCGGCAGCGCGTAGGGCCGCCCGGCCGAAATGGCCGATTGCAGCGCCGTCGGCGTAACGGCGTAGCCTCCGTTGAACAGCGTGGCGTAGGCTGCCGCCATCTCCAGCACGCCCACCTCGCCCGAGCCGAGCGCCAGCGTCGCATTGTCCGGCAGTTTGTCCGTGATCCCCAGCCGCTCCGCCACCGCCGCCACCACGCGCGGCCCACCCGCCTGCAGCAATAGCCGGACCGACACGGTGTTCAGCGACTGGGCCAGCGCCTCCTCCAGCGTCACGTCCCCACGATACCCAGGCTCGAAGTTGGAGGGACTGTAGCTGCCGATGCGCAGCGGCGCGTCCGAAACCGTGTCTTCCGGCGTCAGCCCCTTTTCCAGCGCGGCCAGCCAGACGAAAATCTTGAAGGACGAGCCAGGTTGCCGCCGGGCCAACACGGCACGGTTGAACGGGCTGGTGCGGAAGTCGCGGCCGCCCACCATGGCGCGCACCTCTCCGGTGCCGGCGTCCAGCACCACCACGGCACCTTGCCCGGCATTGGCAGCGACCCCGGGGCCGTTCAGCATCGCCGTCAGCCGGGTTTCCGCCGCAGCCTGGATGCGAGGTTCCAGCGTCGTGCGAACCGTGGCGTCCTCGTTTTCCGGCAGCAGATCCTGCGCCTGGTCCGACGCCCAGTCCGCGAACCAGGGCGCCGCGGTGCCGTTGATCGGCGGGAACACGATCTGTGCCGACGCGGCCTGCGCCTGCGCCGCGGTAATCGCGCCGGTCTCCGCCATCGCGGCCAACACCTCCCGCCCACGCGCCGCCGCCGCCGCCGGGTCCGCCCGGGGGTTCAGGCGGGAGGGCGCGCGTGGAATGCCGGCCAGCACCGCGCTCTGCCACAGGTTCAGCTTGCGCGCCGACACGCCGAAATACATCCGCGCCGCCGCGTCCACGCCCCACGTGCCGCTGCCCAGATAGACGCGATTCAGCCAGATTTCCAGGATCTCGCGCTTGCTGAAGCTGTGTTCCAGCCAAACCGTCAACATCAGCTCCTGCACCTTGCGCCGCAGGGTGCGGGCGTTGGTCAGGAACAGGTTCTTGGCCACTTGCTGCGTCAGGGTCGATCCGCCCTGGCGCAGATGCCCGCTGGTGATGTTCACCACCACCGCCCGCGCAACCCCCAGCACATCCACGCCGGGGTGGCTCCAGAACCGCCGGTCCTCGATCGCCACGGCGGCCTGCGGCAACCAGGGCGGCAGGTCCGACAGGCGCAGCGGATCGCCCACCACGTCGCCGAAGGTGGCGAACGGGTGGCCGCTGCGATCCTCCAGCGTCAGCCCGGGGCGGCGGGCGGAGTCCAATGCCGAATCGGGCCGGGGCAGGTCGCGGGCGAACCAGACCAGCACCACGCCCAGCACCAGCACCGCCCAGATCCCCAGGATCAGCAGCCAGCGCGCGATCCGCCAGCGCAGCCGCCGCCGGCGTTTCACAGGCGCAACTGGCCGCTGCCGCGTCGATTCGGCAGCCAGGGAGGCGCGCGCCATCCCGTCTAGCCGTGCTGTGCGGCGAAACGCGGCATGGCTAGTGGAAGCATTGCAGAAACGCAGTCGAAGGGTTGGCGATATCGCCGACCGCCGGGGCGCCGCGATCCGGCCCGGCGGAGGTTGCGGTGCGCGGCGTCACCCCTTGTTCCCACAGGAAGTCCATCAACGGGCCACCCTTCACCGCGAAATTCACGTTCTGCGGGATGTCCCCATCGGTCATCTCGGCAACCCGCGCGGCATTCAGCTTGGCCACCACGATACCGATGACGTTGCCCTGCGCGTCGAATAGCGGCCCGCCCGAATTCCCCGGCTGCACCGGCGCGCTGATCTGGAAGTTGGTCTGGTTATCCCGCAGCCCGCTCAGCGCACTGATCGCCCCCGTCGTCAGCGTCGGCCCGGCCGACAACAGCCCCGCCAGCGGGAAGCCGAAGGTAATGACCGTCTCGCCCAACTTCACTTCCGGCATGGTGCGAAAGGTCAGCGGCGGTCCGAAGGCGGGCGTTACGCTCAGCAGCGCCAGGTCCCGCTGCGGGTCGCTGGCCAGCACGCGGGCGGTCTCCTCCGTCCCCCTGGCATTACGCGCCACCATGCGGCGGCAGCCATCCACCACGTGCCGATTCGTCAGCAGCCGCCCCTCGGCCGCCACGAAGCTGGTGCCGGTCGAGTCGGGATGCGGCGGGATGACCGCTTCACCGGGTTGCAACGGCGGCGGCTTGCCCTTCGGAACGGCGGAAACCGGGGCGCCGGCGGCAAGCGGCGGCTGCTTGGCGGCGGGCGCCAGCGCCAGCACCCCGAGCAACAGGCCCAGCCGGGCACAGACATCCACCTGGTCACGCACGCCCAGACGATGGGGGTGCGCCGGCCCGTCGTCAACGACGGACCCTTGCCTTGGCCCCATGCCAGCCCGCAGGATCGCACGACACACGAGGAGTGTTGCATGAAGGGCCTATTCCTGGACGCAAGCGACGAGCTGGCGGACGTCTTCGACCGGATGGTGCAGCCGGAAGATCCGCCGGTCACCGTCAACCAACACGACATCGTCCCGGCGGAGGCCTTGCCGAGCCTGCTGGACGGCTACGATTTCCTGATCGACGACCACACCTTCCTGCCGACCGAGGCAATGCGGCAGTGCCCGACGATCAAGCACGTGATCTTCCTCGGCACCGGCGCGCGGTCCTACATGAACCCCGACGAACTGGCCGAGTTGGGGATCACCGTCCACATCATCAAAGGCTACGGTGACGTCGCGGTCGCCGAGCACACCGTGGCGCTGATCTGGGCCGCCGCCCGCGGCGTTGCCGCGATGGACCGGGAGATGCGGCAAGGCAACTGGCTGCGCACCGAGGGCGTGCAACTGCACAAGAAGACGCTGGGCCTGCTGGGCTTCGGCGGCATCGCCGGGGAGGTCGCCCGAATCATGGGCGGCGCCGGCATGCGCGTCATCGCCTGGAACCGCAGCAAGAAGGAGGCGCCCGGCGTGGAGTTCGTCGGCCTGGACCAATTGCTGGCCGAAAGCGACGTGCTGTCGATCCACCTGCTGCTGGCCGACGAGACCCGCGGCTTCCTCGGCGCCGACCGCCTGGCGCAGCTGCGACCCTCCACCATCCTGGTCAACACCGCCCGCGGCGCCATCGTGGACGAGACGGCGCTGATCGACGCCCTGCGCGCCGGCCACTTGGCCCACGCCGCGCTGGACGTGTTCGACGAGGAACCGCTGCCCGCCAAGCACCCCTTCACCGAACTGGCGAATGTGACGCTGACCGCCCACAGCGCCTTCCGCACCCCAGAGGCGAGCGACACGTTGATCCGCCGTTCGCTGGATATCGCCAAACGGATCGCTGCGGGCTAAAACCCGCGCGGGCGCCCGCCTGGCGGAATGGTAGACGCGGCGGACTTAAAATCCGCGGCTGTAAAAGGCGTGCCGGTTCGAGTCCGGCGGCGGGCACCATCGAGAACGCTGTAGACTTCAACGAAGACAGGCCTACGTCGGAGAACCCTGGGGTCGACGGGTCGGTTGCTACTCCGCTACAATTTACGCATGAGATTCGCTAGCGCCGCCTCCGAATGGCCATAACCTTCATCCCGGCTGCCGCGACGGCCGACCCAGACGCCGCCAACGATCAGGACACCTTGCGGGCTGAACTGTCCGAGGCATTGGCGGACGCCGCCAGGTGGCGGCGAAAATATGAGATGCTGGTGCAAAGCGTGGTCGAGGTCGGCGAAGGGCTCATGGACATCCGGATGGCGATCGGCGACGGATCGCTGCCAAACTAAGCCACAGTCACCGCCACTCAACGTCCCTCGGGTCGCTGCCTCGGTCACATCCCACGGTGATGGCACCATACCCTTGCCCGCCGGATAGGTTCTCCATCCCAGTATACACTACGATTTCGGAATGATCTGAGTCTTGCGGCGAGCGCTATTCAGTTCAAACACGAAACGACAATCGACACGAGAATAAGAACAGAGGTCAAATTCGCGGCGGCAAATCTCCGCCCTGCAAAGCTGCATATTGAAAAATACGCAATCTATACTTGGAAGCAGAAAATATAACCTGCCGGTGGTCGTCTATTTTCGGCGGAATTCTGGATTTTGCACCGGTATATAAGTGACGTGCTGCGTGCTGGAAGCCGGCAGGATGGCTGCCAATACGCGCCCCGAAAGTGGTCAACGAGATTTTTTGCCCACAACTGCATTTTTAACGAGACATTGCCGGTCGAATCAAAATAATTAACGTAACGTAAACATCCGACCACGCCCTCGGTCATGGGATCGGTCCAATGCCATACCAGCAGCTTCACGCCGAGATCCTGTCAAATACTCTTCCGTCCGGTGCAATCCGAAATCGCCGCGGAGTGCGACTGCGAACCGTGGTGAGCGTTGCATTGGCAACGGCGGGACTGGGTTTGGGCCTTGGCTCGATGCTGACGATGGCCGCGTTGACGAACGTCGAAGCTGCCAATCGCACCGTTCAAACCAGCACCGCCGCGCCGGTCGACATGCCGCCACTCCCGAATTTTCCGGTCCGTGGCGTCAGCAGCGGAAGGCGCCCCCATCCGTATCCCGCCGGAGCTTTCGCACTCAGCACCGCGGTTCACCCATACGCCCGGGCGAATGAATCGTGGCGGTAGGGTTGCGTCGCAGGCTTGCGGAACGCCGATAGGCTATTGCAAACTGGAGGTAAGTGCCCGCCGGCGCCTTGGCATGGCGTAGTTCGTGTCGATCGCGGAATCGGGCGTCTACGACCTGAACGCGTTCGCCGCCCCGGCTGGGTCCATCTCCTGGCTGGGTACATCCCTAGGCTGGGTCCAGCCCCGACCGCGTCAGCGCTGTGCCGCCAGGGGACTTGACGAACCAGGGGACTTACCGAACCAGGGCGCTTAACGAAGTCGTTATAGTTTTGCGTACTAATCGCCGCGCAGCTCGCCTAATCCGAACGGACCAGGATTGCTAACGTCATGAACGATGAATGGACGGCACGTCTTCAACTTGGAATTTCGCAGATCCGGGAAACTGAGGCTCGGCGAACAGTCCTGGTCAAACGTCGCGTCGAGGTACTCTGGAAAACCTGCTTCAACGTCTTGGCCGACCTGATCACCGAAGCCAATAAAACGCTTCGTAGCTCCAACCTCACGCTGAGTCTGCGGCGCAGCGAATACTCCGCACTATCGGCGTGGGTCGACGTCGACATGTGTGTTCTCGACAAGTCCGGTGCCCCTGGTGAAGTGCTCTACTTTTTCCACCTGCAGACTTCGGCCAGCAATCATGCAGTTTGTGAGCCGGAAGGCTACAATTTCCCGTTGCTGGACTTGGACCGGCTGAGCGTCTCGGCCGTCGAGGAAATGCTGTACGAATTCACCATGTCCTGCGTGAAGGGGCGCTTCGAGAACCCGCGATATAGCTGCAGCGAGGCCAGCGAGGCGGACTTACAGTACGCAACGTCATAATCGACGGCCCACATAGCGGGGCTGGTGGCGTCGGTCCGCACCGTTGTCGACCAGCCGGTTACCGGATCTTTACCGCCCCGCCCCACACTCCGGCGCATGGCAATCTTCGCTGCGATACAATCAGTTCCAGCCGTGTTCGTCGTCGGTCTCGCGGCCTCGCTGCCGGTCGTGGCGGTCGTGGCTATCATATTCACCGTCCTCAGTGTCCTACCCAGCTGCAACGCCGGTCGCCCGTGGTGGCGCAAGCCGGATCTGGCGACCGACATCGGCTACCTCGTGGTGATGCCTGGGCTGATGTACTACGCCCGCATCGCGCTGCTCATGGTCGGAATGCTGGTTCTATACGGCGTCACCAGTCAGGATGCGGCCTGGGCCTTGTTGGAGCACGGCTGCGGCCCGCTTTCCGCCTTGCCGTTCGCGGCGCAGGTGGCGATCTATCTCGTCGCCTCCGAAATCTGGCTCTACGCCACGCATCGCTGGCTGCACGATTTACGGCTTTGGCGGTTTCACGCCGTGCACCATTCGTCCGAGCATCTGGAGTGGCTTGGCTCGTTCCGCGTTCACCCCGTGGATTTCATGCTCCATTTCCTGATGGGGGACAGCCTGCTGCTGCTGCTGGGCATTTCACCGGGCGTGCTGGTGTGGCTGGTGCCGTTCTCCATCGGTATGTCCACCCTCACGCACGCCAACCTCAACTGGGATTTCGGCCCGTTCCGCACCGTGCTGGCAAGCCCGGTGTTTCACCGTTGGCACCACACCGGCGTCGATCGTGGCGGCGAGCGTAATTTCGCCAGCACCTTCCCCATCATCGACGTGATCTTCGGCACGTACTACATGCCCAAGGGTGAATTGCCGAGCGACTACGGCGTCACCGAGCGGGATGTGCCCTACGATTTCGGCGGCCAGTTGATGCACCCGTTTCGCGCGCAGGCCTCGTCCCCCGCCGCCATCCCGGCCCACGACACCGGGGACTGATAGCGCCCCCACTGCCGCTCTGCTAAGCGAGGCGCGGCCGGCTGCAACACCGCCGGGTCGTGGCAAAGGGGGTAAAGCCGGTCGTGACACTCGGGTTGAACCCGGCGCTGCAAGACCTGCTGGCCATTGCCGCCCAGCAAAACGCCACCGGGCAACTGGATGCGGCGGCCGCCAGCTACAGCCGCGCCTTATCCATGGCACCCGGCAACGCGGAAATCGCGAATAACCTCGGCGTCGCCCTGTGGGGGTTGGACCGGCTGGACGACGCCACCGCCGCCTTCTGCCGCGCCATCCATCTGCATCCGGACTTTGCCGAGGCGCACAACAACCTGGGCACCGCGCTCCGTGATTCCGGCCTGCCGGACGAGGCGCGACGCTGCTTCGAAACCGCGGTGGAGATCCGGCCGGACTACGCCCAGGCCCATGGCAACCTCGGCATGGCCATGCTTGCGGAGGGCGATTACCCGGCCGGATGGGCCGAGTATGAGTGGCGCTGGCGCATCCCCGCCGTCGGCGACCCGGGGCTGCGGTTCGGCCGCCCGCGTTGGCGGGGCGAAGACATGCCGGGCCGGCGGCTACTGATCCATGCCGAACAGGGGCTGGGCGACACGCTGCAATTCTGTCGGCTCGGCACGGCGGCGGCGGCGCGTGGGCTGGCGGTATCCCTGGTGGTCCCGCAACCGCTGGTGCGACTGCTGCAGGGGCTAGAGGGGGTGACCGTCGCAGGCCCCGAAGACCCCCTGCCGCATTTCGACCTGATCTGCCCGATGATGAGCCTGCCGCTTGCCCTTGGTCTGACGCTCGACACGATCCCCAGCCCGGTGCCGTATCTATGGGCGGATGACGGCGTGGCCGCGACCTGGGCGGCGCGGCTGCACTCGATCGCCGGCCCGAAGCTGCGCGTTGGCGTGGCTTGGTCCGGCAATGCCCGCCTGGCCGCCGATCGCCGCCGGTCCGTCGCCCCGGCCCTGCTGGCGCGGTTGGCGGATATCGAAGACGTGCAGTTCATCAGCCTGCAAAAGGGCGGCGCGTCCGCCCCGGCGGAGATGAACGTGATCGACTGGATGCACCTGGTGGGCGATTTTGCCGACACCGCGGCGCTGGTCGCCAATCTGGATCTGGTGATCGCCGTCGACTCCGCCGTCGCGCATTTAGCCGCGTCCCTGGGCAAACCAATATGGCTGTTGGACCGGCTGGACAGTTGCTGGCGATGGCTGGCGGGCCGCCGGGACAGCCCATGGTATCCCACCCTGCGCATCTACCGCCAATCCCGCGCCGGCGTTTGGGACGACGTCTTGGATGCGGTCACCTACGATCTTTATCAGCTGGCAGTCCCCGTCATGCGGGCGCTTCGGCACCGGGCATAAGCCGTTTCGACTGTGATGTGCCGAAGTGTCACTGTGACCTTTGAGGCACAGAGAGCCAATTGACGCCGCCGCGACCCTCTATTACGTGAGAATGCGTCGCAGTAACCGCTATACGCCGCATTGGACGATGAACTTGGAGCGAGACATGGCTCAGCCCTTGCGGCGTAGCTCGATAGCGGCAGTGGTCGGGTGCTTTGCAGCCTGCCTTCCGGCGATCGCATTCGCGCAGGCCGGGCCCGCACCGCAGACCATTCCTGGCGCCTCGACGCAGCAGAACCCCACGCCGGGCCATGCCGCAAGCACGGCGGAACAGACGTCCCCGGGGGAGCCGGGATTCACGACCCAACTTTTCGCATCGTCCCGTAGCAACCTGCTCGGCGATATGTGGGGCATCCGAACCAAGCTCGGCAATATCGGCATCTCCCTTGGCCTATCGGAAACCAGCGAGTTGTTCGGTAACGCCACTGGCGGCGTGCATCGCGGTGCCGATTATGACGGGCTGACGTTCATGAGCCTGGGGCTGGACACCGGAAAGGCGTTCGGCTGGGAAGGCGGAATCTTCAATGTCAGCGCGTTCCAGATCCACGGCCGCAACCTGGCGACGGACAATCTCTACAGCCTGCAAACCAACAGCGGGATCGAGGCGCAGCGGGCCACGCGGTTGTGGGAGATGTGGTACCAGCAATCGTTCCTCGGCGGCAAAGTCGACGTGAAGATCGGCCAGCAGAGCCTGGACCAGGAGTTCATTGGCAGCTCCTATTCCGGCCTGTTCATCAACACGATGATGGGCTGGCCGCTCATCCCGTCCGTGGACCTGTATGCCGGTGGGCCGGCCTATCCGCTGGCCTCGCTGGGGGTGCGGTTTCGCGCCCAGCCGCTCTCCAACCTCACCGTCCTGGCCGGCGTGTTCGACGACAACCCGCCGGGCGGACCGTTCAATGATGATTCGCAGGTGCGGGGCGGCGCGCAGTCCGGCACCGCCTTCCACACTGGCACCGGTGCGCTCGCGATCGCGGAGGTGCAGTACGCCATCAACCAGCCGGCAGTTGGCCAAATGGATTACGGCACTGGCGGCGGTGGTTTGCCCGGCGTCTACAAGCTGGGCGCCTGGTACGATAGCGGCCGCTTCCCCGACCAGCGTTTCGGCACCGACGGCCTGTCGCTGGCCGATCCGAACAGCAACGGCGTCACCCGGATGCGCAAGAACAATTGGAGCATCTACGGCGTGTTCGACCAGATGGTCTGGCGGCCCGATCCGGACGAGGCCCAGGCGATTGGCGTGTTCGCGCGTCTGATGGGCGCGCCGGGTGACCGCAACATCGCCGAATTCAGCATCAACACCGGCGTGGTGCTGAAGGCGCCGCTCCCCGGCCGCGACGATGACAGCCTTGGCCTCGGCTACGGCCTGGCGAAGGTCAGCAGCCGCGCCATCGGCCTGGATAACGACACCGCCAACTTCAACGGCGGCCTGTACCCGATCCGCAGCAGCGAAAGCTTTATCGAGCTGACGTACCAGGCCCAGCTCGCCCCATGGCTGTCGGTTCAGCCGGACTTTCAATACGTCTGGACGCCCGGCGGCGGCATCCAGAACCCGAACAATCCCGCCAAGCGCGTCGGCAACGAAGCGATCTTCGGCGTGCGCACCAACATCGTATTTTGACCGGATCGGAGCGCCGCCTCATGCGCCACGCAATGCGTAGCCTGGCCGTCGGTTTGTCGTTGCTGGCCTTCTCCGCCACCGCGGCCGAGCCCGGGTTTCTGGAGACGGTGAAGCGCCACACTTTGCTGACCCAGACCGTGCCGGAGAACGGCGACCAGAACCCCTACGCCGTCGTCGTGGCCCCGGTCTCGGCCGGCAAGGTCCAGAAGGACGACGTGCTGGTCACCAACTTCAACAACAGCGGCAATCTGCAGGGCCTCGGCACGACGATCGTCGACTACAACCCGGCCACGAAGCGGCTGAGCCTGTTCGCCAGCATCCCGCGCCACCTGCCGGCCTGTCCGGGCGGCATCGGGCTGACCACGGCGATGACCATGCTGCAATCCGGCTGGGTGATCGTCGGCAGCCTGCCCAGCCAGGACGGCACCACGGCGACCAAGGGCAACGGCTGCCTGCTGATCCTGGATGCCCAGGGCAACGTGGCTGGCAGCTTGGCTGGCCCCTCCATCAACGGCCCCTGGGGCAACATGGCCGTGGTCGACCATGGCAGCACGGCGACATTGTTCGTCAGCAACACCGGGTTCGGCGTAGAAGCGCCCGGACAACCCGTGGTCAACAAGGCGACGGTGTTGCGGATCGAGCTGGCCATTCCGGCCGGGCAACCCCCGCGCATGACCGGGCAGACCGTGATCGCCGACGGCCTTGGCCAGCGCGCCGACAAGGACGTGTTCGTCGTCGGACCAACCGGCCTGGCGCTCGGCGCCAACGGCACGCTGTATGCCTCGGACGCCATCGGCAACCGCATCATCGCCATCGACAATGCCACGACCCGCACCAACAGCGTGGGCACCGGGCGGGAGGTGACGAGCGCGGGCTTCCTGAAGCGCCCCCTGGCCTTGGCGACCGCACCCAACGGACATCTGTTGGCGGTAAACGGGTTGAACGGCCAGGTGGTCGAGATCGATCCGGCGGACGGCCACCAGCTGTATGCCCAATGGATCGACCCCAACAAGGCGCAATCCCCACCCGGTGCGGGTGACCTATTCGGCATCGCCATGACCAGTGATGGCACGGGCTTCTATTACGTCGAGGACGAGATCAACTCGCTGGTTCTGGCGCATTAGGGGCAAGTAGATGGCTGGCTGTCCGTTCGCATCACGTCGCGGGTTTCTGGGGGCGGCCACCGGGTTTGTGGCCGCACTTGGCACCGCGCGCGCAGCGGACACGGCGCCGGCCAACGGCGTCAACCCCGCCGGCCAGGCGGTCGGGCGGCGTCTGCAGGAGCCATTTTTCGCCCCGCACCAGGGTGGCATCGTCACCGCCCGGCAGAACCACACCTATTTCGCCACCTTCGACTTGGTGACGGACAAGCCCAGTGACCTCGTGACCCTGTTGCGGAATTGGACGGCGGTGGCAGCCCGCCTGTCCCGTGGCGAGGACGCAGCGGCGCCAGCCGCGACCCAGGACGCGCCCGGCACCGACACGGGTGAAACCGCCGGGCTGGATGCGGCGCGGCTGACCATCACCTTCGGCTTTGGCCCCGGCATGTTCGAGCATGAGGGGAAAGATCGCTACGGCCTGAAGGCGAAGCGGCCGGAGGCGCTGGTCGACCTGCCAAAATTCAACGGCGACCAATTGGAAGATGCCCGCACCGGCGGTGATCTGTCGGTCCAGGCCTGCGCCGACGATCCCCAGGTGGCATTCCACGCCGTGCGCCAGATGGCGCGGCTGGCCAAGGGCGTCGCCGTTCTGCGCTGGACCCAGACCGGCTTCACCCCCAACGCCGCGGCCGAGGACACGCCCCGCAACCTGATGGGCTTTCGTGACGGCACCCAAAACCCCGTTGCCCGGCGCCCGACCGAAACGGCTGGGGGCACCACGACCACGAACCCGGCCAGCCTGGAAGATGTCGTCTGGGTCGGGGACGAAGGCCCGGCTTGGATGCGCAACGGCAGCTACATGGTCGTCCGCCGCATCCGCATGGCGTTGGAGCATTGGGACGATACCGACGTGTCGTTCCAGGAAGAAACCATCGGCCGGCACAAGGCATCCGGGGCGCCGATCGGCGGCAAGAGCGAGTTCGACCCGATCGACCTCGATGCCATGGATGCGGACGGCAACCCGCTGATCGCGCAAACCGCGCATGTGCGCCTGGCTGCCGCCGCCAGCAATGACGGCGCGCAATTACTCCGCCGGGCGTTCTCCTACAATGACGGCACCAACATCACGGCGGAGCGGTGGCCGCCCTGGCGCCAGGGGCTGGAATACGACGCCGGGCTGCTGTTCATCTGCTACCAGCGCGACCCACGCGCCAGCTTCATCAAGATGTTCGAAACGATGTCCAAGCTGGACATGCTGAACCAGTACACCACCCACACCGGCAGCGGCCTGTTCGCCATCCCACCCGGCGCCGAACCGGGCGGATTCATCGGGCAGGGGCTGTTCTAGCTCGCGGACAGGAACAGCGGCAGCGTCAACGCCGCGATCAGCGCCAGTTCCGGCGCATCCGCCTCGCTGAACCGATCGGTGCCGGCGGAGATGCTGAGGCTGGCGATGCATTTGCCGCTGACCATTACCGGCACGTTCACCATGCCACCGACGCCCAGGCTCTTGATCAGTTCGTGGTCGAAGAAGGTGCGTTCGATGTCGGCGGCGGTGTGGCAGATATACAATTCGCCCTCATCCAACGTCTTCTTGCCCCAATGCGTGTCCTTCTTCTGCTTTCGCCCACCGACCGGGTAGGCGGTGGTATTGCTGGAATAAAGCCGCTCCACCTCGGACGTTGCGGCCAGATGGTTCAACGCGGTGAATAGCTTGCGGTCGTACAACCGGTCGACCAGCGCATCGATCGCGGCCCAGGCGGCGGTGCGGTCAGGGGCGGCGGTCAGGGTCATCACGTGGATGATGTCGTCGCGGGTGATCTCGGCCATGGCGTAGGCTCCTTCAGGTTCGGCGTAGAATGGGATGGTCCGGTGGTTCGGGCACCAGCCCCCGCGTGCGGAAGCGCAGCACCACCAGCAGGGCGGCAGTGACCAGGAATTGCTGCAGGGCGGCGGCCTGCACCGCGCCCAGCCAGGGAATGTAGGGCGTGATGAAGCGTGTGCCCTCGAGGAAGATCACCACCACCAGCCCGCCCAGCACGGC
Source organism: Acidisphaera sp. L21 (assembly GCF_009765685.1). Lineage (GTDB taxonomy): Bacteria > Pseudomonadota > Alphaproteobacteria > Acetobacterales > Acetobacteraceae > LMUY01. The sequence goes on along the minus strand of NZ_LMUY01000007.1, from coordinate 47,250 downwards.
CCCCCGATTATTGCCAACGCCGCCCGACAGCAGCGCCATCTTGATATACAGCGTCAGCAACGGAACGAAGATGTCCGGCACCACGAACGAGGTGTAATGCGCGTACAACGCCCCGGCCAGCCCCAGCGCCGTGCAGCCGATCGCGAAGGCCAGCACCTTGAACGCCAGCACCGGCTTGCCCGCCACCGCCGCCACCTGCTCGTCATCGCGAATGGCCCGCAGCACCCGGCCGAATGGCGAGTAGCTGAGCCGTTGCGCGAGCAGGTAGGCGATCAGCACGATCACCACCACCAGCGCCAAATAGGCCAGGTTGAACTCCGACGGGGTCAGTACGCTGCGCCACGGGCCGGGAATGCCGGAAATCCCGTCCGTCCCGTTCGTCAACCAGGTTTCGTTGCTGGCGGTGGTGCGCAACGATTCGGCAAAACCCAGCGTCACGATGGCCAGGTAGTCGCCACGCAACCGCGCCGTGATCAGCGCCACCAGCGCGCCCGCCACCCCACCGGCAACGGCCCCCGCCACCATCCCGACGCCGATGGCCACGCCTAATTTCGTGGTCAGCAACGCCGAGGTATACGCACCCACCGCGAAGAACCCGACCAGGCCCAAATTGACCAACCCGGCCATGCCCCAGATCACGTTCAGCCCGATCGCCATCAGCGCGTACAGCCCGGCGGTCACACCCAGGGCGACGAGGTAATTTTCCATCCTAGTACGCCCGCTGGCCCAGCAGGCCGGACGGCCGCAGGATCAGCACCAGCAGGATTGCCAGAAACCCGACGACGCTGCGGTAATTCGGCGTCAGCACCAGCAGGCACAATTCTTCCCCCACGCCGATCGTCAGCGCCCCCAGCACCGCGCCGGGTATGCTGCCCAGCCCACCCACCACGGCGGCGGCGAAGACCGACAGCATCACGCGAAACCCTGTCAGCGGGTCGATCGTGGTGTCCAGCCCGATCAGCATGCCGCCAACACCGGCCAGGCCCATCCCGACGAAGGAGACGATGCGTGCCACCCGCACCGCATCGACACCCTTGATGCGCGCCAGTGCCGGGTTGTCGGCCACCGCGCGCATCGCCTTGCCAGCGCGGGTGAAGGCCAGGAAGGCGAACACCGCGGCCATCACCACCAGCGAGATCGCCATGTTCTCCACCTGCTGCGGGCCGAGATGCAGCCCGGCGAAGCGCCAATCCCGTGTGATCGGCAGATCGTACCCACGCAGATCATTGCCAAAAATCATGCGCAGCAGGTTTTCCAGCGCAATGGTCAGCGCGATCGACCCGATGGCCGTGGTCGCGAACCCGGCGGCGCGGAACGGTCGCAGCACAAACTCGTCCGTCGCCACGCCCACCAACCCCGCCGCCAGAAACGCCAGCCCCAGCGACGGTATGATGGACCAGCCTAAGACCACATTGGCGATCCAGCCGGCGAACGCGCCCACCGTCGCATGGGATGCGAGCGCGAAGTTCGGGAACCGCAACACCGCGTAGATCGCCGTCAGGCCGATGGCCGGGACTGCCAGGATGGTGCCCGCCATCAGCCCATTGATCACCAACTGGGCGACATCTTTCAGCAATCAGACGACCTTCAGGAAAGTCAGCGCGCCGTTCTTCACCACCAAGTAGCGGAACTTGCAGTCCTGGATGTCGCCGATATCGGTGAAGTCGCAGGGCCCGCTGGCGCCCTCGTAATTCACCTCGCCACCCTTCGCCAAAATCGTCAACCCATCCACCGCGCTATACACTTTCGTGCCAGCACCCTGGGAAACGGAGCGCACCGTATCCCGGATCGCCGTGCCCGTTGCGGCCTTCGCCTTGGCGATCGACAGCGCCACCAGGCTCATCCAATCCACCGCCTGCGTCTCATACGAATCCGGGTCCTTGATCCCCAGCAGTTTGGCCGCGTTGGCATAGGCCGGCGAATCGATGTCCGCCGACGGTTGCACGGTATACGTTCCCTCCGTCACTTCCTTCGGCAGCGATTCCACCGCCTTGCTCGTCAGCGCGTAGGATTGCGTGAAGCGCGGGCCATCATACCCTGCGCGATACAAATCGCGCAGCAGCACGCTTACATCCGGGGTATAGCCGTTCAGATAGACCATGTCCGGCGAGCCACGCAGGATCTGATCCACCTCCGAACGGTAGCTGGTCTTGTTCGGCTCGTAGATCAGCCCGCCGGTCAACGACGAGCCATTCTTCGCCAACACGTCCTTCACCCGTTCCTGCGTCGGCTGCGCGAAGGGCGCCTGGATCGACAACAGCCCGACCTTCTTCGCCCCCGTGCTGGCGATGAACTCGGCGTGCTTGGCGCCTTGCAGATAGTTGTTCGGCTGCGTCCGGATCAGATAGCCCTGGTGCGGTAGCTTGGTGATCGTGTCCGCACCTGACGTCGTGGTCAGGAACGTCTTGCTCTCCCAGCACACCGGCGCCACTGCGGACGTCACGGCGGAGGCCCAGGTGCCCATGATCACCGGCACCTTGTCCACGTCCACCAGCTTGCGCGCCGCCCGCACCGCGGCTTCCGGGTTGGTCTGGTCGTCCTCGATCACGAAGGTGATCTTGCGGCCCAGCAAGCCGCCCGCATCGTTCACCTGCGCCGCAACCGCCTGGATCGCCTTCATCATGCGTGGCCCGTCATAACCGCCAGCGCCCGTCAGCGGCGTCAGAATCCCCAGCGTCAAAGGCACGCCCTGCGCGCGGGCAATATAGGGCGCGGCTAAGGCGGCGGCGCTCCCCGCCAGAACGCTACGCCGGGTCAGGCGAAATTGGGCTGTGCTCATCTCGTTCGGTCCCCTGTTGCGCGAACTATCCACCAAGGAAGATCCGCTTGATATCCGGGTCGGCGGCCAATTCGCTGGCGATCCCGGTGGCGCCGGTTCGCCCGTCCACCAGCACGTAGGCGCGATCGGAAATCGCCAGTGCCTCGTTCGCATTCTGCTCCACCAGGGCGATCGACAATCCGCCCTTGTTGATCGCCTGGATCTGGTCGAACAATTCCTGCGCCGCCTTGGGCGACAACCCGGCGGACGGTTCGTCCAGCAACAGCAGCACCGGCGCCACCATCAGCGCCATGCCCATCGCCAGCAACTGCCGCTCCCCACCCGACAGGGTGCGCGCCGCCTGCCGCCGCTTGCGCCCCAGCACGGGGAAGCGCTGCATCGCGTCTTCCATCCGGCGCGGGATTTGCTTCGGGTCGACATAGCCGCCCATCTCCAAATTCTCCCGCACCGTCATGGTGGGAAACACATTGTGCTCCTGCGGCACATAGGCGATGCCAAGCCGTGCCAGATCCGGTGGAGCCATCCCCGTCACCACCCGGTCCTGCAACATGATCGACCCGGCGGACGGCGTCAGCAGCCCGGCGATGGATTTCAGCAGCGTGGATTTACCCGCACCATTCGGCCCGATGATGCAAACGATCTCCCCCGGCTGCACCGCAAAATCCAAGCCCTTCAGGATCTGGTCCGCAGCGGAATACCCGGCGACGATGCCCGACACGGTCAGGAGGCCCAACGCGCACCGCCCATATACGCATCCTGCACCGTCACATCGGCCGCGACCTCGTCAAACGTGCCCTCGGTCAGCCGGCGGCCCTCCGCCATGACGATGACGTGGTCGCAGAGCCGGGCGATCATGTCCATCTGATGCTCGATCAGCAGCAGGGTGATGCCGTCGGCCACGATCTCCTGCAGCCGTTCGCCAATTTCGCGGCACAGCGTCGGGTTTACGCCAGCGAGCGGTTCGTCCAGCAGGATCAGCTTTGGCTCGGTCATCAGCGCGCGGCCGATCTCCAGCAGCTTCTTTTGGCCGCCGGACAACGCCGCCGCCGGATTGTCGATCACTGCGCCCAGCCGCAGGCGGGTCGCGATTGCCTCTGCACGCGCCATCAACTCGGATTCGCGTGCCAACATCCGCCTGGTGCGTAGCAGGGCCGTAAACACGCCCTCGCCGGGTTGCGCCGCGCCATACAGCAGCAGGTTCTCCCGCACCGTCAGCCGCGGACAGCCGCGGGCGATCTGGAATGTTCGGACAAGCCCGGCGCGGGTGATGCGGTCGGCACGCCACCCGGTGATGTCCTGCCCGTCGAACACGATGCGCCCGGTATTCGGCGGCACCACGCCGGACAGGCAGTTGAACAGGGTGGTTTTGCCCGCACCATTTGGCCCGATCAGCCCGGTAATGGCGCCGGGCGTCACGTCCAGCGTCACACCATTCAGCGCATGCACGCCGTAGAATTGGCGGGTGACGTCGCGAACTTCCAGCAATGCCATACCGCGCCTCCCGCATTCTTTCGAAAGCGGTCGGACTAAGCAGCATCCATGCCAGCCCCGTCCAGAGGGGACGAGCTAGTAACGCATCGACCCGCCGGAGCTGCTCTGCGAGTTCTGCGGTGCGTAGACGAAGCCTGGCGGCAGCCGCTGCGCCGGTTCGCCCGCCGGCTCGACCGGCGCAATCACGCCGGGGCCGCGTAGCAGGTCGCATTTCCAGCGCCACCCGGCGGAGTGCCCGGTCAGTTGCCCACCGCGGTCATACCCGCAGGCGCAGCCACCTTCACTCACCTGGCCGTCCAGCGCCTCGTTGCAGCGGGGCAGCATGGGTTGCGTGGCCGCGGCGAAGGCGGTCAGGCAAAGTGCGGCAACGATGGCTACCACGCGGGTCATGCCCGCAACTCTGCGCCGGGATGGTTAAGCGCCCGTAAACGCCTCAGCCGCCCAAAAAGCGGCGCGTCCATGCCTCGTAATCCGCCCCTCCCGTCACCTCCCGCATCAGCGCCGCCGGGGCCACGCCGCCGATCGCACTCGGCGCCGTGCCGTCCCGCAGCGCCTTCAGCGTGGCATGGATGGCCTGGACCGAGGCGGCGAACGGCTGGTGCCCCTGCAGGCTGATCCGCACCCGGGACGCGGCGAGCTTGGCCTTGTCGCCCAACGCGGGCGGGGCGCTGCCCAGGATGATCGGTAGCGTGGTGGCGGCTGCCAGCGCCTGCAATTGGCTGGTCTCTGTAATCCCGGTGAAGAACAGCGCATCCGGCCCCAGCGCGGCGTAGGCCCTGGCCCGCGCGATGGCGTCGTCCATCCCGCTGATGGCGACGGCGCTGGTGCGTGCCACGATCGCCAACGCCGGGTCATCCCGTGCCGCCAGCGCCGCGGCGATTTTGCCGGCGCCCTCCTCGATCGACAACAGGGTCGGCTTCGGAGTGGCAAATGGGGTGGGAAGGTCGGTATCCTCGATCGTCAGCGCCGCAATGCCGGCAGTCTCCAACTCCTGCACCGTGCGCATCACGTTCAGCGCGTTGCCGTAGCCGTGGTCCGCATCCACCAGCACGGGCAGCGGCGCGGCGCGGCAGATCCGGCGTGCTTGCTCCGCGAACTCGGTCAGCGTCAGCACCACGATATCCGGCGCCCCCAGCACCGCCAGCGACGCGACGGACCCGGCGAACATCGCCAACTCGAACCCCAGCGACCCAGCGATGCGGGCAGAAATCGCGTCGTGTACCGACCCCGGGTGGATGCAGACATCCCCGGCTAGAATGTCGCGAAACCGCAGGCGCATCCGGTGGGCCGTATTCGCTGACATGACGCTCATCCATCCCGTTTGGCCGCAGTATGGCTGGGGCAGGGCAGCAGCGAAAGGTTGACCCCCTGCCGTTTTGCACGGCGACGGCGCATAAGGGCCGCCGAGTATGTCGCGATGATGGAAGGTGCCCGATATGGCTGCGTTCGACCCTAAGACCACGGCGCTGGTGCTGATCGATCTGCAGAATGGCATCGTGGGGATGCCCCTGGCACCCCGCTCCGGCCCGGATGTGCTCGCAGCCGGTCAGGGCCTGGCCGAGCGGTTCCGCAAGGCCTGTGCGCCCGTGGTGCTGGTCAACGTCGCCTGGGCGTCCGATTTCGCCGACGCGCCGAAGGGTGAGGTGGACCAGGCGAACCCACGGCCCGAAGGCGGCCTGCCCGCAGAATGGAGCGCCCTGGTCGAAGGCCTGGCCCAACCCGGCGACATTCTGGTGCAGAAGCGCAATTGGGGCGCGTTCTACGGCACCGATCTGGACCTGCATCTACGCCGCCGCGGCATCCGCACGATCGTGATCGGTGGCATCGCCACCAATTTCGGCGTCGAGTCCACGGTGCGTAATGCGTGGGAGCTGGGGTACAGCGTGGTGGTGGTGGAGGATGCCTGCGCCACGACGACGGCGGAGCTGCATGGCGTCGCAATCAAGCTGATCTTTCCACGCATCGCGAAGGTTGCGGTGGCTGATGATATCGAATTCGCCAAAACCTAAGGACAAACCGCGCCGCACTCGACATCATTCAACCCGAATTCGCGACCAGGAGAATGTGCGGTGTCAGGTAAAAATTGGGACAGAGTGCCAATCGATGCACAGAGCATCGACGCGCCACTGTCACAAGCCGCTGTGTTTCTCGTCATCACCGTCGCCAACGACCCATCCACCCTGGCGCAGGTCTGTACCGTGCTGGGTGGGCTGGACGACCTCGTCAAGACGGTCGGCTGTCTTGCATCGCTGGAATCGGCCGTAATCTCTAGGATCGTCTGCAACCCGGCAGCCGGCCGAGGGAAGTCCATTCCTTCGCGACGATCAGCGGGGCGGTGCACACGGCGCCGTCGACCCCGGGCGACGTCGTCTTTCACATCCGGTCCGAACGCCCCGATCTCTGCTTCGAGTTACCTGCACGATCTCGACGCATGGGGCCGTGTTTCGACCCCCGTGCAAGAAGAAATCATCGGCCGCACGAAGATCGACAATGTCGAAATCAATGACGATGCTGCCCCACGAAAGTCGCACAAATCATTGGCCACCATCGTCGATCCCGACGGCAACGAGTACGACATCCTGCGCGACGACATGCCGTTCGGCCGGCCGGGGCATCGGGAGTTCGGCACCTATTTCATCGGCTATTCGCGCTATCTCTGGGTTATCGAGAAGATGCTGCAACGCATGTATATCGGCGAGCCGGCAGCATCATATGATCGACTGCTCGATTTCTCGAAACCGCAAACCGGCACGACATTCTTCGCCCCCGCCCGACCAGCGCTACAAAGCCTGGTTCAGGCCGCCTCGTCCGGTTGAGCCGCTTTCCCAAAACGGCTGACGGCGTGATCGATGAAGCTGCGCAAAATCTGCGTAGGCGGACGCGTCGCGGCAAACAGGATGTGCAGCGGGCGCGTAGGCGTCTCATAATCGGGCAAAACCTGAACCAATCGCCCGGCCGCAAGATCATCGGCGAGGATGATTTTAGCCTGTAGCACGATGCCTTGTCCTGCGAGCGCCGCTGCCTGCAGCACACGCGCGTCGTTCACCTGAAACCGGCTGCGCACCTGAACCTCGTGAACCTCTCCGTCCTTGACGAATCGCCAATCGGAGAGCGATTGGCCTGAGGCGAAGACAAAGCCCAGGCAGTCATGTGCGAGCAGGTCGGCAGGAACCAACGGTGTCCCGCGGGCAGCAAGATAGCCCGGCGTGGCGCAGGCGATCAGCCGGTAAGGCGTCAGCGCGCGGGCGATGAGTTGTGAATCCTTCAACGCCCCAAGGCGGATCACGGCATCATAACCCTCGCCGACGACATCGACATAGCGATCGGTCAGATCGAGCGCGACCTCCACCTGCGGATAGGCCTGCAGGTAGCAAGCCACGAGAGGCGCCAGGGCGATGCTGCCGAAGGTCACGGGCGCACTGATCCGCAAACGGCCTCGCGGTGTGGTGCTCAGTTCGCGGGCCGTGGCCTCCGCCGCGTCCGCCTCCGCCAGCACGACCCGGCAGCGCTCGTAAAACATCTGCCCGATGGCGGTCAGGCTCTGGCGCCGGGTCGAACGTTGAAGGAGCTGTGCGCCGACGCGCTCTTCAAGAAAGCTCACGTGCTTGCCGACCATTTGGGACGACAAGCCGAGTGCGGTCGCCGTGGCCGTGAAGGAGCCGAGATCAGCCGCCTTCACGAAGACGGCCATACTGCTGAGGCGATCCATCATTCCAAACCAAGGGTTTCAGATGATCCAATATCACATCCCTTAATCATCGGGCCGCATCCAATTATCGTTCGATCCCTGGCATAGGCCAGAGGGAGACCAGAATGCGCTTTTTCACCGTGACGATGTCCCACCCGGACGGGGAGGGGTGGAACCGGCACCTAACCGCCCACGTGGACTATCTGAAGCAACTGGTCGCAGCGGGCAGCTTGCGGGCATCCGGGCGCCTCGTCGGCACCCCGCTTCGCTCTGGCTTTCTAATTTTCACCGTACCCGATCGCGCCACGGTAGAGGCGCTGGTCGCAGCGGACCCGTTCGCGACCGAAGGACTTATCGAGACATTGACCATCACCGAGTGGGACCCGCTCTTTGGTGCCTTCGCGGCGGAGTCGTCCGGCAACCTGCCCGGACTCGTAGCCTCGTCCGGAGCCTGAGAGATGAGTGAATTCTACGAACTCGCGACGCTTGCCCTCCCGCTTCTCTCCGTGGCGGAGGGGGCGAAAGCCGCGCAGGACTGGGTCTCGGCGCCCCGGGCCGTTGGCACCCTGTTGGGATGCTGGCGTACGGAGATCGGCCCGCTCGGCCGCATTCTCATCCTACGCGGCTTCGATGATGCCGATGCCCTGCAGCAGGAGCGCAGGCGAGCGCTGTTGAGCGCCAATCCGTTCAACGCCGGGCAATTGGTCACGGCGCTGGAGATGGATAGCTACGTGCGCTTTCCCTTTCTGCCGCCGGCGCAGCCCGGCGCGCGTGGACCCGTCTACGAAGTCCGCACCTACAAGCTGAAGCCAGGCGGCCTGGCGCCGACGCTCGCCGGCTGGGACGCTGCCATCGCGCCGGCGGGCGACTACACGGCGCATTTGGTCATCAACATGTATGCGCTCGACGGACCGCCGCGGATCACCCACATCTGGGGCTTCGACAGCCTGGCGCAGCGCGCATCACTGCGCTCTGCCGCCTATTCTGCCGGCGTCTGGCCGCCAAAGGATGGCCCCGAAAACATCCTCGAGGCGACATCCACGATCGCGCTGCCGCAGAGCGGGTCGCCGCTACGCTAGAACTCCTCCCACCCATCCGCATCCGCCGCTGGGGCACGCTTAGCGGCGCTTCGGCCAGTCGTCTTCATCACCACTGCCTTGGCCGGGCGAGCCGGGCGCTGCATCGGCGCGACATTGGCGAGCGGCTCGGCAGTGCCAAGGTGGAAGCGTCGGGTCAGTTGCACCAACCCCTCTGTCTCCTGCGCCAACGAGTGGCTGGCGGCGGTGCTTTCTTCCACCATGGCGGCGTTCTGCTGAGTCACCTGGTCCATCTGGTTGATGGCGGTGTTCACCTGCGCCAGGCCGCTTGCCTGTTCATGCGCACTGGCAGCGATCTCCGTCACGACACCGTCGATCTCGCCCACCTGGCTCACGATCCGCGACAGGGAGCGGCCGGTTTCGCCCACCAGTTCCACGCCACGATCCACCTGCTGCGACGACGTCGAGATCAGCGCCTTGATCTCCTTCGCCGACTCCGCACTGCGCTGCGCCAGCGCGCGCACCTCGCTGGCAACCACCGCAAAGCCACGCCCGGCATCGCCCGCCCGGGCCGCTTCCACGCCGGCGTTCAGCGCCAGCAGATTGGTCTGGAACGCGATTTCGTCGATCACGCCGATGATCTGGCTGATCTGCTTGGCGGAGGTTTCGATCGCGCTCATCGCGGTCACCGCGTCCCGCACGACCTTGCCGGAATGCTCGGCATCGGCCTTGGCCGTGGACACGACGCTGCGCGCCTTCTCCGCCCCCTCGGCGGTCTTGCGCACCGTGGCGGTAATCTCGTCCAGTGCGGCGGCGGTCTCTTCCAGGCTGGCGGCCTGTTGCTCCGTCCGGCGGGATAGGTCGTCGGCAGCCTGGGTGATCTCGCTGGTGCCGGAGCGGATGGTGGTGGTGTTCTCGACGATGACGCCCATGGCCGACTGCAATTGCGTCGTCGCGGCGTTGAAGTCGGCGCGCAATTGCTCGTATTCCGCGGCGAATGCGTCCGGCAGGCGCACCGTCAGGTCACCCTCCGACAACTGGGACAGGCCGCTGGCGATGGCGTCCACGACGGACTTTTGCGACGCGGCGGCGGTCTCGCGCTCCGCTTCGTGCTGGACGCGCTGGGCCTCGGCTGCGTGGCGGTGGCTGGCGGCTTCGGCCTCGATCTGGGTCTTCTGGATCGCGGCGTCCTTGAACACCTGGACGGTGCCGGCCATGGCGCGCGTTTCGGCCAGCGAGCCGCCGGTCGGCACGGCGCACTCCATGTTGCCAGCCGCCAGTTCGCGCATGGCCGTCGATAGTGCCCGGGTTGGGCGCGTGATGGACCGGATGGCGATGGTCGCGACCCCCACCAGCAACACCAGCAGGCCCAGCGCCACGCCGCCCAACACGATGGCGGATTGGCGAAATTCGGCGGCCAAATCATCCATGTACATGCCGGTGCCGATCACCCAATTCCACGGCTGGTAGAACCGGTAGACGCCCAGCTTCAGTTGCGGCTTCGTCTCGCCAGATTTCGGAAACTGATACTCCACCATTCCGACGCCGTCGCGGATGGCGCGTGGCAGCACGTCCGGGATCCAGGCGAACCCGTTGGAATCGACGACCTTGGAGAAATCGGCGCCCACCAGCTTCGCGTTCGGATGGCCAACGATCAGGCCCTTGGAATCCAGCAGGAAGAAATAGTCGCCCTTGCCGTGGATCATCGCGACGACCTGCGCTGCGGCGCGGGTCTTCGCAGCCTCCTCCGTCATCGCGCCGGAGGCGACGAGCGCGCGATCGGTGTCGATCAGCCGGGCCAGCGCCTCGCTGGAATCCGTCAACTCGTTGATCCGCTGGCTGCGCATCGCCTGCCATTGCGACTGCAATCCGAAGCCCACCAGCACGAGCAGGCCAACCCCGAATAGCGCGGTCAGCGCGTAGAGCCGGACGGAAAGGCGAGAAAATACGGAAGCGCGCATGATACCCCGGAGTGTCATCCCGGATACAGTTTGCCGGCGAAATATGAAGAGACCGTTGAACGGTGAATCGCTGGTCGGCCACCGTTAACCTTCGCGTCGCCCTGGACACCCGGCGCCAGCGCGAGTAGGCGCTTCCGTCCATTGCTGGAGGGACCCCAATGTTCCGCTTGGACGGAAAGACCGCGCTGATCACCGGCGCATCCGGTGGCATCGGCGCTGCCATCGCCCGCAGCCTGCACGCCCAGGGCGCCCGCGTCGCCCTGTCCGGCACGCGCGCCGATGCGCTGGAGGCCCTGGCGGCCGAGTTGGGTGACAACGCCCATGTCTGCCCCGCCGATCTGCGCGACCCAGCGGCCCCCGATGCGCTGGTCGCCGCGGCCGAGCAGGCGGCCGGCCCGTTGGACATTCTGGTGAACAACGCCGGCTTCACCCGCGATATGCTGGCCCTTCGCATGAAGGACGATGATTGGCAGGCCGTGCTGGACGTGGACCTGACGGCGCCGTTCCGGCTGACCCGGGCCGCGCTGAAGGGCATGGTCCGCCGCCGCGCCGGCCGGATCATCGCCATCGCCAGCATCGTCGGCACCACGGGCAATCCCGGCCAGGCGAACTACGCCGCCGCGAAGGCCGGGCTACTGGGCATGTCGAAATCGCTGGCGCAGGAAGTCGGGTCCCGCGGGATCACTGTCAACGTCGTATCCCCCGGCTTCATCCAGACCGCGATGACCGACAAGCTGAACGACGACCAGAAGAAGCGGCTGACCGACTCGATCCCGCTGGGCCGCATGGGCCAGCCGATGGATGTGGCGGCGGCCGTCGCCTATTTGGCGTCGGAGGAGGCAGGCTGGGTCACCGGCGCCACGCTCCACGTCAATGGCGGCATGGCGATGGTGTAGGGCGCGACGAAGGCGGACGGCGCGGGGCGAACCACCTCCGCCAGGGCGGCGGCGACCTGGTCCACCACCCCGGTCCAGTCGCCGGGGCGGGCCTGGCGGAACAGCCGCATGCCAGCGTACCAGGGCGAGTCGGTGCGATCGAGCATCCACCGCCAGTCCGGCGCATAGGGCAGCATCACCCACACCGGGATGCCCAGCGCGCCCGCCATATGCGCCACCGCGGTGTCGACGGTGACGATCAGATCCATCGAGGCAATGGCGGAAGCGGTCTCCTTCCAATCGGTCAGGTGCTCGGTCACATCGGCCACGCCGGGCAGGGACGCCACCTCGGACGCGGACGCGCCGACCTGCAGGCTGATGAGCGATCCTTGCGCCGCATCCAGAATGGGGCCGAGCGCCGCAATCGGCATCGACCGGTTGGCGTCATTCGAGTGCAGCGGGTTGCCAGCCCAAACCAGCCCGACGCGCAGGCCGACGGGCAGTAGCCTGTTCCAATGCGCAGCGCGCGCCGGGTCGGCCTGCAGATAGGCGGTCGGGGCGGGCACATCGGCCAGCGTGGTGCGGAACAGGCGCGGCAGGCTCATCTGGTCGACCCACAGATCGTGGTCCGGCCGCTCGCCCCGGGTGCAGGCAATGGCCACGCCCGGCATCGCCTGCAGCAGCAGCACCAGCGAGCCGGCGCATTCGACCATCACCGTGGCGCCACGTGCGGCCAGCATCGGGAAGTAACGCGCGAATTGTATCGTGTCGCCCAGGCCCTGTTCAGCCAGCACCAGGATCGTCCGGCCATCCAGCGGACCACCATCCCATTGCAGACCCGGCGGGTTGGTGAAGCTGTCGGGGAAGCGCCGCTTACGCCACTCGTATTTCTCCCACCCGGCTGCCATGTCGCCGGATAGCAGCAGGGCGACGCCCTGGTTCCAATGGGCCGCAGCGAAATCCGGCTGCAGATCGATGGCGGCTTGGGCGCAGGCAACCGCCTCGGCCAAACGGTGGGTTTCGGCCAGCAGGTGGCCCAGGCTCGCATGCGCCTCCGCCAAATCCGGCTTGATCGCGATCGCATTGCGGATATGGCGTTCGGCCAGGTCGCGCTTGCCCAGATCGGAGTGGGCGTTGCCCAGGTTCAGGTGGGTTTCGGCATCCAGCGGGCTGCCCCGCAGGGCGATGGTGAAGGCATCCACCGCCTCCGCCGGCCGGCCCAGCGCGTTCAGCGCGGTGCCGCGCAGCGTGTGCACGGCGGCCAAGCCGTGATCCCCAACCAACGGCGCCAGAGTGTCTAGCGCATCGAACGGCTCGCCGGCCGCCATCTGCGCCCGGGCCAACGCAACCCGCCCATCGCGATGCGTCGGGCGCAGCGCCAGCCCGCGCGCCAGGAAACTGGTGGCCTCTGCCGCGCGCCCATCGGCCAGCATGCATTGGCCCAGCAGAAACAGCGCGTTCGGCTGGTCGGGCTCGGCCGCGAGCACGTCGCAAAGGATGGTTTCCGCCTCGACATAGCGCCCGGCGCGACTATGAGTGATGGCCAGCAGCAATGCTTCGATAGGGTCCGGCATGCCGGCAGTCTGCGCCCGCCCTGTTAACCAGACGTGAAGCTGCCGGCACCGCGCCAAACCGTCACCCGCCCGGCGCCGTGCGCCCGTTCGGCCAGCAATTCGCCCAGGACCACAGCCTCATCCCGCGCGCTTTCCGCGACAATCAGCGCGCCCGGCGCGATCCAGCCAGCCTTCGCCAGCGCCGCCACCGCGCGCGGCAGCAAATCCCCACCATAGGGCGGGTCCAGAAACACCAGGTCGCAGGGTTGCCCGGCCGGCGGTGTCAGCACATCGGTCGCTAGCACCCGCGCCATCGCCCCCCGGCACAAGGCGATATTGGCGCGCAACGCCTCCAGCGACGCCCGGTCCCGCTCCATGAACACGGCGGAGGCAGCGCCACGGGACAATGCCTCCAGCCCCAGCGCACCCGTGCCGGCAAAGGCGTCCAGCACCACCATCCCGTCCAGCCGCCCACCCCAGGGCGCATGCAGCAGCATGTCGAACAATGCCTGCCGCAGTCGCTCCGCCGTGGGGCGAGTGCCCTGGCCAGCCGGCGCCTGCAAAATCCGGCCGCGCCACGTGCCGGCGATAATTCTCAGACGCGTCCCCCCTCAGCCCCGATCCCGCGGTTTCGCCTTCGCGACGTCCGGCACCTGCTCCCGCAGCACCTTGCCCGTCACCTCATCCACCTCGCCCCGCGCCAGATTCCCAAGTTGGAACGGCCCGTAAGCCACCCGGATCAGCCGCGTCACCTGCAGCCCCAGATGCATCATCACCCGGCGCACCTCCCGATTGCGCCCCTCGTTCAGGCTCACGCTCAGCCACGTGTTACTGAGCGCCCGGGAATCCACCGCCGCTTCGATCGGGCCATACTTCACGCCCTCCACCGTCAACCCGTTGACCAGCCCGGCCAGCGAGCGTTCCGGCACGACCCCATGCACCCGCACCCGGTAGCGCCGAGTCCAGCCATTGGACGGTAGCTCCAACTGCCGGGCCAACCCGCCATCATTGGTCAGCAACAGCAGCCCCTCGCTGTTCAGATCCAGCCGGCCGATGCTCACCACGCGGGGCAGGTGCTCGGGCAGACGCTCGAACACGGTCGGGCGGCCTTCCGGGTCCCGGTGCGTGGTCATCAGCCCCTCGGGCTTGTGGTAGCGCCACAGCCGCACGCGATCGGGCGCGTCCACCACCCGGCTGTTCACCTGCACGATGTCGCCGGGGCTGATGAAGGTCGCCGGGTGGGTGACCGGGGCGCCGTTCAGCCTCACCCGGCCCTCGGTCAGCAGCTTCTCCGCATCGCGGCGGCTCGCGACGCCAGCGCGGGCCAGCCATTTCGCGATCCGCTCCCCCCGCTCCGGGGTTTCCGGGGCCGTTGCATCGGACCCGGCGGCGTCGTCCGGCTCGTCGCTCACGACGCGGCGGCGATGAAGGCGGTGAAGATCCGACTATCGCCCGGGTCGATCAGGAATTCCGGATGCCACTGTAGCCCCAGGCAGAAACGGTAGCGTGCATCCTCCACGCCCTCCACCACGCCATCCGGCGCCACCGCATTCACCACGGCATGCGGCCCGGGGGTGGCAACAGCCTGGTGGTGGGCGGAGTTCACCTGCATCGTGTCGCTCCCGACGATGCGGTGCAGCAGCGTGCCCGGCGTGACCGCCACGGCGTGCCCCGGCTCGTTGCGCGGGTTTGGCTGCTCGTGCGCCAGCGCGTCGGTGATGCTGTCCGGGATGTGCTGGATCAGCGTGCCACCCAGTGCCACCGCCAGAAGCTGCTGGCCGCCGCAAATGCCCAGCACCGGCATATCCCGCGCCAACGCGCCCTGCACCAGCGCCAACTCGGCAGCGGTGCGACGGTCCTTCAACGTCACGGTGGGGTGCACGTCCGTTGCCCCATACAGCGCCGGCGACACGTCGAACGCACCCCCCGTCACCACCAGCCCATCCAGCCGGTCCAGCATCGCGGCTGCCAACGCCGGGTCATGCGGCAGGGCCACTGGCAGGCCGCCAGCGGCGGCGATGGCGTCGGTGTAGTTCGCGCGCAGCGCATACCACGGAAAGCGCGACCAGCCGCCGGGCTGCTCCGCATCCAATGTCACGCCAATGAGAGGTCGATTCATGCCCGTCCCTAGACCCGGCGGCCCCATGTGGGCAAGACGAACCCGATGGATGCCATGGCGATCGCACTGCAAGAGGCCCATTCGGCCGCCGCCCGCGGCGAAGTGCCCGTTGGCGCCGCTCTGGTGGCGCCAGACGGCACTCTCATTGCCCGCGCCGGCAACCAGGTGGAGGCAACGCACGACGCCAGCGCCCACGCCGAACTGCTGGTCATGCGAGCCGCCGCCCGATACCTCGGTTCCCCCCGCCTGCTCGGCTGCACCCTGGCGGTCACGCTGGAGCCATGCCCGATGTGCGCCGCCGCTGCGGTCCATTTCCGCGTCGCCCGCGTCATCTTTGGCGCCTACGACCCAAAGGGCGGCGGGGTCGAGCACGGCCCCCGCATCTTCGACCAGCCCGGCTGCCTTCACCGCCCCGCCATCATCGGTGGCGTACACGAAACCGAGGCCGCCGCGTTGCTACGAAGCTTCTTCGCCGGCCTCCGATAGTTTCTATTCCGACTGATACTGGATCCTACGCTCCGCTTGGTGGATCGCTGCAGCTTCCTCCTCGACGGTCCGGCTGTCGCCAGTCGGCTCCATGTCATAAACCGGGTCCGGCCCCTTCTTCACGCCCGGCGTGACGCGCGGATGGTCCAGCACGACCTGCGCTGCCGCAGCATCCGCCTCGTCCACCCACACCATCACCAGATGCTCGCCCCGCTGCAGGCGGGACGCGATCGCGTGGCTGCTTGAGTTGCTGACGCCCAGCTTCGTCACCATCCCGACGACCGCCCCGATCAGGGCGCCGATCACCGCGAACACCAGGCAGGGCAGCACCCACCCCGTGGCCACCAACGGTTCGGTAAACGGAATCGTGATCGAGCCGACCCCATCCAGCGCCCCGATGCCGGCGCCGATTGCGGCGCCCAGCGTCCCACCGGTCAACGCCGGGCTCTGCGCCGTGTCGGTCGCCACGCCCTGCGGCAGGCGCGCATCCGTCTCGCTCTCGATCAGCGCGATATTACCGGACGAAATTCCTGCGGCCGTGAGGTCCGCAACCACCTCTACCGCCTCGGCGTAGGTGGGGTAGAAGTGGTTGATCGTACGCTGCACCATCGTAACGCTCGTCCCTCAGATTTGTCGGTGAGTGCCCAAGCGCTGTACGCTGGCACTCGTTCCCATATATTAAGGAGATCTCCGTGCCCGTCCACAATCGCATTGCCGATTTCGCCGCGGACATGACGGCGTGGCGGCGCGACATCCATACCCACCCCGAATTGGCCTTCGGCGAACACCGCACCAGCGACCTGGTGGCGGAGCGGCTGGCGTCCTGGGGGATCGAGGTCACGCGCGGCATCGCCGGCACCGGATTGGTCGGCACCCTGCGCAACGGTAGCTCCCCCCGCGCCATCGGCATCCGTGCCGATATGGACGCGCTGCCCATGCCGGAAGCGAACGAGTTCGAATACCGCTCCCAAAACCCGAACGTCATGCACGCCTGCGGCCATGACGGCCACACCACCATGCTGCTGGGCGCGGCACGCTATTTGGCCGAAACCAAGAACTTCGACGGCACCGTCCACTTCATCTTCCAGCCTGCCGAGGAAAACGGCGGCGGTGGCGAGGTTATGGTCAAGGAAGGCCTGTTCGACCGCTTCCCCTGCGACATGGTGTTCGGCGCCCATAACGACACTTCCATCCCGCTCGGCCAGATGACCGCCGTGCCCGGCGCAGTCTGCGCCAACACCGACGATTTCTACATCCGCGTGAAGGGCAGGGGCGGCCACGCAGCCCGCCCTCACCGCGCCATCGACCCGGTGGTGATCGGCGCGCAAATCGTGCTCGGCCTGCAAACCCTAGTCGCTGGCAAGGTCGACCCGCTGGACAGCGCCGTGCTGTCGACGTGCCAATTCCACGCCGGCACCGCCACCAACGTCATCCCCGACGAAGCCACGCTCAGCGGCACCCTGCGCACCCTGAAGGCCGAAACCCGCAACGAGATGGAGCGGCTGATGCGCGAACTCGTCATCGGCACCGCCGCCGCCAACGGCGCCGAGGCCGAGTTCACCTTCGAACGCGGCTACCCCTCCGTCATCAACGACCCGGCGGCGGTCGAACGTGCCGCCAAGGCCGGCGCCAAGCTCCTGGGCGCGGACAAGGTCATCCACGAGCGCCTGCCCGGCATGGGTGGCGAGGACTTCGCCTACATGGCCGAGAAAGTCCCCGGCTGTTTCGTCCGCATCGGCCAGGCCGACGGCGAGAAGGGCACCAAGCCGGTCCATACCGTGCATTACGACTTCAACGACGACATCCTCCCCATCGGCGCCTCCCTGTGGGCAACGCTGGTGGAACAGGAATTGGCCCGCGCATGATCCCCATCGGCACCGGCCAAACCGGGAAGCGCACCGAACGCGACTCCATGGGCGCTATCGAAGTCCCAGCCGAGCATTATTGGGGCGCCCAGACCCAGCGCAGCCTGCAGCATTTCTCGATCGGCAATGACATCATGCCGATCGGGATTCCCCACGCCTACGGCTACGTGAAAAAAGCTGCCGCCCTAGTCAACCTTGCCGCCGGCCGCATGCCAGCCGAAAAAGCCCAAGCCATCTGCGCTGCGGCGGACGAGGTGACCGAAGGCAAGCTGGATGCCGAATTCCCGCTCTTCGTCTGGCAAACCGGCAGCGGAACCCAGTCCAACATGAACGCCAACGAGGTGATGGCCAACCGCGCCACCCAACTCCTCGGCATCGAGATCGGCGGCAAGGGCCGGGTTCACCCGAACGACGACCTGAACATGGGCCAGTCCTCCAACGACACCTTCCCGACCGCCATGCACGTCGCCGCCATCCTCGAACTCGAGGGCAAACTCCTCCCCTCGCTCCGCGCCCTGCACGCCGCCATCGCCGCCAAATCCGCCGAATGGGCCGACGTGGTCAAAATCGGCCGCACCCATTTGCAGGACGCCGTCCCGCTGACGGTCGGCCAGGAATGGGGCGGCTGGGCCGCGCAACTCGAATTCGCCATCAAGGGCGTCGAACATTCCCGGAATGCCCTCTACGAACTCGCCGCCGGCGGCACGGCCGTCGGCACCGGGCTCAATGCCCCGCCGGGCTTCGCCGAGGGCATCGCTGCCGAGATCGCGAGGCTCACCGGCCACCCCTTCATCACCGCCGCCAACAAGTTCATGTCCCTCGGCGGCCTGGACGCCATGGTCGCCGCGATGGCCGCCCTGCGCGGTGTCGCCGTGGTGTTGCTCAAGGTCGCCAACGACGTTCGCTGGCTCGGGTCGGGCCCGCGCTGCGGCCTTGGCGAACTGGTGCTGCCGGAAAACGAACCCGGCTCCTCCATCATGCCCGGCAAGGTGAATCCTACCCAATGCGAGGCCATGGTCATGATCTGCACCCAGGTGATTGGGGAGGACGCGGCCGTCGCCTTCGCCGGCGCCCAGGGCCAGCTCCAGCTCAACGTCATGCGCCCGATCGTAATCAACAACTTCCTGCACAGCGCGCGCATCCTGGCCGACGGCGCCGGCACCTTCCGCCGCTACACGATCGAGGGCACGGCGCTGAACCGCGCCCGCATCGCCGAACTGCTAGACCGCTCGCTCATGCTGGTCACCGCCCTGGCCCCCACGGTCGGCTACGACAAAGCCGCCCACATCGCGCACGAGGCCCACGTCCACGGCACCACCCTGCGCGAGGCAGCCTTGGCATCCGGCGCTATCGACGCAGAAACCTTCGACCGGGTGGTGGACGCGCGCGCAATGGTATGACGCCAAACCGTGAGCAACCATAGAGATCCAAACAATACGTCCGAATCCTATGGTCGCCCCACGAGTCTATTCAAAAGCCAAACTTTTATAGATCTCTCAGCTAACAGTTAGCCAATTTTCTTGCGGCGCTGGACGGCTACCAGTCCAAACAGGCCAGAGCCAAGAATTGCAAGCGAAACGGGCTCGGGAACGAAGGTGATGGATCCCGAAACCGTGCCGCCGAGTCCGCCGCCCGCTGGGCCACCTGGAACATACTCGCCCAGTATCGACGCGCCGTCAGCCGGTGTGAAATCAACGATGTCACCAGCCGGAAACCCAGATGGATGCATCGCCCCATCGGAATACAGCATCCCCGTAATGGCGCCAGTCGTGAAATCAACTGTCAGATTTGTGACGGATACATCCTGAACAACAGCCCCGTAGCCATTGATTGTGCCAGTGGTCGATCCGTATGTCGCACTATTCGTTGCAGCACTATAGGTCGGATTCGTGCCCGACAAAGTAAAGCTGTAGTTTGCAAGATCTCCCCCAGCCAACTGGGGCAAATCAGAAGACGCAGAATAGGTTGAAAATGCACCGTTAATTGTAATAACTTGTGTTGGAACCGGAAAAGGCAAGCTTTCTGCCGCGGTTCCAGTGAAGGTCGTGTTCAGTGTGGTTGCAAGCGCGGGGCCAACCCCGACCAGGCCGCTCATCAATCCCGCGGCTACAAGCGTTTTAAATCCGTGCATGGTCACTTCCTGTGTTCAACTGGACACACCAGTGCAATTAGCGTGCCAAATTTCATCGGGAGAATAGTTTTTTGGCATCATCAGCCCAGTGTGCCGAAATCGGATAATACTTCGCGAATTTAGCCCGGAAAAAGACAGATAATCTATCTTCGGCGATGTGAGGCAGGGTCGATAAATTTCGACGTTTCGCTAGTGTAAATTCCTCCGACGCCCGCGACATCGCACAAAGCGCATATCGTTCTAAGCCGCCGCAGGATATTACGGAGTCGGAAAAGAGCCATTCGCCGTCATGCCCGATCGGGTAATCCCGCCTTCACCACCGCCCCACCGGCAGCCTCTTCCCCCCGAACCGAATATCGAATGCGACCGTCACTCTCTCCCCCGGCCCTTCGAACGGCCGAGTGCCATGCCAAAGATAACTCGGGAACAGCACCAGCCGCCCCGGCACCGCGCGCACCAGCCGCCGCTTCGGCGCCGCACGTAACGGCACCTCAAACCCAGGCCGCCCGATTTCCAAACACCCGGCATCCTCCGCCCCCGCGAACGGCGGCACCGCCACGTAGAACACCCCGCTCAAGCAGCCACCCGGGTGAATATGCGGCACGTGGTAGCCGGAGGCCCGCAGCACGATCGACCAGCTGTGATAATGCAACTGCGCCGGCATGGCGGCGAAAAATGGATGCGCATCATCCACCGGCCGCTTCGCCAAATAGCGACCGATCGCCGCATCTAGCGCGCCGCGCAATTGCCGTATGCTGTCCACCGGCTCGGCGAACAGTTCGTTGCTCGTTTGCGTTCCACCCCGGACGCTCTGGCCGCGCGGCGCATACTCCCGGTGGCGCAACCCGATCAGGTCCGCGGCCAAAACCCCCAGCGCCCCCGCATCGATGTCGAGGTCGATCACCGTTACAAGCTCATCCGGATCGCTCAGCCGCTGCGCCTCTTCCGCCAACCCCGCCATTTGCAGCGCCAGGGTGCGATACGCGATCGCACCCTGATCGAACCGGTCGTGCCGCAGCACAGCGTCGCAAGCCGCCAACGCCGCTGCCGGGTCACCCGATTTCAGCGCCACCAGCGCTAGCCCAAGCTGCGGCTCCGTCCGGTCCCGCGCCAGCACCGCCGCCGCGCGATACGACACCGCGGCCCCGGCCCAATCCCGCCGCCGATGCGCCGCATCGCCCAACGCGCAATGCGCCTCGCCCAGCCCGGGATCCCGCACCAGCGCCTGGCGCAACGCGTCCTCCGCCTGCCGCTGCTGTCCGGCGACGCCAAGCACGCGCGCCAACTCCAGCCAGCAGCCGCCATCCGCCGGATGTGTCGCACAAAGCTGCCGTCGCACCGCCACGGCCTCGTCCACCCGACCCAGATCCAGCAGCAACTTGGTCAGGTTGTCGCTCCCCTCCGGATGGCAGGGCTCGGTCTCCAAGACACGGCGGAACCACGCCTCCGCCTCGTCGTCCCGGCCAAGGCTGCGCAGGGCAGTGCCAAGATTGTTCATCGCCTGCGTCGCCTGCGGGGCCTCGCGAAGGATCGCCTGGTATTCCATCGTCGCGGCCGCCACGTCCCCGCTCTCCTGCAGCACGCAGGCCAGGTTGATGCGCGCGTTCATCAACGCCGGGCCGGCTGCCAGCGCCTGGCGATACAACGCCGCCGCCGCCGCCAAATCCCCCGCCTGCTGCGCGATGACCCCTGCATTCAACGCCGAGGCCGCATCCGACGGGTCCATCGCCAGCGCGCGCGCATAGGCCACCGCCGCCTCCGCCCCGCGCCCGGTGTCCTGCAGCACCTGGCCCAATGCCCGTTCGGCAAAGCCCTGCTGCAACAGCGGCGCAGCCGTGGAGAACGCCGCCACCGCCTCGCCGAGCCGCCCGGCCTCGCGTTCCACCACGCCCAGATTGAACCACAGGCTGCCCGACACCGGGTCCAGCGCCAGGCCCTCGCGAAAACTCGCCGCGGCCCCGGCCAGGTCGCCGCGGTGTTGCTGGATCAGCCCGTGATGCTCCAGCACCACGCCGCTGCGGTGCCCGCGCGCCAACGCCCGCCCGACCCGCTGCGCCGCGAGTTCGACCCGGCCCTGCTGAAACGCCAGCATCCCCGCCATGTGCAGCGTCGGCCCATGCGACGGCTCGCGCGCCAGCAGGCCGTCATAGGCCAATTCCGCCTCTTCAATCCGCCCCATGCGATGCAGCGCCACGGCTGCCAAGAACGAGGTATCGACCGTGGCAAGATGGGCGGAAAGATCTGTCATCATTGCTTCACACGATGTCCCGACGGCCGTCCCGTCCTATCCCAGCCTCGTTGACGCCGGGTAAATAGGATCTAAACGAGGCCCCTACGACCGCACGAGGCTTGATGACCTTCAGCTTCCTCCACGCCGCAGACCTCCACCTCGACTCCCCCCTGCGCGGGCTGGATCCGGAGGCGCCGACCGACAGAATCCGCGGCGCCACCCGTAAGGCGCTGATCAACCTCGTCGAACTGGCCAAGGCGGAGCAGGTGAGCTTCGTCCTTCTCGCCGGTGACCTGTATGACGGCGATTGGAAGGACTGGCGCACCGGCCACTTCCTCGTCTCCCGACTGGCCGAGTTGAAGCGCGCTGGAATCCCCGTCATCGCCATCAGCGGTAATCACGACGCCGAGGCGGTGCTCACGCAGAAGCTGCCATTCCCCGGCACCATGCTGCCCGCCCAGAGGCCCGGCACCACCATCCCGATCCCCGGCGTCGCCGTGCACGGCCAAAGCTTCGCCACCCGCGCCGTGCGGGACCGCCTGGCGCTCGCCTATCCGCGCCCCCTGGCGGACCATTTCAACATCGGCCTGCTGCACACCGCCTGCGGCTCGACCGAGCATGACGACTACGCCCCCTGCACCGAGGCCGAACTGCGCGAGAAAGGCTACGATTACTGGGCGCTCGGCCACGTGCACCAGCGCGCCGAGCTATCGCGTGACCCCTGGATCGTCTTCCCTGGCAATTTACAGGGCCGCCACATCCGCGAGGAGGGCAGCAAGGGCGCCAGCCTGGTCCGCGTGGCCGACAACCGGGTACAATCCGTCACCCATCACGGCCTGGACGTCCTGCGATGGCGCCAACTGCAGGTGGACATCACCGGCGCCGCCGACCTGCAGGCGGTGCTCGGCCGCGCCGCCCTGCTGCTGGACGCCGCCGTGATGGAGGCGGAGGGCCGGCTGCTGGTCGTCCGCATGACGCTGGCGGGTGCCAGCAACGCCCACGCCGAATTGGCCAGCAACCCGCAGCGAACCCTGGCAACGATCCGCGCCGCCGCCACCGACGTCGCGGCCCCGGACGCCCTGTGGATCGAGGACGTCCGCGTTCGCTCCACCCCGCCGCAGGACCAGGCCACGTTGCGCCCGCAATCCGGCGTGGTCGGCACCCTGGTCGACGCCCTGGCCGAAACCCCCACCCTCGATCCGGACCTCGCCGCGTTCATCGCCGACCTGGCCAAGCGGATGGACCTGACCCTGTTGGATAAGGACCATCCCATCCGCGCCCTGGCCGCAGGCAACATGCCGGATGCGCTCACCGCCCGCGCCCAGGCGCTGCTGCGGGCCGAATTGTTGCGAGGCTAACCATGCGCCTCCACCGCCTGCTGATCGAGAAATACGGCAACCTGGAACGCGCCGAGCTTTCGTTCGACCCGGCGCCAGGCCGCATCAACCTGCTGCTGGCCCCAAACGGCGCCGGCAAATCCGTCCTGCGCCAGGCCTTCCACGACCTGCTCTTCGGCATCCCCCTGCAATCCGACATGAAGTTCCGGTTCGACTATCCGGGCATGCATCTCTGCGCCGACGCCGTGTCGCAGGACGGGGCGGAGTTCACCTTCGGCTGGCAACGCAAGGCCGGCCGCATCTTCCCCAACGCCGGCACCGATCCGGCGGCCTCCCGCTGGCTGGCCGAACTCACCGCCGCCGTCACCCCGCGCCAGGTCGAAATGCTGTTCGCCCTGGACACCGACCGCCTGCGCGCCGGCGGGAAGGAGCTTGCCACCGGCGACGGCACCCTCGGCAGCGCCCTGCTGTCTGGCACCGGCGAACTCGCCTCCGCCCGCACGCTGCGCCGCGCCCTGGACACCCGCCGCGCCGCCATTTGGGAGCGCAGCAAAAGCTCCCGCCCGCTAAACGCCGCCCTCGCGCGACTGGCGGGCGTAGGCAAGCAACAACGCGACGCGCTGCGCACCCCGAAGATGCTGGGCACCCTGCAAGCCGAAATCCACGAAACCCAAACCCGCAAATCCGCCGCCGGGGCAGAACTAGAAGCCGCCCAGGCCCAACTCAGCCGCCTGAACCGCATCGAACTGACCCGAGGCCCCGTCGCCGAATTGCTGGCCGCGACCGCCTGGCTCACCGCCCACCCCAACGCCCCAACCCTCCCGGATGGCTTCGCCGACCAACTCGCCCGGGCTCGCCACGAGGCCAGTCTCGCCGCCACCCGCCTGGACGCCGCGCGCGAGCAACGCCGCGCCGCCGAGGCTCGTGCCGCCCAATCCCCCCGTGACCCGGCGGCCGATGCAGCCGACCCCGCCCTGTCCAAACTATCCGGCGCCTTAGGCGACGCCGACACCAAGCGCCGCGACAGTGCCGCGCTGGTCACCAAACGGGCCGAAGCCTTGGTGGACGTCGCCGCGGCCCTCCGCGACATCGGCAGCACGATCCCGCCGGACCAGGCCGGGTCTGTCATCCCCACGCTGCCAGCCATGTCGGCTGCGCGCGAGCAGATCAACCACCACACCGCCGCCGCAACGACGTTGAAGCTGGCCCAAGCCCGCCTGGAAAAGGCCGACGCCGCCCTGGCGTTGCTGGCCGCCGAAGGCGAAGCCGCCCCCGTCCTCGCCCAGGACGAACTGGACGCGCTACTCGCCGAAATTCGCCGCGACCGCGACCCGCTCGCCCACGCCGCCGAACTCGCCCAGGCCGCGCGCGAGGCCGCGGCGTCCGAACGCGCCTGCGTCGCCAAACTCCCCTTCTGGGGCGGCGATCCTGCCGGGCTCGCCGCCATGACCCCCGCGACCGAGCCCGCCTACGAACGCCTTGCCACCGCGCTGGCTGGCACGCAGGACCAACTGAACAAAGCCACCGCCGACCGCGACCGCCTGCAAGCCCAGCGCACTCAGTGGGAGGCCTCGCTTGCAAGCCTGCGCCAGCAGCCCCTCCCGGACGCCGCCGCCCTCGCCACCGCCCGCGCCGAGCGGGACCGTGGCTGGTCCCTCATCTACGCCCGTGCCTTCGCCGGTCGCCCCGACGAAGCCGCCGAGCGCCTCTACGCCGGCGACCAGGCGCTTCCCCTGATGTTCGAGCGCCACCTGCGCGCCGCCGACGCCATCGCCGACGCCCGCATCGACGAATTGGCCCGGGTGGAGCAGGCCGCCCGCCTGACCGCCGACATCACCGCATCCGAGCCCGCATGGGCCCTGGCCAACACCGCAATCGGCAGCGCCACCCAGCAGCACGCCGCAGCCGCGCAACGATGGACCGAACTCTGCGCGCCCCTGCGCCTGGCCGCCGACGCGACATTGCGCGAAGTCTTCGCCCTGCTTGCCGCCCGCGCCGAATCGATCGAGGCCCGGCGCGTGAGCGAACTCGCCACCGGCGCGCGGGATGCGGTCATCGCCCAACACGCGGCCTGGGCCGATCGCCTGTCCCATCTATGCGGCACGCCCGGCAGCCTCGCCGCCCTGCTTCCCCTGGCCGACGCCAAGGTGCAAGCCGCCCGCCTCGCGCAAAAGGCCGAACTCGCCCGCGACGCCAGGCGCACCCAGTCCGAGGCGGAGCGTCGTGCCGCCACCATCGAACTTGCCTCCGCGCAGGACCGCTTGGCCGCCTGGCAGCAAGGCTGGGACGCAACCCTCTTGCAACTCGGCCGCCCTCCCGTCGAAACGCCGGAAGTCACGGGGCGCGTGCTGGCCCGCCTCGGCGAGATGGATCAGCAGCATCGTGCCGGCGCCGGGCTCCAATTGCGCATCGACGACATGCGCGCCGACATCGCCGCCTTCGCCAACATGGTGGCCGCCCTGGCCGCCGACCTCGCGATCCCACCCGGCAGCGACCCGTTCGCCACGGCCGAACTCCTCATCACCCGGCGTGACACCGCCCGCAGCCTCGCCAGCGCCGCCAAGGAAGCCGAACGCGCCCAGACCGATGCCGCGACTCTGCTGGAAGCTGCCACCCAGAAGGACCGCGACACCGCCGCAATCCTGGCCGCCGTGCTCGCCGGCTGCGGCGCGCCCGACGTCGCCACCGCGGAGCACCGCATCGAAGCCGCCCGCGAGCGCAGCCGCCAGGACGCGATCCGCACCGCCGCCACCAGCCGGCTCGCTGCGATCGGCGGCGGCGCCTCACTCGACCAGTTGGCCGCGGAATTGGCCGCACTCCCGACCGACCAGTTCGATGCCGAGCGCCGGGTCGCCGAGGCCGCGCTCACCCGCGCCCGCACGCAGGAGCAGGAGGCCGCGATCGCCCTCTCTACCCTGGAACGCCAATACGACGCCGACGCCGCCGCCACTGGCGCCAGCGAGGCCGCCGAGAGCGAGGCCGCCATCGCCGCCGAGGCCGGTCGCCTGCTTGACGAATACCTTCTGCTGCGCGTCGCCTCCGGCATGCTCGGCCGCGCCCTGGACCGCGTGGAGGAGAGTGCCGGCCCTACCGGCGTGCAGCGCATCGCCGCCGCGTTCGAGGCCATCACCGGCGGCACCTGGACCATCCGCGCCAGCGAGAACGCCCGCGGCGAAACCACGTTGCAGGCCGTGGAGCGAGCCGCCAACGAGTTGCCAAAACAGATCGATCAGCTTTCCGAGGGCACGCGCGACCAACTCTATCTGGCGCTGCGCCTGGTCGCCATCGAATCACACGTCGCCGCTGCTCCGCCTTTGCCCTTCATCGCCGACGACATCCTGCAAACCTTCGACGACACCCGCGCCCACGCCGCCATGCAGGCCCTGGTCGGGCTCAGCCAGCACGTCCAGGTGATCGTCCTCACCCACCACCCGCATCTGCTCGAAATCGCCAAGACGCTGCCAGTCCACGCCCAAACCCTCTAATAATGTCGCACCGCTGTGACGATGACGAAGGGGGACACGGGCTATGAATGAGGAAGAGATCCGCGGGCTTCTCAATCGCCACTGGGCCGCCTCCGATGCGGATGATTTCGAGGGGGAGCACGAGATATACCTGGAGGATGCCGTGCTGGAATATCCCCAGTCGGGCGAGCGCATCCGCGGGCGGCGAAACATCCAGATGTCGCGCACCGCACAGCCCAACCGCAAACGCTTCGACGTGCGACGGATCACCGGCGCCGGCAGCCTGTGGATCACCGAATACGTCCTGACCTATGACGGGCGGCCATCTTACACGGTCAGCATCATGGAGTTCGCGGGCGACAAGGTAGCGCGCGAAACCCAATATTTCGGCGACCCGTTCAGTCCTGGCTCGTCCCGCGCCGAATGGGTCGAGCGAATGGCGTGAGATCGGACCGTCCGCTATCCCGCGCGGAACTGCCGATCGATACCGCCGCTCTCGCCCGCTTCCTCATGGGCAAGATCGTGATGCGGGCGCTGCCCGAAGGCCTCGTCAGCGGCCGGATTGTCGAGACGGAAGCCTACATCATCGGCGACGCCGCCGGGCACGCCTATCGAGGCATCACGCCACGGACCCGTTCGCTCTTTCTCGAGCCTGGGCACGCCTATGTTTATCTCGCCTATGGCATCTCATCCATGCTGAACGTGTCGAGCGAGCTGCCAGGCGTCGGAGCCGGAATCCTGATCCGCGCGCTCGAGCCGCTCGACGGCATCCCGATCATGCGGCGCAACCGTGGGATCGAGCGCTTGCGCGACCTGGCCCGCGGACCGGGTCGCCTCGCCGCAGCGTTGCGGATCGATCGTGGGCTCGACGGCCTCGATCTTTGCCGCGAGGGTCCGCTGTGGCTCGCACAGGATAGTACTGGACCAGGCGAAATCGCTGAAAGCATCCGGATCGGCTTATCGCGCGATGCGGATCGCCCATTGCGGTTTTATAGTCCCGGCAACCCCTTCGTCAGCGGCCCAACGTCGCTCAATGCGGGTTGATTGCGTCATACAGCTGACGCTACCCGAACGCCCCCACATCATGCGTAATCGCCGCCCCAATCTCTCGCACCGTGCCAAACAACCGCCGTATCGGCTCGAAAATCGCCGCATGCTCCCGCTCATACGACTGCGCCGTCCGTCGTCCCACCGGCTCGGCATAGTCGCGCGCAGCGGCCGGGTGCGGCGTGGTGGGAAAGATCTCCGCCAACAGCGCCAAACAGGCCGGGATATCCAGCCGGATCAGCCGATCCTCCATCCCCTGTCGCGTCACCCCATGCCGCGGCGAAAACTCCGGGATCTCCGTCCCAAGCAGCCAGATCCGCTGGATCGCCGCGATGCGCAGCGCGTGCAGCAGCACCGATTGCGTGCCCATCCGCGGCGCATCCGGCCAGGTGTCCAGCAGCGCCAGGTAGTCCAACTGAATCCGCCGGCTCATCGCCGTCACCGGTTGCCATAGGCCCAGCCTATCCAGCGCCCGCGCCACGCTCATCAACGCCGCCGCCTGGCCCGGCGCCCCGGCATGCGGCACCCGGTCCAGCCACGCCCCCGGGTCCACCAGCCCCACCACCGCGCGCAGCACATCCAAATCCGAATGCGCCAGCGCATGCGCCGCGAAATCCAAGGCCCGGCGGAACCGCGGACTTCCCTCCATCAGCGGCGCGAAATCCTCCCGATGCCGTGCCGCCGCCGCGCCCAAGCCCTGCAGCGTATTCGCGCACCACCCCAATTGCTGCAAAATCGCGTTGTTTGGGATCGCTCGCAGTTCCCGCGGATGCCGAATCATCGCCGGGCCGCCGCTATCGGATTGCCGGGCACTTGGCCGCGACCCGGTGGCATCCAGCAACGCCGGCCCGAACGTGCCCAGCAGCGCCGCGTATCCCGGGTCCTCCACCAGCTCCCGCATCCCGCTGCCGATGGTGGCGAAGAAATCGGCCGCAAAATCCGGCTCGGTATAGATCGGGTCCTGCCCGCCGATCATGGTGGCGTAAACATGCTCCGCACACCGCGCGATCGTGGCACTCGCCAGGGCAGGGGTGCCGAACAGCAGATACCCGTCGCCGCCCTGGAACGCACTTTCCTCCCGCGTCGCAATCCCGGCCGCCGCAAACGTCATCCGGCTGCGTGTCGGCGAAATATACTTCAGCCGGTCTGCCAACGAGCCGGGATGCGCCCCGCGCCCGATGCTCTCCCCATGGGTGTCGAACAACACCACTTCCACATCGGTCAGCCCGTGCTTCACCAGCAACTCGGCCGCCTTCAGCCGCAACCGCTCGATCAGGTACGACGCCGCCAGCTGCCCCACATACCGGCCGCTATCCGAATACCCGAACTGCAGGCACATCCGCCCAGTCGCCCGCAGATAATCGCACCAATGCGGCGAGCGTAGCGCCTCCGCGATCACCCGCGCCCCGTCTTCCAGCGCCTCCGCCGTTTCGAAAAGCGGGCTTATCTCGACATGCTTCTCCACCCCGAACAGCCGCGCCAGCCACAGCGCCGTCAGCAGCGTGTAGCCGCTCTCCGTCTCCGCGATCAGGAACCGCACCGGCGCGGTGCCGTCCACGTGCTTGGCGATCTGCGTCACCGTCATCATCAGCCGCGCGGCGGATGATTGTTCGGCCATCAACGCCCCGAAATCCACCGGCTCCGGCTGCACTTTGTCCAACGCCTCGCCCATCGCAGCCAGCAGCACCCGGCGCCGGCTCGCATCTGCCGGCGGTTCCGCCAGCCCCAGCCGCACTCGCGCCGCATTGTGCAATTGCGCCGCGTTCAGCCGCACATGCGTGTGTGCCAGCGACAGCCCATGGCTCGCCAACCCGGCGCGCGCCACCATCAGCGCCATCGGGTCCGGGGCCGCTGCAATCGCCTCGTCCAGCAACTGCAGCACAGGCGCCGCCGTCACCAATGCCGCGTCCCGGCCACGCACCAGCGCCGCGGCGAAGGCGGCGACAGCATCCGGCTCCTGCGCCGCCGGGCAGGCCGCGATCTGCGCGTCTACCGCTACCAGAGCCTCGTCCAGCCTCGTGCCCGCCGCGCCGCCGCCGACTTGCTCCCGCACGCGCGCCAATTGGTGCCGCTTCATCACCAGCCGCAGCCGCAGCGTGTCCCACCAGCCGATATCGGTGCGCCCATCCGTGTCGTAGCCAACCCACGTCGCCAGGATCACCGGCCTCGGCACCACCGCCCGCCAGCGATCCGGCCATGCCGCCTGCGCCGCCCCCAGGATCGCCCGGCTCAGCCCGTCGATCGCATCGCGTCCGTGCACGATGGCGACCAGCGCCTGGTCGAACTCCTCCACCAACGTCGGCTTGGACGGCCGATGCGACTCGAACCGCGCCGCCTCCCCACCACTGGCGGCAGCGGCCAGCGCCGCCCATTGCGGACGCGGCAGGGAGAACGTCGGGTGCGCCGTGAACACCGCCGCAAACCGCGTCCGCTCCACCGCGGCACGGAAGGTGCGAAACGGCACCGGGCTATCCGCCGGGTCCGGCCGCACCAGCCGGGCGGCAACCGCCTCCATCGCCGCCTGCGACCCCTCCAACCCGCCCAGATACCCGCGGATCCGGATCGCCCGTGCGTCGAACGCCTCGTCCCGTAACTGGCGCACCACGGCGTCCAGCATGTCCAGCGACAACGCCCCGGAATCCATCTGCCGGATGATCGCCTGCGCCACCGACAGCACCGGGCTGCCAAACGGGTCGGTGGCGCTGCGATGCCGCGCCTCCTGCACCAGCGCAAGCAGGTCACGCACGACCGGGTCCGGGCTTAGCTCGCTGCTGGCGTTGGGGTCGGTCATGCAATGAGTGTGCGGTGCAGCGCCCGGGCCTGCAAGCACGCCGCGCCTCGATGTGCTAACCACTCATGCATGACTGTCGTCGACCCCGACCGGCTTGCCCGGCGCTCCCTCGCCCGGCACCGTGCCTTCGCCACCGGGCTGCTTGTCCTCATGGCCGCACTCACCCTCGGCAGCTACGCGATGCCGCCGGGTTGGGGCACCGACCTCCTCCAGGCCGCCGCCAAGGCCGGCCTGGTGGGCGGCATTGCCGACTGGTTCGCCATCACCGCCCTGTTCCGCCACCCGCTGGGCCTGCCGATCCCCCACACCGCCATCATCCCCGCCCAGAAGGAGCGCCTGGGCCGCGCCCTCGGCCGCTTCGTCTCCACCCACGTCTTCACCGAGGCGGAGCTGCGCCGCACCCTCGGCCGCATCGACATCCCCGGCATCCTTCACCGCTTCTTCGCCGACCCGAAGGCCTCCCGCCCGGCCGCCGAGGCGCTCGCCGGCATGCTGCCCCGCCTGCTCGCCACGGTGGAGGACGGCCGCGCCCGCCGCCTCATCGCCCGCCTGGTGCCCCGCATCCTCGGTGGCCGCGGCGCCAGCGCCGTCGTGGCCCGCGCCCTGCACGGCCTGCTGGACGGCGGCCGCCACCAGGACGTGCTCACCTTCATCCTCGCCCAGTTCCGCCTGCTGCTCACCGCGAAGGAGGAGCAACTCCGCACCGTCATCGCCGAGCGGGTGCGCGAGCAGGGTGGCCGCATCGTTGGCTGGGCGCTGGGCGCGCAGGTCGCCCGCCGCGTCCTCACCACCCTCAACGGCGAACTGGACAAGATCGGCCCCGACGGCTCCGACCTCCGCGACGCCTTCGACACCTGGATGCGGGCCGAAATCGCTCGCATGGAATCCGATCCGGAGCGCGCGGCGGAGGTCGGCCGCGCCATCCGCCAGGTCGTGGCGCACGAGACGGTGCAGGCCTGGATCTGGGACATTTGGGCCCGCATGCGCCTCGCGCTGGAGGCAGACGCGGCCAAACCCGGCGGCCACACCGTCGCCTTCATCGAAAGCGCCCTGGCCAATCTCGGCACCCTGCTGGAGTCCGACCGCGGCGTGCGCACCCGCCTCCAAAGCGCCGCCGAGGTGATCGTGATGAGCGTGCTCCCCTCCGCCCAGGCCTCGCTGTCCGGCTTCATCGCCGACGCGGTGGGCAATTGGGACACCGCCACCCTGGTCGACCGGATCGAGCTTCGGGTCGGCAAGGACCTGCAATTCGTCCGCGTCAACGGCACCGTCGTCGGCTTCCTGGTCGGCGGCGCGCTGTATGCGGTGCTGAAGGCCGTCTTCGGGGTGGTCAGTTTCTAACCGGCGACTACATTATGCCTGGCGAGGAGTGCACGCATGCGGCTTTCCGTTTTGGACCAGTCCACCATCGTTTCCGGCCAAACCCCGGCCGACGCCATCCAGGAAAGCATCGCCCTGGCCCGGCATTGCGAGGCGCTGGGCTATGACCGGTATTGGTGCGCCGAACACCATGCCTCCGCCAGCCAAGCCGGCACCGCGCCCGAAATCCTCATGGCCGCCATCGCCGCCACCACTAGCCGCATCCGCGTCGGCAGCGCCGGCATCATGCTGCCCCACTACGCCACCCTCAAAGTGGCGGAGCAGTTTCGCGTCCTCGAAGCCATTGCCCCCGGCCGTATCGACATCGGCCTTGGCCGTGCCCCCGGCAGTGATGGCCGCACCGCCTACGCGCTCAACCCCAACGCCGCCCAGGCCGCCGACAAATTTCCCGCCCAGGTCCGCGACCTGCTCGCCTGGCTGGCCGGTGAGAAACTGCTGG
This sequence comes from Acidisphaera sp. L21, assembly GCF_009765685.1. Classification (GTDB taxonomy): domain Bacteria; phylum Pseudomonadota; class Alphaproteobacteria; order Acetobacterales; family Acetobacteraceae; genus LMUY01. The sequence continues at coordinate 14,577 of NZ_LMUY01000007.1, read as the reverse complement.
AGGGACACCCCTTCCGCGACATCCCCGCCCAGCCGCAGGGTCCGACCACGCCAGAAATGTGGATCCTTGGCTCATCCGATTACGGCGCCCAGGTCGCAGCCCATTTCGGGCTGCCCTACTGCTTCGCTTATTTCTTCGGCGACGGGCAAGGCGCCGCCGAGGCGATGCACCTGTATCACGACACCTACCGCCCCAGCGCCCGCCACCCCGAGCCGCACGCAGCCCTCGCCGTTTGGGCCGTGGCTGCCGACACGCAGGAGCAGGCCGAGCGCCTCTTCGCCTCCCGCGCCCTATGGCGGCTCGGCCGCGACCGCGGCGTCTACGCCGCCCTGCCAACGGTGGAAGACGCCGCCGCCTACCAATACACCGACCGCGAGGCCGCCCGCATCGCGCAGATCCGCGCCCAGGCGATGGTCGGTACCGCCCCCGTCGTGTTGGCGCAGATCGAGGCGATGGCAAAGGAATACGGCGCGGCCGAAATGGCGGTCATCACCACCATCGCCGACAAGGAAGCCCGCCGCCGCTCCTACACCCTGCTGGCGGAGGCGGCGCGACTACGGCCGGCGTGCGACGTATCGCTCGCCGCCGAATGAGGCGCGGCGCCGCGCCTGCCAGATCTTGAACCGGATCGTCAGCACGGCGACCAACACCGCCACGATCACGACCGGAATCAGCGCCAGGGCGATCCACAACGCGAAGGCCGCAAAGGCCAGCGCCCCCGCCGCAACCGCGATGAGGATGGCGCCGGCGATGATACGGGGCGCGATCGGCGCGCGGGCAGGCGTGGCGAAGCGGCCATCCGGCGTCATGTCGATCTGTAGGCGAGGGTCATATGCCATGATCCAAACCTGGAGCGCATCCGCGCCGGGTTCAAGCCACGATCCAGTGGGCGGGCCCGGACGATGAGGTTAAATGTGCGACAGGAGCGGACGATGATGCGACATGTGCTGGCCCTACCGATCGCGATCGTCCTCTCGGCCCTGAGCTTCCCCACCCACGCGCAAGCCCCAACTGGCGCAGCCCCCACCGGCCAGGCCGGCCTCTCCGGCAGCGTGCCCGAAGGCGTGGTCCGCGCCACCCTGCCCAATGGCATGCAGATCGTGGTGGTGCCCGACCACTTGGCCCCCGTCGTCTCCACGGCGCTCAACTACATGGCCGGCTCCAACGACGCCCCACCCGGCTTCCCCGGCACCGCCCACGCGCTGGAGCACATGATGTTCCGCGGCGCCGACGGCCTGGACCGCGACCAACTGGCCGAACTCGGCGCCCTCCTCGGCGGCGCCTACAACGCCAACACCAGCGAGACGGTGACCCAGTACACCTACACCGTCACCGCCCGCGACCTCGGCGTCGCCCTGCGCAGCGAGGCCCTCCGCATGCGCGGCCTCACCCTGGCCAAGGACGATTGGGACCGCGAGCGCGGCGCGATCGAGCAGGAGGTCTCGCGCGATCTGTCCAGCCCGTTCTACAACTACGCCGCCCAGGCCCGCGCCATCCTGTTCGCCGGCACCCCCTACGAGAACGACGCGCTCGGCAGCCGCCCGACCTTCGACAAGACCGACACGGCCATGCTGCGGACCTTCTATGAGCGCTGGTACGCCCCCAACAACGCCATCCTGGTCATCGCCGGCGACGTCGACCCGCCCAAGGCCTTGGCTGAGGCAACTGCCATTTTCGGCGACATTCCCCGCCGCGATATTCCGGCTCATCCCGGCTTCACCCTCAACCCGGTGCAGCCGCAAACGCTGGAACTGCCGACCAACTTCCCATTCGGCCTGGTGACGCTCGCCTTCCGCATGCCCGGCCTCCGCGCACAGGACTTCGCCGCCGCCGACATCCTCGGTGACGTGCTCGGCAGCCAGCGCGCCGCGCTGTACGGCCTGGTCCCGGACGGCAAGGCCCTGCTGGCCCAGTTCAGCTTCCAGGCCAAGCCCGATGTCGGCCTCGGCCTCGCCGTCGCAGCCTTCCCCACTGGCGGTGACCCGGCGCCGCTGCTCGCCGACCTGCACCGCGTGCTCGCCGACGCTGCCGAAAACGGCGTCTCCCCCGAACTGGTGGAGGCCTCCAAGCGCCAGGAACTCGCCCAACTCGCCTTCGAGAACGACAGCATCAGCGGCCTGGCTCGCATTTGGTCCCGCGCGCTCACCTCTCAGGGCGCCAACTCACCCGAAGACATTGCGAAAGCCTACGCCGCCGTCACATTGGCCGACGTGAACCGGCTGGCGAAGGCGCTGCTCGACCCGAGCCAGATGATCACGGGGATCCTGACGCCGGATACCAAGGGCCGTCCCCCCACCTCCGGCGGCTTCGGCGGCGCTGAGTCCTTCGCCAACCCGCCCGACCACCCGGTCACACTCCCTGCCTGGGCCGCGGCCGCGATGGCCAAGTTGCCGGACCCGTATCCCGTCGCCTCCCCGGTGGTGACCATCTTGCCCAACGGCCTGCGCCTCATCGTGCAGCCAGAGCACGTCAGCCACACCATTTCCGTCTACGGCCAGGTCCGCGGCGAAGAGTCGCTGCAGCAACCCGCCGGGCAGGACGGCATCGCCCAATTGCTCGGCCGCCTGTTCAACGACGGCACCGAAACCCACGACCGCCTCGCCTTCCGTAAGGCAATCGACGATATCGGCGCGGTGGAAAGCGCCGGTGCCAGCTTCTCCCTCAAGGTCCTCACGCCGCAATTCGAACCCGGCATGAAGCTGTTGGCCGAAAACCAACTGCACCCGGCCTTCCCCGCGGACGCCTTCGCCATCAGCCGCCGCCAATTGGCACAGAACCTGACGGGCCTGCTGGGCTCGCCGAGCTATCTGTATCAGCGCGCCATCCGCAAATCCCTCGTGCCCGACGGCGACCCCTCGCTCCGCCAGCCCACCCCCGACGGCGTGGCCGCGCTCAGCCCGGCCGAGCTACGGGCCTACTACGACGCCACCATCCGCCCAGACCTCACCACCATCGTCGTCATCGGCGACGTAACGCCGGAGGACGCGCTGCGCGTCGTCACGGCGAATTTCGGCGACTGGAAATCGGCCGGCAAAACCCCTGTCGTCGATTTGCCGCCCGTGGCGCCGAACAAGCTGTCGAGCAGCCGGGTCGCAGACCCAAGCAGCCTGCAGGACCGGGTGGCGCTCTCCCAAACCCTGTTGCTGCCGGTGTTCAACCTGGATCGCTACAAGCTGGAACTGGGCAACCTGATCTTAGGCAGCGGCTTCTCGTCCCGCCTGCTGCAGGATCTGCGGGTCAAGACCGGCTACGTCTACAGCGCCAGTTCCGCCCTGCATTGGGACCGCACCCGATCCTTCTACACCATCAGCTTCGGCGCCGACGCCGCCAACGTGGAGAAGGCGAGGGTGCTGGTGCTGCGCGACCTGACGGACATGCAGACCACCGATGTGACGGACGCCGAGTTGAACCGCGCGAAGGCGCAGATCCTCCGCGAACTGCCGATGCAGCGCGCCAGCGTCGGCTCCATCGCGGCGCTGTATCTACGCCGGGTCGATTTGGGGCTGGAGCTGAACACCGACGCCATTGCCGCCCAGCACTACCGCGACATCACTGCCGACGACATCCGCCAGGTCTTCGCTGCCTGGATCCGCCCGGACGCGCTGGCCGAGGTGGTGCAGGGGCCGCCGTTGCCAAACTAGGATCCCGATATCGGGGCGGGTTACCGGGCGTCGAAGGTTCTCCGGGCCTGCTCCACCTCATCCAGGTTTTCCGACGCCCAAACCCACACACCGCAGAATGCCGCCCCAAGGGTCAAGCCCAGCCCCGTCAGCCGGTATTCGACCTTCGGCGGCACGACGGGATGCACTGTGCGCACCAGTAACCCGTCCCGTTCCATGTGGCGCAGGGTCTGCGTCAGCATCTTCTGGCTAACGCCGCTCACCATCTCGCTCAGCCGCGTAAACCGCAACTCGCCGTGTTCGGTCAGGACTTCCAGGACCAGCATCGTCCACTTGTCGGCAACTCGCCCGATCAACTCGTGCACCAGCGCACCGATCCGGGGATCGAGATCGGGCGGGGGCGTGGCGATCGCATAACGCCGCGCTTTCTTGATCTCTTCCGCCGTGAAGTGCGCAAGGCCGTTCATCCAACACTCTCCTTTTGGTAAGTATAGAACATTTTCGTGCCTACTTCCATTTCGAGAGTGTCGACAACATTATTGGGAGGCTAGCGCAATTCCCCTGCGCAAGGAGCCGCCATGAAGCTGGAACACAGAACGATCTTGATCACCGGTGGCACAAGCGGCATCGGCCGCGAACTGGCACGCGAGATGCTGAAGCGCGGCAACGTCGTCATCGTCACCGGCCGCGACCAAGGGCGACTGGACGAGGTCGGTCGGGAATTGCCGGGCATCCATACGATCCAGAGCGACGCGGCGGACCCAAGCGCCATCGAGGCATTGCACAAGGACGTGCTCGCGCGCTTCCCCGGGCTCGACACGCTCATCAACAATGCCGGGATCATGCGCAACCTGACGCTCGGCAACAGCGGCCTTCTGGATGTGACGCGCGAGATCACGATCAACTTCAGCGGTCCGGTGCAGATGGTCCAGCGCTTCCTGCCGCACCTCCTGACGCGGCCTGGCGCGTTGATCGTCAACGTGTCGTCCGGCCTGGCCTTTCTGCCGTTTCCCTCGGCCCCGATCTATTGCGCCACCAAGGCGGCCATTCACTCCTTCACGCAGTCGCTTCGCGTGCAACTGGAAGGCTCCGGCGTGACCGTGGTCGAGTTGGCGCCGCCGGGCACGGAAACACCGTTGTTCCGGGCCGAATTCGAGCGGGAGATGAAGAACGAAAAGGCGATGGACCCGAAGCTACTCGCGCAACGCGCCATTTCCGGCATCGAGGCAGGCAAGCTCGAAATCCGGCCCGGTGTCGCCAATGTGCTGAAGATCATGAGCCGGGTCGCGCCAAGCTTCATGCTCAAGCAGATGACGAAATTATCGAGGCGTACTTAGGCGGCCCATAAGCGGTCAACACTCGATCGCGTTCACCGCCAGCCCGCCCTCGGATGTCTCCTTGTACTTCGACAGCATATCCCGCCCGGTATCCCGCATCGTCCGGATCACCTGATCCAAACTCACGAAATGCGCCCCATCCCCGTGCATCGCCAACCGCGCCGCATTGATCGCCTTGACCGAGGCCAACGCATTACGCTCGATGCACGGGATCTGCACCAGCCCGCCGATCGGGTCGCAGGTCAGCCCCAGATTATGCTCCAGCGCGATCTCCGCCGCGTTCTCCACCTGGGCGTTGCTGGCGCCAAGCGCCGAGGCCAGCCCAGCCGCCGCCATCGCCGAAGCCGACCCGACTTCCCCCTGGCACCCGACTTCCGCACCGGAGATCGACGCATTGCGCTTGATCAGCGACCCAACCGCCGCGGCCGCCAGAAAGAATGTCTCGATCCCCGCATCCGAGGCACCCGGCACGAACAGATCGTAATAATGCAGCACCGCCGGAATAATGCCCACCGCCCCATTGGTCGGCGCCGTCACCACCCGGCCACCCGCCGCATTCTCCTCGTTCACCGCCAGGGCATAGAGGTTCACCCAATCCATGCCCATGAACACATCCTGCTCGTTCATGCCCTGCCGCTCCCGCAGCCGCGCGTGCAGCCCCGGTGCCCGGCGCCGCACATGCAGGCCACCCGGCAACTCCCCAGTCTGCCGCAGCCCCCGCTCCACGCAGGCCTGCATCACCGTCCAGATATGCGTTATCCCCGCCGAAATTGCCGCGTCGGAGCGGGTGGCGCGTTCGTTCTCCCGCTGCAGTTCCGCAAGACTCAGCCCCGCCCGCTCCGCCATCGCCAGCAATTCGGCCGAAGTCGTAAACGGGTGCGGCACCGGCCGCGCATCATCCGCGCCAGCATCCTCCTCCCCATCCGTCACGATGAAGCCGCCACCGACCGAGTAATACGTCCGGCTGAACACGCCCTCTGCCCCAGTGACAGTGCAGCGCAAGGCGTTCGGATGTCGGGGCAGCATCTCCCGCTTGCGGAACACGATGCCGCTGGCCGGATCGAACGCGACGCTCCGCCCGCCGGGCAAGCATAGCATCTTGCTGGCCGCGACCTCCGCCACCAGCGCTGCCACCTGGTCCGGATCTACCGTGGCCGGCCGCAATCCCAGCAGTCCCAGCACGATGGCGGTATCGGTGGCGTGTCCCTTGCCCGTCAGCGCCAGGGAGCCGAACAGATCGACGACCAAGTCCTGCACCACCATCCCCACCGGAATCTCGCCCACGAACCGGGCGGCGGCCAGCATCGGCCCGACCGTGTGCGAACTGGACGGCCCGATCCCGACGCGGAACAGATCGAACAGGCCGGTCCATGGCAGCGTGTCTTGTGGCATGGCGCCACCTCACCCGATTGGGACAGGGCTACACAAGGCGAGAATCGGAACATTCCGGCGGCGGCTGCGTAACGCCCTGTTACAATCACTGGAGGCGACGTGACATGCCGGCTAAATTCATCGTGTTGGCCGCCGCCGGGTTGGCCCTCGCCAGCCCCGCCATGGCCCAAGCCCCGAACCCATCCCAGATGCTGAAGGGGCTGCTATCCGGCAACCAAGGCCAGGACCAGGCCGTCCGCGACGCGTTCGAGCGCGGCTATCAGCGCGGCCGCCAGGACCAGGAAGTGGCCGACCGTGACCGTAACCCGCGCGGTGGTGGCGGTGGCTACGACCAGCGGCCCTATCCGCAGCAGCAGCCAGTCCCCTACGGCCGCTAACTACATCCCCAGCGCGCGGCGATACAGGTCCAGCAGCGTCTCCTGCTCCTCAACATCCGCCGGCTCCTGCTTGCGGATGCTGATGATCTGCCGGATCACCTTGACCTCGAACCCGGCGCTCTTGGCTTCGGAGTAGATGTCCTTGATATCGTTGGAGAGCGCCTTCTTCTCCTCCTCCAGCCGTTCGATCCGGTCGATCAGGCTGCGTAGCCGGTCGGCCGCGATCCCGCCCACCTCGGGGTTGGGATCGTCCTCTTGGCGCTTGCGGCTGGAAGCGGCCTCGTCGGCGGTGTCGAACGGAGTGTCGGACATGAACCCTCACGGTGTTACGGTCGCGCCAGGTCGGCGGCGGCGAAGGCGGCGGGGTAGCCGCCGAGGGCCGCCGGGTCAACGGGGCTGGAGTCACGGCCGGGGTGCTGTAACATGCACGCCACGCCCCGCGAGGAGAGTCGCCGCATGTCCGCCATCGATGAGATCCGCCGCTATCACGACGACCTGACGGCCTTCCGCCAGGACCTGCATGCCCACCCCGAATTGGGGCTGGAGGAGCATCGGACGGCGGACCTCGTGGCGGCCAAGCTCGAATCCTACGGCATCGAGGTGCACCGCAACGTCGGCAAGACCGGTGTCGTCGGCGTCCTACGCGCTGGCAACGGCCAGGCCCGAATCGGCCTGCGCGCCGACATGGACGCCCTCCCCATCATCGAGGCCACTGGCGTCCCCTACGCCAGCGGCACCCCCGGCGTGATGCACGCCTGCGGCCATGACGGCCACACCACCATGCTGCTCGGCGCCGCCCGCTACCTGGCGGAGAAGAAAGACTTCAACGGCACCGTCCACTTCATCTTCCAGCCCGGCGAGGAAGGCATCGGCGGCGCGCTGGCCATGCTCGACGACAAATTGTTCGAGCGTTTCCCCTGCGACCAGGTCTTCGGCATGCACAACCGCCCCGGCATGCCGGTCGGCGAATTCGCCATCTGCCCCGGCCCGGCGATGGCCGGCGGCGCCTTCTTCGACATCCATATCGAGGGTAAGGGCTCCCACGGGGCCCACCCCGAACAGAGCATCGACCCAGTGCTGATCGCCTGCCACATCGGCGCTGCCCTGCAATCCGTCGTCTCCCGCAACATCGCCCCGACGGAAACCGCGGTGGTCAGCGTCACCAAGATCCATAGCGGCGACGCCTTCAACGTGGTTCCGCAATCCGCCACGCTGGCCGGTACCGCCCGCGCCTTCAAGAAGGACGTGATGGCCAAGATCGAGGAGCGGATGCGTGCCCTGGTCGAGGGCATCGCCGCCGCATTCGGCGCCACGGCCACCCTGGATTTCCGCCTGATCTTCGCCCCGCTGGACAACCAGCCGCTCGAAACCCAGCTCTACGCCGATGCAGCGGCCGACCTGGTGGGTGAATCCCTGGTGGATCGCACCAAGGGCCCGACCATGGGCTCCGAAGACTTCGCCTTCATGATGGAGAAGGTCCCCGGCGCCTACATCCTGGTCGGCAATGGCGAGGGCGCGGCCCCTCACCACCCGAAATACAACTTCAACGACGAGGCCATCCCGTTCGGCGCCGGCCTCTATGCCCGCCTGGTCGAACGCGTGTTGCCCAAAGGCGTCTAGCAGGGCAGGGGGCCGCCATCATGCACCGCAGAGCCATCCTGGCCGGGCTGGCCGCAGGCGGCATTGCCGCGACCGCCCGCGCCCAACCCGCAACCGATCCCCGCGCCCTGGCGGAGCGGTTTGCGGCGACCCTGTCGGCGCATGATATGGCGGCCTTCGCCGACCTCTTTGCCGAGGACTACCGCAACCACCAGGCCAGCGCCGCCGCCCCACCCCCGCCCCCCGGCGGCAAAACCATGAAGCAGGGCTCGGTCGATTTCTTCGCCGCCCGCCTGGCCGGCCTCCCCGACCTCACCGTCACCATCGAGGCGTTGGTCGCCACCAACGACCAGGTAGCCGCCAGCTTCGTCTACACCGGCACCCACCAGGGCGTGTATTTCGGCGTCCAGCCCACCGGCCGCAAACTCCGCTTCACCTCCTGCGACATCTTCACCGTTCGCGACGGCAAACTTGCAGAGCATTGGGGCATGGGCGACATCGCCGGCGTTCTGGCACAGTTGAAGGCGTAAGTTTCAGCCTGTTATCCAGTCCCTCCTGGCAACGAGCCCCGCGAACCAGATCGAGAACCCGCCGACTGCGACAATGAACAGCGGAAACGGCAGCACCCTTCCTAGTCCTTTATGCGCGATGAGGTCGGTTGCCACAAAGGCGTAGCCAAACACCACGATGATCGCGACAAGCGAGATACAGAAGAGCACTGACGCCCGCCTGTCGCACAGCAGCAGCGCCAGGCCGCCAAGCAACCCGCCGAACGTCCCTATGGCATAGACCCAACCCCGGTGTGGATGAACGGGCAATGCCCCCCACCGCCAGATTGCAGGTCGTCACCGCCACCGCGAAGGCCCGGCTTGCCAGGTTATGCGCCACCACCGACCAGGTCATGCCAGTGCTCCGCCAAGCGTGCGTTGAAACAGGGCAATCGCCCAGGCCATGCACTGCAGGAACAATGCCGGGTCATAGCGCGGCCCCTCGTCGCGCAGGAAGGCGTGGGCCGCGTTCACCTCGTACCATTCATAGATCGCGCCCACCGCCTCCAACCGCTCCCGGATCGCCTGGCGGCCGGGGAAGGGGACGTGCGGATCCTGCCGTCCCCACACGAACAGCGTCTCCGCCTTCAACTCCCCCATCCGCGCCAGGCTGTCATCATGCTTGCCCTCGCCCAGCGAGCCGGAATGAATGTCTGTCGCATAGAAACACGCAGCTGCCGACACGCCTGGGTTCAGTGCCGCCCGATACGCCAGACACCCGCCCAAACACACGCCCATCGTCGCCAGCGTCCCGGTACACGCCGCATGACCCTGCAAAAACGCCAACCCGGCCCGCGCATCCGCATCATACGCCGCTACCGGCTTGGTGAATTTCAGCGCGTTGCCGCGGTCCGTCCCGGGCTGGTCGTATAGCAGCACCGTGCCCGGCGCCTCGTACTCGTGATAAACCTCCGGCACCGCCACCACATAGCCCTGGCCCGCCACCATCGCCGCCAACCGGCGGATCGGCGGCGTCACCTGATAGATCTCCGAAAACAGCAGCACGCCGGGAAAGCGACCCGGCACGGCAGGCCGGAACAGGTGCAGCCGCATCGTGCCATCGGCACCCGGCACGGCGATATCGGCCGTTTCGTCACTACGGATGATCATCGCCCATTCCCCGAAACCCATCCCGCCGGGCAACGCCCTGCGCACCCACGCGTTAATATGCCGTCTCGCATGCAAGGAGAAGGCGTATGCCCACGCAGCAAGCTGTCCAGCGGCGAACGGTTCGACCCACCGCCCTGATACTCGTCGCGGCTCTCGCGATCGCCAGCCCGGCGCTCGCCCAGCCCGCGAAGCCGGCGCCTGACAGCAGCGGCCCGCAAACCATCGTGCCCGCGCCACGCCCCAATGGCCAGGCCGACACACCCGGCGGCAGCGCTCGCAACGGCATCATCCAACCGCCGCCCACCACCGGCTCGATGCCGGTTGTGCAACCTCCAGCGCATGGTGCGATGCCGGTCATCCACCCGCCCGGCGCCAGCGGCAACGCCGCGAACGTCCAGGCGAAGTAACCAATGACGCTCCACGCCCAAATCCCCACCTCGCCCGACCTGCCACCGCCGATGCCGCCGCCAGGCATGCCCCCGATCGGCCCCGACCTGCCAGACGCGCCGATCTACGACCCGCCCGGCCCCGACCAGCCACCGGACAGCGACATCCCACCCGCTGGTGACCCACCGCCGGACGAGCCCCCGCCGACACGTTTCTAGCCGCCCCCGACGGCGTTCATCAGCCTGGCTGATCAATCGGTCAGCGATTTGCGCTGGACCAACTGGGGCCGGCGCGGCTCCCTGCCTGCAACCGCACGGCGAAGCCCGGGCGCAAGGCAGGCAGGGAAACCATCCAAGTGACGGCACGGATCATCAATTCCGCAGGCAGGCTCGACCGGATCCCGGTTGGCAGCTTCCATTGGCGCCTGTTCACGCTGGTCGGCGCCGGCATGTTCTTCGATGGGCTGGACTCCTACATTGCCGCCGGCGTGCTAGGCGCGATGACCAAATCCGGCTTCTCCGACCTGGCGCACAACGCGCACTTCATCTCCGCTACCTTCGTTGGCATGACCATCGGCGCCTTCGTTGCCGGCATCATGGGCGACCGCCTCGGCCGCCGCACCGCCTACCAGGTGAACCTTGCGATCTTCGGCGTCGCCTCCATCGCCGGCGCGTTTGCCCCGGATATCGACTGGCTTACCGCCGCCCGCCTCGTGATGGGCATCGGCATCGGCGCCGAAGTCGTCTGCGGCTACGTCATGATCGGGGAGTTCATGCCTCCAACCACCCGCGGCCGTTGGGCTGGCGGGCTGGCCATCATCACCAACTCCGCCCTGTTTGTCGCCAACGTGCTGGGGGTGTTTATCATCCCGGCCTTCGGCTGGCGCTGGATGTTCGGCATCGTCGGCATTGGCTCGCTCGCCATCTGGCTGCTGCGCCGCCGCTTGCCGGAATCCCCCCGGTGGCTGGAAAGCAAGGGCCGCTTCGACGAAGCCGAAGCCGCGCTGGTCGCCATCGAAACCGAGGCATCTCGCAAGGCTGCCCTGCCGGAGGCGGTCTACAGCGTCACCCCCGTCATCCCGCACCAGCCCATGGGCGCACTGTTCACCGGCCAGTTGCTGGGCCGCACCATCGTGGGCAGCATGCTCATCATCGGCGTCAGCATCGCGCTGTATGGCTTCGTGGGCTGGCTGCCGACCTTCTTCGTCAAGCAGGGCCTCGGCATCGGCTCCTCCCTGGCATTCACCGCGGCGATGTCGTTCGGCAGCCCGCTGGGCAACGCCGTCTCGATGTGGTTGGCCGAGCGGTTCGGCCGCAAGCCGAGCCTGATCGTCTGTACCCTGGCTGCCGCTATCCTGGGCATCATCTACCCCTTCGCCGAATCGGCGACCCAGGTCGTGGTGGTCGGCTTCGCGCTCACCTTCTTCATGGGCGTGATGATCGGCGCCGGCTGGGCGCTATACGTGCCGGAGCTTTTCCCGACCGAACTCCGCATGCGCGGCGCTGCCGTCTGCAACACCGCCGGCCGCATCGTCTCGATCTTCATGCCCTACGCGGTGGTGGCGCTGTTCACCGCCTACGGCGTTTCCGGCGTGGTGTTCACCCTGTCCGGCTTCCTGTTCGTGACGGCGCTACTGATCGCAGTGCTCGGCATCGAGACCCGCAACCGCACGCTGGAGCAACTGCGCCCCACCGACGGCGCCCCCGCCGGCATCCCCGTCGGCCGTCAGGCCTGATGCAGGATCGGTTCCAACAAACGCGCCTCCAGCAGCCGCGTCAGCTCGGCCGCGATGGGGGAGAGTGGGCGCCCATACTGGGTGATGATCCCCACCTCCCGCGTCAGCATCGGGCTGGTGATCGGCAGCGTGGTGATGCCGTGGCCCAGCGGGCTCGGCACGGCGATGCCGGGCACGATGGCCACGCCCAACCCGGCGCCCACCAACCCCATCACGGTCAGGATCTGCTGCGCCTCATACCGCACGGCCAGCACCACGCCGGCCTGCTGCGCGGCCGGTTCGATCATCGGGCGCAACCCGCCCATCAGGATGATCGGCTGGCTGGACAGCGCGGCGAGGCTCACCCCATCCCGCGCCTTGATGGTGCCGGTGCGAAACACCGCGCAGATCGGGTCGGTCATCACCGGGCGAAACGACAATCCGTTCAGGGCTGTGGGCGTCGGGCCGATGCCGAAATCCACGTCCTGCATCCGCACGCTTTCCACGATCCCCGTCAGCGGCAATTCCCGCAGCCTGGCACTCACGCCCGGGTAGGCAGCCTGGAACTCCGCCATCACGCCGGGCAATCGGCTGCCCGCAACGCTCGGGGCACACGCGATGGCCACCCGGCCGCGATGCGACGCCGCCAGCCCGTTCGCCTGCCGCAGACCGGCCATCAGTTCGGTCATCCCCGCTCGCACATGGCTCAGCAACTGCTCGCCCTCCAGCGTCAGCCGCACCTGGCGGGTGGTGCGGGTGAACAATTGCAGGCCCAATTGCGCCTCCAATTGCTGGATCTGCATGCTCACGGCGGATTGGGTGCGCCCGATCGTCTCCGCGGCCCGGCGGAAGCTGGCATGCTCCGCGACCTCGATGAAGGTCTGCAGCAAATTCAAATTGATGTTCACAAGGGGACTATTCTGCCCATGCGCGTCATCGGCAAGCGGGTGGTCGCATGACCGCCCGCGCCCATCGCTCCGAACTCGCCGTTCCCGGCATCCAGCAGCGCTTCCTGGCCAAGGCCACCGCCAGCCCGGCGGACGTGATCTTCCTGGATCTGGAGGACGCCGTCGCCGCCTCCGCCAAGGAAACCGCCCGTGGCATGGTAATCGAGGCGCTGAACACCCTGGACTGGGGCCGCCGCACCATGGCCGTCCGCGTCAACGCCCTCGGCACGCTCTGGGCACTCCGCGACATCGTCGACATCGCCCGCGCCTGTCCCCGGCTCGACCTCATTCTGCTGCCCAAGGCGGAAAGCGCTTTCGACGTCCAATTCGTCGCCGAACTCCTCGCCAGCGTCGAGCGTGAAACCGGCCGCGAGCGTCCCATCGGGATCGAAGTTCTCCTGGAATCCGCCAAAGGCATCTCCCGCGCCGACGAAATCGCTGCCGCCCATCCGCGGCTGGAGGCGATGGTCTTCGGCGTCGGTGACTACAGCGCCGACCTGCGCACCCCCGACACCGTGTTCGGCCGCCCCAACCCCGACTACACCGTGCTCACCGACGCGGACGCTGCCGGTCAGCGCCATCTGCACTACAACGACCAGTGGCACTACGCCCTCGCCCGCGTCGTCAACGCCTGCCGCGCCAACAACCTGCGTCCGATCGATGGCCCCTACACCGACTACAAGGACCCGGACGGCTTCCACTCCAGTGCCCTACGCGCCCGCAGCATGGGGTTCGAAGGCAAATGGGCGATCCACCCCACCCAGGTCGAACCCGCCAACGCCGTCTTCTCCCCCACGCCCGCCCAGGTCACCTGGGCCCGGGAAGTCGTAAGCGCCCTGGACGCCGCCGCCGCGTCCGGCCAGGGCGCCGTCGGTGTCGGCGGCGTGCTGGTGGACCTCGCCCACGTCCGCCGCGCCCGTGAAGTCTTGACCCGCGCCGCCCTGATCGAGGGCGTACAAGGAACCAATCCATGACCGAACCAGCCTCCAAGCCGCAGGGCGTGCAGCCGCTGACCGGCGTGCGCGTGCTCGACATCGCGACCTTCCTGGCCGGCCCGTTCTGCGGCACCATCATGGGCGATTTCGGCGCCGACGTGATCAAGGTCGAGCATCCGAAGGCCGGCGATCCCCTGCGCGGCTTCGGCACCCCCACCGACTGCGGCGATACCTTCGCCTGGCTCAGCGAGGCGCGGAACAAGCGGTGCATGACGCTGGACCTGCGCGCGCCCGACGGTGCTGCGATCTTCCGTCGCATGGTCGCCGAGGCGGACGTGCTGATCGAAAACTTCCGTCCCGGCACCATGGAGAAATGGGGCTTCAACTGGGAATCCCTGCGGGAGATCAATCCGCGCCTGGTGATGCTGCGCATCAGCGCCTACGGCCAAACCGGGCCGCTACGTGGCAAACCCGGCTTCGCCCGCATCGCCCACGGCTTCAGCGGTTTGTCGTATTTGGCCGGCGAACCCGGCCGCCCGCCCGTCGTGCCCGGCAGCACCTCGCTCGCCGACTACATGTCCGGCGTATGGGGCTGCGTCGGCGTCATGATG
>NZ_LMUY01000069.1 GCF_009765685.1 Acidisphaera sp. L21 | reverse complement strand
TCGTCACCGAATGGCCAAACTATCGCGCGAAGAAGCTCTTGCGGCGGCCTTGCGCAAGTATAGACAGGAAGCTGATAGACACGGCCCCTACCGGGGATACTTGGCGGAAGCTTATGAGTTGATCAGAGGTCTGGAAGAGAGCGGCTATACGATCATACCGCTCAACCCGCCAACTTGATCAGCGATCAATAAACTGAATATCACTCTTTAACTGGATCGCCATGCTCGGGTCCGCTTTCGGGTACGCCTGCGCCGCGCTCTATAACCGGTATTGGTCGGAACCAGCCTTTGCGGGTAGCGGATGTGGGCTAGTCGCGTCTTCAGCCAACCTGTCAAAACCTCCGTGTCGAAGTACTAGGTGCGGTGGGCCGAAGTTCGACGCCTTCCATACATTGTGAGGCGAACCGACAGCTCCCAAAAGCAGCCATTCACAGACCGGAGACGCCGTTTGATGTTAGTGGTTCTCAAGACCGAGAAGTCTTGCGGCCAGCCAGCCCTTTAGGTAGTGCTTTGCCGAGGCCACCCAGCGCGTCCAAACTCTCCATTGCCAGGAGAATGTGTCGTTGCGTCTCGCCCATTCTGATGGCTACCACGAGCGGGATGAAAGCCGGTAGATCCTCAACAAGCACATACGTCAAGCTACGCTTCGGCATCTCGGCAACATAAGCTGGAAGCAAAGCGCGCGGTCGCCCGGCTGGACGCAGTAGGCCGCCGCTTCCGACAACTTGAGTTCGTTCGCCAATCTGAGGCCGTTTTCTGAATCTGACAGCCGTTGGTGCCCAAGCGATCACATTTCTTCATGATCCCACGGGTGACCCGTCAGGGCTTCACGAAGCGGTAGGCGAACCGATCGGTCTGGCCCTTGATTGTGGGGTCGAACACCTTAAACGAATGCAGATCGTCCTTGTTCGCGAGTATGGTGCTTTGCGAATCCAGCACGAAGCCAGCCGTCTCAACCTCCTCGCGAACGGACACTGGGTCGATTCGATGCAGCGACGGGGTGTCGCTTGTGCTCGCTCCGGCGGCGGCGGCGTGGTCACGATAACGTAGGATCCACCAGGCTTCAGCCATTTGTAAGCGGCTCGATTAAAAGTCGGCCGCAGTCGCACCCTTGGCTCCGATCAACTTGGTGTGGAGATCGTGGTAAAACAGGTGCAACCACAGGACATCCGCTGATTGCGTGACCTCCGGCATCGCGATGAGGTCCGCCGAGACGGCTTCGACGTTTTCTCGGCCCGGCTCTCGAGAGTGTCTGCATGCGGCCTAGCTGATCTTCCATTAAAGCGGCGATTTCGTCGGCGCGAAGCTGTAGACCCGCCCTTCGGGTCCCACGACGTCGGAAAAGAGGCGCGTCCAATCGCCGTCGCCTGGATAAACATCGATCACGGTGGAGCCCGCTTCTACGCGTGCGAACCGGGTCAACTCGGACAGCTTGGATTGGTCGTACATCGAGATCTCCTTTACGGTTGGGCATTCGACCAGCGTGCGGCTTATGAAGGGGAGATGCATGGCTGATCCCCCGACCCGATGGCCGCAGATGTCGGCGCTACGCCGCCAGTTCGTTCGGGCCGCGCCGCAATGAAGCCTCAGCGGCTTTCGCCGCCATCGTCGCGTGGACCCACCAGACGAGTTCATCCAAAGCCGACTTGGCCTTGCCTTGCAGGTGTGCCTCGATGTCCTCGATTGGCTTGTTTGCACCCATCGGCGAGGTCGACATGAAATCGGCGCCGCCGATGTTGATGGTGTTTGCGGTCGAAACCATTTGCAGGGCAGCCGTTATTTGGCGTAGATGCTCAATCGCCCGCGCCGCTCCGGCCCCGCCGTAACCAATGGCAGTGAACGGCTTACGTATCCACTCCTTATAGGCTTGGTCTAGCGCATTTTTCAGCACACCTGTGATCGAGCTGTTGTATTCGGCCACCACGAACACGAAGCCGTCATAATGGGCGAGCGTTTTCTGCCAGCGCAGTGCCTCGGCGTTCTCGCTAGGCGTTGATATAGGCGGGCCCTTCTCATCGAAGAACGGCATCGGATGGTCGCGAAGGTCGAGAAGTTCCGCCTCGATGTCCTTGCGGGCCTGGGTCTGTTTCAGCATCCAGCCAGCGGCCTTGTCGGCGTACCGACCGGGCCGAGTCGAGCCAATCACAATGGCGATGCGGGGTTTTGTGGTCATGATAATCTCATGTCCTTTTGCTCAATTTGCTGCAGCATTACGGAAGGCAAGTTGTAGCAATGAAAGGAGATAATCTTCCCACCCTCAAGGTGATAAATATCGCAAACCGGGGCATCTATTGACTTCCCCGTTGGAGCCAGAGTTCCAGAAGCAAGAGCCAGCTCACCTTTATGCGTTCCCCGAATTGCGATTTCGACAATGACGACGTTCTCCGCAACGTAAATGCTGAGTAACTCACGGTGGACGTCGGGAAATGCACTTGCTAAAGCGGCAATAGAGTCACCAATAGCCTTCCCACGGAACTTCGTGCCGGAAGCCATATCCAACATGTATCCGTCGTCAGAGAACATGGAGACAAATTCGTCTGTATCTAATCCTTGCCCCTCTGCGTAGGTGTAGAGTTTTCTAATGAACTTTTCATGGTGTTCCTCGGGGGGAACGCCGTAGGCGTTGGTCACGTCGATGATGGTCTTCCCCTGCCAGGTGGGGAGCGCCTTCGCGACATCCGGGTGCGCATCGAAACGGACGGCCAAAAAGACGATGTCCGCCTTGACGGCTTCGGCCAGTGTTTTGGGAGTAATCATGGGTCCGATCGCGGCCGCGGCGGATGCAAAGCTTTCCGGGTCGCGCGTGGTCGCCACAGACACGTCGATGCCCTTGCGGGCAAACGCCTTGGCCAGGGCCTGGCCAATCTTGCCGAAGCCGATAATGGCGTGGCTCATATGTATTTTCCTTGAGTATACCCCGCCCGCTCGGGCTCCAAACGCCGGATGGAGCCCGACCGGGCGTAGCGCGTCAGAGTTGAGCTAGGCCGCCGTCGACGGCGACCTCGCTGGCGGTCATGAAGCTGCTGTCCGACGACGCAAGGAAGGCGGCCACGGCTCCGATCTCTGCCGGATCGGCCATGCGCTGGAGTGGCGTCATCGCGCCGTAGGCCTTCTGGCCCTCCTCGCCCAGCGCCGCCTTCGCGAGTTCGGTCGCCGTCGCTCCGGGCGACAGCACGTTTACCCGGATGCCGGTGCCCTTCAGGTCCTCCGCCCAGGTCCGCGCGAGGTTGCGCACGGCAGCCTTGCTCGCGCTGTAAGCGGTGAATGCCGGGGCGCCCGTGGTGCCGGCGCTCGATCCGGTCAAGATGATCGAACCACCCTTGCCCATCAGCGGCAGCGCCTTCTGGACCGTGAATATCGTTCCCTTCACGTTGATGTCGAAGGTTTCGTCAATGTGCTCGGCGGTGATCTCACCAAGCTTAAGCTGGCTTCCAACCCCGGCATTGGCGAAGACGATGTCGAGAGTTCCGCGCTCGCCCTTCACCGCCGCGTAGAGCCGGTCGAGGTCGGCCTCATCTGACACCGAGCCCTTCACCGCGCGGGCATTGGGCCCGAGGGCGGCCACAGCGGCGTCGAGCGCTTCCTGACGGCGGCCGAAGATGAAGACGAAGGCACCCTCCTCGATGAAGCGTATTGCTGCAGCGAGGCCGATGCCGGTAGCGCCACCAGTTATGACTGCAACCTTACCCTCAAGCTTGCCCATGATTTTTCCTTTGGTTGTTCGGGGAGGACCCGAGAACCTCAACATGGGTCCGCTGGAGTCAGACACTGAGTGCGGAGGCGCGCACATCGGTGGTGCAAAATTGATCCGGACCGATGATTACGCCAGCCGCTACTTCAGCCAGAAAGCCCAAAACTGTAGTTACCGCTACCTTCGGAATATACTCACACGGTCGTCTACTGCTACACGGTTCGCTGGATACGGGCTTTGAACGGCGCACCGTGCGGTGCCTCATTGCACCATGATCGACTGGGATGACGTTCGCTACTTTCTTGCCGTCGCGCGCGGAGGCTCTGTGCGAGCCGCCGCCGGGCACCTTGAGGTGAACCATTCGACCGTGCTGCGACGCATCGGTCAGCTCGAGGAACGCCTCGGAGCGCACATGTTCGAAAAGCTGCCTTCAGGCTACCGCCTGACGGAAGCGGGCAAGGAAGTCCTCGAGCTCGCAAACCAGATGGAAGCGTCGTCGCACCAATTGGAAACGCGTGTCTTCGGTCGCGACCAGAGCGTGCGCGGGCTTCTGCGGGTGACGCTGACACCGCCCTTAGCGACACACCTGCTCATGCCGGACTTCGCCGATTTCACGCTTCTGCATCCAGACATCGAGATGGAAATCATGTCGACCGGCGAGCTGGCAAATCTGACCAACCGAGAGGCCGACGTCGCGATCCGCGTCGTCTACGACCGCAAAACCCTGCCGCTCAACCTTCACGGCCTGAAGGGACCGGAGGTGTTCGGCGGCGTCTACATGTCCTACGATCGGCTAGCCGCATGGCGTGCGAGAGCGCCTGATCCCATCCGCTGGATCGTCATAAGCATTCATGGCATTCCGGAGTGGGCCGGCGAGGGTGAGGTTCGCATCACGGGGGCTCCATTTAGGACCACGGATGTCGAGGCGCAAATCGCCGCTGTAAGGCAGGGTCTCGGTATGACGACACTGCCGTGCTTCATTGGCGATGCCGATCCCCTACTGGTGAGAGTGCCGGGCACCGATTTGCACATGTACGGTGCGGTTTGGCTTCTCACACAGGGGGAGACACGCAGGACGAAGCGCGTTCAGCTCTTCACCGAGTTCGTATCTCGAAGGCTCGCCGCATACGCGCTGCTTTTCGCGGGCCTGTCCCAGTCGCGCGGCTAACGTACAGGAGGTCCGCTCAGCGATGGCTCCCACCTCGGCGATGCCGATCGCGAGCTGGCCGGTACCAAGCGTTGGGATCACATGCGGCTCGGGTTCGCCGTCCAGCTCGGGACCGATCGTTTCCTCGGAGCGTTCCTGGACGAGCCTGCCGCTGTCCTGGCGGTTCGCGAGCCATTTTGGCCCAGTAGCTTGGCATCCCCGATGCGGGTTGCCTTGATCAATACGCCACGGTGGGGTGGTTGCTCGACGGGTTGGTCAGGATGGCACTCGTGATGATGTGAACGAGATGGTCGGCCCGCGGCGCGAAGGAAGGTAGGTCGACGAGCCAGCCGAGCGCCGACATTAGGCCGAAAAGATCGTCTCCATTCATATCAGCACGCGCCGCTCTTTCGGCCTGAGCACGGAGCAGTAGTCGCGCGCTCGCTGAATGAATCGCTGCGCACGAAGCATAAAGAGCGGAGTTCGTGTCCGTGTGGGCGGCCGCCATTAGGCTGACCACGCCCTGATGGGTTTGGGCGAACGCCACCCAGGCGCGAAACCAGGATACGAGCGCTTCGCCAGGTGCATTCGACGTTTCGAGTTTGTCCGCCTTCTGCGTCAAGGCGTCCAAGTTCGTGCACAGCAACGCCTCAAACAGGGCTTCTCGCGTCGGAAAATGACGGAGCAGCGTCGCCAGCCCGACATCAGCCCGGCGAGCGATATCGCGCATGGACGCATCGATACCGTGCTCGGCGACGACCTCGCGCGCGACGTCAAGGATGTGGCTGTAATTCTTTCTGGCGTCGGCTCGCATGGGTCACCTTGATAACCGGATCACTGAACCGCATATACGGATCAGTGGTCCAGATTCCATAACTTAGGTCTGGCTCAGCGGTCCACAAGATCCAGCGACCGTAGCAGTCACAAGTTATGGGCCGCGCCCAACGCACGAGGAGACTGCACATGAGCACTATCACTATCATCGGCTCAGGTAGCATGGCCGCTGCCAAGGCGCGGGCGCTGGCCAAGCAGCTCGGAGCCGGCGCGACGGCAGGGACGTTCGGCGCAGCCCCGGCCGGAGACATTGTTATCTTGGCGGTTCCCTACTCCGCCGTTCTCGACGTGGTAAAGCATTACGGCGAAGCGCTGGCTGGCAAGCTTCTCGTCGACATCAGCAATCCCGTCGCCCCCGACCGTACTAGCTTCGTGACTCCTGAGGACAGTTCAGGCGCGGAGGAGATCGCCAAGGCCGTCCCCGCCGATGCCAAAGTCGTCAAAACGTTCAACACCCAGTTCTCCCACGTCCTGGCTGCCGGTCCGGTCGAAGGCCACCCGTTGGACGTGTTCCTCGCCGGAGACGACGCACAGGCGAAGGCACGCGTCTCAGCGTTCGTCGAGAGCCTCGGACTGCGCCCAATGGATATCGGGCTGCTGCCAGTGGCACGGACGTTGGAGCACGTCTGCCTGCTGTCGCTGGGCCTCATGACCTACTCCATCAAGCACACCGACTTCGCGGTCGGCGTCAGCCTTCTCGGCTGAGCTTTCCGCGGACTCACATCACCCAAGGATAATAGCATGCACGTTTTTGTCACTGGTGGGACCGGCCATTCTGGTCCGTACATCATCTCCGATCTCATCGCCGCTGGCCACGAGGTCACGGCTCTGGCCCGGTCGGACGCGGCCGCGGCGGCGGTGTCCGCGCTCGGCGCGAAGGTGCGTCACGGCAGCCTTGAGGATCTTGAGGGGCTCAAGGAAGGGGCCGCGGCCTCGGACGGCGTCATCCACGTCGCACACAGGCAGGATCTTATTCCAACCGGTGGGATCAACGCCGTGGCGGCCGCGGAGCTGCAGATCATGCTCGCCTATGGCGACGCCCTGGCGGGAAGCGGAAAGCCGCTTGTCGCGTCGGGAAGCGTTGGCTCGCCCGGATGGGAAGGTCTGGGCCGGCCAGCCACCGAGGAAGATCCGCCCCTTCCCGGCGGCGATGCGTACAAAGGAACCCTGCGGGTCCGCAATATCGTGGAGACTACGGTGCTTGGCCTCGCCGGAAAGGGCGTGCGGTCTTCGATCGTGCGGATTCCTGAGATCATGCACAGCGCGACCGATAAGGCCGGCTTCCTTCCGCTGCTAATCGGGCTGGCGAAGGAAAAGGGTATCGTTGGTTATCCCGGAGACGGTGCGAACCGGTGGGGGGCCGTGCACGCCCGTGACCTGGCCGCCGTGTTTCGCCTGGCGCTGGAGAAAAGCCCTGCTGGCAGGAACTGGCATGCGGTTGCCGACGAGGCTATTCCGTACCGTCAGATCGCCGAGGCGATTGGCAGCCGTCTCAACCTACCGGTCGTACCCATCCCTGCGGACGTGCTGATGCTGCCGGGATATTTTGGGTTCCTTGCGAATCTGGTCACGCTGGACACCCCAGTTTCGAACGCCATCACGCGCAAGATCCTCGGCTGGGAACCCACTCAGCCCGGCCTGATCAAGGACCTAGACAACGGCCACTACTTTCCTGCCGCCTGATGAGCTGACGGCAGGCAGCCGGGTCGCAACGGGCCCGGCGAACCGCGATGTCGCGATGAGAGCGATACCCCAATTCACCAGGAGACTTCACATGAGCACTATCAGCATCATCGGCTCGGGAGGCATGGCGACAGCGGTCGCCAGCCGTATCGCCAAGGCTGGACACACGGTCGAGGTGGTCAGCCGCGATCCCGCCAAGGCGAAGGCACTCGCCAACAAGCTTGCAGCCGGAGCGACCACCGGAACATACGGCGCCACGCCGACGGGCGACATCGTCATCCTCGCCGTGCCTTACAGCAGCGCTGCGGCGGTGGTGGCCGAGTTCGGGGATGCACTCGACGGCAAGGTGATCATCGACATCACCAACCCGGTCTCTCCCGACGCCACGGGCCTCGTCACCCCAGCCGGCAGTTCTGGTGTTCAGGAGATCGCTAAGGGCGCCTCCGCAGGCGCGCGTTTCGTGAAGGCGTTCAACACCATCTTCGGCCACGTCCTTGCCAAGGGTGGGCGCCTCGACGCGTTCATCGCGGCCGACGATGAGGAGGCCAAGGCGAGGGTCTCTACGTTCCTCGAAAGTCTCGAGCTGCGTCCGCTCGATGTCGGCGGCTTAAACATGGCACAAACGCTCGAGGCGCTCGGCCTAATGATGATTGGCCTGGCCAAGAACGGCGCCGGCTCCTGGGACATCGCTATGAAGGTCGATATCGGCTGAATCAGCGAGACCACGTCCTGGGAACCCGGCGCCACTCGGCCGCTGTGTCCCTGATGGTGCTGGATCAAGCCAGGGCGATGCGAATTGGAGAGCTGCATCCGCAAGACCCAGAGCTGATCACGCCCAAGTTGGTGCGACCGGTTGAACGCCATTCTGAAAGCCATATGGACGGACGACTTCGACGTCTCGGACGCGGCCGTCGTCGCGACTCTCCTGGACGAGCACGGTATGAACGCGGCGTCGCTCTTGGACGCGGCGGCGGGCGAGCGCGTAGGGAGGCCTATGCGGAGAACACGGACCGCGCCGCGAGAACAGTGTGTTCAGTTCGCGCCTTTACCTGTTCAACGGTCAGGTCTTCTTGGGTTAGGACCGTTTAGAGATGTTGGAGGGAACGGTCGTGCAACGGCTGCGGCGCGACGGCTTGGCGCTCGGTAGAGCACCACAATGGGAGACGGTGGCATGGACGACACAAGGAATGGACGCTTGCGGGTCGTAATTCTCCACGGCGCTTATGGCCGCCCGGACTCGAACTGGTTCCCTTGGTTGGCCGAGCGCGTTCGGGCGGCAGGACATGAGGCGCTCCTGCCTCGCTTCCCCACCCCGCAAGGCCAATCGCTCGAGGCGTGGCTGGACGCGTACGATCGGCAGGTGGACGACGCCGCATCGCGCTCGCGCACGGTCCTTGTCGCCCATAGCCTCGGCGTGGCATTCGCACTACGCCTCGCTGGCCGCACCGGAACCGCAGATCCGTATCGTGGCGCGTTCCTTGCCGCCGGCTTTTGGGGCGCCCTCGATCTGCCGGACTACGATCCGATCAACGCTCCGTTCTTCGCGCCGCTCGACTGGCAGGCGGTGCGTGCGGGATGCGGAGCGGACGTCGCCTGCTATGCTGCGGACGACGACCCCTACGTTCCCCTGCAGTTCAGCCGCGAGATCGCGGAGCGTCTCGGGGCGCCGCTGCAGATTATCCATGGGGGCAGGCACCTCAACGCCGAAACCGGCATGACGACGTTCCCCGAGCTGGCTGTCGATCTTGACGCCCTGCTCGTGCCGCTAGCCGTCGCCGGTCCTGGTGTCCGGTGAGGCTCTACGTTTTGCCGGGCGCTTGCTCGCTGGCGAGCCACCTCGCGCTTGAAGCGGCGGTGGATGCCCCGGGAAGCGAGCAGGCTGGACCGCGATCCGGCTCCCTAAGTTGTTGACGTGCCGGCGAATCGTTACTCGATTCGTCTTCGCTGCCTGGCCTCGTGACGATGCCAATCAAGTGCCTCGGTCCAGGCACCAAGCTTGGGTCGCGGCTGCACTGCACGCTCATACGAAAAAGCGGTCTCTTTCGAGCGAAGCACCCGCCGCACAGTGTTATGGGCAAGCTCGAACTCCCGAGCGATCTGCTTGATCGACTTACCGTCAACAAAGTGCGCCCGCCTGATCCGGGCGATCGTATCCACAACCAGCATCTCCCCCAACCACCCATCTGCATGGGCGGCATCATCACAGATCGAATGGGGTCAGTTTTGAACGCCGATCACCCCGCTAAGAGGGTGAATTTTCCACGCTGTTCTACACTGCTCGCCTCTGCAAACTGCTTGGCCGGCTGTTAGAAGACAGACGATGATCCAGCCTAATGAGTCGCCAGATCGCATCCGCGAATTGCTCAGCCGCAACCTTCAGAAGGTCTTCGGGGAAGGCGACGCAGGCCGTCGCCGCGCCACCATCGACGAATTCGGGGCCGCGGACGCGCCGCCGGGCATGGTCGGTGGACGCGGCGCGATCGACCAATTCGCCGGTGACCTTCGGGCAACCGCAACCCATCCTCACTATGCCTATACCCCCAGCGGCGACCCACAGGTGCTGCACAATGCGGGTCGGCTTGCATGGGGCTCGGGCCCACGCGGTGAAGCCCCCGACTACACGGGATGGGACGTGATCATCGTGCGGGATGGCAGGATCGCTGCCCTCTATGTCTTCCTGGATGAGAGCTCGGCAGAGTTCCGCAGGCGAGCAGCTTGGCCGCCGTCTGAACGGTAACCGGCCGCTATCTCATCCTCTGTTCTGAAGCCGGACTTCCGCGATCCTACGATGCTGGCGGTGTGGATTTGCCCACCAACGGTGCGCGCTCTCCGACCCCAGACACCTCGACCAGCGAACGAAGCTGGTTCGAAGCGGCCGCTGTCGTCACGACGTACACCACCATGCTTAGATCGGAGCGGCCATCCACCGCGAACACCGAGTAATCGAAGGATAGCGCGCCGAGCAATGGGTGCTGTATGTGTTTGGCACCCTCGCCAAAACTGCGGATTTCATTGTCATGCCACATTATGTCGAACTCCGGACTGCAGCGACAAAGTTCGGCGACCAAGGGTGCAACATCCGAGGCCGCGCCGGCCCGCGCCGCGTCGACTTTGAAGGCGCTTACCACGAACCGTGCCGAATCTACCCAGTTGGATTGCATGGCGCGTGCCCGAGGATCGAGAAACACAAGACGGAGCAGGTTGCGTTGCTGAGCCGGCACCTGGGCGAAGTCGGTCAGCATAAACGTTGCCGCGCGGTTCCAAGCCACTAGGTCCCAAGTTGCCGTTCTGATGAAGGCAGGATCCGGGTCGATCGTATTAAGCACGCGCTGCAGCCGTGGTGCGACGCCGGTGGTCTTCTGGTAACGCACTTCGGGAAGCCGGCCGAGGCCAAGCAGGAAAAGATGCTCACGCTCTACATCTGTGAGCATCAGGGCCCGTGAGATGCGGTCGAGCACGTCCGAAGACGGTGCACCACCCCGCCCCTGCTCAAGGCAGGTGTACCAGGTTGAACTGATACTCGCACGCTGCGCCACTTCCTCGCGACGTAGCCCTGGGGTACGACGGCGCTCCGGCGCAAAGCCAAGTGCACCCGGATCAAGCTTCGCGCGGCGAAGCCGCAAAAAGGCTCCAAGCTGATTACTGTCCACGATGGTCCCGAACGATCCTATCAGTCATTATACTACTATGATCTACATACTTTACTATCATAGCAGTTGCCCCTCATGGTGTCTGCATTGAACATGGCGAACCAGATAGATCTGATTGTTCGGGTTCAGCGCCGTTCGACGAAACAAGTAGGATCAGGATGTTATGCCTAAGCCGCAAACTCACACCGCACCTCTTAGCATCGCCGTACTCGGGGTGGGCAAGATCGGCAGCACTTTCGCATTTCAATTGGCAAAGACCGGCCGCCACGATGTCACGGTCGTCGCGCGGCCTGACTCCGATCGGCTCCGGCAGCTGCAAAACGACCGCGGCATCGTCGACGTGGAAGGCGATCGGGCCAGTGTCAGCGTCGCCGAGACGCTGGACGAGACGATCCCATACGACCTAGTCATCGTCACCCTGCTCGCGCATCAGGTCGATGCCGTGCTTCCGACATTGCAGCGAAGCGCGGCGCGCTGGGTCCAATTCATGTTCGTGACCTTCGATCCCGATCGGCTGCAGCAGATGGTCGGCGCGGAACGCTGCTCCTTCGGCATGCCGTTCGTGCAAGCCACACTGAGCAGCGAGGGCAAGCTGAAGGCGACCATCGGAGCGGCCGGTCAGAAAACGATCATGAGTGAACAGCGTTGGGTGGAGCTGTTCAAGTCCGCGGGGATGCCGGCTGCCTTCGAACCCGACATGCCGCTCTGGCTGCGGTGCCATGTGCCGATGTGCGTGGCGTTCGAGAGCGTCTCGGTGGCCGGAGAACGGCGCCAGGGCGGCGCGACCTGGCGGGAGGCACGCGCCCTCGCGCACGGCGTGCACGAGAGCTACGCGCTGATCCAAGGCCTCGGCTACAGCGTGTATCCGCGGTCGAAGAGGCGGATCAACGGCTGCCCAAGCTGGGTCATCGCGCTCATGCTTTGGAGCATGTCGCGCATTCGGTCATTCCGTGAATTACTCGCCACCGGACGGGCTGAATGTCGGGCCTTAGTCGATGTCATGGTCGCCATCGCGCCGCAGGCACAACCAGCTATCGAGATATCCAAAATCCAGGCGATGAAGCCGTCTTGACGCAGTGTTCCAGCGGGGTCCTTGACCATGATTGCACGCGTCGCCGATCAGCCAACCAGCTTGATACAACCAGCGGCGTCGACCGCTTCGGATGGAGTTGAAGCTCCACGTCGAGTGGAACGCTTCCGAAACGTGAGCGGCAGCAGATGTCTGCTTTTCGCGCTCGCTTGCTCCATAGCCGCCAGTCCGCTTCCGGCCACATCTTGCCTTCTGAACGTCTGGTTTGAGTCTCCTCTCTGCTCTCAAGGTACACCAAAACAGGATACGCGAGAGCTGATCAAGGTTAAGGGACGATTGATAGCTGGTATAATTCTGACCACTCACGCCAGGATGCCGCCGTCGACAACCATAGCTTGTCCGAGCATGAAGCTCGCGGCTGAGCTACACAGCCACAGAACGGCTGCCGCTATCTCATCCGGTTCGCCAATGCGTCCAATGGGCTCAGCAGCTACGAAAGCCCTGACGATGTCAGGATTATTGTTCTTGGTAACCTTCACAGCCATCGGGGTGTTGCCAATGATCCCAGGGCACACCGCATTGATACGGATGCCGTGAGCCGCGTAGTCGAGCGCTGCGGCTCGGGTCAGGCCGACAATCCCGAACTTGCTGGCTGAGTAGGCAGCGCGTCCTTTCGAGCCACGCATGCCGCCGATGGACGAGCAATTGACGATGGTACGTAAGCGTCGGCCACTGGCCGCGGTATTAGCCGTTCAGCGGCGAGCAGCAATGGGTTATGGTTTCCAGGCCCATGGCAGCAACTCATCGACCCGTTGGATGGGATGTTCGGCGATGCGGCTCAGGACGTCGGTCAGATATGCTTGCGGATTGACGCCGTTCATCTTGGCGGTTTCCATGATGGTGTACATGCAGGCGGCGCGCTGGCCTCCGGCATCGGATCCACAGAATAGATAGTTCTTCCTGCCGAGAACCGGGGGCTTCATGGCTCGCTCGGCCGCATTGTTGGTCATCTCGAGCCGACCGTCACTGACGTATCGTGTCAGCGCCGTCCACCGGGACGACGTGTAGCGGATCGCCTCGGCAAGGGTGCTCTTGCCGCTGATCCGGGTGATCTGGCTGTCGAGATACGATTTCAATCGATCTAGCCTCGGCTGAGCGTTTTCCAGCCGCGTGTTGGCGCGTAGGTTGGGAGGGCGGCCCCGGATATGGCCTTCAATGGCGAACAAGGCTGCGATTTGTTCCATGACCTCAAGCGCGATCGGCGACGCCGTTTTATGATGCACGTCGAAGAAGTAGCGCCGGGCATGGCTCCAGCACGCGACTTCGACCAGAGGGGCATCACCGGCTGGCGTCGTCGGTTTGTAGAACTTGGTGAATCCCTTGTAGCCATCGGCATGCAGGAACCCACGATAGGGTCCCAGGAGCGCTGGCACATGGATGCCCTTGCGGTCCGCCGAGTAGCGGTAGAATGCCGCTGGCGGCACATTGGATCCCCACGGCCGCTCGTCCCGTACGGCGACCCAGAGGCGACCGGTCTTGGTCTTCCCCAGGCCGGGCGAGAGCACTGGCACCGTTGTGTCATCGGCATGCAGAGCCACACCCGCGCGGACGTGGCGCCCGATGGCTTCGGCCAGAGGGGCGAGGAGGAACATGGCCTGGCCGACCCAGTCGGCCAGCGTCGATCGGTCGAGTTCCACCCCTTCACGCAGATGGATTGTCGTTTGTCGGTGCAGCGGGATGTGGTCGCAGTATTTCGACACCACCACGTGAGTGATCAGCCCAGGGCCCGGGCGGCCGCGCTCGATCGGCAGCGGCGGCATTGGCGCCTGGATAATCGTCTCGCAAGATCGGCAGCTCAGCTTGGGCCGCAGATGCTGGATCACCTTGAAGCTGGACGGGACAAATTCCAGCACGTCGCGGTCGTTCTGGCCGATCCGGCTGAATGTCGTGCCCCCGCAGCCGGGGCAGACACGTCCTGGGTCATGGGTAATGACCTCACGCGGCAGGTGGGCGGGGAGAGGCTTGCGCACGGGATGTTTGCGCTCTACGCCGCCACGGCCGGGATTGGCAGGCTTGTCCCGAGCCTCACTCTCGCCTGCATCCTCTTCGAGTTCGCCAATGAGGAGTTCGAGCTGATCGATCTCGTGATCGAGTTTCTCCGAAGACCGGCCAAAACGCGCCCGCTGAAGCTTGGCGAGCTGCATCCTCAACTTTTCGATGTGGAGCGTCTTGGCGTATATCTCGGCAGCGTTGGCTGCGATCTCGCGATCCTTGTGCGCCAATTCCGCCTGCAGGCTCTCAGCGAAAACCCGCAGCGCATCCAGATCGGTCGGGAGAGGTTCGCTCACCAGGGACATGGTGCAATTCTATCGGAACCGATCCCTGCAGTACAGCATTTTCCGCCGCAAATACGTCCCGCTAAACAGCCACCGGCCTGCGCGGCAACTCCGGCGCCACGGTCCGCCGCCAGTCAATAGCCTCGATCAGAAGAGCCATCTGCGCGGGCGTCAGCAGCATGCCGCCGTCGACGATCGGCGGCCAAACGAACTTGCCGTGCTCCAGGCGTTTGGCAAAAAGGCACAGCCCGGTGCCGTCGTAATAGAGGATCTTCAGATAATCCGCTCTTTTGCTGCGGAAGATAAAAACATGACCCGAGAACGGATCAGCCGCCAGCACCGGTCCCACCTGAGCTGCCAGGCCGTCAAAGCCGTAGCGCATGCTGACTGGGCGACACGCCAGATAGACTTTGGTGGCCGCTGCGACCTGGATCATGATGTCGCCCTCAGCACGCTCCATACGCGCCGGAACGCCTGCTCATCGACGGCGGCATCCACACGCAGCCGGGTTCCGTCCGCCATGTGGATGTCGATCATGCCGGGTTGGTCATACGCTTCGTGCCGCGACACATTCGACGGTGGCGCAGCGATATCTGCGGCCGACGGGGTCTCCCCCTCAGGGCGCCCTAAGACGCCAATGGGGATAAACGCGACCGGCGGATTGACGGCCATCGTTTTGCCCGCGGCCGCCCGCTGTGCAAGCTTGGACGGCCTCGGGGATTGAGTCTTGTCCTCCAACTTGGCCATCCGGCGCCACCGGTAGATCAGGCTGACATGGATGCCGTGTTGGAGGGCCAAATCCGGCACTCGGATCCCCGGCACCAGAGAGGCCTCGATCATGCGAGCCCGAAAAGCCGGGCTATAGGCGGGTCGCCGATCCGTGACGATCTCGATCCGGGAAGGAAAAGCTGCGTCAGAGGCTGCCACTGTGGCAGCCTCTGCGACCGCCACGATCTCGATGTTTTTCATACAGTGAAAAATGCCCAAACGGGTCAGCCAGGCAAGGCGGCCATCAGCCTACGCTTACGATGGTACCGCTGCCTTGGGCTTCCATCATGCGAAGCTCGCCTTTCATGCAGTTCCAGACGCCGCCGAGATTCACATTCACCACGTTGTCGAACTCGTCCTCCGATTCGAGCATCGGCGCGCCCATGCAGTTGATGCCTGCATTGTTGAAGGCGGCATCCAGCCGTATGGTGCGTAGCATTGCTACTTCTCGTGACGATTTCTTGGCTCAAGCTTCGTCCGTGAACCCTGGTCACGCGTCGGTACAAGCACATGACCTCCTGATGCCCCCGCGGGTCAATGGCGCGATGACGATCAATTTGGCAGAAAGCCCAATGCGTAGAAGCCAACCGGTATATCGTGCCTCAAACACCGTGCTTTTTCGGCGAACCAAGCATTGGCGATCTAAACGGCTTTATGGAGGCACCTCGCCGACAGCGCTCTTGGTGTTCGCTGACAAATGGTGCTCTAAGATAAATCTCGCCATAATCCGATACCGCAGGCGCGAGCAATTACGCGAGATCTCTGATATTATGCCCGGGATGCGAGGGGATACTCAAGCTCACGGGATAAACCTAGAATATGAGGCTCGGAAACCCTTTTGGCGATCTTAGTGGCTCAACAGGAGGGCTTGCCAAGCCCTCCCTCTGTCACCTTCAAATTGGCGGTTACGCGTGACCGCCGCGCACAAACATCGCGACCGTTGCCCACACCCGGCTATCGACAGCCTGCACAACCTCAGCGACGGCCTTTCTCGGTAGCAGAGTTTCTATTGTCACTAGGGTTAATCACCGGCAGCGGGAGGCGAGGTACGGTCTAGATCCGCCTGGATCTCTGCAGAGATGAAGTCAACAAAAGCTCGAGCGGCGAGCGGAGTTGACCTTCCTTATCGGAAAATAAGCATGAACGGGAAGCTCTGCAGTGTGCCACTCGGGCAATACCCTTCTTCGTTAATAACAGACGCAACGCCGTGCATGCTTGAACCGATTTCACTAGCGGCTCATGATACGGCGCTGTGACTCGAAGTCAGTGGCGCCTAGTCTGACAGCCGTGGGGTTCATGACGTGGGCAACCCCGGGCGAAATGGCTACGATTGGACAAGGCGGCCAAGGCTCTCGCGACGGACGAGTTCTGGCGGGCCAGAAATGTTGGCCACAACGGCATCAAGCTCCGTGTAGCTCTGCATAGTATTAGCTGGTCTTGTAACGGACGTGCGAGTTATCACTCGGATTGACCTCCTTCGCTCTAGGCACCCACCTCAGGGTCTAATGCGGTCTATTCCCGATAGGAAAGCAGAGCTTCAATCCCCGCCTCGGTGAGCCGCACACGCCACGGTCCATCGCCATCCTCCGGCATTGTGTCTTCTTCGATGAGGATGGTGTCGTCATCCAACATACCACTCAAAGCTGGGGCATATGGTTCGACGGGTATTATCCAGCCGCCTTGAATCGGGAGAGACAGGAGGGCTTGCAGCACTTCAGGGCTTAGCAACCGCACGGCTTAACTCTTGAAAAGGTCAGGTTGATTGACGCATGGATTTTCCAGAAGTTCCCAATGAAGTAAAGCAATACAGTTGCATGTTCAATTGCGTTACTGGAGGATGAGTTCACAGGTGGCTCAATGAACCGTTGACCGTGCAATACTTGGGTCGAGACATCCCACCTTCTATCAGAAAGGTCTTCATGTGGAATCCTCCAGTCTGGACATAAACGTGGAAGACCAGTGGGAGGAGATCGGAACCGCGACACGACGGCGTGATGCATGCCGCGCTACCATTAGGCACATATCCGCAGCGCTGCAGCATCACTTCACTCGTAAGCTCCGGCCTGTTGTAGGGGCGGCTGGCGATGCATACGTTCAGGTCATTGAATCTAACTGCCGCACGGCCGATCCGGTGGTAGAGGGCACCAGCAACGGCTTATCAGACCGCTACCCTGTCGCAGGGTGCGGCCTTTTCTGATTACGCGTCCATTGCACCGGCATAGTCTGCCAGATGGTCGCGAATCGCCTCGAAGGCCGGTGTAGGGTTCGGATAGCTCGACACACGCTGTCGACATAGCAGCCGCAAGGGTTGACGGAGAGACAGTCACCGAGCTTCTGTTCACATCAGGTTCAACAAGTGCGCCTAAAGCGGTCATCAATACACAGAGAATGTTGTGTTCGAATCAAGCCATGCTGGCGCTGCGATTCAAGTTCCTCGCCGAGGAGCCGCCGGTGCTATTGGACTGGCTGCCTTGGAGCCAACCTTCGGTGGCAATCATAACTTCAACCTAGTGCTGTTCAATGGCGGCACGATGTTTATCGACAAGGGCGCCCTACGTCGGACGGATTTGGCTTGACGATCGAAGCGCTACACGAGATCTCACCCATCTTGCATTTCACAGTGCCACTGGCTTGGCAAGCTTTGGTGTCGCATCTACGCCAGGACCCTGTTCTCAACAAAAAGGTTTTCTGTAGCTTCGGTCGGCTGTTTGATTTGATTGACAGTCAGTCATAAGTTCTCATCACCACATCCTCCTAAAGCAACATGGTTTGAACCGCTTTGCATCCCCTCAGTAACATGACTTTTTTGGGGGGCAAATGACCATTTCTACAGGTGTGGGGGCCGACCGGATGATCTCGTTCCTAGCGGCCCATAGTGCACCAGATCTCCAAGTGCTCGAGCGAAGGGCTACCCCGTTCTAATGTCTTCGCCGGGCGCTCCCGGCACTCGCCTGGCTACCGTCCCAGCGTTATATCGGCCAACGTGCTCGGCCCCCGACGCAACTCGGCCTGACGCTCAATGTTCACCCCTCATGCAAGGTGCGGACCGCGTCAACGAAGAGCTAGAGGTCGGGTTTGACCAACGTTTCGAGCGTCTTTGGCGCCGGGCCGAGCAGATCGGCCGGTGGATTATGGTGCTGTTCGTGGCTGCTGGAATTGCTGGACTTCTGGGTCGTGGACCCTACAGCCATGAAACCGCCAAATCCGACGGTGCTGGTCTGACTGTAGACTTTGAGCCAGTAACACGATCCCAAGCAGGCACGCAGGTGACGTTCAACTTTGATAATGCTTCGGTATCTTCAACAATCGATATTTTCGTCGGCTCCAACATCGTCGAGCCCATGGGACTTCAAAGAGTTGAACCACAGCCACTACAAACTCGGCTTGTGGACGGCGGCATGGTGATGACCATCCCCGTTTCCCCGGGGACACGCGATGCCAAGCTGAGGCTCATGCTGCAGCCAATGTCATTGGGCCCGAATGAGTTGATCGCGCAGAGAGAGGGCTATGCAGCTCAACGTTGGACCCAGTTTGTGCTACCATGAGCGTCATCATTCGAGCTGCAATCGCGTATTTGATACTTCTGTTGGCGGTGAGGCTGATCGGGCGTCGCATGGCAAGCATGATGGCGCCATTTGATATCGTGGTTCTATTTCTCTTCGGTGGGGCCTTGATGTCGGCGGTGTTGGCGGATGATCATTCTATGGTGGCAGCAGTCAGCGCAATTCTCTCGATTGGCCTGATGCATGTCTCCATATCGGCCTTGAAGCAGAGGCTCGCCTGGTTTGGCCGTATCGTGGACGGCACCCCCATCATCGTGTACGAAAAAGGTGAGTGGCATCAGGATCGGATGCGCACCCTGCGTATGCTCGAAAGCGATGTCATGGCTGCTGTTCGCCAGAAAGGGCTAATGCGGCTTGAACAGGTACGTTATGCCGTTATCGAGCGTGATGGCAAAGTGTCGATTATTCCCGAGAGTGAGACTAGAGCAGCCACGATGCCCGGTTACTGAGTTGCCGGGCATGCAGACAGCAGGTATGGCTGTCAAACGCGACCATGCGCCATCATCAACAGGGCCTACCGCTAAAGTCATTCAGCCGGGTCTTGCACCGCCCATCTCGGCTTGGATTTCGCTCAACGCTTGCGCCCAGTGCTCTTCGTGATTGCCATGAGTCGAGCCGGCTTTTTCCCAAAGCTCATAGGCACGCTGGCGCACCGCATCTTCGGTGGGCAAGGTCGGCGCCGAGTGGACACCATGCGTCGGATCGGTTTGGGATGGAGGATCGCTAGCGGGGAACGTATCGTCGAGGGCGTCGTCGAGGTCAGCTTGCTCGGCTTGCTTGGACTTATTTTTTTATTGACGATCATATCAAATCTCCTGACGAAACATAATCCTATTGGTCCCTCAAAGCAACAATGTGAGCGCAGTTCCCCGGTAGTCTCAGGCCGTTCTGGCCTGTAGACCTTCAGCGTCCTTAGTTCATGATATTGACCGTGCCGTGCGGGCGCCGTAGCCGACAGGGTCCTTTTCAGAGGAACTTCTAGCACAACCGATGGTTCACTTTAGGCGACAATCGAGAGGCCATATGATGGACAATGATAGAACTGCTTTGAATGAAGACGCACAGCCTGCGAAGAAGCCGTCTGATGACATTGGCGTGATGAAGAAGGTCGACACAAGGGTTCAGGAGGATGCTGCCAAGGAGAGAGAGGAAACTGGGGGTTATCAGTAGGAGTGCTGAGCTGCC
The DNA here is from genome assembly GCF_009765685.1 of Acidisphaera sp. L21. GTDB lineage: Bacteria > Pseudomonadota > Alphaproteobacteria > Acetobacterales > Acetobacteraceae > LMUY01. Next base: position 5,552 of record NZ_LMUY01000069.1, on the reverse strand, counting down.
TGCAGGTAAGTCAAGTCAGCCTTTAGAATTGTAGCCAGGTCTGGGGCTCATCTTCATCAGTGCGCTATAGCTCGTGCCGTGTTCGTGGGGCGCGTCTACAGGACGCGCCCCACGCCCGCTAAACGCCAGCCGTGTTGCCCGCTTGTGTAAGATCCATAAACCGTGTCGTTGTAGGAACAATCTGGGTCCCGATAAAGTCCGCCATCGTCTGTTCCTCCGACAGAGATTGCTTGAGCACCGGAAACGATTCCGTATCACCAATCTTCACGGCCATAGCGATAAGGCTGGTATATGCCGCAATCTCCTGGTGCTCGAATGCGAAGTTGGCAAAGGTGTTCTTCAGGATCTCGTCAGGAGCAGGCGCGTGTAGCACGGCCGCCACATCGCCCATCGCTGCGGTCACGACGTTCTTCAGACTAGAAGAGTCAGTTCTGTGCCGAGCCAGGATATCCTCGAGGCGTTTGGCCTGCTGTTGCGACTCAGTGTGGTGCTGACGCAGGCGGGCCTCCATTTCCGGGTAGTTTTCCAGGCGCTCGACTTGCCGCGCGGTCATCTCAATCGCCGTCATTTCGAGAGCATGCATATTCCGCAGACCGGTGGTGGTAGATCTCGTGCAGCCTGTCTCCGTTGGCGTCGCCGTCCATCGTACTATACCCCTGTAAGTGTTCGGCCATCTACGCGCTGATGCGACAGGGGTTGTCGGCGATACCGTGTGCGCACTGAATCGTGCGCTTAATTCCAATAGATGGTGAAAGAGGAGGAACTATTCCTCTATCATTCGATAGGTCCGGCGCTGACTGAGCATCTTGGGATGAGAGGGGTTGGCCAAGTCTTATCAAATCGTATCCGCCCAGGGATCTTGGATACGCAATCCCCCGCCTCATCAGTTTGAACACATGACACCGGCAGTGCGTTGCCCTACGGGACAAGCGGCGAGACCTGTGCAAATGAAATTGGCCACTCTTTTCTTCGGTCGCCGGTTGTCCAATCGTGAACAGGGCACGCGCAAACTTGGCTGGTTCGAGGCCGTGCCTGCCATGGGCCTCGACGGACTTGGTTCGGCGTCATATGGCCCGGAAGCGGCGCTCACCATCCTCATGCCGCTCGGCGCAGCGAGCCTAGCCTGGATTGGTTGGGTGATGGCCCCGATCGTGGTGTTGCTCGCCATTCTCTACTTGTCTTATCGGCAAACGATCGTAGCCTATCCCAGCAATGGCGGCGCCTACACGGTCGCGCGGGAAAATCTCGGCCGCAACGCCAGCTTGCTCGCCGCCGCGTCCCTGATGGTGGACTACATCCTGAACGTGGCCGTCGGCATCTCGGCAGGGGTTGGCGCGCTGAGCTCCTCAATCCCCGCCCTGCAGCCCTGGACCCTCACCCTCTGCCTGGTTGTGCTGGCCCTGGTGACTATGGCGAATTTGCGCGGAACGCCCGAGGCCGGCTGGCTGTTCGCGCTGCCGACCTACGTGTTCGTGGTGAGCTTCCTTGGCCTGCTCGTCGCGGGACTATGGGCCATCGTCGTCACCGGCGGCCACCCGCACCCGGTAGTTGCGGCGCCACATCTGGGCGACGCTTCCGGTGCCATCGGCGTATGGTTGTTTATGCGGGCGTTTGCTAGCGGCTGTACCGCGATGACGGGGGTCGAGGCCGTCTCGAACGGTGTCAGCGCGTTCAAGGAACCGGTGATCGGGCAGGCCCGCAAGACGCTTGCCGTGATCTGCCTCGTATTGGGCTTGCTGCTGGGGGGGATCGCGATCGTGGCGCATTTCTACGCGGTGGGTGCGATGGACCAGACCAAGCCCGACTATCAAAGCGTGCTGTCGCAGTTGACCGCCGCGATTGCCGGGCGTGGCGTGGTGTACTACGTCGCCATGGCCAGCTTGCTCGCCGTCCTCAGCCTCTCGGCTAATACCAGCTTCGTTGATTTTCCTCGCATGTGCCGCATCGTGGCGCAGGATGGCTACCTGCCCCGCGCCTTCGCCGTTGCCGACCGGCGCCTGGTTTTCTCGGTGGGGATCTTCGTGCTGACTGTAGCGGCAGGCGGGCTACTGATCCTATTCGGCGGCATCACCGACCGCCTGATTCCACTATTTGCCATCGGCGCCTTCCTGACCTTCTCGATGAGCCAGATCGGCATGGTGGTCCATTGGCGCCGGCAAGGGCGCGGCCATGCAGGACGGTTGACGATCAACGCGCTGGGCGCCGGCACGACGGTGGTGGCGGTGCTCGTTATCCTCGCGGCCAAGTTCATCGACGGCGCCTGGATCACCGTGCTGGCGATCCCAACCATCATCGTCGCGCTGTATCTGATCCACCTCTACTACGACAAACTCGACGCCAGCCTTCAATGCTCCGCCCCATTCACGATTGAGGAGGCTGACCCGCCAACGATCCTTGTTGCGGTCGAGGGCCGCAACCGCATGACCGATCAGGCCCTGCAGTTTGCGATGACTCTTTCGCCTGATGTGATCGCCATCCACCTGCTTCGCGTCTCTGGCCCTGACACAGATGACGATGGCAAGAGACTGAAAGAGCAATGGCAGACGGACATCGTCGCCCCTCTTGAAACCAGAGGAACTAAAGCGCCGCGCCTCATGTTGTTGCCGGCACCTTACCGGGAGATGCATGAGCCACTGCTGAAGTTCATCGCTAGATTAGACGAGGAGACGCCGGGCCGGTCTGTCGCCGTTATGATCCCGGAAGCAGTGAAGCGACGCTGGTGGGAGTATGTCCTGCACACCAACCGCGGTGCACGCCTTCATAGAATGCTTCTGAAGCATGGGAACGCGCGGGTAAAGGTTGTGATTGCACCGTGGCGGCCGGACCAGGTTTAGCCACTCGTCATGATCTTCTAATCAGCTTTGCACCTGCTAAAAGATTAACAACTGCTCTACTCAGCGTTACAGAAGCCACGGGCTCAGGTCTTGATATCAGCCTTAAAAGCACCTCGTTCGCCACGGGGCTTCTCAGGTCCGATCGTTGAGTCGCGCTCTGTCTCCTGCTCCAGTTCAGCATTGAGCTCGGCACCCATAAGAACCACTATGCTGGAGATCCAGATCCAAGTCATAAAGCCGATGGCCGCTCCAAGCGTTCCATAGGTCTTGTTGTAACTACCGAAGTTGGCAACGTAGTACGAGAAGCCTAGGGAGGCTACGAGCCAAAGCAGCGCCGCGCTTGCACCACCCCAGCTCACCCACTGCCAGCGCGCCTTGGTACGGCTTGGCCCGTAGCGATAAATCAGGGCCAGCGCACCAGTTATAACTACAAGCATGAACGGCCAACGAAGTACCCTCAGCAAGCTGTCCGTCACGCTACTCAGACCTACGAAATTAAGAAAGATCGGAAGTGCGACAACGGCGAGCAAAGCAACAATGACAAAGGCAATCGCCCCGAGAGTGAAGCTGAGCGCCGTGAGAGTGAAAACCACAAAGCTGCGTTTTTCATGTTCATGGTAGACGACGTTCAAGGCACCGAATAACGACTTCATGCCAGCATTGGCGCTCCACAACGAGGTGGCCAACCCGATTATCGCTCCCCATCCCAGGGTCTTGCTTCCGCCGGACGTGAGGGCAGTCACCTGGTCTTTTACGATTTCGATGCCGCCAGCTGGTACGATACCGTTCAAGCTCTGGATCTGATCTGCTATGCTCGACGGGTCAGCGACCAGCCCATAAATTGAGATGAAGCTTGCCACAGATGGAAAAAGGGCAAGCAGTGTATAAAATGTCACGCCCGCGGCTTCGGTCATGATCCGGTCGTCGGAAAGTCCAGCTGCCGCCCGTTTGAGGACGTGCCACCAACCTTTCGCCGGGATCTCGCTCGGACCTGATGCGCTGGCTCCAGCTGACTTTTCTGCCAATTCTTTCCCGATTATCTCTTTTTTTTCGGGGGATGATTGGGCTTCTTCTTTTAAATTTATAGCGGACGCATGTGCACGAGAGGTGGATGCCCGAGGCTTTGTACAAAGCCATCCCAGTAACGCGACAGTGCCGATAAACACTACGGTTCGATCGACTGTTTTCAATTTGGCTCCCCGTCGCGGCGAGACGTAGCCGTCCCGTCGCCGTATGGAGACACAGTCAATCTGCCTGGTGGCAGCAACCATCTGCTCTGTCTATTCTGGACGGCGACGTGTAGCTCCATCACCGGTGCACCAGAAACGTCTGTTTGGAACTCGCCTACTGGCTCTTACTGTTTGAAGCATCTTCATCAAGATCACGTAGAACTTCTCCCGGCGCGCTGGGGTCGAGCTTTTTTGCCTGCTCGATTAGCCGATCGGCTGCCTTCTCGTCACCTGCAACTATCTTTTCAAGCGCTGCATCTGTCAGGTCGAGCGCTTTGCTGTGCTTATCTTCTGGCATGAATATCTCCTTCACTATGTGACTAGACGTCTATGTCGGGGATCGGTTTTGTCTGATCGCCTTCCGTGACGTGTATTGTGCCGGCATTTTTATCCATGCGGCTTGAACACGACCTTTGTGCAGTTGTCGGCCTTGTCGCGAAAGGCCTCATAGAGGGCCGGCCCGTCCTCAAGAGAACTAGACCGATGGCTGATGATAAATGAAGGGTCGATTTCTCCCTTTTGGATCCGCTCCAGCAAGGGCTGTAGATAACGGATCATGTGCGTCTGACCCGTTTTCAACGTCAGACCTTTGTTCATCAGAACGCCTAATGCCACTGGCCCGACGGGTCCAGCAAACACGCCTGGCATCGATACAATGCCTCCTGGCCGGCAGGCTAGAATGGCTTGGTTCAGTGCGAACGGACGCTCCATGCTCACTGTAGCCGCCATTACGGCGGAACTGACTTTCTGCGCCAAGGTATCGGCGCCATGTGCTTCCATGCCAACTGCTTCAATGACCGCATCGGGTCCAAGACCATGGGTCATCTCCATGATGGTCTCCTGGACGTTTTGCTTGCCGAAATCGATGGTTTCAGCACCCGCCTGCCGGGCAAGAGCAAGCCGCTCCGGTACGGTGTCGATGGCGATAACGCGCTTGGCACCAAGAAGAAAGCACGACTTGACTGCCAAGACGCCGACGGGGCCGCAACCCCAAATCGCGATAGTGTCTTCGGGAGTGATGTCGCAATGCTCGGCGGCTTGGTATGCCGTCGGGAAGATGTCGCTGAGGAAGAGAACTTGCTCGTCCGTCAGACCATCTGGAACCTTGATCGGGCCGATATCCGAGTAGGGGACACGCAGGTACTCCGCTTGGCCCCCGGAGAAGCCGCCGGTTATGTGCGAGAAGCCGAATAGGCCGGCTAGCGGATAGCCGAACGTTTCGGCTTGCATCTTACCATTTGGATTTGTGCGCTCACAGCAACTCCAATTGCCCCACTTGCACTGCCGGCATTCCCCACAGCAGATCGTGAATGGCACAACGATGCGGTCGCCAACCTTCAGCTTCGAATTATCACGACCAACCTCAATGACCTCACCCATGGTCTCGTGCCCAAGGATGTCGCCATGCTCCATCGTCGGCATGAAGCCGCCCATCAGGTGCAGACCGGAACCACAGATGGCGCATGCCGTGACCTTGATGATCGCGTCT
>NZ_LMUY01000066.1 GCF_009765685.1 Acidisphaera sp. L21 | reverse complement strand
CTCCGAGCCGGAATCCGTTACGGAGCAGATTTCACACGGTCTGCTTGAATTTCGGCCTTGGTCGTGAGCGACCATTGCTAGGCGCAAACCAGGTGTCAGATTTTGCCCACGAGCGATAAGCATTGCCAAATGAAGCCGCCAACCTAGACATTTATTGTCAAACCAGGAACGCGCGCGGCGCCTACACCAGCCCGATACGACTAACGGCAAAAAGGGGGAAAGGGACGACTGTCCCTGCTGGGTGCAGGGCAACGCCCTGCCTGGCACCCTTCTTGCTCCACCCCCTCCCGTTGCCAAGACGGAGCCCCACCTTGCCCAAGCGGATGCACCTGGCCTTCAACCTCTCCTACACCCACATGAACGGCCGCTGGCAGCTCCCCGGCTCCTGGGACGACCGCACCTTCCCCGACGTCACCCTCTACGAAGACGTCGCCCGCCTGGCCGAGCAGGGCAAGATCGACATGCTGTTCTCCGGCGACGGCACCGGTGTGCCCGACACCTGGGGCGGCTCGCGCGACGCCGCAATCACCTGGGGCATCATGTATCCCCGCGTCGACATGAACCCGGTCATGCTCGCCGCCGCCCGCGTCACCAAGCACATCGGCGTCGGATTGACCTATTCCTCCACCTTCATGCACCCATACTACATGGCCCGGCTCATGAACTCGATGGACCACATGACCAACGGCCGCGTCGCCATGAACCTGGTCACCTCCACCCGCCGCTCCGACGCCGCCAATTTCGGCTTCGACGAACTCATGGAGCACGGCAGCCGCTACGAGCGCATGGAGGAGTTCGTCGACATCTGCCACAAACTCTGGGACGCGACCGAGCCGGACGCGATGCTATGGGACCGCGCCACCGGCCGCGTCGGTGACCCGGCGAAGGTGCACGACATGTCCCACACCGGCCGCTTCTTCCGGGTCGAGGGTCCGCTCAACACGCCCCCCTCACCACAAGGCCGCCCCATCATCATCCAGGCGGGCGGCTCCCCCCGCGGCATCCGCGCCTCGGCCACCATCGCAGACCACGTCTTCGGCGCCGACATGCCGATCGCCGCCCAAATCAAGCAACGCAAGGCCCTGGACGAGGCGCTCACCGCCGTCGGCCGCGATCCAAACGCCGTCGGCGTCCTATGGCAAACCCCGCTCGCCGTGCGCGAGACCGAGGCCGAGGCCAACAGCTACCGCGACCTGCTGCTCAAAACCCTGCCGCCCGAGGCCGTGGGCGTCTACCTGTCCTACCACGCCGGCTACGACCTCAGCACCTTGCCGGCCAGTTTCACCCTGCGCGAGTTGCAGGACGACATCGCCGCCACCAACGCCTCCCCGGTCGGGCTCGTCGGCAAGCTGGCCATGAAGCTGGGCGACGACGCCCACATCACGCGGCAGGAGTTTTTCGAGCACGGCCTGCTCGCCGCAACCCAATATGAGAACACCAAGGCCGGCACCCCCGTCCAGATCGCCGACCACCTGGAAGAAGCGTTCGAGGCGACCGGCAGCCGCGGCGGCTTCATGATTGGCCAGGCCATCGCCGTCATGGCCGATCTGAAGGGCGTGGTCGAATTGCTGATCCCGGAATTGCAACGCCGTGGCCGTTTCCGCACCGAATACACCGGCCGCACCCTGCGCGAAAACCTGGCCGAGCCGTAGCGCCACGGCCGTCCGTTAAGGTTTTCTAAACCACGCGGACGCAGAATACCTCGCATGGATGTCGATCTCGCCGATCTGAGAATTACACTCGCCACCCCCTGCTTCGGCGGCCTTGTGACGCAGCTCTACATGCGTTCGGTCATGGAATTGGCCGCCGTCGCGCACATCGCCGGGTTCCAAATCTCGGTCGAGCTTCTGGGACACGACTCCCTCATCACCCGCAGCCGCAACGCGCTGGTCGGCCGCTTCCTCGATGATCCTCGCGCCACCCATTTGTTATTCGTCGACGCCGATATCGGGTTCGAGCCAGACCAGCTGTCGCGCATGTTGCAGTTCAACCAGGACGTGGTCGCGGGCGTATATCCGTTCAAACAAATCGAGTGGGGCGATGGCGGGCTGCAACGCGCCGTGAATGGCGAGCCGCTGGAGACCGCCGGCCTACGCTACGTCGGCACGGCCTGCACCGGCGCCGAATTCCAGGACCGTGACGGTTTCGTCACCGCGCAATACGCCGGAACCGGCTTCATGCTGATCAAGCGCGCGGCCCTGCTGCGGATGGTCGCCGCATACCCCGAGCTTCGCTACGACGCCACCCCGACCAATGCGGCGCCGGGTGTCGAAAGCTTTCACTACGCCCTGTTCGACTGCATCATCGACCCGGCCACGAACAAGTACCTGGGCGAGGATTACGGCTTCTGCCAACGCTGGCGCACGATCGGCGGAACAGTCTGGCTCGACACCCGCTCCACGCTCACCCATGTCGGTTCGACCGAATTCGTCGGCCGGCCCAGTTACCGGAACTATGCCCCCACTGCGTCCCCCATCGCCGCCCCATCCCGCGCAGCCCCATCTCGCGCAGCATAAGCGGATCCAAACGCCGCAGTCACGGCGCCCGGCGCGTGACCGCACGAATAGCCACGAGGGCAGCCGCGAACCCCGAGGCCGCACCAACGCCGAGCGCCCAGCGCGGCCCGTAATGGTCGGCCACCCAACCCACGATCGGCGCCCCAATCGGCGTGCCCCCAAGCGCCACGCTCACCCGCAGCGCCATCACCCGTCCGCGCATCGCGGGCTCGGTCGATAGCTGCATCAGGCTGTTCGACGTGTTGGTGACGGTGAGTGACGCCACGCCGATGATCACCAGCGCCCCGCCGAAAAACCAGTAGCCCGGCGCCAGCGCCGCCAACGTGCAGCCCACCCCGAACAACGCCGCACCGATCAGCAGCAACCGAAACGCCGGCTTCTCCCGCCGTGCGCCCAAAAATGCGCCCGTCACCGTGCCGATCGCCATGATCGACGACAACAGGCCATACCCGCTCGCATCCGTGTGAAAAACGCTGACCGCCATGGTCGAGATGAAGATCGGGAAGTTCAGGCCAAACGTCCCGATCAGGAACAGCATCACCAGGATCGCCATCAAATCGGGGCGCTTCCAGACATAGGCCAGCCCTTCGACGAAACTCCCGCGGGACCGGCGCGCCCGGGCATTCGGCCGCAGCTCGGCAGCCCGCAGGCTCATCAGCGAGATCAACACCGCGATGAACGAGGCGCCATTGATCAGGAACGCCCAGCCGGTCCCGATCGCGCCGATCGCGAGGCCCGACACGGCAGGCCCAATCATCCGTGCGGTATTGAACGAGGTGGAATTCAGCGCCACCGCGTTGTGCAGGTCTGCGTCGCCCACCAGTTCGGCCACGAAGGTCTGGCGCACTGGCGCATCGAACGCCGCCGCACTCCCAAACAGGAACGCGAAGACGTAGACATGCCAAAGCTGAACCACCCCGGCAATCGTCAGCGCCCCCAGCGCCAGGGCCAATGTACCCATCGTCGTCTGCGTGATCAGCAGCAGCCTGCGCTGGTTGAAATGGTCCGCCGCCGACCCGGTCCACGGCAGCAGCAGGAATTGCGGCCCGAACTGCAGCGCCATCACCACGCCCACGGCGGAGGCGTCGTGATGCGTCAACTGGGTCAGCACCAGCCAATCCTGCGCGGTCCGCTGCACCCAGGTGCCGATATTGGACACGAAGGCGCCGCCGACCCAAACCCGATAGTTATAGCTGCGCAGGGACCGAAAGGCGCCCCAGCGAGGCGTCACGGATGGTCCGGCTGATTGCCGCCGTTGAACCGGCCGAAATGCGGCACGACATTGGCAAGAAACACACCGCCAAAGAAATACACGAGACGAAACCAGGCCATCAGAACAACACGTCGCGATTGATGTCCTTGTACAGCAAATAGGCCGCACCTTCCCACCCAGTGCAATAGAATTGCTGCGGCACGTACGAGCCCATCCAGATGAAATCGCCCGTCCAGCATTCGTGCCATTCGCGCCCCAGCAAATACAGGCCCTGGCCCTCCAGCATATACAGCCCGTGCTCCATGATGTGCGTCTCGACGAACGGGAAGTAGTTACCCGGCGCGAAGCTCAGGATGTTCACCGCCATGTCGAACCCAAGGTCCTCGTCGGGCAGCAAATGCTGCCAGGCCCGGCCCGCCGTGTGCTTCAGCCGCCGCTCCGTCGTGCTGCGATGCCCAAACAATGCGGCGGGAATCCGCAAATCCGGAATCGCCTCATACGGGCGCTTGATCCAGATGGCCTTCGCCGGCCCATCCGGCGCCAGCAGATGCAGCGCCGTCCCGGCGGGAATGTAGGCGTAGCCGCCAGCATCCAGCGTTCGCCGGTCCTCGCCAGCGCCGATCTCCAACACGCCGGCGACCACGTACAGGAAATGCTCCAACCCATCGGCAATCGGCGCGATGGTGCCACCGCCGGGTGCGACCTCCAGCAACGCCTGGGCGAAGCGGGCGCCCATGCTGGGGGAGGTATGAAACCGCACCAGCGTATTGCGCAGGCTGGGCAGGCGGCTTTCCAGAATACCCTCGGGCGGCATCACGGCATAATGCGGCGTCACCATGGTGCGGTTGTTGCCGAAGATACCGGGGGGCGGGTTGGGCATGGCACGGACCTCCATCGGGCGGGCAGGGGCGATCAGACCGGCCATTGTACCGCAGATTGCCCGCGTCACTCAAATGCGTAGGTTTTACCTAATTTCAGGATCCATGTTTCGGAGAAGGCGAGGAAGGCGCTGCGGCTCTCGCGCCCCGCGACCGGCCGGGGCATCACGCGACCCGGCAGGCGGCGCCCATTGACGGTACACCACGCCTCGTCGCTATCCACGATCACGCTATACATCTGGTGCCGCCCAGTCGCGGTCAGCGAGGGCGGCATGTCCACCGCGTATGGCGCACCCAGCCTGTCCCACACCAGCTCCACCGCCATCCCCGGCGCGCTGATGCACTCGGCGTAGCGTGTGCCGGTATGCGCGCCACGCGACACGGCCGTCAGCGGCCGGTAGGGCAGGGTTCGCACCAGCTCGCGCCCGCGAAACGCGGCGAAATGCGCCATGAAGCCCTCTACCAGGTAACGCGCCATCGGTTCGTTATCCGTCAGGCACAGATTGGCGTCGGCGCGCGTACCGGACGGGTCCTGCAACACCACGCAGGCATGCCCTACGCCATGCGGCGACCAAGTCACGCGAAAGAAGCATAGCAGCGATGCCCAATCGCCATCCGGATCGTCCTTGAGGTACATCACCGGGTTCTCGCCGGTCCAATCGACGGTGCCAGAGGGGTACGGGTCGGCAATCATCAGGATGCTCCTACGAAATAGGCCAGGCATCGTGCCAGCGATCCCGCACATCCGAAAGCTGCCCGGCCGGCCCGGTTCTGCCCAGTCGGCGTGCAACGGACCCAACCATCCCGCCACGGCATCCCGTGCCAGCACGCCGCCGCAGGCGGTCCAGGCCAGGGTTGCCGGGGCGGCATGGCGATTGCACGGCGCCGGGCAAAGGCGGCCGTGCCGGAATGCAACACCCCATCCAACCACCTCCAGCCCTGGGACCATCGACATGAACGCCTCCCATCCCTCCCGCCGCACCCTGCTGGGCGGCATTGCCGCATCCGCCGCCCTGCCGCTAGTCGCCGGCGCCCAGCCCGCACCTCTCCAGGGCACCCCAAAGCGGGGCGGCGTGCTCAAGATCTCCGTCGCCCAACGCACCGCCTCGCTCAACCCGCTGCAGATCTCCGGCCCCTCGGAATACATCGCCGCCGACATGCTGTTCTCCAGCCTGCTGCGTATGAGCCCGTCCATGAAGGCCGACCCCGATCTCGCGACGGAGTTCACCGCCGACGCGGCCGCCAAGGTCTTCACCTTCAGGCTGCGGCCGAACGTGACATTCCACGACGGCACCCCGCTCACCGCCGACGACGTCGTCGCCACCTACAAGGCCATCCTGAACCCGAAAACCCTGGCCCCATCCCGCGCCGCCATGGGCTCCTTGCAGGAGATCGAGGCCGTGGACCCGCTCACCGTCCGCTTCACCTGCGCCAAGCCCTTCGCCGACTTCCCCGTCGCCACCGCGCATGCCAATGCCAAGATCGTCTCCGCCGTCGCCCTGCGCGACCTGCCCGGCATGGCGACCAAGGCCAACGGCACCGGCCCGTTCAAGCAGGACGTGTTCGACTCCACCCGCCTGCTGCGCGTCGTCCGCAACCCGGCCTACTTCACCCCCGGATTCCCCTACCTGGACGCGGTCGAACTGCCGCTATTCCCGGACCTCACGGCGGAGGTGCAGAACCTGCTCTCCGGCACCACCGACATCATGGCCGACGTGCAGCAGGCCGATTACAAGCGCATCGCCGCCGCACCCGGTATCGTCGCGCAGCGCGTGAAATCCGGCCGTTTCGCCAACATCGTCATGCGCATGGACACCAGGCCGTTCAACGACATCCGCGTCCGCAACGCCCTGGCCATGGCGATCGACCGCGACACGCTGGTGGACCTGGTGCTGGAAGGGCTGGGCCAATCTGCCGGCGACAACGCCATCTCCCCGCAATACCAGTTCTACAGCGACACCCAGGCCGCCACCTACGACCCGGTCGCCGCCAAGAAGCTGCTGGCCGAGGCCGGCTATCCGAACGGCCTCAAGATCCCGCTCATCTGCTCCAACCGCCCGGCCATCCGCTCCGCCGTCGGCGTGGCAATGAAGGAGATGACGCGCGACGCCGGGTTCGACATCGACGTGCAAACCATCCCGCACGACACCTACCTGGCCAACGTCTGGATGAAGGGCAATTTCTACGTCGGCTACTGGGGCATGCAGGCGACCGAGGACGCCGCCTTCACCCTGCTCTTCACCAGCAGCGCCGCCTTCGCCGATACCGCCTGGAATAACAAGGAATTCGACGATCTGGTCGCCGAAGGCGCCTCCACCGTGGACGCCAACGCCCGCCGCGCGATCTACGCCAAGGCGCAGGCGCTGATGGTGCGGGACAAACCCTCCCTCATCCCGTTCTTCCAGGACGTCCTCACCGCCAGCCGCGACCGGGTGAAGGGTTGGACGCAGGGCCCGCTGCAACGCTCTTTCTTTATCGAGCGCGTGTGGCTGGCCTAGCCGCATGCGGCAGCGCGACGCCGCCCCTGGAAAAGTCCAACGCCGATCCCGCCCCATCTCCATCCCTGCTAGGGCCCAATCCATGTTCGCTGGCACCCCAACGCTCCCCTTCACTCGCGACGAGCACATGGCCCGCCAGGCCAAGCTCCGCGCCACCCTGGCCGAGCGCGGGTTCGACGCCATCCTCGTCTTCGCTCAGGAAAGCCATTTCTGGCTCACCGGCTACGACACCGGCGGCTTCGTCTTCTTCCAATGCGCCGTCATCACCGCCGACGACGCGCCGATCACCCTGCTCACCCGGCGTCCCGACCTGTTCCAGGCCCGCCAAACCAGCACGATCGAGGACATCCGCCTCTGGTGGGATGCCGAGGACGCCGACCCTGCCGGCGCCCTGCGCGAAATCCTGCGCGAGAAGGGGCTCGCCGGCAAACGCATCGCCGTCGAGATGAACACCCACGGCCTCACCGGCTGGAACCTCTACCGCGTGCAAACCGCCATGGCCGGCTTCTGCACCCTGGAATTCGACCAACACCTGATCCGCCTGCTGCGCCTGGTGAAATCCCCCGCCGAGATCGAGGTGATGCGCCGCGCCGGCAAGCTGCTGGACAAATCGCTGGACGCCGTCATCGCCGCCGCCCGCCCCGGCGTGATGGATAGCGCGCTCACCGCCACCTATCTCTCCGTCGTGCTCGGCGGCGGCGGCGACATGCCGCCCAACGCCCCCCTCTTCAACTCGGGCGCCCGCGCCCTCTATGGCCGCGGCGTCAGCCAACCCCGCGCGCTCGACCCGATCGACCAGATCATCGTCGAATACCCGGTCGCCATTCGCCGCTACAACGTGAAGACGGAATGGCTGATCCTGCTCGGCCAATGCACCGATACGCAGCGCCGCATGTTCGACACCGTCCGCTCCACGCTGGACCGCATGACCGAGATCTCCCGCCCCGGCACCACGCTGGGGGAAATATTCGACGCCCATGCGCACGGCCTGGACTCCGCCGGCTACGCCGCCGCCCGCTTCGGCGCCACCGGCTACTCCGTAGGCCTCACCTACGCCCCTACCAGCATGGACACGCCGCCCATGATCTACGCCGGCAATCCCACGGTGTGCCGCCCCGGCATGGTCCTGTTCTTCCACGTCATGCTCGGCGACATGGAGACGGGCTACGCCGCCGGCGTCGGCCACACCCTGCTCATCACGGAGGGCGCGCCAGAAATCCTCACCGGGCTTCCCGACGACCTCACCGTCATAAAGTGACCGCCGGCTGGCTCCTCCGCCGCCTCGGGACGATCGTGCTGGTGCTGCTCATCGTGTCGTTCACGGTCTTCGGCATCACCCAATTGCTCCCCGGCAACGCCGCGGTGATGATCCTGGGTGAGTTCGCCACCGCCGACCAGCGCCACGCGATGGAGCTGGCGATGGGCCTGAACGACCCATGGTATCAGCAATACGGCCACTGGCTCGGCAACATCCTGCGTGGCGACTGGGGCATGTCCGCCGGCCTGTCCCGCCCGGTCGCCTCCCTGGTGGGGGATGCACTCGGCCGCTCCGCGATCCTGGCCGGCGCCACCCTGGTCACCGTCTGCCTCGTCGCCACACCAATCGGCGTGGCCGGCGCCCTGCTGCGCGGCACGGTGTTCGACCTGGTGATCGGTCTGGTCGCCTATCTCGGCGCCTCCGTCCCCGAATTCGTCACCGCGACCCTGCTGCTGGTGGTCGTCGCCGGCCCCGACACCGGCTGGCTGCCCGCCGGCGGCTTCACCCCGGCGGCGGATGGCCTGGGACAGTTCGCGCTGCACATGGTGCTCCCCGTCGCCACCCTGTCGCTCATCCTGGTCGCCCATCTCTCCCGCCAGATCCGCAGCGAAATGGGCGAGGTATTGGGCTCCGACTACATCCGCGCCGCCCAGGTCAAGGGCCTGACCCGCACCCGCATCGTCCTCGTCCACGCCCTGCGCAACGCCCTGGCCCCCGCCGTCGCCGTCCTCTCCCTCGACGTCGGCTACCTCCTCGGCGGCATCCTGGTCGTGGAAGAAGTCTTCGCCTGGCCCGGCCTCGGCCGCCTCCTCATCTACGCCGTGCAAAACCGCGACCTGGTCGTGATGCAGGCCGCAACCCTGGTCATGGCCGCCGCCTACACGATGTCCAACCTGGCCGCCGACATCATCATCGCGAAACTGGACCCGCGCGTGCATTATGCGTGACCTATTTCGCCAACCCACCTTCATCGTCGGCTTCGTCCTGCTCTCCCTCGTCGCCATCGCCGTCATCTTCGGCCCCTGGCTCGCCCCTTACGACCCGCAAGCCTTCCACCCCCGCGCCCGCCTGCAACCGCCCTCAGCCGCCTTCCTGCTCGGCACCGACCAATTCGGCCGCGACCTGCTCTCCCGCCTCCTCATCGGCGCCCGCGCCACCGTGCTCTTCGGCGTCGGCGCCACGGCCCTGGGCGTCGCGGCCGGCGGCCTCATCGGCCTGGTCGCCGGTGTGTCCGCAGGCGCCGTGGACGCCGTCATCATGCGCATTCTGGATGGCCTGGTTGCCGTGCCGGACCTGCTCTTCGCCCTGCTCATCGTCACCATCCTCGGCAACGGCATGCAAAATGCCCTGCTCGCCGTCGCCATCGCCTTCACCCCGGGGCTCGCCCGCATCGCCCGCAGCACCGTCCTCTCCCTCCGCGGCCGCGACTACGTCCTCGCCGCCCGCGCCCGCGGCGAGGGCCCGGCCTGGGTCATCCTCTGCGAGGTCCTCCCCAACGCCATCGGCCCCGTCATCATCGAGGCCACGATCCGCGTCGCCTTCGCCGTCATGATCGGCGCCACCCTCGGCTTCCTCGGCCTCGGCGCCCAACCACCCTCCACCGAATGGGGCCTGATGATCGCCAGCGCCCGCCAATTCATGGCCCGCAACATCTGGACCGTGCTCGTCCCCAGCGTCGCCATCGCCATGGTCGCCCTCGGCTTCAATCTGCTCGGCGACGCCCTGCGCGACCACCTGGACCCGCGCGCCCGCCGATGAGCCCCGTCCTCAGCGTCACCGGCTACACCCTGTCCTACCGCACCCGGTCGGGCCTGCGCCGGGCCTTGTCCGACATCACCCTCGACATCGCCCCCGGCGAAACCCTCGGCCTGGTCGGCGCCTCCGGCTCCGGCAAATCCTCGCTCGCCTGGTCCATCCTCCGCATGCTGCCGGGCAACGCGCAGGAGGGCAGGGGCCAGATCGCCCTCGCCGGCCAGGACCTCCGCATGCTCACCCGGCGCCAACTCGCCGCCCTCCGCGGCCGCCGCATCGGCATGGTCTTCCAAGACCCATCTACCGCCCTCAACCCCTCGATGCGCCTCGGCGACCAAGTGGCGGAGGTGCTCATCCGCCACCAACGCCTCAACAATCGCGACGCCGCCATCCAGGCTGAGGCCTGGCTCGCCCGCACCGGCCTGCCGCACCCACGCGCTATCATGGACCGCTATCCCCACCAGGTGTCCGGCGGCGAGAAGCAACGCGTGGTCATCGCCACCGCCTTCGCCTGCCGCCCCGAACTCATCATCTTCGACGAGCCCACCACCGCGCTCGACGTCATCACCGGCGCCCGCATCCTGGACCTCTTCGCCGAACTCCGCGCCGAAACGCCGGTCGCCTCGCTCTACATCTCGCACGATCTGGCCCTGGTCGGCCGCATCGCCGACCGCGTCGCCGTGCTGGAGGCCGGGCGCATCGTCGAACAAGGCCCCGCCCGGGACGTGCTGCGCGCACCCCGCACCGCCACCACCCGCCGCCTGCTGGACGCCATCCCCGACCCGGCGCATCGCCTCTCCGGCCCGCCGCCGCCCGCCGCCCCGCTGCTCGCCTTGAACGACGTCACCGTCACGTACGGCCGGGCCAGCGCATTCGGCCAATTACTCGGCGCCCCCGCCCCGGTGCAGGGCGCCCGCCACCTCACCCTCGCGCTCAACCAGGGCGAAATCCTCGGCATCGTCGGTGAATCCGGCTCCGGTAAATCCACGCTGGCCCGCGCTCTCACCGGCATCGCCCCCTTCACCGGCCAGGTCGTGTTCGCCAACCGCCGCATGACCGGCACCGACCGCATGGACCGCGCCTGGCACCGCGACATCCAGATCATCTTCCAAAACCCCGACGCCTCGCTCAACCCGCGCCACCGCATCCGCACCATCCTCGGCCGCCCCCTCCGCCTCTACGCCCCCGCCAGCCCGGCCGAGATCGAAGCCGGAATCATCGCCATGCTGGAGGAGGTCGGCCTCCCCGCTGCCTACGCCAGCCGCCACCCGCACGAACTCTCCGGCGGCGAGAAGCAGCGCGTCGCCATCGCCCGCGCCTTCGCCGCCGCGCCCAAGCTGGTGATCTGCGACGAAATCACCTCCGCGCTGGACGTCGTGGTGCAGGCCGACATTGCCCGCCTCCTCATCGCGCTGCAGGCCCGTCACGGTACCGCCTGCCTGTTCATCACCCACGACCTCAACCTGGTGCGCCAACTCGCGCACCGCGTCGCCGTCATGTACCGCGGCGACGTGGTCGACGTCTTCGACGCCACCGACTTCGCCACCGCCGACCGCCACCTCTACACCCAGGCGTTGCTCTCCGCGGTGTCCCGCCTATAGCGCCGGCACTCAACTTGCGCTCGACATCCGCCAGATGCTCGCGTGCAATCGCATCCACCGCCTCGCAGGACCGGCTCGTCTGGTCCGCCAAATCCAGCAACGCGCGGATCTACTCGATCGAGAACCCCAGCTCGCGCAACGACGCGATCGGCAGTGCGGCCGTCATGCTGGCCGCGCTGGGTGTGTTTGGGACGCAGACCGGCTGGCCGGACGTCATCGTCGCCGCCATATGAGCTGCCTGGGCCTCTGGGGCGACTGGCAGATCGTCACCCAGGCCCATGCGGAACGACGCGGCACCCCGATGGCCGCCGGGCTTGGCGATTAGTTTGCACAAAAGCCATTGGCACGGCGCGTGCTTGGCCCGGTTCAGCAACGGGTGATTTTACGCAATGTCCTATTTGATGCCGTCCGAATTTGCCGTGAAAATGGTCGATGCCGGTGAATCCAAGCTCCTCATGGCGACCAGGGATGTCCTGATCCGCGCCTTCATGGCCGGCGCCATCCTGGCCCTTGCGGCCGTCTTCGCCGTTACCATCACCGCGCAAACCGGCGTCCCCATCGTCGGCGCCGCGCTGTTCCCCGTCGGCTTCTGTATGCTGTACCTGTTAGGATTCGACTTGCTCACCGGCGTCTTCACGCTCACCCCGCTCGCCCTCATCGACAAGCGACCCGGCGTCACCCTCGGCAAAGTTCTCAAGAACTGGGGCCTGGTCTTCGTCGGCAATTTCGCCGGCGCGCTCGTCGTCGCGGTGATGATGTCGATCATCTTCACCTTCTGCTTCTCCACCGAGCCGAGCGCCGTCGGCAAGGTCATCGCCGGCATCGGCGAGGCCCGCACCATCGGCTACAAGCAATACGGCGCCGCCGGCATGCTCACCCTGTTCATCCGCGGCATGCTGTGCAACTGGATGGTGTCAACCGGCGTGGTCGGCGCGATGATCTCCACCTCCGTCAGCGGCAAGGTCATCGCCATGTGGATGCCGATCATGGTGTTCTTCTTCATGACGTTCGAACATTCGGTGGTGAACATGTTCCTGTTCCCCTCCGCCCTCATCATGGGCGGCAAATTCTCCGTCGCCGACTACATCATCTGGAACGAAATCCCGACTGTGGTCGGCAACCTCGTCGGCGGCCTCGCCTTCACCGGTCTGACGCTCTACGCGACCCACGTGAAGACCGGGCCGAAGCGCGTCATCATCTAGTTCGGCGTCGGCTCACGGTCGCGGCGGATGCAACGCCGCGGCCAATGCGTCGCCCAGGCCGCGCGGCGGATGCGGTTTCGGCAGCGGCGTCGCGTGCGCCGGGCGAATGCCCAGCCCAACCGCAGCCTCGGCCAGGCGAATGGCGCAGGCCATGCCGTCCAGCAATTGCACCGGCGCCACGGGCTGCAGCCGCCGGGCCATGCCGCTGGTCGCCGCGCCAACGATCACCACGCTGGCCGCCCCCTGCGCCCGCAAGCGCTCAGCCGCATCCAATACCGCCCGGTCCAGCCGCGCCGTATCCGCGTAGCCGGCGGCCGACTCCAATTCGATCGTCTCACACCCCGTCATACGCCCGGCCAGGCCGTTCGCCGCCACCAGGTCCAGATACAAACCCCGCGTGGCCATGCCGAACGTCACCATGCCGAACCGCCGCCCGAACAGGCACGCAGTGTGCAGCGCCGCCGCCGTCATGCCGATCACGGGGAACGGCATCAACTCCTGTGCCGCCGCCAGCGCCGTGTCCATCGAAATGGCGAGGATCGCGGCATCCACCTGGCCCACCTGGCGCGCCAGCATATCCAGCACCGCATGCCCGGCGACCACGTTCTCCGCATCGGTCGACACGATCCCGACACCGAAACACCCCGTGGCGCCAATGATCTCCGTGCCCGGCGCCGCATGGTGCCGGGCCTCCGTCACCGCAGCGTCGGTCACCGCCTGCGTCAGGTTGGGATTGACGACAAGGATCTTCATGGCTGCGTTCCTCCCACGGCGGTGACGTGGCGCATCATAGCCGCACCTGGTTTTTCAACACAGCCTACGAACCGGGCGACGACTCGTCGGCACTCGCGATCCGGTCGAGGTTTGCGATGACCCGCGTCAGCAAGCCGACGAGTTGCGCGGCTTCCGCATCCGTGAAGCCACTCAATGCTTCCCCATTGCCTTCGAACAGCGCCGCACACGCATCCGGCAAGCGCGCCCGGGCGATGCGCGTCAGCGCAATGCGGCTGCTGCGTCCATCATCGGCGTCGGGCGTGCGCCGGATCAGCCCGTCCCGCTCCATCCGGACCAACATCTGCGCCATCGAAGGCTGCTCGATCTTCGCGAACCGCGCGAGGTCGCGTTGCGTGTTCGCCCGGCCATCCTGCAGCGCAATCAGCACCGGCAAATGGCCCACCCCAAACCCCAAGGGCTTCAGCCGCGCCTCGCTCAGCCGCGCAAACCCCCGCGCCGCCAGGCTGATCAGATGCCCAGGCGTCGAGAGCACCTCGAACGTCAATCCCATTGCATAGGCGCCTATGTTTATATATAGTCACCTATACACATACCTGCGGCGTCACGCGACGACAAGCGGACGCATGCTGTCGAGAAGGGGTGACCAGATGAACAACGACGCGCTCGTGCGCCAACTCTACGAGGGCTTCAACCGCCGCGACATCCCAACCGTGCTAAGCTTGCTGGCCGAAACCGTCGCCTGGGCAAACGGCATGGACGGCGGCCACGTGCACGGCCACGCGGCCATCCGGGCCTACTGGACCAAGCAATGGGCCGCGATCACGCCGCAGGTCGACCCCACGCACGTCGCCCAGCGCGACGACGGCGCGACCACGGTGGACGTCCACCAGGTCGTGCGCGACCTCGCGGGCAAACTGCTGCTGGATGAAACCGTCCGGCACGTCTTCCACATCCACGACGGCCTCGTCACCCGCTTCGACATCGAGACCGCGGGCAAACTCGCCACCGTCGCGCACGACGTGTCGGTTGGCTCAACGCCGCAGTAGAGTGCCGCGAAGTCGCGCAATGGTGGAGTAACCGATGCCGCTGAGAGTCATGATACTGCACGGTGCCCATGGCGGCCCGGACATGAACTGGTTTACCTGGCTTCACGCCAATCTTGAAGCACATCATCCTCGGCGGCGGCCATCTCAACTGCGAGACGCGATCCTCGCCACCCAGTCCGCCTAGCCGACGCGGCTCATATCGGCGCCCTCATGGAACCAGGCGATCGGCCCGCAGCCGCGCGAACAGATCGAAGAACGCATCATCGGTCGGCTGGTATTCGCGAAAGCCTAGGCGGCGGCTCTTGGACATGTCCGTCACCACCTCGATCGGCCGGCCAAGATCGGCATCGGTGTGCCAGGGCGAGGCAAGCCGATCCAGATCGGGTTCGGCAAGGTGCTCACGCTCGGCGATCTGCCGCCAGAGCGGGCCGTCATCCCTCATCTGCTGCGCCAGCGGGTGGACGCTGCCATCGAAGCCTGCCGGTTCCAGCCCGAACCAGGTGGCGATCCGCCCCCACATCCACTGCCAGCGGAAGATATCGCCATCGACCACGTTGAACGCCTCATTGGCCGCCCCGGGCGTGGTCGCGGCCCAAAGCAAGTGCTGCGCGAGCAGCCTCGCATCGGTCATGTCGGTAAGCCCGCTCCACTGCACGGCCGACCCGGGGAAGGTGAACGCCCGCCCGGTCTCCCGGCACAGCGAGGCATAGACGGCCAACGTCGTACCCATGTTCATCGCATTGCCCACCGCCATGCCGATCACCGTATGCGGGCGGTGCACGCTCCAGGTGAAACCGTCGCGCGCGGCGGCCGCAAACACCTCGTCCTCCTGCGCATAGTAGAAATTTTCGACGTCGAGCCGGCCCTGCTCCTCGCGAAACGGCGTCTGCGGCAGGCTGCCTTTGCCGTAGGCCTCGAACGGCCCCAGATAGTGCTTCAACCCGGTCACCAACGCGACATGCCGGGTGCTGCCGCCGGTCCGCAATCCATCGAGCAGATTGCGGACCATCGCCGAATTCACCCGGATGTTCTCGGCCTCGTTCGCCTGGCGCAGCCAGGTGGTGATGAACACCGCGTCCGGCCGCACGCCCGCCAGCGCCGCCGCCGTCGCCGCCGCATCCTGCAGGTCAGCCGCGACCGGCTGCACGCCGGGCTGCCCGGTCGGCCGGCGCGCCAGCCCGTAAACCGTCCAGCCCTGCTCAACCAGCAGCGCCGCCACGGCACTGCCCACGATCCCGCTCACGCCCACCACCAATGCCGTTCCGCTCAAATCCAGCGCTCCTGTCCAATCTAACCACTAACTGGGCAGCCCCACCTGGCATTCCTAGACGGCACCATTTAGGGACGTAGGCACCAGGAGGTAACCATGGACGCAGGAACGGTCGAGACGGAATGGCGCGAGGATTGCGCGCCCCGGCGTGTACTGGAGTTGTTCGCGACCAAATGGACCAGCATGGTCCTCCACACGCTGAATGCCCAACACGCCGGGGCAGCCCGCACCGGCGTGTTGCAACGCAGCCTGCCCGGCATCTCCAAGAAGATGCTGGTCCAGACCCTGCGAGAGATGCAGGCGAGCGGCCTCGTCAGCCGCCATGTCCAGGGATCGGTCCCGCCCGCGGTGGAATATCGCCTCACCCCCTTAGGCTCCCGCTTCGTCGAACCGGTCGAGCTGCTCTACGCCTGGGGCCGCGACAATGCCGACGCCCTTGACCAACTCGGCAGCCGCCCGAGCTCCCGGCGACAACGCCCCGAGTGACAGCCCCGCATATCTGCGATCCCCGAAACAGCGATCCCCGAAACAGCGATCCCGGAAACAGCGATCCCCGAAACAGCGATCCCGGTCAACGCGCAGGAAGCGTCTACGCAATCCAGCCCGCCTGGCTCTCTGCCCGTCATGCGATGGCAAATCGCCGCACACGGTCCCAGTCAACCAGTGCATCCCAATTGGTGCCGTCTGGCAACTCGATATGACCATCCCGGACGTGCAGCGGCTGATGCAGGATCTGCTCGCGCATGAGCAGGAAGAAACTCTGTTCGGCCGGCATCAGTGGATGTTTCAACCCGGCGGCGAATTGTAGGCTGATGAGCGTGCCAAGCGCGCCTTCCGCATACATCCCGGCGCAGACCGCGGCCCCGGCAGCCTCCGCCAGGGCCGTGATACGGCTCGCCTCCGTGATGCCCACCCGGCCCGGCTTGACGCTCAGCGAATTGGCGCCATGCGAGAGGAAACGCGTCGCATCCGCGACAGAGATGCAGGGCATGTCGACAAGGATCGGGATCGGGCTGGCAGCCTGCAAGGCGGCGAACGCGGCATTCGGCAGCAGGGG
>NZ_LMUY01000065.1:67022-82112 GCF_009765685.1 Acidisphaera sp. L21 | reverse complement strand
CCAGGCAAGCGCCACGCCATTCCCGTTATCGATGCGGCCTCGTTCCATCCAACCCCTCCCGTCCAACCCGTCATCGGTGGTATAGCGCGTTCGGCATGCCAGACGACCTCGCCCTTACCGTCCTGCAAGTGCTGCCCTCGCTGGAAACCGGCGGGGTGGAGCGCGGCACCGTGGAAATGGTGCAGGCGATCGTGCGCGCCGGTGGGTCCGCGCTGGTGGCGAGTTCGGGCGGGCGGTTGGTGCCGGCGGTGGAGCGGGCGGGCGGCACGCATATCACGCTGAAGCTGGCGTCGAAGAACCCGGCGCGGATCTGGCGCAATGCGGCGCAGTTGGCGTTCCTGATCCGCGCTGCCGACGTGGACATCGTGCATGCGCGGTCCCGTGCGCCGGCCTGGTCGGCGTGGCTGGCGTGCCGGCGGACGGGGGCGCGGTTCGTGACGACCTGGCATGGGGTTTACA
Source organism: Acidisphaera sp. L21 (assembly GCF_009765685.1). Classification (GTDB taxonomy): domain Bacteria; phylum Pseudomonadota; class Alphaproteobacteria; order Acetobacterales; family Acetobacteraceae; genus LMUY01. Next base: position 81,653 of record NZ_LMUY01000065.1, on the reverse strand, counting down.
AGGAGAATGCGCCGGGCAAGCGGCGGTACAATGCCATCATGGCGCGGGGCGAGCGGATCATCGCGATCAGTCATTTCGTCGCCAGCCGCCTGAAGGCCCGTCACCAGGTGGACCCGGCGCGGCTGCGGATCATCCCGCGCGGCGTGGATACGGCGCTGTTCGACCCGGCCAGCGTCAGCGGCGACCGCATGGCCCGGCTGGCGCGGGAATGGCGGCTGCCGGACGGCGCCCCGATCATCGTGCTGCCGGCCCGGCTGACCCGCTGGAAGGGCCACACGGTCATGCTGGAGGCGTTGGCCCGGTTGGAGCGACGCGATGTGGGGCTAGTCCTGGTTGGGGCGGAACAGGGCCGCACCCGGTTCCGCCGCGAACTGATTGCCCGGGCCGAAGCGCTGGGCATCGCCGATCGGGTGCGCCTGGTCGGGCATTGCGACGACATGCCGGCCGCGCTGATGCTGGCCGATGTGGTGGCCAATCCCTCCATCGAGCCGGAGCCGTTCGGCCGCACCGTCATCGAGGCCCAGGCGATGGGCCGACCGGTCGTGGTGAGCGATGCGGGGGGCACGGCGGAGACGGTGGAGCATGGCGTGACCGGCTGGCGCGTGCGCCCGTCCGACCCCGTCGCATTGGCCGCCGCGATCGACGAGATCCTGCGGCTGACCCCGGCCGAGCGGGAGGCGTTGGGCGCGCGGGCGCGGGGTAGCGTGTGCGCGCATTACACGACGGCGGCGATGCAACAGGCGACGTTGGAGGTCTATCGCGAGTTGCTGGCGTGAGCCGCATCCTCGTCATCAAGCTGGGCGCGTTGGGCGATTTCGTGCTGGCGTTTGGGCCGTTCGCCGCCATTCGGGCGCAGCATCCGGGCGCTGACCTTACCCTGCTGACGACGGCGCCCTTTGCCGAGATGGCCCGGGCGGCGCCCTGGTTCGACAGGGTGGTTACGGACATGCGGCCGCGGCCGTGGAACCTGGCGGCGCTGTGGCGGCTGCGGCGGTCGTTACGCGGGTTCGATCTGGTGTACGACCTGCAGACCTCTGGGCGGTCGGGGTGGTATTTTCGGCTAGCGGGGCGACCGGATTGGTCGGGGATCGCCCCGGGTTGCTCGCGGCCGCATGCGAACCCGGGGCGCAACCAGATGCATACGCTGGAGCGGCAGCGGGACCAGTTGGAGATGGCGGGCGTCGCGCAGTTTCCCAGTCCGGATTTCGGTTGGCTGGCGAGCACGCCGGGCTTCGACCAACTCGGCTGCGTGGCGCTGATCCCCGGCGCCGCACCGCACCGGCCGCGCAAACGATGGCCGGCCGAGCGGTTTGGGGCGTTGGCGCAGGTCCTGGTGGAGCGGGGGCAGACCCCGGTCATTCTCGGCAGCGGTGCCGATACGCTGCATGCTGCCATCATCCGCGCCGCCTGCCCCCAGGCGATCGACCTGACGGGCCGCACCAGTCTGTTGGAACTCGGCGGCGTGCTGGCGCGGGCCAGCCTGGCGGTGGGGAACGATACCGGGCCGACGCATCTGGCGGCGGCGCTCGGCATCCCCACCATCGCGCTGTTTTCCAACGATAGCGACCCGGCGCTCACCCGGCCGCGGGGCGACGTGACCGTGCTCGCCGCCGCAAACTTGGCAGACCTGCCAGTGGAACGGGTTGCAGCCGCGCTGCCGCAGGTCCATTCACAGAATTTGACCCATTTGGAAGCGCTCTGACATGCCCGCTATCACTCTGCCCGACGGATCCGTGCGCCGCTTCGACGGGCCGGTTACGGGCACCGAGGTGGCCGCTTCCATTGGCCCCGGCCTTGCCCGCGCTGCGCTGGCGATGAAGTTGGACGGCCAATTGGTCGATCTGTCCCGCAGCATCGAGGACGATGCGGCGATCGTGTTCGTGACGCGGAAGGACCCGGATGCGCTGGGCATGATCCGGCACGATACGGCGCATGTCTTGGCGGAGGCGGTTCAGTCGCTTTATCCCGGCACGCAGGTGACGATCGGGCCGTCGATCGAGAACGGGTTTTATTACGATTTTGCTCGCAACGAGCCGTTCACGCCCGAGGATTTCCCCGCCATCGAGGCGCGGATGCGGGAGATCATCGGCCGCAACGCCGCGTTCGAGCGCGAAGTGTGGGACCGGGACGAGGCGATCGCGTTCTTCGAGACCAAGGGCGAGCGATACAAGGCCGAGTTGATCCGGGACCTGCCGGGCACCGAGACGATCACCATGTACAAGCAGGGCGACTGGATCGACCTGTGCCGCGGGCCGCATATGCGCGGCACGGGCGACGTGGGCACGGCGTTCAAGCTGCAGAAGGTCGCGGGCGCGTATTGGCGTGGCGACCACCGCAACCCGATGCTGACGCGGATCTACGGCACGGCATGGCGCGACCAGAAGGAGTTGGACGCCTATCTGCAGCAATTGGAGGAGGCGGAGCGGCGCGACCATCGCCGGCTGGGCCGGGAAATGGATCTGTTCCATATCCAGGAAGAGGCCGCCGGGTCGATCTTCTGGCATCCGAAGGGATGGAAGCTGTATCGGGCGGCCGAAAGCTATGTGCGCCGCCGGCAGGACGCCGCCGGGTATGTGGAGGTGAAGACGCCGCAACTGGTGGATCGGGTGCTGTGGGAACGGTCCGGCCATTGGGACAAGTATCGCGAGCACATGTTCGTCGCCCATGTGGAGGACGAGAAGCGCACGCTGGCGCTGAAGCCGATGAACTGCCCATGCCACGTGCAGATCTTCAACCACGGGCTGCGGTCGTATCGCGAGCTGCCGCTGCGGATGGCGGAGTTCGGGGCGTGCCATCGGTACGAGCCGTCGGGCGCGCTGCACGGGATCATGCGGGTGCGCGGGTTTACGCAAGACGACGCGCATATCTTCTGCACGCCGGACCAGATTGCGGACGAGACGGCGAAGTTCGTGGACCTGCTGTCCTCGGTGTATCGGGATTTCGGTTTCGACAGCTTTCGCGTGAAGTTCGCCGACCGGCCGGACGAGCGGGCTGGGGACGATGCGACGTGGGACCGGGCGGAAGGCGCGCTGCGCGAGGCGTGCGCCATGGCCGGCGTCGAGTACGAGCTGAACCCCGGCGAAGGCGCGTTCTACGGTCCGAAGCTGGAATTCGTGCTGCGCGATGCGATCGGGCGGGATTGGCAGTGCGGCACGTTGCAGGTGGATTTCGTGCTGCCGGATCGGTTGGATGCCAGCTACATTGCGGATGACAGCTCGCGCCAACGCCCCGTCATGCTGCACCGGGCGATCCTGGGGAGCTTCGAGCGGTTCCTGGGCATCCTGATCGAGCAATATGCCGGGCGCTTCCCGCTGTGGCTGGCGCCGGTGCAGTTGGTGGTGGCGTCCATCGTGACGGATGCAGAGCCCTATGCCGAGGAAGTGGCCGAGGCGTTCCGGGCGCGTGGGCTGAGCGTGGTCGTGGATGGGCGCAACGAGAAGATCAACGCCAAGATCCGCGAGCACAGCCTGCAGCACGTGCCGATCATCGCCGTGGTCGGCCGCAAGGAGGCCGAGGGCCGGACCGTGGCCCTGCGCCGCCTTGGCGGGCAGGCGCAGGAGGTTCTTTCGTTGGCCGAGGCCCTGGACGGGCTTGCCCTGGAAGCCATGCCGCCCGATATTGTCAGGTCCGCCACCCCGAATCGCTGATTCGCTTGATCCAGCAGACGGGCTGCTGCAAGACTGCACCTAAGCGGAACGACCGCCCCCACGACTACAGGAGAGCACAATAGCTAGAGGCCCCATGACAGCCGCCGCACCGAGCCGCGACGGACCCCGCGTCAACGAGGATATCCGCAGCGCGCAAGTGCGCCTCATCGACGCCGAAGGCGAGATGCAGGGCGTGATGAGCGCGCGTGACGCAATGCTGCGGGCAGCGGCCGTTGGACTGGATTTGCTCGAGATCAGCCCCAATGCCGATCCGCCGGTCGTAAAGATCCTCGACTACGGCAAATTCAAATACGAGTCTCAAAAGAAGAAGAACGAGGCGAAGAAAAAGCAGAAGGTCGTCGAGATCAAAGAGGTCAAGGTTCGGCCGAATATCGACGAGAACGATTACCAGGTGAAGCTGCGCGCGATGAACAGCTTCATCGACGAGGGCGACAAGGTGAAGGTGACCCTGCGCTTCCGTGGCCGCGAAATGGCCCACCAGGACATCGGCATCAAGGTGCTGGAGCGGATTCGTGGCGACATGGACGAGAAAACCAAGGTGGAGCAGATGCCCCGCATGGAAAACCGTCAGATGATCATGGTGCTGTCGCCCCGCTAGGCGAGAGCTTGCCTTCCCTCTCCCGTGCGGGAGAGGGCGGTGCTGCCTTGTTACGGCAGCCGCTTGGTTACGGCAGCACCGGTTCCACGCGCTGCGCTACGCCGCCTGCCGGCACCAACCCCCAGCTTCGCGCGATCCGCCAGGTCGACGCCACTCCGACATCCAGCACGTAGGCCATCGCCTCCCCTACGCCGCGGTCGCCTGGGGCATGCGGGTCGATCGGCACGCCGTGGGCCAGGCCGCGCACGGTGTATAGCTCTACCCGCACTGTTCCACCGGCGTCCCGCCAGGCACGGTGGGCGACACCATCCACCTGATCGTCCACACTATCCGGCTCGCGCAGGCCATGGACATTGCACCATTGCTTCGCCTGTTCGGTGGCGCTGGAGACCATCACCGTGGTATCGGCGTCGCCGTGCCAGATCGACACGATGGGCTTGCGTTGCGGCGCCGGGCTGGCGGCGCGGACGCGATCGCCCCATTCGGCGGGGGTGTGCGCCGGGCAGTGCCGCATGGCGCCCAGCGCCTCGGACACGCCGGTGGCGCAGTGGAATGGGAGCCCGGCGATGATAGCCCCGGCCACGAACACGTCGGGGTAGGTCGCCAGCAGCGCCGCCGTCATCGCCCCGCCGGCCGACAGCCCGGTCACGAACACCCGCGCCGGGTCGATCCGCTGGTCGGTCTGCATGCGGGCCACCATGGCACGGACGGAAGCGACTTCGCCCGCGCCCCGCGTGATGTCCCCGGGCTCGAACCAGTTGAAGCAGGTGTTGGCGTTGTTGCTGCGGGACTGCTCGGGGAAGATCAGGGCAAAGCCGTGTCGTTCCGCCAGGGTCAGCCAACCCGTGCCTTCGGCGAACCCGGCGGCGTTCTGGGTGCAGCCATGCATCACCACGACGAGGGGCGCACCTGGCGGCAGGGCTGGGGGGACGTAGCGCAACATGCGCAGTGCACCCGGGTTGGGGGCGAAATCCGACACCTCCTGCAGCCGGCCATCGTCCGACGTGCCGCCGCCGCCGAACGACCCCATGGCCGACACCCAAGACCGACGCATCCGCGTCAGTTCGTCCAGGTTCATTCGCAGTTTGGGCATGCCGGGGATTTCCATGGGATGAGATATGGTGCACTGCAGCATACGGGACAAGCGGCTGAGATACTTAGCGCTCGGATGATGCATATTGGGTAGCGGCATCGGCCAGCCAGAGGCATGGTGTGGCGCATGTCCCCGCCCGCCACCACGCTCGCTTCCCGCGCTTGGCCGATCCAGTATGGAGGCAAGCTGCCCGGTGTCCTCCTCTGTCTCGCCGTAACCCTTGTCGCGTGGTTGCTGGAACGGGTGGAGGTCGCGATATTCGGCCGCGCCTGGCTGGAGGCGCTGGTGCTGGCGATCTTGGTCGGCACCGCGGTGCGAACGGCCTGGACGCCGGGAAAGCTGTGGCAGACCGGCATCGGATTCAGCGCCAAGATGCTGCTGGAAATCGCCGTCGTGCTGCTGGGTCTGTCGATCAGCCTCGCCACGGTGGAAGCGATCGGTGGGGAGTTGCTGATCGGGATCGCCTGCGTCGTGACGGTGGCGATCTTTGCCAGCTACGGCATCGGCCGCGCGCTGGGCCTGCCGCCACGCATGGCGACGTTGGTGGCGTGCGGGAACTCGATCTGCGGCAACTCCGCCATTGCCGCGGTGGCGCCGGTGATCGGGGCGGATGCGCGGGATGTCGCTTCCTCCATCGCGTTTACGGCGGTGCTGGGCGTGGTGGTGGTGATAGCGCTGCCGCTGGCGGTGCCGGCGTTCCACCTGACCGATCTGCGCTACGGCGTGCTGGCGGGGCTGACCGTCTATGCCGTGCCGCAGGTGCTGGCGGCCACTGCCCCGGTGGGGGCGGTCGCGGTGCAGATGGGCACGGTGGTCAAGCTGGTGCGCGTGCTGATGCTGGGGCCGGTGGTGCTGGCCCTGTCGCTTGGTGGTGGAAAGCTGCGGGAGGGGGGCAAAGCCGGCGCAAAGCCGCCGCTGCACAAGCTGGTTCCCTGGTTCATCTTCGGCTTCCTGGTGCTGGCGGCGATTCGCTCGCTCGGCCTCGTCCCCACGCCGTTGCTGGCGCCGGTGGGACTGGTGGCGAACTGGCTGACGGTGATTGCCATGGCCGCGTTGGGGCTGGGCGTGGATGTGCGGGTGGTCGCGCGCGCCGGCATCCGGGTGACGGGGGCGGTCACGGCCTCCCTGCTCGTGTTGTTGATCATCAGCCTGGTGCTGATTCGCACCACCGGCGTCGGCTAGGCGCAACCGCCGGGCCCACAGCACCGTAACGTCTCGGTAGTGGGGGATCGATCGCATGCGTATCCTGTTCGCCGTGTTCGCGTTGCTCACCACCCTCGCCGGCCCGGCTGCGGCGGCAGGCGGCCCGGTCTCGGGCGAGGACAGTGCGGCCATCCAGTCGGTGATATCGGGCCAGATCGACGCATTCCGCCGCGATGACGGGCCGGGCGCGTTCGGGTTCGCCGCCCCATCCACCCAGGGCATGTTCGGCACGGCCGACACGTTCATGCAAATGGTGCGGCGCGGCTATGCCCCGGTTTATCGCCCCCGCTCGGTCGACTTTGCCGCCCTGGAGGAGGAAGATGGACAGATCGTGCAGAACGTCGAACTGACCGGGCCGGATGGCCTGGCCTACACGGCGCGATACACGATGGAACACGAGGCCGACGGGTCCTGGCGGATCAGTGGCTGCGCCATACTACAGAGCAGGCGTCTTGGCGTCTGAGCGGAGAAACGAGATGCCGGGATCTGTCCAATGAACGTCCGCGTAGCCCCGGCTCAAGTGCTTCCCTCGGTGACCCCGGCGCAGACCATGGCGCTGTCGGTGCTGCTGTCGATCAGCTTCTCCCACATGCTGAACGACCTGATCCAGTCGCTCATCCCGTCCATCTACCCGCTGCTGAAAACGAATTACGACCTCAGCTTCGGCCAGATCGGTTTCCTGACGCTGACGTTCCAGATCACCGCCTCGCTGCTGCAGCCGGTGGTGGGAACGTTCACCGACAAGCGGCCGATGCCGTTCTCGCTGCCGGTCGGCATGGGGTTCACGCTGGTCGGGCTGCTGATGCTGTCGCAGGCGCACAACTATCCGATGCTGCTGCTGGCGGCAGCACTGGTGGGCATGGGCTCGTCGGTGTTCCATCCGGAATCGTCGCGCGTGGCGCGTATGGCGTCCGGGGGGCGGCACGGATTGGCGCAATCGGTGTTCCAGGTGGGCGGCAATGCCGGGCAGGCGATCGGGCCGCTGGCGGCCGCCTTCGTGGTGATGCCGCATGGCCAGGGCAGTGTGGCGATCTTCGCCGTGCTGGCGCTGCTGGGCATGGCGGTGCTGTATGGCGTGGGCCGGTGGTATTCCGTCACCGTCGGCAGCCGGGCACGCGGGAAGAAGGCGGCGCCGGTCGTGTCGCCGATGCCGCGCAACAAGGTGATCCTGGCGGTGTCCGTGCTGCTGGTGCTGATCTTCTCCAAGTATTTCTACACCGCCAGCCTCGCGAGCTATTACACGTTCTATCTGATCGAGCGATTCCACGTGCCGGTGCAGAGCGCGCAGGTCTACCTGTTCCTGTATCTCGGCGCCTTCGCGCTGGGGACGCTATGCGGTGGACCGATGGGCGACCGGATCGGGCGGAAATACGTGATCTGGGTGTCGATCCTGGGCGTGCTGCCGTTCACCCTGATCCTGCCCTACGCCAATCTGTTCTGGACGGTCGTACTGACGATCCCGATCGGGCTGATCCTGTCGTCCGCGTTTTCCGCCATTCTGGTCTACGCGCAGGAACTGATGCCCGGCCGCATCGGCACCGTGTCCGGCCTATTCTTCGGCTTCGCGTTCGGCATGGGTGGGCTGGGGGCCGCGGTGCTGGGCCAGATGGCGGACCATATCGGCATCACTGCGGTCTACCACATCTGCTCCTTCCTGCCGGCGATCGGGCTGCTGACCGCCTTCCTGCCGAACCTCGAGCGGCCTCACCGTGCCGTTTGACGAGGCTGGCGGTCGCCCGCCGGGGCGCAACGTGTTGGGCGGGCGGCTGCACAGTTGCGCCAGCACGCCGCTGACCGGGTTCTACCGCAATGGGTGCTGCAACACCGGGCCGGAGGATTTCGGCAGCCACACCGTCTGTGCGGTGATGACGGCGACGTTCCTGCGGTTTAGCGCCGGGCAGGGCAACGATCTGTCCACCCCACGGCCGGAATTCGGCTTCCCGGGGCTGCAGCCCGGCGATCGCTGGTGCCTGTGCGCGCCCCGCTGGCAGGAGGCGCTGCTCGCTGGTTCGGCGCCTATGGTGGCGCTGGAGGCGACGGAGGAGTCGGCGCTGGCGTACTGCAGCCTCGAAGACCTGCAAAGCCACGCCGCACCGTGCTGATCGTCCACCACCTCAACAACAGCCGCAGCCAGCGTATCCTGTGGATGCTGGAGGAGTTGGGGGTCGACTACGAGATCGTCCGCTACGAGCGGGACGCGGCGACCATGCTGGCGCCGCCCGAGCTGAAGGCGGTCCATCCGCTCGGCCGATCGCCGGTGATCGACGATGCCGGCGTGATCGTGTCGGAGTCGGGCGCGATCGTGGAATACCTGGCCGAGCAATATGACGGCCTGCGCCCGCCCGGCACGCTGGAACGCCGCCGGGCAACCTACTGGGTGCATTTTGCCGAGGGGTCCATGGCCACGCCGCTGCTGCTGAAGCTGTATCTCGGCCGTCTTGGCCCAGCCGGGGCGGCGCTCGCCGAGCGGGTGAACGGCCAGATCGCGACCTTGCTGGAGTATGTGCAGGCCGAACTGGCGGACGGTCCCTTCCTGGCCGGCGGCGAATTGAGCATCGCCGACATCATGATGTCCTACCCGCTGGAGGCCGCGGCCGCGCGGACCGGGGCGGCGAACTATCCTGGCATACTCGCCTATCTCGACCGCATCCACAGCCGGCCAGCCTACCAGGCGGCACTGGAGCGGGGCGGCGCTTATGAGATTATTCGATAAAACAGGCGCAATTAATACTTTGCGACGATAATATAGTGAAATTTGGAGCAGAATTATTTCTGTCCTCGGGAGAATTATCCCCTCTTATTTCAATAAAGGTCTAAGAAGAGGCGGCCTCCATCTTTTGTTGGGATGGCTTCATGCCTCAGTCGCCGCAGGGCCTGCATCGGTTTCCAGCCTTGGATGGCCTTCGTGGGGCTGCTGCGCTGGTTGTCCTGGCGTTTCATCTACTCCAACAGCGTGACCTGACGGCGCTGCCGCTGGCAGGCCTGGCGGTCGATTTCTTCTATACGCTGAGCGGGTTCGTGATCGCGTTCGCTTACGAACAGAAGCTTCGATCCGGGCGGATGCGCCTGCCGGCGTTTCTGTGGGTTCGGGTGGAGCGGTTGTATCCGCTGCTGTTGCTCGGCACGTTGATGGGGATTGCACCGGCCATGCTGGCGGTGGCGTTCAAGGGCACCATCACCTACCACCAGGTTGCGTCCAGCAGCGTCCTGGCACTGCTGCTGCTGCCATCGTACGTGTTTCCACAATGGGATACGGCCTATCCGCTGAACATGGCGAGCTGGTCCTTGACGTTCGAACTCGTTGCCAACGCCATCTATGCGATCATGGCGCCTTCATTGACGTTACGCCGGCTCGTTCAGTTGACCTTTTGCAGCGCCATTTTGTTGATCATCGTTGCCTACGTGAACAACGGGGTTGCCGGCGGGAACAACCAGGACAATTTCGTCTATGGCTTTGGAAGAGTACTTTACCCGTTTTTCGTGGGCGTGTTGCTGTTTCGGTTGCGACTATCCTGGAAAATCGACAGCCGCACCGGGATCCTGCTGACACTCGCGCTGGTGGGATTGCTGCTGGCACCGGTGCATGATTCTGGGCTTACCAGCGTCATCTATGTCCTCGTCATATTCCCGGTGGTCGTCGGCATCGGTGCGAACGTCCAGCCATCGGCGGCTTCGGCGAAGATCTTTCGCCTGTTCGGGAATCTATCGTATCCCATTTACATATTACAGGGACCTATACTTCGCCTTGGTGAGGAGATGTTGAGGCACTGGCAACTAACGAGGCCCGAATTTTACCTCTTCACCTCGATAGAGGGGCTGGTTGTCCTGGTTTTCTCCTACGTCGCATTCGTCGCCTACGATGTTCCCCTGCGAAGCTACCTGACGCTGCGATACAAACAGAAGCTGGCGATCGGCGTCATCGCCGGGCCCTAATCCAACCAGGCGCGCACTGCGCTCCGCAGATAGTCAAGGTCGACCGGATTGGCGGACGGGTTGCCGCCGCGGTGGCCCCAGATGCTGGGGATCGGGCGTAATTCGGCCTGCGACAAATGCGGTAGCTCCGCCGCGTTGTCGGCAACACGGAAGTATAGATCGGTTTCGCACGGCAGCAGCAATACCCGCGCCTCGATCGCGTTCAGCGCCGCCGATAGGTCGCCATGATACAGGGTGTTGGCGCTGATATCGCCCGCCTCCCACGTGCAAACCTGGGCGTGCAGATTGGCGGCCGGGCGGCGCGCAAACCGCTCGGCCCAGTCGGTGCGGAGGAACGTCTCGAGATCCGGCGCGCCCAGCGCGGTGAGGTGCAGGTTGGCCCGGTAGAAATCCTGGCTCAACGCCCAGCCGGCGTAGACCCGGCCGAAGGCATGCACCGCCTTCGTTGGCTCCGCGCTGAAGCGGCCATGTCCCTGGTATTCGGGCGCGGCCTCCAGCACCGAGCGGACGCCTGCCAGGAATACCCGGTTATGCACCGCCGTGCGTGCGCTGCCGCAGACGACCACGATACGGCTCACCGCCCCGGGGAAGGCAGCGGCCCAGTTGTAGGCCTGGATCGCCCCCATGGAGAAACCGTAGACGGCATGCACATGCTCGATCCCCCACACCTCCCGCAGCATGCGCGCCTGGGCTTGGACGTTGTCCCATGGCGTTACGACGCCGGGCCAATCGGGTGTGTTGGACGGGCTGGACGACAGGCCGTTGGTGAACATGTCGGGCGTGATGACGAACCAGCGTGACGGGTCCAGGATGCCGTCCGGCCCGATCAGCCATTCCTGGTCCATGTGCTGGGCGCCGTAGCTGGTGGGATAGACCACGACGTTGTCGCGGGCGGGGGACAGGGTGCCGTAGGTCTTCCAGCTGAGTGCCGCCTTGGGCAGCACTGCGCGGGATTGCAGCATCAGGTCGCCTAGTTCGAACCGGCCCGTCGCCGTGTCTGCCGCCATCGCTTTCGCTCCTACCGTGTCTCGGCGGGCACCATTGCCGAGCCGCCGGCCGGCGACAATGCCGCGTCTTGCGCGACGCGGACGCATTTCAGCATGACGGTGGGAAAGGCCTCCTGCCCCAGATCCGCGGCAGGACGCAGGAAGCCCTCGGCCTGGATGGTGCGGCTGGTTGCGGCATACACGTCGATCAGCAGTTCGAAATGGGTGAAGCCGTGCGTCGCCCGACCGACCAGCCGCCAGTCCGCCCGCATCGGCGCCTCCACGATCGCCTCGGCTTCGGTCCAGGGCTCGGACCGCCAGGTGGTGCCTGGCAGTTCGGTCATGCCGCCCAACAGCCCCCGCGGCGGGCGGCGGCGCAGCAGCACCTGGCCGTCGGGGTTTGTCAGCCAGAAATGCGCGCCGTGGCGGATCGGGCGCTTCTTCTTGGCCAGTTTGCGCGGCAGTTCGGCGGCGATCCCCTGCGCACGCGCCTGGCACCCGGCCATGAGAGGACACAGCGCGCAGGCCGGGTTGGTGGAGGTGCAGATCGTCGCACCCAGGTCGAACAATGCCTGGGCGAAGTCGGACGGCCGCGCATGGGCGGCCTGGTCGCTGCCGAAGGCGGCAGTGGCGACGGCGATGGCGGGGCGGCTGGCGGGTAGCGGCGTGGTGATGGCGGCAAGCCGGCTGATCACCCGCTCCACATTGCCATCGATCGGCACCACCGGCACCCCGAACGCGATGGCGGCGATGGCGGCGGAGGTATAGGCGCCGATCCCCGGCAGCAGCCGCAGCGCCTCCACGGTGGCGGGAAAGCCGCCCAATGCGGCCACCTGCTTGGCGCAGGCGTGCAGGTTGCGGGCGCGGGCGTAGTAGCCGAGCCCGGCCCAGGCGGCCATCACCACCTCCTCCGGCGCTTCGGCCAATGCGGCGACGGTGGGAAATCGCGACAAGAATCGCTCGAAATAGGGTATGACGGCAGCGACGGTGGTCTGCTGCAGCATGATTTCCGACAGCCATACCCGGTAGGGGTCGGCGGCCTCGCCGGGCGGGTGTCGCCAGGGCATGCGACGGCGGTGGCGGTCGTACCAGGCCAGCAGGTCGGCCGCCGGAGTCGAGGAAAGAGGGAGCACGCACGCGGTATGGGGACGGACGCCGAAACCGACAAGCCGGCAGACGCCGAGAAGCCGCGCCATGTCTGGGGCCCGCGCCCGGTCGGCAACCTGGTTGCCGGGTTGACGCGGCCTGCGTTCCGCCGTCGCTCCCCCGCTGCGGCACAGATCATGGCGGATTGGGGCACCATCGTCGGTCCGGCGCTGGCCGCCATCACGGCGCCGCGGCGCATGACCGGCGCGACGCTCACCTTGGCCTGCGCTGGCCCGGTGGCGATGGAGTTGCAGCACATGTCGGGCGAGCTCACATCCCGCATCAACGCCCATCTCGGCCGGGTGGCGGTGGAGAGGCTGCGGTTCGTGCAGGAAATGCTGCCGCCTGCCGCGGTGGTGCCGGTGCGACCGGTCATGTCGGGACCTCCCGCGCCGATCCAGGGGTTTGCGCCGGGCGAGTTACACGACGCGCTGGCGCGGCTTGGGCAGGCGGTCCGGCAAACCGGGCGGCGATGACTGATGTTCTGGCGCATCACGACCCGTTGCGAATTGGTCACACGTGCCAGAAACCCTGTCCTGTCGCATGCCTGTTATCGCCCTCTTTGAGCGAAGGTGGCATGGTGCAGGCAGCCGCTTGAAAGGGGCAAAGTGCTGATGTCCTTCAGATCCTGCGGTGCCGTTCTGGCTGGATGCCTGTGCATCTCTACAGCGGCATGCTCGCAGCCCGCCCCTGCCCCGATCGCCACGTCGAAGCCGCCAATCGCGGCGCTTACGTCGAAGATCGCGATGAACTCGTCGGTCATGCCGTCGCTGAGCCCGTCGTCAAGCTCATCGTCAAGTTTGGGGATGCCAGCGCCGGTGGTGCAGACCAAGCCCGCCACGCGGGCGGACGTGGATGCTCTGTTGGCGGATATGCACGCCTCCCTAGCCGGCACGCTGCTTCCCGATGCACCACTGTTGACCCGCGCTGCGTTGGGCGCCGCGCAGGGCATGCTGCAGAAGGCGAACATCACGCACGACCGGCTGCAGACGATATTGGTGGTCGACCGCTCGCCAAAGGTCCAGCGGCTATGGGTTACGGTCGCCTCGTCGAGTTCACCGTATCTGGAGGTGCTGGGCTCGGTACATGTCAGCACCGGCAAGCCGGGCCGGAAGGAGCATTTTCGCACCCCTGTCGGCGTGTTCGTCGACAATGCGGGCATCCTCGGCTACCGCGCGCAAGGCACGTATAACGAGTTCCATATCCGCGGCATCGGCGTGAAGGGCATGCGGGTTTGGGATTTCGGCTGGCAGACCACGGATGACTGGCGCACCCCCAACGCCATCATGGCGGTGCGCATGGAAATGCACGCCACCGACCCGGCCGTGCTGGAGCCGCGGCTTGGCCGTTGGGATTCGGAGGGCTGCATTCGCATCCCGACCAGGTTCAATAGCTTCCTGGACCGCACCGGGCTGATCGACGCCAAGGAGCGGGAAGCGGCGCGAGACGATCGCCGGTTTGCCGCCCTGCTGCCGAAGGGGACGACGCCCAGCTTGCTGGCAGGGCAGACGGTGGTGGTGGTGGATACGTCCGAACCCGGTGCGCTCCCATCCGATCCGGTGAAGGCGAATATGATCGCCCATCCTCCGACGCCTGGGCCGGAACACGACGACGCAAGCTGAGGCTTCGCCCTATCGGGTGGTAGTGGCCCGGTCGGTTTGGCTAGGGGGCTGTTACCCGCTGCGGGTCCAGCACGTTGCCGGGTGCGGCGGCCAGGACGGTTTCGTACATTGCCTGCACCCGGCGCGCGTAGATCTCGGCCGTGAACCTGCCAGCCTGCACCAGCCCGTCGCCTGCGAGCCGCCGGCGCAAATCGGTGTCGCCGTCGATGCGCTGCATGGCGGCGGCCAGCGCGGCGGTGTCGTAGGGGTCGACCTGCATCGCCGCGGCGCCGGCGACCTCCGGCAGGCTGCTCTCGGTGGAGGTCAGCACCGGCGTGCCAAGCTGCATCGCCTCCAGCACCGGCAGCCCGAAGCCTTCATACAAGGACGGGAAGATCACAGC
>NZ_LMUY01000065.1:57274-66911 GCF_009765685.1 Acidisphaera sp. L21 | reverse complement strand
CTTCCAGGCGCGACCGCCGACGATGACCAGGGGCGTGGTGATGCCGCTGGCCAGATAGGCCTCCGCCATGCGGCCGACGTTCTTCTTCGGCTCGAGCGCGCCGTAGAACAGCAGGTAGCCCTTGTGTTCCAGGTTGAACAACCGCAGCAGCCAGTCGGCCAATTGCTCGCCCGGCGCGATGTGATCCGGTAGCCCGGCGGTTTGATAGGTGTTGGTCACGCGCGCCCGGTCGACAGGAAACAACGACGCGATGTCCCGCAGCGAGGATTCCGACACGGTGCAGATGTGGTCGCCCCAGCGCAGGCAGCCGCGGATCAGGCGTAGATAGGCCCGCTTGTTGTCCAGCGTCGTATACGGCAGGCGCAGTGGAACCAGGTCGTGCAAGGTGTAGATGTTGCGCGCGCCCTCGATCTGGATCGGCAGCGGATAGGTCCAGTGCATGATCGCCGGCGGGTCGGGGATACGCACGGTCAGGAACCGCTGGGTGCGGCGGAAGTAGCGCTGGGCGACCTCGAACAGTTCGAACACGTTCAGCAACCGGTCGAAATGCGGCATGCGCGCCGCGAACGGGCTGGCGATCACCCGCCCGGTCACCGGCACCTGCATGGCCGTGCGGCCCAGCGGCGTGGTCACCACATCCTTGATCCAGCGCGGGCTCATGGGCAGGGGGGACTTGCGACCGCCCTCCTTGTCCAGCCCGTCGAAAAAGATCACCTCGCGCAGCATCTCCGGCGTTTTGCCGCCGAATGCCATGCCGTACAGGACGTCCACCGGATAGCCCAGATCGCCCACCACGTTGGTGAGCATGCGGCCGTAAGTGGCGACGCCGGTTCCCCGGGGCATGGCCATGTTGAATCCATCCACACCGATCCGCATCGTCTTCCGGTCAGCCTGCACCTGTGTCTCCCCGCTTGGTCGCCGGCCAACCAGCCAGCACCGCGCCATACAGCGCGCAGAGCCGGTCCGCATAGGCCCCGGGCGAGAACATCTGCGCCCGGAGGCGGCCGGCGGCGACCAGCCTGCCCCGCAGGCCGGCATCGCCATCCAGGGCCGCAATCGCCGCGGCCAGTGCCCGAACGTCGTACGGGTCTGCCAGCAGGGCCGCGCCGGCCGCTATTTCGGCCGGGGCGCCGACATTGGTGGTCAGCGCCGGGACGCCAAGCGCCATCGCCTCCACGGTGGGCAGGCCAAACCCTTCGGCCAGGGACGGCGCCAGGACCGCGGCGGCTTCGCGGATCAGGCCCAGGATTGCCTCCCGCGCCAGCCAGTCGACCCGGATGATGCGGGGACGGCCCTGCGCGGCGCGGGACGCGGTGCCGGCCGGCACCAGCAGGTCGCCGGCGGCGGACAGTTCCTCCGCAGCCTGCCAGCCATCCGGCCCGGCCAGCACCAGCGCCCGGCACGATCCACTCAGCCGATACGCCTCCACCATGCGGGCGATGTTCTTCCGCCGCTCGACCGTGCCGACATGCAGGAAGTAATCGCCGGGTGCCAGACCCAACGCCTCCAGGATGTCTGCGGCCTTTGCGAGGGTGGGGGCGACGTCGACTGGCAGGTAGGTATTGGTCACCCGATCGGCGGGCCAGCCGAGCGTGGAAATGATCTCCCGCCGCGAGGTTTCCGAGATGGTGACGAGGTGGGTGGCCTCATGTCGCAGCCGGGCTAGCATGCGGCGGCTGCGCTGCAGCCGGATCGGCGTCAGATCCGGCTGCAGCAGCGGAATCAGGTCCAGCACGGAATACAGGTTCGGCACGCCCGCGAGATGCAGCGGAAGCGGATAGCTCCAGTGCATCAGTGCCGGCGGGGACGGGGTGCGCAGGCGGAGATAGCGGCCGTAGGCGTCGAAATGCACCTGTGCCCGGCGGAATACGTCGCGTGCCAACATGCCGCCCGGAATGGGATTTGCCTGGACTGGCCAGGGCGACGCGGCTGCCATCCAGCGCCAGGCGCGACCCGGCGGAACGTCGTCTGGATCGGCCGAGTCGGTGAGCGCCGACAATGTGAAGCCGGCTGCCCGCACGCCACGCCGCAGCCCGCTCGCATATTCGGACGCACCGGTGCCGCGCGTCCACAGCACGACCCGCTGGTCCACACACACAGATCGCGTGTCAACGCCTTGCGTCGCCTGCGGTGGTTCCAGTAAGCCTGGGCTTGGCCCTCGATCGAGTGGTGACGATGACATACGGGGCGAGCGTCTAGCACCTATGACCAATTCCGCCATACGGCTTGCTTGCCGAACCAGCGTTGCATCCGTCCTCCTACTGTCCGGCTGTGGCTCCCTCCCCACCTCCGGCCCTAGCAACAGCCAGGTTCTGGATGGGACTTTGTCCACGAACAACCCGCTCGGGATCAAGCTGGTCGACCTCACGCCCGCGGTGGTGCAGGAACTGCGTGGCCAGCAGGAACGCCAGATGAGCATCATCGACAACCTGCGCACCAACGCTGCCGTGGACCGGCTCGGGCCAGGCGACGTGCTGGCCATCACCATCTACGAGGCGGGGAACGGCCTGTTCAGCCCGCGCAAGGCCACGTCCGACACCGATGCCGCGCCGACTGGTTCGACGGCCGAAAACCTGCCTCGCCTGCAGGTGGACCGCAATGGGCTGATCATGGTGCCCTATGCCGGGGAAATCCGGGTCGCCGGGCACACCACGACCGAGGTTCAACGCATCATCGAGGACCGGCTGAGGGACAAGACCGCACAGGCGCAGGTTCTGGTCAGCCTGGTCACCAACGGCAGCAATATCGTCTACATTTCAGGCGACGTGAAAGCCTCTGGCCGTTATCCGCTGTCCCTTGCGCATGAGCGTTTGTTGGACATCGTGGCCCTGGCCGGCGGCCCGACGCACAGCCCGCAGGACACGCTGGTGAAGGTGGACCGCCATGGGCAGGAGGCGACGACCTCGCTGACCCGGGTGCAGACCATTCCGGCGGAGAATATCGCCATCGAGCCGCAGGATCGGATCCAGGTGGATTACCTGCCGCGCTCCTACCTGTCGTTCGGCGCGACCGGGCGGGTGGCGCAGGTGCAATTCGACGCTGCCACGGTGTCGCTGGCCGAGGCGGTGGCGCGCGTGGGCGGCCTGAACGACGATCGCGCCAATCCCGAGGCCGTGTTCCTGTTCCGCTACGAACGGCCGGCCAATGCAGCCGCGTTGGGCGTGTTGCCGCCGGGTGCGCCGACGTCTGCGGCGCCAGCGGTGCCGGGCACGGCGCCGACCGGCACGCCCGTGATCTACAAGGTGAACATGCGGGAGCCGCAGACGTTCTTTGCCATCCAGCAGTTCCCGATGCAGGACAAGGACGTCATCTACATCGCCAACGCGCCGACGGTGCAGATCTACAAGTTCCTGCAGTTGATCTACACCTTCGCCACCCCGGCGATCACGGCCCGCGCCGTCGTTCAATAGCGACCTAGAGCAAATTTCGTGCTGAAAGATGCACGAACTTTGCTCTAGCTCTTTGTTTTGGCGAGGATTTTTATCCGCCCGATGATTCTCATCGCGCGACAATGTTCTAGGCCGCCGGGCAACTGGCGGCCTACAAGGCGCGGTAGAAATCCACCGCCTCGTCCACGCTGCCGCACATGGTGAGGACGCTGTTGTTGATGACTGCGGCGGTGTCGCAGACCTCGCGGATGAACGACATGTCGTGCGACACGAGGATCATCGCGCGGTCGTTGCGCTTGCCAAAAAGCTCTGATTTGCAGCGGTCGAAGAACCGGGCGTCGCCGACCATGATCACTTCGTCGATCAGGTAGCAATCGAACTCGATCGCGATGGACAGCGCGAAGGCCAGGCGGGCGCGCATTCCCGAGGAATAGGTCTTCACCGGCTCGCGCAGCTGGTGGCCCAGCTCGGCGAAATCGTCCACGAAACGCCGGGTGGAGTCGTAATCCAGACCGTAGATTCGGCAGATGAATCGCAGATTGTCCAGCCCGCTGAGGCTGCCCTGGAACGCCCCGCCGAAGGCCAGCGGCCAGGACACCGACATATCCCGCTCGACCCGGCCGGAGGTGGCTAGTTCGACGCCGCCGATGATTTTGATCAGGGTGGATTTACCGGCGCCGTTGCGGCCGAGAATGCCCAGTTTCTGGCCGGGCTGGACCTCAAAATTGACGTGGTCCAGCACGCGGCGGCTGCCGCGATGCACCTTGTAGTCCTTGACGATGTCGACGCAGCGAATCATCAGATCACACAGCAAACCCGGACACGCGTAGCGCCATCAAGCGATCCGGTGTTCCCGCGCACCAGAGATGACCAATGTTGCACCGATGAACGCACCGCAGAGGCAGGCGAACACGACGGCGATGGAGGCCAGCCGCTTCGGATAGGCCGGGTAGTCCGACACGTTCGGCCTTACGATCGTCTCGAGATAGAGCTGCTGACGCTCCGACTGCAGCCTTTCTGCCTCCAGCGAGCTGGTGGCGGAGGCGAGTTGCTTGTCGGCGAACTGACGCTGCAATTCCAGCATGTCGAATGCGGTGATCTTCGGCACGAGAGAGGCGTCGGTGCCGGTGATCTTGGATCGTGCGTCGGTGATCTGCCCCTGCAACGCCTCGGCCCGGCGACGCAGATCGGAGATCAACGGGCTACGCGGCGTCGATGTGGTCACCTGCGAGAGCTGCAGATTAGTCCGCGACAGCATGGTCTGCAGTTCGTTGATGCCAGCGAGCATCGGCACGGATTGCTTCGTCGGGTCCAGCAATGCCTCGCGGTTACGGAACTCGGCAATTTCCTTGGCGACCTGCTGCACACGGGCCTCGGCAACGCCAACCTCCTTGCGCGCATCGCCCATCGCATTCTCACGCTGGCGCTCGTTCATGCGGTTGATCAAGTTCTCGGCCGACACGAGCAGGGCAGATGCCACACGCTCGGAATCGTCTGGCCGGAAGGTTCGAACCGTCAACGTCGAAACGCCGGTGCTGGAGTCGAGCAGGACTTCGACGTGGTTCTGGTAATACTGGTAGAAATGCTCAAACGTGCGGTGGAAACTGAAGCGGGGGAAGCGCGACCAGAAATCCGCCTCGGGCCGCAGGAACACGCTTCCGACATCCTGCGTCTTGACCAACTCGGTCAACGCGTCGCGGGACGTGATGTAGTCCTGAACGGCGTAGGTATCCTCCTCCGCATGCGACAGCCCGGTGGAGGCGAGCAGCGATGAAAGATTGCCCTGAGACTGTGCCGCCGGCCCGCGTACGACGAACTTCGCCTCGGACACATATTGATCAGCAGCAATGGTGAAGTAATAAACTGATACAATCAGCGTCGGAACGACGACTGCGACGATGAAGCAAAAAAGCTGCAAATGCCGCTTAAGCCACGAAGGTGGCTTATGACGGGGCATTGCAACCCTGTACCGCATGCCTTGGGTTGCGACATCGGGCGCAGTGACATCTATGCCGTCCATGTCGTTGGCTTGCCTGAAGATGGTCCGAAACGCAATGCGAAACCGCGGCTTAACTTATGTTGTTTGTTACGAATCCAGTCTTCTGAGACGTGATTCGAACGTTCGATGACCACTGCCAGGCGGCTGATATTCAGACCCAGTGATATCGGATCAGCGCCAGGCCAGTAGGTTGAATGGGGTATGCACCTGCCCGTTCTGCACGACGACGGTCGCCGTGCGTCCCACAAGCAGCGGCAGACCGGGTGGCACGTCGTCCAACGCCACCCGCACTGGCACGCGCTGCGCGAGCCGCACCCAACTAAAGGTCGGGTTCACGTTGGCCAGCATGTCGCCGGAGGCCGTGCGCTCCCGGTCGGCGATGGCGGCGGCGACGCTCTGGATGTGGCCGTTCAGTAGGGTTGGCATGCCCATCAACTGCACGGTCACCCGGTCGCCGGGGGCCATACGCTCCAGCTTGGTCTCCTCGAAATACCCCTCGACCCGGATCGTGTCGCTATCCACCAGCGCGAACACCCCTTTGCCGGCCGCCACGTAGTCGCCGGGGCGCAGGTCCATATTGGTGATGGTGCCGTTCACCGGGGCCTTCACCTCGGTCCGGGCCAGGTTCAACTGCGCCACGCCGCGATCCGACAGCGCCTGGCGGTAGGAGGCACTGGCGAGTTGCATGGCGGCGTTGGTCTGCTCCTGCTTCTCCTGCGAGGTGGAGAGGGTGGAGAGCTGGTGGTAGCGGTTGAAGTCGCGCACCGCCTGGTCCAGCGAGGCCTTGCGGGCGGCGACGACGGCATCGGCCTGCTGCAAGGCGAGGTCGAACCGCGCCGGGTCGACGCGGAACAGCACGTCGCCGATGTGGACGGCCTGCTCGTCATGGACCATCACCTCGACCACGGGGCCGGTCACGTCCGGCGCCACGCCGACGACATCGGCCCGCACCCGGCCGTCGCGGGTCCAGGGGTCGTCCACGTAGTAGGTCCAGATCTGCCGGCCGATCACCACCGCGACCAGGACGACGACGAGGGTGACGGCGATGCGCCCGAGGGCGGCTAGAAACTTCATGTCGGTGCCCATTGTGAAGCCAGGGCGACGACGCCGCCCAAGAGAATAACGAAGATGGCGACGTCGAACAGCGCCGGGTGCCAAACCAGCCGGTAGAAGCCGATCGGCCGCAGGATGGTGCGCAACGCCACCGTGGCCAGCACGGCCAGGAAGGCCCACACCAGCAAGGCCGGCACGAACACGCCGTAGAGGCTCAACTCACCGATCACGCCGCGTGCTCCAGAACTGGGAGGGTTTCGATGAGGGGCGGGGCGTATTCCGCCGCGTCCGGGAAAAAGCCGAGGCGGATGCCGACGAGGCCGAGCACCACGTCGTCGCGCGACTGGCCCGGCGGCATGGCGGCGGCGCTGGCAATGGCGTCGTCCAGAGCTTGCAAATGCAGCCGGGCCGGGGCGTAGCGCTGGGTGCCGGCCCGAACGTGGAATTCCGCCGCCAACCCGTCCAGGACGGCATCCAGCGCAGCCCGCATCGGGGGCGACAGCAGATGGCGGCCGCGGCGCAGGTCGACCACGTTCAGACCGATCCGGACGCTGGCCATCATCTCCGGCCAGCCTTGCCCGGCGGCGAGGCGCGGCGCCAGTTGCCCGGCACGATCCAGCATCCGGCTGGCGAAGACGGCGCGGTTGCCACTGCCGCGCTGCTCGGCCGCGCGGGCCAGGGCGGCCCAGTTCGCCCGCAGCAGCCGGCGCGCCACCCATTGCGGCTGCACCACCCGGGCGATCACGGTTACGAGGGCGCCGCACCACATGCCGCCCACCAGGGACAGGCCGCCATTGGCGAAGCTAGCGAAATCGGCCGAGTAGCGGTTCTGCAGCGCCAGCAGCGCCGGCGTGTTCGCCGCCACGGCCAGGCCCATGATCATGTTCTTCGGGTTATAGGCAACCAGCCCGGCCAGGATGAACAGGGGCGCCAGCACGAGGACCAGCGACTCATAATCCTGCACCATCGGCATGATCGCGAAGACATAGAACCCGCTGACCAACACGGCGATGCCGCTCCATTTCGCAAACCCCAGCTGGCCCCCTACGGGATTGTCCAACCCGGCGAAGAAGCTGCACACCACCGCCGCCATGACGGGTAGGGAGCTGCCGTCCGGCCAGGCGGTGAGGATCCAGAAGGCGGTGCTGCCGATGATCGCCACCATGGCGGCCAGGCAGGAGCGGATCGCCAGCCCGGTATCCACGTGCCGCGCACCTGCCCCGCCGGCGCCGTCGACGTCCGGAACTGCGAGTTTCGGCCGGCCCGGCGCACCCAGGATATAGCGCCGCAGCCGCGCGCAATCCGCCTGCAGATCCAGCAGATCGCGCAGCCGGACCATCAGATTGGCACGCAGCAGCTCGGGCCAGCTTGCCCCTTCGCCCAAGGCGGGGAAGGCCGACTGGATCGTGTGGCGGAGCGGGGCCGCCTCTGCCTCCGGCGCGCCGTTCTGCAGCCAGCCGCGCATGGCATCGACCGCGCCCTGTTGCGCCGGGGGGAGACCGTATGGGCGCAACGCCCGGACCCGGCTGGCGATGGACGAGGTCAAAGGCAGCAGCAGCAGCATGCGGGACCGCAGCATGTCCGACCAATGTCCCACCCGGCCCGGGGATCCTGGGTCGTAGCCGAGATGGGAGGCTAGTACGTCGATATCGATCGCATCCGCCGCCAGCCTGGCCCGCGCGGCTTCCGGCATCGCCGTTGATGGATCTCCCAACGCCTCCTGCGCCCAGGCGCCGGCATGTCCGAGCCAGACGCGAACCCGCTCGCCGAACAGATTGCCGATCGCATCCGGGAATACCAGCGAGCCGATGACGCTGGCGCAGATGATGCCCAGGCCGATCTCCTGCACGCGGGCGATGGCGGTGGTGAAGATCTCGCCGGGTGCGTCGACGGAGGGGAAGGCGATGATTGGCGCGGTGTAGCCGGCCAGCATGAAGATGTAGCTATAGGGGCGGCGATCACGCAGCGACAGGAACAGGCAGCCACCGGTCCACAAGGCCAGCGCCAGCGTCAGCAATCCCGGCGAGGTGGATAAACTCGGCACCAGCAGCACCGCGCCGATGCCGCCCAGAACTGTGCCGAGCAGGCGGTATAGGCTCTTGGACAAGGTCGGTCCGGCGAAGGGCTGGGCCACGACATACACCGTCGTCACCGACCAATAGGGCCGCGGCAGGTCGATGCGCAGGGCGATGTAGAGCGCCAACGCGGCGGCGGCGAAGGCCTTCAGCGAGAAGATCCAGGCCCGCAAGCTCGGCAGGGTCATTCGCCCGCCCCCACCTGGCCGAGCGTGGCCTGCCAACCGTTCAGGAATATGCCCACCGCCTGCCGCACCCAGTCGGCATGCGACATTTCGAATTTCGGGCGACGCCCGGTCAGCGCCATCCGCCACGGCGCGCCGGAGATCATGTCGTAGAGCAAGCGTGCCGAAATCTCGTCCGCCAGCGCTGGCGTGCCGTCGGCGCCGCGCGCCTCCATCAGCAACCTGGCCAACTGTGGGATCGGCCCCAACTCGATCTGCTGGACCAGCGTTTCGACCAGGGAGGGGAAGCGGTACGCCTCCGACAACAGCACCCGGTTCAGCCGCACCATGTCCGGCGCCAGGAGCGCCAGCAGCAATTGCAGCCCGACCTTTTCCAGCCGTATCTGCAGCGATCCGCTGGCTCCCGCAGCGTCCACCGTGTGGCGCCAATCGCGGAACACCTCGTCGATGACGGCGCGGAAGAGGGCTTCCTTGTCGCCGACCTTCACATACAGCGTGCGCTTGGTCGCGCCGGCGTGCTCCGCGATCTGCTGCACGCTGGTGGCGGCAAACCCGTTTTCCAGAAACAACGCGCGGGCGCTGGCGAGAATCCGGTCGGGCATTGCCTCCGCCGCCTCTCGCGACGGCCGGCCGCTACGGCGGGTTGAGGCGGGCGGGCGGGCGGCGGGATCTTGGAAGGCGATAATTGACACTGTGCGGTTTCATTAAGCCCGCACATGCTGCGGTGCAAGAAGATTCTTCATAGCAGATGCCGACGCAGCATCGTGCGCAACTCGTCCAGCACGCCTTCCCGCAGCGCTTCGTGTTCGCCCCGGACGACCATGGTGATCCGTATCGGCTGCGGCACGCGTCCTGGCTGGGTAGCCTGCCGCAGCGGGAACGCACGTCCGGTGGTGCTGTGGTGGAGTTGAAGGCCAGCCTATAGCAATCGCCCGC
>NZ_LMUY01000065.1:0-57262 GCF_009765685.1 Acidisphaera sp. L21 | reverse complement strand
TGGGCGGGTTAGGCGCCCGGCGGGTCGTAGGCTTGGATGGGCGGCAGGTTACCGGTGAAGCGCTCCACCTCCACGGTGGTGATCTGTCCGGTGCAGCCCTGCGCCAGGGCCGACGTGCCGATATCCCGCGTCAGCACGTTCGGATTGCCGTGGACGCAGAGAGAGTTGTCTTCCGCCGGGTCCGCCGGGTCGTACCAGGCGCCGGTTGGGAGTTGGATGACACCGGCGCGGATGCCGTCGGTGATGCGCACGGCGGCCAGGCAGGCGCCGCGCTGGTTGAACAGGCGGACGATGTCGCCATCAGCGATCCCGCGGGCGGCGGCGTCGGCCGGGTGCATGCAGGCGACTTCGCGGCCCCGGTGCTTGGAGGCGAGGCTGTGGCCGCCGAAATCGAGCTGGCTGTGCAGCCTGGTCGCGGGCTGGTTCGCGATCAGGTGCAAGGGCGCGGCAGCGCGGGGGATTTCCACGGGGGGGAGCCAGGTGGGGTGGCCGGGACAGTCCGGCTCGCCGAACCCGGCGATCTTGGCGGAGTAGATTTCGATCTTGCCGCTGGGTGTCGGCAGGGCGGAGCCGTCCGGATCCTGGCGGAAAGCGCGGATGTGGCCGCCGTCATCGTCCTGCATCGGCAGTTCCAGGCTGCCGGCGTCCCAGAATTCCTGGAAGCTGGGCGCGGGGCGGCCCAACGACTCCAGGCCGCGGCGGGTACGCTCGTAGAGGTGTTCCAGCCATTGCTGGGTGGTGCGGCCCTCGGTGAAGGGCTCCCCGGCGCCGAGGCGATGGGCCAGGCCGGCGAAGATGTCGTAGTCGTCGCGGGCCTCGCCGAAGGGCGGGGCGATCGGGTGCATGGCGACCATCAAACTGTCGTTGCCGTTGGCGCCGATATCGGAACGCTCCAGCGTCATGGTGGCGGGCAGCACGATGTCGGCATGGCGGGCGGTGGCGGTCCAGGCGAGTTCGTGTACCACGAGCGTGTCCACGCGGCGGAATGCCTGGCGCAGCCGGTTCAGGTCCTGGTGATGGTGGAATGGGTTGCCGCCGGCCCAATAGACCAGCTTGATCTGCGGGTAAGTCTTGGTTTGGCCGTTGTAGCGATAGGTGGTGCCGGGGTTCAGCAGCATGTCGGCGATGCGGGCGACGGGAATGAACTCCGTCACGCCGTTGCGGCCCTGCGGCAGGGTGGGCGATGGCACGGCGATGTTGCGGCGGCCGTAATAGCCGATGGCGCCGAGGGCGTAGCCGTAGCCGCCGCCGGGCAGGCCGTATTGGCCGAGCGCCGCCGTCAACGCTGCCGCAGCCCAGACCGGCTGCTCCCCATGTTCGGCCCGTTGCAGGGAGTGGGCGACGGTGACCAGCACCCGCTTGCCGTGCAGGCGGCGGGCTAGGGCCACGATGTCGGCGGCGGGAACGCCCACGATGGGTGCGGCCCAGGCAGCGGTCTTTGGCTGGCCGTCCGTCTCGCCCATCACATATTGCTCGAAGACCGGCCAGCCTTCGGTGTAGCGCGCCAGGAAGGCCTGGTCGTGCAGGTTTTCGGCCACCAGGGTGTGGATGAGGGCGAGCATCAGGGCGGTGTCGGTGCCAGGGATGGTGCTGAGCCATTCGGCGCCGGCCTCGGTCGGCAGGTCGGCGCGCAGGGGGCCGACCAGGATGAAGGCGCAGCCGCGTTGGCGGGCGCG
Organism: Acidisphaera sp. L21; assembly: GCF_009765685.1. GTDB lineage: Bacteria > Pseudomonadota > Alphaproteobacteria > Acetobacterales > Acetobacteraceae > LMUY01. The sequence continues at coordinate 55,586 of NZ_LMUY01000065.1, read as the reverse complement.
GTCCATCGAGCCACGCTCCACATGCTGGCTGATGCCGCCGCCGGCGACCATGCTGTTCTTCAGCGCCATGCCGCCGAAGGCCAGCACCAGGTCGGTGTGCTTGGCCATCTGGTCCCAGGTGACGTTGCGCTTGGTGACCTGCTCGTAGCCGCCGAGGATATGGGGCAGCAGCACGGAGGAGGCGCCGGAGCTATAGCTGTTCACCGACTTTACGTAGCCGCCCAGCGTGGTGTTGAGGAAGCGGTGCACCTGGCTCTGCGCATGGTGGAAGCGGCCGGCGCTGGACCAGCCGTAGGAGCCGCCGAACACGGCGCCGGGGCCGAAATCGTCCCGCACGCGGCCCAGTTCCTCGGCCAGGCGGTCGAGCACGGCGTCCCACGCCATGGGGACGTATTCGTCGCGGCCGCGCCGGTCGTCCGGGCCCGGGCCGTTTTCCAGCCAGCCGCGGCGGACCATCGGCTGGGCGATGCGGGCGCGGTGGCGCAGGGCGGCGGGGAAGTTGTCGATGACGCCATTCGGGTCTGGATCGCCGGGGTGGGGCAGCACCTCCAGCACGTCGTTCTGGTAGCGCGCGGAGAACACGCCCCAGTGCGAACTATGTGGCCGGAAACCGAGGTCGTTCATCGGGCATCCTATCAGGCTCTGGATTTCAGCCGGGCCGCGTGGTGGTGTCATGCGACCGTCGCAATTTCGTTTAAGCACGGGCAGCGGGATGAACAACAATTGGATGCATCTGTGACGACGAATCCTGACCCGGCAAGCTGGCTGGCCGATCACCGGGACCGCCTGTTGGAGGGGCTGTTTACCTTGCTGCGCGCGCCCAGCGTCAGCACCGACCCGGCGCATGCGGGCGACATGCGCCGGACGGCCGCGTTCCTGATGGCGCACGTGGCCGGGATCGGCCTGCAGAACGTGCAATTGCTGGACGCCGGCGGGCACCCTGCCGTCTACGCCGATTGGCTTGGCGCCAGGGCCGCGCCGACCGTGCTGCTATATGGCCACTACGACGTGCAGCCGCCCGACCCGCTGGACCTTTGGCATAGCCCGCCGTTCGAGCCGACGATCCGCGACGGACGCATCTATTGCCGCGGCGCGTCGGACGATAAAGGCCCGTTCTGGACCATGCTGTGCGCGCTGGAGGCGTTTTTCGCTACGCAGGGCGGGTTGCCGGTGAACGTGAAGCTGCTGTTGGAGGGGGAGGAGGAAGTCGGCAGCCGCACGCTGCCCGCCATTTTGCAGCGCCATGGTGAGATGTTGCGGGCGGAGGTGCTGATCTCCGCCGATGGCAGCATGTGGCGGCCGGATCTGGTGAGCGTGAACATGAACAGCCGCGGGCTGTGCGCGCTGGAGTTCAGCGTCACCACCGCCGATGCCGATTTGCACTCGGGGCGGTATGGCGGGGGCGTGGCGAATGCGGTGACGACGCTGTGCCAGATTGTTGCCACCCTGCATGACGCGGATCGCCGGGTGGCGGTGGAGGGGTTTTTCGAGGGGTTGCGGCCGCCGAGCAATCTGGATCGGGCGTCGATCCATGCGATCGGGTTCGATGAGGCCGGGTTCCTGGCAGAGATCGGTGCGCGGCCGGGTGCGGTGGAGCGCGGGGTGCCGATGCTGGAGGCGATGTGGCTGCGTCCGACGCTGGAGATCAACGGGATTAGCGGCGGGTATGAGGGGGTCGGCACGAAGACGGTGCTGCCGCATGCGGCGACGGCCAAGATCACGTGCCGGCTGGGGATTGGGCAGGACCCGGTGGCGGTGGCGGATGCAGTGGAGCGGCATTTGCAGGCGCATTGCCCGGAATACGCGACACTGCGCGTGCAGCGGGGCAATGACGGGGCGCGGGCCTACGCGCTGCCGGAGGATAACCCGGCGTTGCTGGCGGTGGAGCGGGTGTTGGAGACGCTGCACGGCAAGAAGCCGCTGCATGTCGGCGTCGGCGGTACGCTGCCGATCTCTTCGATGATCAAGCAGCATCTGGGGATGGAGACGGTGATGATGTCGTTCGCCGTGTCCGACTCCAACGTGCATGCGCCGGACGAATTCATCCGCCTCAGCTCGTTCGACGAGGGGTTGCAAGCCTGGCTGCTATTCCTGCCCGAACTCGCTGCATCCCATAAAGGACACGCCGTATGAAACGCCTCATTCTGCTCGCCGCCACCGGGTTCGCGGCGCTGTCGTCCGCCCATGCGGCCACGCTGGTGGTTTGCACGGAGGCGAGCCCGGCAGTGCTGAACGCGCAATTGTCCACCGCCAACACCGTGTTCGACGTTGCGGCCCAGGTGTATGACGAGTTGGTGGAGACAGAACGTGGCGGCTCCAAGATCATCCCGGCGCTGGCTGAATCCTGGACCATCGCGCCAGATGCGATGTCGGCGACGTTCAAGATCCGGCACGGGGTGAAATTTCAGTCCAATGCGAAGTTTACGCCGACGCGGGAGCTGAACGCGGATGACGTGATCTTCAGCTTCCACCGCATGATGGACAAATCCGACCCGTTCAATGCGATCAGCGGTGGCACGTATGATGAGTACGATGCGCTGCTGCGGGACCGGGTGAAGGGAATCGAGAAGGTCGACGCCTACACCGTGCGCTTTGACCTTGCCGTGCCGGTGGCGCCGTTGCTGGGCATTCTGTCCATGCAGTCCTTCGCGATCCAGTCCGCCGAATACGCGCAGGCGATGCTGGCGGCGAAAACGCCGGAGCAGTTGGACACGCAGCCGATCGGGACCGGCGCGTTCTCGTTCGTGCAATATGCGCGGGATTCGACAATCCGGTTTCGGGCGTTTGCGCAGAGTTGGGTGAAAGACGCCGGGTTGGAGGATCGGGTGGCGAAGGTCGACCAACTCGTGTTCTCGATCACGCCCGACCCGGCGATCCGGCTGGCGAAGTTGCGGGCGGGGGAGTGCCAGATCGCGCGATATCCGAACCCGACCGATTTCAACGGGATCAAGGCGGATGCCCAGTTGGTGCTGGCGGCGGGGCCGCTGGCGTCCATGGGGTATGTGTCGTTTCGCTCCGACAAGCCGCCCTTCGACAAGCTGGAAGTGCGGGAGGCGTTGGCCACTGCAATCGACCTGAAGTCGCTGGTGTCTGCGGTGTTCCAGGGCACGGGGGAGCCGACGGCGGCGCTGATTTCACCGAGCCTGTGGGGGCATAACGACCAGGTGAAGCCGCGGCCGTACGACCCGGCGGCGGCGAAGGCGATGCTGGCCAAGGCCGGGTATCCGGATGGGTTCAAGACCACGATCTGGGCAATCCCCGTGGCGCGGGCCTACATGCCCAATGGGCGCCGGGCGGCGGAGATGATCCAGGCGGATTGGGCCAAGATCGGCGTGCAGGCGGAAATCGTCAGCTACGAATGGGGCGAGTATCTGCGCCGGGTGCGCGCGGGCGAGGCGCCGGTGGGGATGCTGGGGGGCACCTGGGATTACCCGGACCCGAGCCAATTGGTGTTCAACTACTGGGCCTGCCCGGACGGCAAGCCGCGCCCCGGAGATTTCGGCCATTGGTGCAATGCCGAGTTCAGCGACCTGGTATCGAAGGCCAACGTGATTAGCGACCAGGCGGAACGGGCGAAGCTGTATGTGCAGGCGCAGGACGTGTTCGCCAAGGATGTGCCGGGGATCCTGTTTGCGGATACGCAGGCGTACACGGCGATCCGCAAGAACGTCAGCGGGTATAAGGTGCATGTGCTGGGGGGGACGCCTTATGGGGGGATTAGTGTGGCGCCGTAAGGGAGGACCTAAGGCGGGGCGCTGCCCCGGACCCCGGCAGAGGACAGTCGTCCTCTGCACTCCTTTTGCTTGAAACTGCGGGTGCGTGTGTGGTTGTTGCGAAGGACCATGCAGACGCGCCCCATTCAGCACGATGACATCGCCCAGGCACCCGCGCTCTTTCGGGAGGCTTTGGCGGAACTCGTGCAGATTGGGATGAGCGTTGCCCGGATGGTCGGGCGGGCGGCTGAGGCGGAGACAGCGCTGGCTGATGCAGCGATCGTCGTGGCGGGCGAGTTGCCCATCGCGACGTCGCTGGCAGAGGCGATTGCGGCGGATCAGGCGGCGAGCGCCGCCGCGGAAGCCCGGCGCACCGTCGCACCGCGGATCGAGATCGTGGCCGCCGCGTTCAACCAGGTTTCGCGTGCGATCCGCCGGACGGTGCTGTTGGCCGAGCGGCTGGATCGGGGCTGGGCGCGGCCGGTGCGCATGGACGACCAGCAGGCCATGGCGCGGCGGCAGATCGTGCGCGCGGTGAGCCACGCGATCGGGCGCAGCGCGGATGCCGGGGACGCCGAACGGCTGACCGGGGCGTTGCGCGAACGGTTGGATGCGCTGGACACGATCGAGGATATCGGGCGGCGGCCGGCAGAGGAGATCATTCGGGAGATTTGCCGGGATCTTGGGTTGGATCCGGCACCCGTGCTGGCGTCGACGCCATCGAGCAGGGCTGTTCCTCCGATGGCCTTCCACTCGCCCCGCACCCCCCTGGATCCCTCAGGATAAAGGGGTGAAGGGGACGACTGTCCCCTTCCGGGTGCAGGGCAGCGCCCTGCTAAGGTTTTGCCTTCGCCAAGGTCGCGTGCAACTGCGCCACGACGGCCGCCCCCTCACCCACCGCGGCCGCCACCCGCTTGGTCGAGCCGCAGCGTACGTCGCCGATCGCGAATACGCCGGGCACGCTGGTTTCCAGTGGCAGGCACGTACCGGCCGATTGGTCGCCGGTGATGACGAAACCCTTTTCGTCGACGTTGATGGGGCAGCTTTCCAACCATTCGGTGTTTGGGTCTGCGCCGATGAACAGGAACAGATGGCGCAATGCCACGAGCTTGGTCTTGCCGGTGTCGCGGTTGCGGAAGGTCACGCTGGATAGTGACACGTCCGGCTCGCCGTCCAGCGCCACGACTTCGGTTCGGGTATGCACTTCAACATTCGGCAGCGCGGCGATACGCTCGATCAGGTATTGCGACATCGACGCCTCCAGTCCGGTGCCGCGCACGACCAGGTGCAATTGCTTCACCTTGGACGCGAGGAACACCACGGCCCGGCCGGCGGAGTTGCCGCCGCCGACAAGCGCCACTTCCTCGCCCTCGCACAATTTGGCCTCCACCGGGGACGCCCAATAGGCGATTCCGGCGCCTTCGAATTCGGCCAGCTTCGGAATGTTCGGCCGGCGGTAGCGCACGCCGGACGCGATGACCATGGTGCGGGCCTGCACGGTTCGCTCGTCCGTCAAGACGACGCGCAGGCCGCCATTGCCGCAATCCAGCCGCGCGACCTCCAGTGGGATGGCGATCTCGGCGCCGAATTTCTGCGCCTGGGTGAAGGCGCGCGCCGTGAGCGCCACGCCGGAGATGCCGGTGGGGAAGCCGAAGTAATTCTCGATCCGCGAGGACGCGCCGGCCTGGCCGCCGAATGCGTGCGAGTCGAGCACGATGGTCGACAGGCCTTCCGACGCTGCGTAGACCGCCGTTGCCAACCCGGCTGGCCCGGCGCCCACCACGGCCACGTCGTACACTTGCTCGGGCCGCAATGCCGGGGTGATGCCCAGCGCCAGGGCGATTTGGCCGTCGGTCGGGCGCTTCAGCAGGGTGCCGTCGGGGCACAGGGCGATCGGCAGATCCGGCGCATGCAGCGCGAACCGGTCCACGATGGAGGCGGCATCTGGGTCGATTGCCGGGTCGAGCACGGTGTGGGGATAGCCGTTGCGGCGGAGGAAGCCCTGCAGGCGCACCAGCCACGGGTCTGCCGCGGTGCCGACCAGCAGCGAGCCGGCGACGCCCTCGAGGATGTACGCGGCGCGGCGCAGGATGAAGGCGCGCATCACCGTCTCGCCAATCTCGGCCGAGCCGATTACCAGGGCGCGCAGATGCACGGCATCGAAGGGCGCGACTTCGCAGCCTTCCGGCCCGGCGCGGCCTTCGACCAGGGTCGGGCGGCCGGCGAGTTGGGCGACCTCGCCGGAGAATTGGCCGGTTTCGAGCGAAACGATATGGGTTTCGCGGCCCATACCGTCCCGCGTGAGAATGTCCACTGCGCCCGCTAGCACCAGGAATGCCGGGGCGGATTTGGCGCCGTAGCCGTACAGCACCTGGCCCGGCTGGCATTGCGCCACCGGGCCGCTGGCGAAGCGCAAGGCCGCCTGGCGCTGTGACGCCGTCAGCACCGGGAAAATCTGTGCGCGACGGGTGTCGGCGATGCTCATGTGTAACGGCTCGACCGGAACGGCACGCCGAGGTTCTCGCGCAAGGTCGTGCCTTCGTATTCGGTGCGGAACAGGCCGCGGCGCTGCAGTTCCGGCACGACGGTGTCGACGAACAGTTCCAGCGGGATGGGGAAGTAGGGGGAGAGCATGGTGAAGCCGTCGCAGACGCCGGCGGTGAACCATTCCTCCATCTGGTCCGCCAGGCCCTTGGCGGTGCCGACATAGACCATGTGGCCGAGGCTGAAGGCAAAGCGGCGGGCGAGTTTGCGGATGCTGAGGTTTTCGCGCCGGGCCAGCTCGATCATCATCACCTGGCGCGCCTTGGCGGCGTTGCTGGGGGGCAGGTCGGGCAGCGGGCCGTCCAGCGGGAATTGCTTGAGGTCCAGATCGCCGGCCAGGCGTTGGATGCTGGCGAGCGCGCCATCGTCGGAGGCGGAGGAGACCATCATCTCGTAGCGCTCCTTCGCCTCGGATTCCGTTTGCCCCAGCACGAAGCGGATGCCGGGCATGATCTTCAGATCGTCCGGCGCGCGGCCGTATTTCGCCATGCGGCCCTTTACGTCGGCGTAGAACGAACGTGCCTCGCCGATGTCGACCTGGGCGGTGAACACGACGTCCGCCGTGCGGGCGGCCAGTTCGCGCCCTGGGTCGGAGGAGCCGGCCTGGGCGATGATCGGGTAGCCCTGCGGGGGGCGGGCGACGTTCAGCGGGCCGCGGACGGAGAAATGGTCGCCCTTGTGGTTGAGCACGTGCAGGCCCGCCGGGTCGATGTAGCGGCCGGTCTCGCGGTCGCGGATGACGGCGTCGTCGTCCCAGCTATCCCAGAGGCCGGTGACGACATCGTAGAATTCCTGGGCGCGCTGGTAGCGCAGGGCGTGGTCCAGATGGCTGTCGCGGCTGAAGTTCTGTGCCTCGTCCACGTTCTGCGAGGTCACCAGGTTCCACCCGGCGCGGCCCTTGCTGATGTGGTCGATCGTGGCGAATTTTCGCGCGATGCTGAACGGATCGTTGTAGGTGGTGGTGGCGGTGGCGACCAGGCCGATGTGCTTGGTGACGGTTGCCAATGCCGCCAGCATGGTCAGCGGTTCCAGACGCACGCAGCGGGCGGATTCGGCGAGCGTTTCGGCGTTGCCGCCGGACAGGTAGAATACGGGGGCGACGGCGGCGCTGTCCTGGTAGAACAGCATGTCGAACTTGCCGCGCTCGGCGGTCTGCGCCAGGTGGACGTTGTCTTCGAACCCCATGTCGGTTGGGCGGGCGCCGGGCATGCGCCAGTGGCCCGGCGGGTGGCAGAATGCCGTCAACTTCATCTGCCGTGTCGTCGCCATGCTGTTGCACCTCCCGCCCAAAGATCGCACCGTGGGCCGCCCGGCCCGTTGCGACAAGACTGGCATTGCGATTGCACGAGCGGCGGGACTGGTTCGAACAAATGCTGCTGGGGGGACGACCCAAATGACCTGGTCGATTTTGGTACGGGACGCCGACACGGGCGCCCTGGGCGCTGCCGTCGCGTCCAAATTCTTTGCCGTGGGGGCGATGTGCATCCACGTGGAGGGCCAAGTCGGCGCGCTGGCGACGCAGGCGATGGTGAACCCGATGTACGCGGTGGACGCCATGCCGCGTTTGCGCGCCGGCGGCGACCCGGCGGTGATCCTGGGCGACCTGGTGGTGCCCGACCCCGGGGGGCCGCAGCGCCAGTTCCACATCCTGGACGCCAAGGGCCGCATCGCCCAGCACAGCGGACCGGATTGCGTCACCTGGGCGGGGCATGTGTGTGGGCAGGATGTCTCGGTCGCCGGCAACATGCTGGCGGGGCCACAGGTGGTGGAGGCGACGATGGACGCCTATTTGGCGGCCAGCGGATCGATGGCGGAACGGCTGATGACGGCAATGGAGGCGGGGGAAGCAGCCGGTGGCGACAAGCGCGGCAAGCAATCCGCTGGGCTGAAGATCTGCACCAATGATCCCTACCCCGATCTGGACATTCGAGCCGACGACCACCCCGACCCGTTGGCCGAACTGCGCCGGCTGCATCGTGCCAGCCTGGAACGCTTCGCCGTGTTCCGCCGGTTCCTGGCCGGGCGGGACAGCCGTTATGGCACTTACGATCGCGCCATCATCAACGCCGCCTGCGACGCCGAAGGACTCTCCCGATGATCCGCCTTTTTGCCTTGCTGCTGGCCCTGACGGCAGCGCACGCCGCCAGCGCCCAAACCCTGCGGATCGGTCTGCGGGAGGATCCGGACATTCTGGACCCGACGCTCGGCTCCTCCTACGTGGGTCGCATCGTATATGCCGCGATGTGCGACAAGTTGTTCGACATCGATGCCAATTTGAACATCGTCCCGCAGCTCGCCACCGGCTACGAATGGGCCGACCCGACGCATCTGATCCTGCATCTGCGCAGCGGCGTCACTTTCCATGACGGCGAGAAATTCGATGCGGATGCGGTGAAATACAAACTCACCCGCGACCTGACCATCAAGGGCAGCATGCGCGCCGGTGAGATCAATGCGATCCAGGCCATCAATGTGCGGGACCCACTGACGGTGGAGTTGGTGCTGAAGGCGCCCTCCGCAGCGCTGCTGGCGCAGTTGACCGACCGGGCCGGGATCATGATCGCCCCGAAAGCGGCGGAGGAAGCGGGCGACAAATTCGGCCTGCATCCGGTTTGCGCCGGGCCATTCATGTTCGACAGCCGGATCGCGCAGGACCGCATCGTGCTGAAGCGGTTTCCGGATTACTGGAACAAGGACGCGATCCACTTCGACCAGGTGATCTACATGCCGCAGCCGAACGGCGCGGTGCGGCTGGCCAATCTGCAGGCCGGGGCACTGGATCTGGTGGAGTATATCTCGCCAACCGATGTGGCGGCGGTGCGCAAGGACCCGAAGCTGAAGGTTTCGATCGGCGATGCGCTCACCTACCAGGGCATCACCATCAACACCGGCAACAGCCCGGCGTCCAACACGACGATCGGGCAGAATGCGCTGGTGCGGCAGGCGTTCGAACTGGCGATCGATCGCAAGGCGATGATCGACGTGGTGTACGATGGGTTGTTCACCCCGACGGTGCAGGCCAACCCGCCATCCTCGCCGTATTATTTCGCCGATATGCAGCCCCCGGCGCGCGATGTGGAGAAGGCGAAGGCGTTGCTGAAGCAGGCCGGGGTGCCCCTGCCCGTCCCGGTCACGCTGATGGCGCCGAACAATCCCGACCTGCAGCAGATCGACGAGGTGATTCAGTCGATGGCGCAGGAGGCCGGGTTCGACGTAAAGCTGCAATCGCTGGAGTTCGCGTCGTCGTTGCAGGCCGGGTATCGCGGCGACTTCAATGCCTACAACATCGCATGGTCCGGCCGGATCGACCCGGATGGCAATCTGTGGCCGTTCCTGCACACCACGGGCACGTTCAATTACGGCCATTACGACAGCAAGGCGATGGATGATTTGTTGGACCAAGCCCGGCTGACGCCCGACCAGGCGGCGCGCAAGGCGATCTACCGAAAGGTGGTCGAGTTGGAGCGGAAGGATTTGCCGCTGATCTATTTGTGGACGCCGAAGAACGTGGTGGGGATGCGCAAGGCGGTGACGGGCTTCGTGCAGGTGCCGGATGGGTTGATCCGGCTGCAGAATGTCACGCTGGCGCCGGGCTGAGGGTTGGTGAGCCGCATTAGGCATTCTTAAGCACCTCTGTGGCAAAGCTCGCCCAGCGATGGCCCGCTGCGGATGTCCTCAACGTCATGTTTGCATCGACTGCTTTTCTTTCTAGGTCGGTGCAGACTTCTCGTTCGCGTGGCGAGGCGGTCGACGCTGCCTCTGTCATAGCCGGATTCGTCGTGTTTATCCTGGTGATGTGGCTGCCGCAGATCCTGAATGATGGCGACACGCTGTGGCAGATCAGCACGGGTGCGTGGATACTGGATCATCATGCGATCCCGACGACGGACCCGTTCTCGTTCACGGCGGGTGATCGTCACTGGTTTCCGCATGAATGGCTGGCAGAAACCGTTCTGGCGGGCGCGTTTCGCATCGGTGGGATGCAGGCGGTCATGGTTCTGGCGGCGGGCTCGGCGGGCCTGACGGCAGCGATCCTGTTGCGGCGGCTGCGTCAGTTTCTGCCGGATCTGTATGCCGTGACGTTCATGGTGGTTGCACTGGCCCTGGCCGCGCCTTCCATGCTGGCACGGCCGCATTTGCTGGCGTGGCCGTGCCTCGCCATCTGGTGCAGCGGACTGGTCGGCGCACGGGCCCGCCGGACTGCGCCGTCTTTGCTGTTGCTGCCGGTGATGGTGCTGTGGGTCAACCTGCATGGCAGCTTCATGCTGGGCCTTGTATTGCCGGGTTTCTTCATGGTCGAGGCCTTGCTGGACCCCGGCGCCCGGCGTGTCCGGGTGTTGATCGGCTGGGCGGGTTTCACACTTACCGCCTGGGTGGCGGCGCTGCTCAACCCCGAGTTTCTGGCGGGCGTGCTGTTCCCGATCCATCTGGTCGGGATGAGCAGCCTGGCGTGGATCGGGGAGTGGCAGCCGGTGGATTTCTCGCATTTCCAGCCGCTGGAAATTGTCATTCTGGGGGCGCTGGCGCTCGGCTTTACGGGCAAGCTGACCCTGCCGCCGATCCGGTCATTAATGTTCCTGGGCTTGACGTATGGCGCGCTGACACATGCCCGAAACGGGCAATTGCTCGGCATCGTCGGGGCGCTGATCCTGGCCGAACCCGTGGGGGCGAGTCTGGCACGAGGATGTGCGGGGCGGCTGGGCACGGCTTGGCGATGGCCGTTGGGTGGTGCGGCGATGGCCGGCATTGCGGCGATGATGTTGCGCTTCGCTACCCCGCTCAGCCCGGCGGTCACTGGCGCGAGCTTTGCCGCATCGATTGGCGCTGTCCCACCATCGTTGAGCGCGCAGCCGGTCTTGAATGATTATGGGCTGGGTGGACAGTTGATCTTCAATGGCGTGCGGCCGTTTATCGACAGCCGTGCAGATCTTTACGGAGATGCGTTTCTCGGGCGCTACCGCCGGCTCGTTTCTCTGGACGTTCCGTTGCTGAAGCAGACCATTGCCGAGTTCGGTATCACGTGGACCATCTTCCCGTCGGGTCATCCTGTCGTTGCCATCATGGACGACATGCCCGGATGGAAGCGTCTGGTCGATGAGGGTGGCATCGTCATACACGTGAGGGAGGATCGTCGGGGGTGAATTGGGGTCGTTACCCCGCCGGCGGCACGGTCCCGGCGATCTCCTGGATGAGCTTGCGCTTGATCGCAGTTTCGAACGCCGAGAAATCGTCCGCCACGATGAGGAACGCGCCCGGGCCGCCGATGACCGATGCCTGGTAATACTTGTCGACGTCGAGTTCCAGCCGGGAAAACCGGGGATGCCGGTTGATGATGGGCAACCCGTTGATCGTCACCCCCGCGGCCACCAGCTTGTCCCGCTCATCCTCTGCCGGCGGGCCGTTGTTGTTGGCGCCGTCGCCGGAGACGTCGATCACGTGGCGGCTGCCCTCGAACGGGGCGGATGCCAGCAGCTTGCCGGCGAATTGCAGCGCGCCGGAAATGCTGGTCCAGGTGACACTTTGGCGCGGGGATTCGGCCAAGCGATCGGCCCAGGCCTTCGCATCCGACGCGTTGGCAATGCGGGTCCAGGGGATCACCAGATCCTGGAAATTGTAACTCGCCCATTCGACATAGGCGATGGCAATGGCCGCCAGCGGTCCACCGGCAATCGCGGCCAGCACCGTTGGGTCGGTGATGGCGCCGCGATAGCCGTCCCGCTGCAACACAGCCTCCTCATCCGTCACCGAGCGGGAGACGTCGACCGCCAACACCAGCAACACGTCGACGGAGGACGCAGATTGGGCCCGGGCGACCCCGGAGGCGAGTGCGACGCTAGCGGCAAGCAGGCTTCGACGACGCATGTCACCTCCGGGGGTTGGCTGGTCGGTTAGGCCTTCTCGTTCAACTGCGGGAAATTACGCTGGTGCCACACCGGGTAGGCAGGGCTGACATCACTGGCCTCATCCAGCGTCGCCACCTGGCCCGGCGTCAACGCCCAACCAACGGCGCCGATGTTCTGGATCAGTTGTTCTTCGTTCCGGGCGCCGATGATCACGCTGGACACGGTTGGCCGGCGCAGCAGCCAGTTCAGCGCAACCTGTGGAATGGTCTTGCCGACTTCCTTGGCCACAACATCCAGCGCATCGACGATGCGGAACAATCGCTCCTCCTCGTATTGCGGGCCGGTGCCGGCGATGTCGTGTGCGCGGGTGCCGGGCTGGGCCGCCTGTCCGCGGCGGATCTTGCCCGTCAGCTTGCCCCAACCCAGAGGGCTCCATACCACTGCGCCCACGCCCTGGTCGCGGCCCAATGGCAGCAGATCCCACTCGTAATCGCGGTTCAGCAGGGAGTAATAGGCCTGGTGCGCCACGTATTTCGCGTAGCCATAGCGGTCCGACACAGCCAGCGACTTCATCAGGTGCCAGCCGTTGAAGTTGGAGCAGCCTATGTATCGCACCTTCCCCGTGCGCACGAACTGGTCCAGCGTGGACAGGGTTTCTTCCACCGGCGTGTTGTAGTCCTGGCCGTGCAGTTGCAGCAGGTCGATGTGGTCCACGCCCAGCCGCCGCAGCGAGGCATCCACCGCATCCGTCAGATGCTGGCGGGACGATCCGAAATCGTTCGGCCCGTCCCCCATCGGGAACGTCGCCTTGGTCGAGATCAGCAGGCGATTGCGCTTGCCCTTGATCGCCTCGCCCAGAATGGTTTCGGCCAGCCCGGCGGAATACACGTCCGCCGTATCGAACAGGCTCACGCCGTGGTCCAGGCACACGTCGATCAGGCGCGTGGCGGCGCCTGCATCGGTGGAACCCCATGCCTTGAAGAAATCATTCCCGCCGCCGAAGGTCGCGGTGCCGAAGGCAAGGGCGGGAACCCGCAGGCCCGAATGGCCGAGGCGATTAAATTCCAAGCTAGTCTCCTGCTCGTTGCTCCAGCGGGACGAAGGGTTCGCCCCGCCATTTCAGAATCTTCCAGACGCCCTCCCCGGTGGCCACGACCCTGTCATCGACACGCATCACGCCGCGGACGAAGACCAGGCTGCGCGTGGCCTTGATCACCTCCGATCGTATGGTGGCGAACTCGCCCAGTTTTAAGGCGCCGACATATTGCACCGCCAAGTTCACGGTGGCGCTGGGCTGCTGGTTGGCGGCCCGCCAACTCGCATTGCCGAGGGCGACGTCGAAGGCGGTGGCCAGCATCCCGCCATGGGTGACGCCGCGCTTGTTGCCGTGGCGTTCGTCCGTCACGAAGCCGCATAGTAGGCCGTCCCAATCCACCGGGCGGAAAAACGGGCCGACATGGTTGCCAAAGGCTTGGGTAGGCAGCCGCTCCCACCCCTCCGGGATCCCCGCTGGCAGCGCCATCAATATGCGCCCGCCCAGCCGTCGCGTCGCGTGTCGGACGCGGCCATGCGAACGCCGTTCGGCATGAGGCGGATCGCCTGCATCGAGCAGGGACCGCCCATATGGGCAACCCGGTTCAGCACGTGGCCGCGCGCCTCCAGCCCGGCCAGAACCTCGTCGCCGATATCATTCTCGATCGTGAGCACGCCATCGCCGGCATGGGGCCAGTTGGCGCCCTGGCCGGGCTGGCTGCTGGTCCAGCGCGGCCGCTCGATCGCGGTCTGCGGGTCGGCGCCGAGGTCCAGCATGGCTGTCAGCACCTGCAGGTTCACCTGCACCTGATTATCCGCGCCCGGCGTGCCCAGCACACCCCACAACTTACCGTCCTGGAACACCATCGGGGCGTTCATGGTGTGGCGCACGCGCTTGCCGGGCTGGAGGCGATTGGGGTGGGCGGGGTCGAGGTGCCAATAGGCCATGCGGTTGTTCATCAGCACGCCGGTATCCCCGGCCGTGACGCCGGACCCGAAGGACGAGTTGATGCTTTGGATGCCAGACACCGCATTGCCCTCCGCATCGATGACGCAGAAATAGGTGGTATCGCCCTCCGCCTTCTCCGGTATTTTCAGCGGCAGGTCGGCGGCGTGGTCCATGGAAATGGCGGCGGCGTGGGCGTGGGCCACGGCATCGGACAGCAAATGCTCGATCGGGACGGTTTCGAAGCGGGGGTCGGCACCGTAGCGTTCGCGGTCCAGGAAGGCACGCTTCTTCGCCTCCACCAGCACGTGCACGCGCTGCGCCGGGTCCATGCCGGCCAGGTCGAACTGCTCCACGATGCGCAGCATTTCCAGCATCACGAAGCCCGTGGAGTTGGGCGGTGTCTGCCGCACCTCGTAGCCGCGGTATTGGATGGCGATCGGGGCCTGCACCTCCGCCTCGCACGCGGCCAGATCCGCCTCCGCTACCAGGCTGCCGGCTTCGGCCAGCCCGGCGGCCAGGCGCTGGGCCAGGCGGCCGCGATAGAACGTTTCCGCGCCATCGGCGGCGATTGCTTCCAGCGTGTTTGCGAGATCGGGCTGGACCACTAGCCCGGCGAGCGGTCGTGTTTCTGCCTCGGCCAGGAACACCATCCGGCTGCGCGGGTCGGCGGCCAGTTGGGGACGGTTGTCGGTGGAAAACATGCGATAGGCATGGGTCGCGGCGAAGCCATACCGCGCGTGCTCGATCGCGGGTTCGGCCAGCTTGGCCCATGGCAGCCGGCCGTGTGCCGCATGCATCGCCGCGATCCCAGCCAGCGAGCCCGGCACCGACACGCTGCGCGGGCCGTGGACAGACATGCCCTGGGGAAATGCCTCGGGCGTGGCCGCGATCGGCGCCGGGCCGGTGCCGTTATACACCAGCCCCTTCGGCTGCCCGGCGATATGCACCTGATAGAACCCGTCCCCGCCCAGGCCGGACATCATCGGTTCCACCACGCCCAGGGTCAGCGAGATCGCAACCGCCGCATCCACCGCATTGCCGCCGGCGCGCAGCGTGTCCAGCCCTGCCTGGGTGGCCAGCGGGTGGTTGGCGCCCACCGCGCCGTTGCGGCCCATGATCAGCGGGCGGTGACTGCGGGGGGTTGGATACATCCGGCGGCTCCGTTACGGCAACTAGCGACGTCCGATACGCTACGCCAATACCGCGGCGCAGCAACCCGCCAGCCGGAGGAACCGCCCGAATGACCCCGACACCGATCCGCATCGCAGTCCTGAAATTCTCTCACGAAACCGTGACCTTCCTGCCCTACGACACGACCACGGCGGATTTCACCTTTCCTGGCTCCCCAGCAAAGGGCGAGGCGCTGCTGCAGTCGGAGCCGACGTCCTATATCGGCGGCTTCGTGAAGGTGGCGCGGGAGTATGCGGGGGTCGCACTCGTCGGCATCGAATCACCGCTGGATTCGAAGGCCGGATCTGGCTCCGGCTGGCTGACGGAGGAGTGTTACGAGGGCTTCGTCGGCACCATGATCGCCGGGTTGCAAGCGGAGGGCCCGTTCGACGGCGTCTACCTATCGCTCCACGGCGCCATGGCCGCCCGCGGGGTGCCCCGGCCGGAGGCGGAACTGGCACGGCGCGTACGCGAATTCGTCGGCCCCAAGGCCTTCATCGCCGCCACCTTCGACCCGCATGGCAACGAGGATGAGGCGTTCCTGCGCCATGCCGACATGGCCTTCACCGTCAAATATTTCCCGCATTACGATGCCCATCTGCAGGGGGAGCGCGCGGCCCGCATGCTAATACGCGCCATCCGCGGCGACTATGCGCCGGCGCATGTGACGGTGAAGGTGCCGATCATCTCCCCCACCGTGCTGCAATGGACCGGCGCGTCGCCCTGGATGGACCTAGTGCAACGGGCGCTGGTGTGGGAGGCGCGATCCCCGGATACGTATGTGAACGTCTTCTTCGGCTTCCCCTGGGCCGACGTGCCGGATGTGGGGATGACGTTCCAGGTGCTGACCAACGGCAAGCCAGACCTGGCACGGCGCGTGGCCGACGATATGGCGCAGACCGCATGGCGCCTGCGGGAGGCTTTGCTGCACACCACGAAGATCCACCGCATCGCCGACGCCGTTACCGCTGCCAAAACCGCCGCCAGGCCCGTCGTGCTGGCGGACCACAGCGATCGCTCCGGCTATGCCACGTGGCTGCTGCAGGAGATTATTGCCCAAGGCCTGTCCAGGACCCTGATCGTCAGCGTCACCGACCGCCCGACGGTCGAGGCGCTCGGCGACGTGAAGGTTGGCGATAGGTTCGATAGGCATGTTGGTGGCCTGGCAGACCCGTCCGCTGGGCAGCCGGTACACATCCAGGGCGTGGTGCTGGCGGTGACGGCTGGGCAGCGGCGCGATGACAGATGGCTGCATGTGGGGTTCGGAAATGGCAATGTGCTGGTGGTGAGTCCGTACCTAACCCAGGTGATGGAACTGTCCTCGCTGGTGGAGAACGGCATCGACCCGGCGGCGTTCGACATCATTGCCATCAAGTCCCGCGTGCATTTCCGCCGCGGCTTCGACGACACCGGGTTCGCCAAAACCATCCTATTGGTCCAGCCGGACGAGCCATTCCTCGGCACCACCCGGCTGGAAGGTTTGACCTACGAGCATGTCGACCTCGCGGCATACTATCCATACGGCGACGTCTCATTCTAGCGGCCGAGGGCTGAGGGATCTTCCGGCTGTCCGATAGCGTTTTGTTGCAATGCAGCATGGGGTTCGCTTTTCTGCCGGCTGCTTCGGATCCCGGAACGACGACGGGTTACAACAGCAAGATTGACGTAATGCCGTCTCCCATAGCCTACTCCCAGCGCCGAAGAAAAAACGACGGGAGAGAACGCATGGATGTAGAGGCACGCACAATCCAGAAGGTCATGTGGCGGCTGATGCCGTTCCTGATGCTTTGCTACTTCGTGGCCTATCTCGACCGGGTGAATGTCGGCTTCGCTGCGCTGAGCATGAACCAGGAGCTTGGACTGTCGCAGACCGTGTACGGCTTGGGCGCCGGCATCTTCTTCATCGCCTATTTCTTCTTCGAGGTACCATCGAACATCCTGCTGGAGCGGTTTGGTGCGCGGCGATGGATCGCGCGGATCATGTTCAGCTGGGGCATCATCGCCGGGGCAATGGCGTTCATCCCGCAGATCTCCCACGGGCTAGGCATCGACACGACCACCACCTTCATCACATTACGCGTGCTGCTGGGCGTGGCCGAGGCAGGGTTCTTCCCCGGCATGATCTTCTTCCTGACGATCTGGTTCCCCGCCCTGTATCGTGCCCGGATGATCGGGATGTTCATGGCGGCCATCCCGCTCTCTACGGTGATCGGCGGCCCGCTATCCGGCGGGCTGCTGTATCTGCACGGGTTCGGCCTGTCGGGTTGGCAGTGGATGTATCTGATCGAGGCAATCCCGGCATTGATCCTCTCGTTCGTGGTGCTTTCTTACCTCACGGACCGACCGGACCAGGCGACCTGGTTGGCTGAGGACGAGCGGACATGGCTTGTCGAGCGTCACGTGGTCGAGAACCGGATTCGAGAACGCGCACAGCGCTTCACCATTCTGCAGGCCTTGGGGAACACGAGGGTGATCCTGCTGGCCTTCATCTATTTCGGGATCAACGCGGCCACATACGGCATCGGCTTCTTCCTGCCGCAGATCGTGAGCGGCTTTGGCCTGAGTTACGGCTGGACCGGTATCGTCACGACCTTTCCCTACATTTTGGGCGTGGTCGGCATGATTTACTGGGGTCGCCATTCCGACAAGACGGGCGAACGGCGGGAGCATGTGGGGCTTGCCATCCTCATCGCCGCGCTCTGCATCGCCGGGTCTACGGTGGTGGACAATCCCGTTGGCAAAATGATCCTGTTCACCTTGGCGGGCTTCGGCATCTACGGGGCCCAACCCTGCTTCTGGGCCCTGCCGACGACGTTCTTGTCCGGCTCGGCGGCGGCGGCTGGCATTGCCGCCGTGAACTCGCTCGGCAACCTATCCGGCTTTTTCGGGCCCTATGTCATGGGCCGGATCAAGGATGCGACGGGCAGCTACGCGATTGGTCTGCTCGCCATTGCGACGATCCTTGGTTTCGCCATGCTGGTAGGGCTGTCACTCACGCACGACCGGCAGCTGGAAACGCTCGCCGCGGAGGGCGGGATTCCGGAAAAGGAGAAGGTGCTTCTGTAAGGCCCGGTGCCGGCGGAGGATTACTCCGCCGGCACCGGGTGCGCGCCTGCCGCTGCGGCCTTGCGGCCGCCAGCGAACAGCCAGCGGATCACGGCGTAGAACACTGGCGTGAACACCAAGCCGAACAACGTCACCCCCAGCATCCCACTGAACACCGCCGTGCCCAGCGACTGCCGCATCTCCGACCCGGCGCCTGTGGCCAGCACCAGCGGGATCACGCCCAGGATGAACGCGAACGACGTCATCAGGATCGGGCGCAACCGGGTGCGGGCGGCTTGGACGGCGGCCTCGCGCGCAGTCAGGCCTTCATCCTCGCCCTGCTTGGCGAATTCCACGATCAGGATCGCGTTCTTCGCGGCCAGGCCAACCAACACGACGAAGCCGATCTGCGCCAGGATGTCCACGTTCATCCCGCGCATCATGAGCCCCGTCACCGCGGCCAGCAGACACATCGGCACGATCAGCACCACCGAGAGCGGCAGCGTCCAACTCTCGTACTGCGCGGCCAGCACCAGGAAGACGAACAGAACGGAGGCGCCGAAGATCAGGATCGCGGTCGTCCCCGCCTGGCGTTGCTGGAACGCCAGGTCGGTCCATTCGAAGCCGATGCCGGGCGGCAGTTGGTCCGCCGCTAGTTTCTCCATCGCCGCCAGCGCGTAGCCGGAGGACACGCCGGGCAACGTGCCGCCCTGCACCTCTGCCGCCGGGAACAGGTCGTAACGCGGCACCCGGTACGGGCCGGTGGTGTCGTGCAGTTGCGCAACGGATCCGATCGGCACCATCGCACCGGACGCGTTACGCGTCTTCAGCCGGGCAATATCCTCGTTGGTTTCGCGATACTTCGCATCGGCCTGCGCTGTCACCTGGTAGGTGCGGCCCAGATAGTTGAAGTCGTTGATGTAGGCGGAGCCTAAATAGACCTGCATCGCCTCGAACACCTTGGCCGGCGTTACGCCCAGCTTTTCGGCGCGCTCGCGGTCGATATCGGCGTAGACGCTGGGCGTGCGGGTGCTGAAGGGGGTGAACACCCCGGCCAGGCCCGGTATCTGGTTGGCCGCCGCCGCCATTCCCTGCGCCGCCGCTTCCAGCGCGGTCGGGCCGAGGCCGTCGCGGTCCTGCAGCATCATCTTGAACCCGCCCGCGGTGCCGATACCGGCGACAGGGGGTGGCGGGATGGTGATGACGAACGCATCCTGGATCACCGACAGACGCTGGCGCAACGCGTTCAGAATCACTGCGGCATTCTGCCCCTTCGCCACCCGCTCCTCGAATGGATCGAGCGGGGTGAAGATGGCGCCGTCATTGGATGCGTTGGTGAAGGTCGCACCGTCGAAGCCCGAAAAGGCCACGGCATGGGCCACGCCGGGTGTGGCCAGAATGATGTCGGTCGCCTGCTTCACCACCGCATCCGTCCGCTCCAACGAGGAGCCGGGCGGCAGTTGAATGACCGTGATGAAGTAGCCCAGATCCTGGTCCGGAATGAACCCGGTCGGCGCGCGGCTGAACTGATAGCCCGTCAGCCCGATCAACCCGGCATACACCACCAGCACCACCACGCTCATCCGGATCAGCCGTGCCGTCATCCGCCCGTACGTGTTGGACAAGATTTCGAACAGCCGGTTGAAGCCGTTGAAGAACCAGGTAATCGGCCGCATCAGCAACGGCTGGCGCTTGCTTGCGTGCGCAATCTCGTGCGGCTTGAACAGCAACGCGCACAAAGCCGGGCTCAGCGTAAGGGATATGAAGCACGAGATCACTGTCGAAGCCGCGATCGTGACCGCGAACTGGCGGAAGAACTGGCCGGAAATGCCGCTGATGAATGCGGTTGGGATGAACACGGCGCAGAGTGTCAGCGCAATTGCGATCAATGCGCCACCCACCTCGTCCATCGTGCGGTGCGCTGCCTCCCGTGGCGAGAGTCCGGCGTGGAGGTTTCGCTCCACGTTTTCCACTACCACGATCGCGTCGTCCACCACGATGCCGACGGCCAGCACCAGCCCGAACAAGGACAAGTTGTTCAGCGAGAATCCAAGGGCGGACAAGATCGCGAAGGTGCCGATCAGCGAGATCGGGATTGCCGCGATCGGCACGATCGAGGCGCGCCAGGTTTGCAGGAACACGATCACCACGACGACGACCAGTCCCACCGCCTCCAGGATGGTCATTACCACCTCGTGGACGGATTGGGAGATGAACAGCGTCGTGTCGTAGACGATGTCGTATTTTAGACCCTGCGGAAATGCCGCTGCCAATTCCGTCATCGTGGCGCGGATCTTCTGCGCGGTCTCCAACGCGTTGGAGCCGGGCTGCTGGTACACCAGCATCGGCACCGCATTGGACACGTCTAGATATCCATTGGCGCCGTAATCCTGCGCACCCAGTTCCACGCGCCCGATGTCGCGCACGCGCGTCACCCGGCCGGCATCGTCGGATTTGACGATGACGTCGGCGAACTGCGCCGGGTCATTTAGGCGGCCCAGCGTTTCGACGTTCAACTGAAATGCGCCCGGTGTCGCCACCGGTGGCTGCCCTAATACGCCGGCGGAGACCTGCACGTTCTGCGCCTGCAGGGCGGAGACGACTTCACCCGCCGTAAGATCGTGCGACGCGACCTTCTCCGGATCCAACCAGATCCGCATGGCGTAGTCGCGTCCGCCGAAGATCTGCACGTTGCCGACGCCTTCGACGCGGGACAATTGGTCCTTCACGTGCAACGTGGCGTAGTTGGACATGTAGAGCTGGTCGCGTGAGCTATCCGGCGACAGCAGATGGATCACCATCAGCATGTCCGGGGAGTTTTTCTGCACTGTCACGCCCAGTCGTTGCACCGCATCCGGCAGGCGCGGCAATGCCTGGGACACGCGGTTCTGCGTCAGCACCTGGGCGGTGTCGAGGTTGGTGCCCAGCTTGAACGTCACCGTCAGCGCCAGCTTACCGTCACCGGTCGATTGGCTACTGAAGTAAAGCATGTTCTCGACACCGTTGATCTGCTGTTCCAGCGGTGTCGCCACCGTCTGGCTGATCACCTCGGCGGACGCGCCGGGATAGGTGGCGTTGATCTGGATGGTCGGCGGTGCGATCTCCGGGTACTGCGCGACGGGCAGCGTGAAATACGCCACGGCACCCACGATGGTGATGAACGTCGCCAGCACCGTCGCGAAGATCGGACGGTCGATGAAGAAGTGCGATAGGCGCATGATAGCCCCTGCTTGATGCCCGGTTGCCCCGGGCTCAGATGTTCAGCGCTCGGATGCGAGCGTGATCTTGCCTGGTTCCGGCGTGACCTTGCTGCCCGGACGCGAGCGCATGAGGCCGTTGACGATCACCTGGTCGGATGTGGACAGCCCGCTGGTGATCACCCGCAGATTGCCCTGCAGCGACCCAATCTGGACCAGCTTCGGCACCACCGTGCCATCGGCGGCCACCGTCATCACCAGCTTGCGCGACTGGTCGGTCGCCACCGCCGAATCCGGCACCATCAGCGTCGGCTTCATGGTCGACGTCGGCAGCCGCAGCCGTGCGAACTGCCCGGCGGCGATGAACAAATCCGGGTTCGGGACGGTCGCGCGGGCATGGATGGTGCCGCTGCTACGGTCCATCTGGTTGTCCATGAAATCGAGCACGCCACGCCGGGTCCAACCCTGCTCGTCGCTAAGGCTCGCCTCCACCGTACGGTCGATCGGGTTGTTGCCGTGCTCCGCCTGGAAACGCTGGTAGGTCAGGAAGTCACCCTCGCTCATCTCGAAATCGAGGTGGATGGGATCAAGCGAGACCACCGTAGTCAGCAACGTGCTGCTGACCGCGCCCGGGCCGCCGCTGATCAGGTTACCGATCGAGGCGCGATGCGAACTGATCCGCCCGGTGAGCGGGGCGGTGATGCGGGTGAATTCCACATTCAACTGGGCCGCACGCACCGCGGCTTTCGCCTGCTCGACCGAGGCCACGGCGCCGCGCTGCTGCTGCACCCGCTGGTCCAGCAATTCGCCGGACGCGAAGTCGCTGCGGTGCAGTTCGGTCGTGCGCACGATCTGCTTGTTGGCAAGGTCCAGCCCGGCCATCGCCGTCAATAACTGTGCCTGTGCCTGCTGCAGGGCGATGTCGTAGGGCCGCGGATCGACGACGAACAGCAGATCGCCCTTGTGGACCATCTGCCCGTCGACGAAATGGATCTCGGTCAAATAGCCGCTGACTTGGGCCCGGATCTCGACCGAATCCACCGCGGAGAATTGCCCGGTGAAGGTGGTCCAGCCTGCCATGTCCTTCTGCAGCGGCGCGCTAACGGTCACCTTCGGCGGTGGCGGCGCGGCCTGCTGGGTGGGGGCGGAGTTGGCGGCGAACCAGCCCGATCCGCGATAGGCGGCCCCGGCGGCTAGCAACAGCAGCACCGCTGCCGTCCCCAGCAGCGCACTGCGCCCGGCGGCGTTGCGGGGCTTGGCGCGGGCAACGGCGATTGTGTCGAGATGACCAGTCATCTTGATTCCAGTCGAGAAAAAGCCTGAGAATTTCGCAGGCTAGTGGAGAAGTTGGGTAAACAGCACGTCGATAAACTGACGGAGAGGGCGTTCGCCCTTCTCGATACGGGCACGTTGCAACGCACCCTCCCACGCATTCAGAACAAAGGTCGCTAGCATCTCAGCATCGGTGGTGGATTGGATTTCACCCGCCTCTTGGGCTTGGCGGATGCAAGCGCCGATCCGACGGCTCCAATTCGCGAAGATCGCCGACAACTGCGCTGCAATCACCGGACTATGGTCTGACTGCTCGGCAGCCATATTACCGATAAGACATCCACAAGTAAAGTCTTTCTCCGACATCGCAACGAGAGAGTCTTCAAAATACTGCTTCAGACGACCCTTTGGCGACCCGGCCCTCTCGTCGAGAATCTTCAGCGTCTCGCAGCTGCCATCGGCCCAGTAATGTTCTAGCGCGGCAGCGCCGAGCGCCTCTTTACTCTCAAAATGGTTGTAGAACGACCCTTTCGGCACCCCGGCCGCTTCGGTGATATCCTGCACGCTGCAGCCGTTGAAGCCCGCCTTGCTGAACGTCAGCACGCCGGCTTCTACCAGTTTGGCACGCACGTCTCGGGTTGGGGTTCTGGTCACGCTGGGTGATATGACCGGTCATCTTAGCTTTTCAAGAGAGAAATTTCGGCCTACAGACCGCCACCTCCCACGGAGCATCCGCCATGGCCTTCACGCTTTACGACGCGTCCGTCCCGATGATGGTGCGCATGCTGCACAACCTGTCCGAAATCCTGGACAAGGGTGCAGCCCATGCCGCCGCGAACGGCATCGCGCCGGCCACCATGATCGAGGCGAAGCTGGCCCCGGACATGTTCAACCTGGCCCGCCAGGTGCAAAGCGCCGCCGACGCCGCCAAGACGCCGGTTGCCCGCATGGCCGGGCAAACCCCGCCCAGCATTCCGGACACCGAGACGACATTCGACGAGCTGAAGGCCCGCATCGCCACCACCATCAGCTTCATTCAGGGGTTTACGCCGGAGCAGATCAACAGCGCCGAGGGCCGCACCATCACCCTGCCCCTGCGCAGTGGCCCGATCGAGTTCACCGGCCCCAACTACCTGACGCAGTTCGCGCTGCCGAACTTCTTCTTCCACGTAACCGCCGCCTATGCGCTGCTGCGCCACCAGGGCGTCGAGGTTGGCAAGATGGACTTCCTGGGCCGCCCGCCCAAGGCATAGGCCAACCCAGGGGCGGTCGAAGTTGACGGCCGCCCCGTCCCTGGCGCTAGTTGCAGTACCCCTGTCGTGGAGCCGCGCTCGTGGAAACTGCCCCCCTGGTGTTCCTGGTCGATGTCGACAACACCCTACTGGACAACGACCAATTCCAGGATGCGCTGAAGGCGCATATCGCCAAGGTGTCGGGCCCGGCGGCGCGTGACCGTTACTGGGAGATCCAGGAGCATCTGTTCCACTCGCTCGGCTATCGCGACTATCTGGGCGCTTTCCAGACCTACCGGCTGGAGCGGCCGGAGGATGTGGACGCGATCTGGTTGTCGCTGTTCGTGGTCGATTTCCCCTATGCCACGCTGCTGTATCCGGGCGCGTTGGAGCTGATCGCCGCCCTGCGCAAACTAGGCCGCGTAGTGGCGTTGACGGATGGCGATGCCGTGTTCCAGCCGCGCAAGTTACAGGGCGCCGGGCTGATCGAACCGCTGGACCGCCACATCATGATCTGCGTGCATAAAGAGGCCGAAGTGGCCGAGATCGAGCGCCGCTACCCGGCCGAGCGCTACGTGGTCATCGACGACAAGATCCGCCTGCTGACTGCGTTCAAGAAGGTCTGGGGCAACAAAGTGATGACGGTGTTCCCGCGCCAGGGCCAATTTGGTTTGGACACGAAGGTCATCGCCGCCAACCCGCCCGCCGACATTGACGTGGACCGGATTGCGCAGCTTTTGGACGGATCTATCCTCAACCGGTTGCGCGACGGCAACAGCGCGTAACAGAAACCTAACCCGGCACTCGCCCAGGCAGCTCTGGGCTTTATAGCGCCGGGTGCGACCGCTATGTATGCAAGGTTGACCGGACGCGCAGCCCGCGGCGAGCGCCGATCAAGGCCCCGCCGACCCCGGCATACCGCACGAAGGATCCCATGCGCCTCCGCATTCTGCCGCCCGCGCTCGCCACGCTCGTTCTGCTGCTCGGCGCCTGTGCGCCCAAGCCACCCGTCAGCGAGCCGGATGAACTGGCCGATTACAACGAGCGTAACGACCCGTTGGAGCCGACCAACCGCACCTTCTACGCCGTCAACCACGCGATCGACGCCAACGCGCTGCGCCCTGTGGCCAGCGGCTATCGCAGCGCGGTGCCGGAATCGGTGCGAAACCACGTCCACAACACCCTGTCCAACCTGGGCAACCCGGCGCAGTTCACCAACGACGTGCTGCAAGGCCACCCGCGCAAGGCGGGCAACACGTTCATGCGCCTGCTGATCAACACCACGGTCGGCGTTGGCGGCGTGTTCGATGTCGCCTCCGGCTGGGGCTTCCCGGACCACGACAACGATTTCGGGCTAACGATGGCGGTCTGGGGCATTCCCGGAGGCCCGTTCCTATTCCTGCCCGTGCTGGGCCCCAGCAATCCGCGCGACGGGGTCGGCTACGGCGCCAACTCCGCGCTCGACCCGTTCACCTGGGTCAGCTTCGGCGGCAGCGCGACGTTCGGTTGGACCCGGTTTGGCATCGGCGCAGTCGATTCCCGCGCCCGGGTGCTGACGGAAACCGATTCGATCGAGAAGACGGCGCTGGACCCGTATGCGACCTACCGCACGCTGTACCAACAGCATCGGGAGGGTGAGGTCGAAGCCGCCCGCGGCGACCTGCCGGCGACGGTGCCGGCCTGGTATGCGAGCCCGGCGGACGCGTCCAATGGCAATGCCCCCGCGGCGGCACAGCAGAAGACGACGCCCATCCCTCACATCACGCGGTAGCCTAGACCCGGAAGACGTATTTCGACCCGGCTTCCCGCTCGATATCCGGCGGATAGCTGGCGTGCTTCTCGGCGTAGTATTGCGCGCGGTGGTCGCCTTCGGCGGCCAGGTTGTACGTCAGGTATAGAATCCGGCGCGGCTTGTCGGTGAAATTCGGCTTCGACGCGTGCGGGGCGAAGCTGTCGAAGAAGATGACATCGCCGGGGTTGGTCGGCACGGCCTTCAGCGCCAGTCCGGTCTCGTCCAGCGGGTTCCATTCCTCCCCGATCATCCCCTCACGATGGCGACCCGGCACCATTTCCAGGCAGCCATTTTCCAGCGTGGAAGCGTCGATCGTGACCAGCGCGGTGACGAAGATCGGGGCGTAGCGGGTCCAACCGGCCTGCTGATCCTGATGCGCCTTGAAGCCGGGGGCGCCGGGCATCTTGAAGTTAATCTTTTCCTTGAACAGCACCACCGGGCCGCCCATCAGCGCCGCGGTCCAATCGGATAGCGGGCTGTTGCGGATAACGCCGTCGAAGCCCGGATGCACGGGGCAGAAATTCTCGATCCGCTGGATCACTTTCTGGCCCGGTACGGTCAGGCTGTCCTCGTGGTACACCCAATGCTGGCCGGGCTGTTCGGGCGCGGTCTGCAATTCCTCGGTCCAGCGCAGCAGGTTTGCGGTGGTGGCGGCGTCGAAGAAGTTCGGCACGACCAGGAAGCCATCGCGCTCCATCGCTGCCGCCTCGTCCGCGGCGGGCAGGCGGGTGCTGGCTGGGCGCTCCAGAGTGGTGCTCAATTCGCCAACTCCGGCAGCAGATTGTTTGCTTTGACGACGTCCTCGGGGAAATCGATCTCGGTCCAGGGCAGGCCCGTGATGTCCTCGAAGCCGAAACGGCCAGGTGCGCTTTCCAGGATCATGTCGCGAATAGGCTCCTCATATTCCATGTGGCGGCGCCCGGTTGTTACATACGCATCCGCCCGGTCCGCCAATTCGGACGCGGTTTGCGCGGTGAAGCGGAAAAACCCGACCGACTCGCCGTGCCATTCATGCGATATGGTTGGCCGCTTGTGGAAATCCACAATCCGTCCGTTGGCGATGCATAACTTCACCGGCTCGTCCCCTGGTTCGATCTCGCGATCCAGCAATAGGCAGTCGGGCTTCTCGGTCGTGACAAGCCGCGCCATCAGCCGATCGTCGTACAGCACGTCCGCGTCCATCAGGATGACCGGCGCACCACTGCGCAGCACGTCGCGCCCGGTCCATAGCGAGACGACGCTGCCCTCGCGGAAATCTGGGTTGACCAGTACCGCGACGGCCGGGTCACCACCCAATTCGGCCAGGGCCGGCTGCATCATCCCGGCCGCGAATCCGGCAATGACGGTGATGTCGGTGATGCCTGCGTGCCGCAACGCTGCGATGTGCCGGGCCATGAGGCTGGCGCCTTGAAAATGCAACAACGCTTTTGGCTTGCCGCGATGTTCCTCGGATTCGCTCAATCTGCGGCCCACGCCGGCAGCGAGGATCAAGGCCTTGGTCGGAACTGCGTTGAGCAAAACTTGCCTCCTCCTGAAGCAGGAGTAGATTATGACAGATCGCTTACAGGCACGATTCCGGACATCCGGTCAATCAGCGGTGCCGCTTAAGGATTACTGACATTGCCCAACGACATTCAGCCTTGGACCGGACGCGACCTGCCGACCGCGTCCCGCCCGGCGCGTCTGCGTTCGATGCTGCTCTCGCCCGAACTGGCATTCATCATGGAGGCGCATAGCGGCCTGTCAGCGAAGATCGTCGAGGAAGCGGGCTTCCAGGGCATCTGGGCGTCCGGCCTGTCGATCTCCGCCATGCTTGGTGTGCGCGACAATAACGAGGCGTCGTGGACCCAGGTGCTGGACGTGCTGGAATACATGGCCGACGCGTCGAGCCTGCCGATCCTGGTGGACGGCGATACCGGCTACGGCAACTTCAACAACGTCCGTCGCCTGGTGCGCAAACTTTGCGAGCGGGGGATCGCCGGCGTTTGTCTGGAAGACAAGCTGTTCCCGAAGACGAACTCTTTCCTCGGCGAGCGCCAGCCGCTGGCCGATGTCGCCGAGTTTTGTGGCCGCATCCGCGCCGGCAAGGACGCGCAGACCGACCCGGATTTCTGCATCGTCGCCCGAACCGAGGCGCTGATCTCCGGCTATCCGATGGACGAAGCGCTGCGCCGGGCGGAGGCGTACCATGCCGCCGGGGCCGACGCGATCCTGGTGCATTCGAAGAAGGCCGACGCCAACGAGATCACCGGCTTCATGAAGCTGTGGGACAATCGCTGCCCCATCGTGATCGTGCCCACCATGTACTACGCCACCCCGACCGAGGCCTTCCGCGAGGCCGGCATTTCGATGGTGATTTGGGCCAATCACCTCGTCCGCTCCTCCATCTCCGCCATGCGGGAGACGGCGCGCAAGATCGCCACCACGGAGTCGCTGATGGAGGTGGAGGACCGCGTTACCTCCGTGCGCGAAATCTTCAAGCTGACTGGCAATGACGAGTTGGAGGAGGCTGGGCAGCGCTACTTGCCCACCACGCGCAACGTGCGCGGCGTCGTGCTGGCGGCGAGCCGTGGCGCCGGGCTCGCCTCGGTAACGGCCGATCTGCCGAAGGCGATGCTGGACGTGCGGGGCAAGCCGCTGCTGCACCGACTGCTGGCCACAATGGGTGAGAGCGGCGTGAATGACGTGGCCGTGGTTCGCGGCTACCGCGCCGACGCCATCCCTGCCGACGGCATCAAGGTGCTGGACAACAAGGCGTTCGATACCACGGGCGAGGCTGCCTCGCTGGCCTGCGCCCTGCCACGGCTGAAGGGCGAGACGGTCGTCGTGTATGGCGACGTGCTGTTCCGCCGCTACATCCTGGACGGGCTGCTGGACTCCAAGGCCGACATCACCGTGGCCGTCGATTCGACCCGGCGCAACGCCGCCAACGGTCGCGATCTGATGGCCGCCGATCGCGCCGACACCGCCGGGTATTATGATGACGCCCCGGCGAAGCTGACCGCCGTGGGTGCCGCGCCGGAGCAGGCAAGTGGCGAGTGGATCGGCCTGATGCACCTCAGCGAGCGTGGCGCCGACTTGGTGCGGGACGAGTTGGCGGCGATGGAGGCGGATAAGACGCTCGCCACCGCCGATCTTCCCTCTCTGCTGGAGCGGCTGATGAAGCACACCACCGTGGCGGTGCATTACATCAAGGGCCATTGGCTGGACGTGGACACCCACGCCGACCTGGCCGAGGCGCGGAACTTCTCCTGATGATCCCGGCGGCATCGTTCATCGCGGCGGCCGGTCAGGCTGGTATCGGCTTCTTTACCGGCGTGCCCTGCAGCTTTCTCACCCCGTTGATCAACCGCACGCTCAGCGACCGTTCGCTGAACTATGTCGGCGCGGCCAGCGAGGGGGAGGCGGTGGCGATCGCCGCCGGGGCCTGGCTTGCCGGCCGAGGGACGGCCATGATGTGCCAGAACTCGGGCCTGGGGAATGCGGTCAACCCACTGACATCGCTGAACTATCCATTCCGCATCCCGACGCTGCTGATCGTCACGTGGCGAGGCCAGCCCGGGCTGAAGGACGAGCCGCAGCACGTGCTGATGGGGCAGATCACGCAACGCCTGTTGGACGTGATCGAGGTGCCGAACGCTCCGTTCCCGACAACAGCGGATGCGCTGGCGCCCGCGCTGGAGCAGGCGCGCGCCAGCATGAACGCAACCGGCCTGCCCTATGCATTGGTAATGGAGAAGGACAGCCTGGCGGAGGAGAGCCTCGACCAGGCCGTTCGCCCGCCACCTGCACCGGGACAACGCACCGACGTGCAATCCCATGGCGACCGCCCCACCCGGCTGGCGATCCTGGAGCGCGTGCTAGCCAATGTGCCCGGCGATGCGCCGATCATCGTCACCACGGGGAAGGCCGGACGAGAGTTGTTCACCCTCGCCGACCGAGAGCAGCATCTGTACCAGGTGGGCTCCATGGGATGCGCAAGCCCGATGGGGCTGGGTGTCGCACTCACCACCGGGCGACGCACCATCGTGCTGGACGGAGACGGCGCGGCGCTGATGAAGCTGGGCAGCCTGGCCACGATCGGCGCCTACCAGCCGGCTGGGCTGCTGCATGTGATCCTGGATAACGGCGTGCACGATTCCACGGGCGGCCAGGCCACCGTGTCACCAGTCGTGGATTTCGCCGGGGTGGCGCTGGCGTGCGGCTACGCCCATGCCTTCGTCTGCGACAGCGTCGAGGGTTTTGCCGCCGCGTTCAGCCACGCGCTGTCCACAACAGGGCCGTGCCTGGTGCATGTCCGCATCCGCCCAGGCTCGCTGGAGAAGCTTGGCCGCCCCACCATCGCCCCGCACGAGGTAGCGCAACGCTTCCGCAGCTTCCTGCGTCAGGCGGCGGAGCGCGCCGGGTCGTAGGCGCGCACAAAGGCGCCGATCTCGGCCATCGCGCGTGCCAGATCATCCGGCCCGATCGCGCCGATGCAGCCGATGCGGAAGCTGGGCTGCGCCGTCAGCTTGCCAGGGTAGATGATGACGCCGCGCTGATGCAGGAATTCGTAGAATTGGTCGAACTGGAACCAGCCACCCGGCGGGATGTGCCAGGTGGTGATCACGGGCGCTTGCAGTGCACGCGGCAGGAACAAGACGAAGCCGAGCGCTTGCATCCCGTCCAGCAACACGTCGCAATTGCGGCTGTAGCGTGCGTGGCGGGCGGCGATCCCGCCCTCGGCCGCCAACTGGTCCAATGCCGCGGCCAATGCGGCCACCACCTGAACCGGCGGGGTGAAGCGCCATTGGCGGTTCGACTCGAAGCCGCGCCATTGGTCGTGCAGATCCAGGCTGACGCTGCTGGCATTGCCGGCGGATGCCGCCAAATGCGTCTTCTCCGCGATGGCGTAGGACAGGCCGGGCACGCCCTCCAATCCCTTATTGGCGGACCCGACCAACGCGCTGAATTGCAGCGCGGCGCCGTCGATCGGGATCGCGCCGAACGAACTCATGGCATCGATTATGAAGCGGCGGTTGGCGGCTTGCACCACGGCGGCAACTGCCTCCAGCGGGTTCAGCAGGCCGCTGGTGGTCTCGCAGTGCACCAGGGCGACGTCGGTGACTGCCGGGTCGGCGGACAGGGCGGCGGCGACGGCGGCGGGGGCGATCGGCTGGTCCTCCGGCGCCTCCAGCAGCGCGACTTGCCGGCCGAGGCGGCGGGCCATGGCGACCATACGATGCCCGTAGGCGCCGTTCACCAGCACCAGCAGCTTGCCGTCGCGCGGCACCAGGGTTTGCACCACCGCTTCCACCGCATGGGTGCCGCTGCCGGGCAATGGCACCGCGACATGCGTGTCGGCCACACCGGCCAGGGCGACCAGCCGAGCGCGCACGCCCTCGCTCATCGCGATGAAGTCGGTCTCGCGCGAGCCCCAATCCCGCGCCAGCGCGGCACGGGTGGCATCGGAGGTGGTCAGGGGACCCGGCGTAAGAAGCAGCAGGGGCGTCGGCAGGATCGGTTGCATGGCATTGTCCTAGCGCAGTGCAAACGCGGACGCTATTCAGGCGGCTTGATTGGGGATTGCGGATGAAACTCGGTGCGATCATCGGCGGGCTGGCCGGCCTGGCCCTCGCCGCCTGGCTGCTGGAAAGCTACGGCGTCGGCCGCATCCTGGACCTGCTGCGCAACGCCGGCTGGTTCGGCATTTCCGCGGTCATTGCGTTCCACCTGATCCAGATGCTGTTTTCCGCCGGCGCCTGGTTCGTGATCGCCGGGCCGGCCGCACCGCGCCCCCGCCTGCGCACCTATCTGATGCTGCGCTGGATTCGGGAGGGCGTGAATAATCTGCTGCCCGTGGCGCAGATCGGTGGCGAGTTTGTCGCTTCCCGCCTGTTGGGCCGGCGTGGGCTGCCGCTGGCCAACGCCATCGCCGGCTCCATCGCGGATCTGACGATGGAGATGGTGACGCAGATCGTCTTCACCCTGTTGGGCCTCTACCTGTTGCTGCACACGGTCGGCGATAGCGGCATCGCCACGTATGTTACCGGCGGCATCATCGTAGCGGTGCTGGTGGCGGCCGGGTTCCTGGGCGCGCAATGGCTGGGGTTGGCCATGGCGTTCGAGAAGGGGCTGATGTGGCTGGGCGAAAAGATCGGCTGGTCCGGCACCACGAACGTGAAGGGGCTGCACGCGGCGCTGATCGCCTGTTACCGCGCGCCGACCCGCGTCGCACTGGCCTGTTTGTGGCACAGCATCTCGTGGCTGCTGGGCGGGGTGGAAGTATGCCTTGCGCTGCACTTCCTGGGGCACGATGTGGGCATCGGCCCTGGACTGGTGATCGAAAGCCTTGGCCAGGCATTGAAGGCGGTCGGTTTCGCCGTGCCCGGCGCGCTCGGGGTTCAGGAAGGTGGGTATATCGTGGTCTGTCAGCTATTCGGCCTGTCACCCGAGGTAGCGATCGCCCTCTCGCTGATGAAGCGGCTGCGGGAAGTCGTGCTGGGCGTGCCGGGGCTGGTCGCCTGGCAGTGGATGGAGTCCCGCCGGCCCACCGAACCCACGATGGAGGGCGCCTTGCCATGAGCGGCGGTTCGTGGACCCATCTGGCCGCCCGCCCGCTGGTGCGGCCGATGATCGGCACCTGGATCCGGCCGAACCATCTGACGGCGCTGCGCCTGCTGTCCGGCCTGGCGGCCTGCGCGTGCTTCGCCATCGGCAGCCGCCAGGCAGATTGGTGGGGCGGCGGGATGTGGCTGGTCTCCGCCTTTCTGGACCGTGCGGATGGCGAGTTGGCGCGGATGGGCAATCTGGGAAGCAAGGCTGGGCACATCTTCGATTATTGGGTCGATAACATCATCAACGCTCTGTTCTTCATCGCCGCCGGAATCGGCCTGCGCGGTGGCTGGTTGGGCCATTGGGCCATGCCGTTGGGGCTGCTGGCGGGGGCGTCGCTGTTCCTGTGCGGCCTGTTCTCGGAATGGCTGGAATTGCGCAGCCCACCGGATACACGCGCCTACAGCGGCAAGTGGGGCTTCGACCCGGACGACGCATTGTATCTGATGGGACCGCTGGCGTGGCTGGGCTGGCTGGGGCCGATTGTGATTGGGGCGGCCGCGGGCGCTACCGCCATCATGCTGCTGACCGGGCTGCGCCTGATGCGGCTGATCCGCACCCCGGCACAGGTCTAACCCCGCGTGTTCCTGTCGGCGCTGGTCGCCGCGTGCGCGCGGCGTGCGCTGCTGGTCGTGGGGTTGGCGATCCTGGTTGCGTTGGGCGGCGCCTGGGCGATCCAATCGCGGCTGGGCGTCACCACCGATACCGGCCTGCTGTTCGACGCCAACCTGCCGTGGAAGCAGCGCGGCGCCGAATTGCAGCACGCCTTTCCGCAGAACGAGGACCTGCTGGTCGCCGTCGTCGACAGCGCGATCCCGGAGGAAGCGGAGGCAACGGCGCGCGACCTGGCCGCCGCCCTGGCCGCCGATAAAACCCATTTCTCGGCCGTGTCGCAGCCGGATGCGTCCCCGTATCTGGAGCGCAACGCGTTCCTGTTCCTGGACACCAAGCAGCTTGGCGCGGTGCTGGACCAGACGATCGACGCACAACCCTTCCTCGGCCAACTCGCCGCCGACCCCAGCCTGCGCGGCCTGGCCAGCGCATTGTCGCTGATCGCGCAAGGGGTGGAGGTCGGGCAGGCGAACCTGACGCCGTTCCAGCCGGCGCTGCGCGGGTTCCACACCGCGCTGGATGCCGCCGCCAGCGGCAAGCCGACCCCCGTTTCGTGGGAGCGGCTGCTGGCAGGCCCGGTGGCGGACCTGGCCGGGCGCTTCCATTTCGTGCTGGCCAAGCCATTGCTGGATTTCGGCGCGCTGGAACCGGGGGAGTCCGCCAGCCAAGCGCTGCGCGAGGCCGCGGCGAAGCTGGAATTCGTCCGCGACGGCACCGCCCGGGTGCGGCTAACCGGCTCCGTCGCGCTGGATGACGAAGAGTTTTCGACCGTCGCCCAGGGCGCTGTGTCCGGCCTGATCGGCAGCGCCGTGCTGGTCGCGGTGTGGCTGTTCGCGGCCGTCCGCACCTGGCGCGTGGTGGTGCCGATCCTCTTGACGCTGTTCCTGGGGCTGTTGCTGACGGGCGCGTTCGCGGCGCTGGCCGTCGGCACGCTGAACCTGGTGTCGGTCGCCTTTGCCATCCTGTTCATCGGCATCGCCGTCGATTTCGCCATCCAATTCAGCGTCCGCTTGCGGGAGGCGCAGTTGCATGCCGGTTCCCTGGTTGGAGCGCTGGGCGCGACTGGGCGCCGTGCAGGCGGGCAGATCCTGGTGGCGTCGCTGGCGACGGCTGCCGGGTTCCTGGCTTTCACCCCCACCTCCTTCACCGGCGTCGCGCAGTTGGGGCTGATCGCGGGTGGCGGAATGCTGATCGCGTTCGCCTGCACCATGACCGCGCTGCCCGCCCTGCTTTCGATATTCCGCCCGGCCAGCGGCGCCGCGGAAACAGGGCTGCGCGTGCTGCGCCCTTTGGATTCGGTAGCCCGGCGGCTGCGCTGGCCGATCGTGGCGATGTTCGCCGCGCTGGGTGTGCTGGGCCTGGCCCTGCTGCCCCATTTGGCCTTCGACAGCGATCCGTTGCACACCAAGAACCCGAATACCGAGGCGATGCGGACGCTGGGCGACCTGATGGACGACCCGGTAACCAGCCCCTACACGATGGAAATGCTGGCCCCGAGCATGGACGCCGCCGCCGCGCTCGCCAAGCGGCTGAACGCCCTGGACACGGTGGACAGCGTCACCTGGTTGCGCAGTTTCGTGCCGGAGGATCAGGCCGAGAAACTCCCGCTGATCGAGGATGCGGCGAGCGTGCTCGCCATCACCCTGGCGCCGTCCGCGCCAACGCAGCCAGTTACGGCCAGCGCCATTCGCGACGCGATCCGCAACACTGCTAACCGGCTGACATCCGTGCTGCCGCGCCTGTCCCCGGGCGATCCGCTGATCGCCATCACCGCCGACCTGGTGAAGCTCGCCGCCGTGCCCGACCCGGCGCTGTTGGCTGCCAACACCGCCATCACCCGCTTCCTGCCGCTGCAGCTCGACCGGTTGCGCAATGCGCTGGCGGCCAAACCGGTGACGGAGGCAGACGTACCGGCGTCCATCCGGGCCGATTGGATCGCCCCGGATGGGCGGCCGCGGCTGCAGGTTACGCCGAAGGCCAGGATCCGGGGGAACGCCGCGCTGCATCGCTTCGTGGCAGAGGTGCAAACGGTGGCACCGAACAGCGCCGGGTCGGCGGTAACGATCATCAGCAGTGCCGACACAGTGGTGTCTGCCTTTCGCATCGCCGCGATCAGCGCGGTCGTTGCCATCACCGTGCTGCTGACGATCGTGCTGCGTCGAGTGAAGGATGTACTGCTAGTACTCACACCGTTGCTGCTGTCATCGTTGCTAACGGTGGTGGCATCCGTCGCCGTTCCGCTGGCGCTGAACTTCGCCAACATCATCGCGCTGCCGCTGCTGCTGGGCGTCGGCGTGTCGTTCAACATCTACTTCGTGATGAACTGGCGCGCGGGCCAGACCAACCCGCTCGGCTCCGCAACGGCGCGGGCGGTGATATTCTCCGCGCTCACCACCGCAACAGCTTTCGGCTCACTGGCGCTCTCGTATCACCCGGGCACCGCCAGCATGGGATTGCTGTTGCTGCTGAGCCTAGGGTCAACGGTCATCACGACGATGGTGTTTCTGCCAGCCCTGCTCGCGGTCGCGACGCACGCCACCCCGGCGGGTCGGCCAGCTTAACTGAGCGACTGGACCTCATACGGGTCGTAAGGCTGCTCACCATTTGCAGCGGCTGGTTCCTCGGGTGGAGTTGCGGTCCGCAACACCTCCATCAAAGTCTTTACAACCGATAGTTGTTGTTGCCACGTTTCTGCGACCTGCTGAATATTCGCCACGCGTTCTCGGATGCCAGCATCGCGGCGTCCCCCTGGAATGCCGCCCTCGCCGCCGCCGGCGACGCGTTGAATGTACCAATTCTCGTCTTCGTTCTGGGTCGATGACCGGCCGGCGAAGTAGCCGCCCCGCCCCGTGCCCTGACCCGCCGCTACCGGCGCCACCTCGTTGGTAGGACGTTGTATATAGGGGCTTTCCGGCAAACGATCGTCGGAAATGATGAGTTGGATCAGGTTGAGGAAACCATCGTAGGATAGACTCACCCGCACCTGCCCATCGACGGTCGAAATGTCCAGACGGTCCTTCAGCATATCCAACGGAGCGACATACTTCATCACCGATCCCCCGGCAGACGCCCACACCTGAACGCCCTGGCCTGACAGTGTACATACCAAATCAAAGAGACATTGCAACCTGTAGTTGTTATTAATGTCTTATTTTAAACTCATTTCTCACGTGATAACTTCGTTAATTGTATAAATGGACGTGAACCCAGTTACGGGCTCACACCAAGACTGGACGCGCCCGGCTTTCTCACGGAGGCTCCGCGCCGAGTGTTCGAGGGGGTTGGTGATGGACGGCATGGTCGATGGGCGAGGGCAGGCCTTGGTGCAGACGGCGCGGCAGGTGCTGCCCGGCGGCTCGCTGGGCAATATGGACGGCGATGCCATCATCCAGCGCGGCAAGGCAGGCCGAGTCTGGGATATGGAAGGCCGCGAATATGTCGACTTGCTACTCGGCTCCGGCCCAATGCTGGTCGGCCACGCCCACCCAGAGGTCACGGCCGCCGCGCACGAACAGATCGCGCTCGGCACGACCTTTTTCGCCAATAACGAACACAGCATCCGCCTGGCGGAGGCGATCGTCGACGCCGTGCCATGCGCCGAACAGGTCCGATACACCAGTTCCGGGACCGAGGCCGATTCCTACGCCATGCGCCTGGCCCGCGCCTTCCGCCGGCGGGACAAGATCCTGAAGTTCGAGGGCGGTTACCACGGCATGAGCGACTACGCGATGATGAGCCTGTGGCCGGCCAAGCCGGGCAATTTCCCGCTCGCCAGCATCGATTCGGCCGGCATTCCCGCCAACACCCGGGATAACGTGCTGGTTGCACCCTATAACGACCTACAGGCGGTGCAGGACCTGATCCGCGCCAACCACGACGAACTCGCCGGCGTCATCGTGGAGCCGATGCAGCGCCTGGTGTCCCCCGTCGCCGGGTTCCTGCAGGGCTTGCGGGAGATTACGGCCCAATACGGCATCCCCCTGATCTTCGATGAGGTCGTCACCGGGTTCCGGCTCGCCTATGGCGGCGGGCAGACCTATTACGGCGTGACGCCCGACCTCTGCACCATGGGCAAGGTCATCGGCGGCGGCTTCCCGCTGGCCGCCGTGGCCGGCCGGGCGGACATCATGGCGCATTTCGACCGCGCCATCGTGGGCGAGGCCGGCTTCACCCCGCAGATCGGCACACTCAGCGGCAATCCGGTGGCCGCAGCGGCCGGGCTGGCGACGTTGGCCGTGCTGCGGCAGCCCGGCGCCTACGAACGCATCTTCGCCAACGGCAACGCCATTCGCACCGGGCTGGAGAAGGCGCTGCGCGATGCGGGCTTCGCCGTGCAGGTGCCTGGTGAGCCGCCGATGTTCGACGCGCTGTTCACCGCCAACCCGGTGCAGGATTATCGCAGCACCCTGGCGGCGGACGCCGTGCTCAGCAAGCGGTTCAACGCGCTGGTCCGCGAACGCGGCGTCTTCAAAAGCGCCGGGAAGATCTACATCTCGCTCGCGCATGACGAGGTGGATATCGCCCAGGCGATCGAGGCGTTCACCGGCGCGGCACAGGCCTTGCGAGCCAGCCTGCCGTAATACGCTCCGGCCGCTACCAAGCGGCCGGCCCATGCCCAAACGCGGAGACGACGATGCGCATCCATATCCAGAACCATGCCGACAATATCGGCGAACCCCTCACCATGACCCATTGGGAGGAGGCGGTGGCTCGCGCCGGTGCCAGACCGCATGAGGTGACGGTCGGCCACACGATGGAGGACTATACCGCAGCGATGCAGCATGCCGAGGCGCTGGTCACCGGCACGCGCGGCACGCGTGCGCTGTTCCCGGTCGACGCGCCGAAGCTGAAGATGGTGTTCTGCACCTCCGCCGGGCTGGACATCGTGCCCTTCGACAAAATCCAGCCCGGCGTGCAGGTGATGAACAACAGCGGCACGCACGGCCCGAAGGCCGGCGAATATGGCATCATGGCGATCCTGATGCTCGCCAACGGCATGCCCAAGCTGGCAACCGCCCAGCAGGCGGGCAAATGGCGCCGCGTGACGGGCAGCGTGCTGGCGGGCCGGACCGTAACGGTGCTGGGCCTGGGCAGCCTGGGCGGCGGCGTGGCGGAACGGGCAAGCCAATTCGGCCTGCGGGTGATCGGCGTCCGCACCAAGGCGGAGCCGCATCCGTTCTGCGAGCGAGTGGTTGCCACCGCCGACCTGGACAGCGTGCTGCCGGAGACGGAATTCCTGGTGATCACCCTGCCGCTGACCAAGAACACGCAGAACATCATCGACCGCCGTCGTCTGGCGCTGCTGCCGAATTATGCCGGCGTGGTCAATATCGGCCGCGGCCCGCTGCTGGACCAGGATGCGCTGTGCGACATGCTGGAGGCAGGCACGTTGAGCGGTGCGGTGTTGGACGTCTTCGTGCCGGAGCCGATTCCGGATGGCCACCGCCTATGGACCACGCCCAACCTGGTGATCACGCCGCACGTGTCCTGCGACGACCCGATCACCTACAATTCCCGCAGCTTCGACATCTTCCTCGAAAACGTCGCGGCGTTCGAGGCGGGATTGCCGCTGCCGAACCACTTCCTGCCCGAACGCGGCTACTAGCCGGGGGGACGACTGGGAACGGCTCAGACAGTCGTTCCCAGCCATTGAGCGATATGATATATCCGGTCTATGGCAACGAACCAACTCCCCAACTCCGTCGACACCGCCCTGCGCGCCCGGGCTCAACGCGTGATCCCCGGCGGGCTGTGGGGCCATATGGACGTCAGCAAACTGCCGGACGGCTATCCGCAGTATTTCACCAGCGCCCAAGGGTGCCACCTGGTGGACGTGGACGGGCGGCGGTTCGTCGACCTCATGTGTTCGTGGGGACCGATCATCCTGGGGCATCAGCATCCGGTGGTTGACGCTGCCGTGGCGCAGCAGCGCGGCTTGGGCGATTGCATGAACGGCCCGGCGCCGGCGTTGGTCGAACTGGCCGAGTTGATGGTCGAGATCATCCCGCATGCCGATTGGTGCATATTCGGCAAGAACGGCAGCGACGCGACCACCACCAGCGTCACCATCGCCCGCGCCGCGACCGGCCGGCGCAAGGTTCTGGTGGCCCGCGGCGCGTATCATGGGGCGGTGCCCTGGTGCTCCCCCAGCGTCGCCGGCGTCACGGCGGAAGACCGGGCGCATCTGGTGTATTTCGACTTCAACGACATCCCCAGCCTGGAAGCCGCGGTGGAGCAGGCCGGGACCGATTTGGCCGCGGTGCTGGTGTCCGCGTTCAAGCACGACATGGGCCTGCCGCAGGAAATGCCGACGCAGGCATTCGCCCGCCGGGTGCGCGACTTGTGCGACGAAACCGGCGCTGCCCTAGTGCTGGATGATGTGCGCGCCGGGTTCCGGCTGAGCCTCGCCGGTTCGTGGGATTCGCTGGGCGTGCAG
Source organism: Acidisphaera sp. L21 (assembly GCF_009765685.1). Classification (GTDB taxonomy): domain Bacteria; phylum Pseudomonadota; class Alphaproteobacteria; order Acetobacterales; family Acetobacteraceae; genus LMUY01. The sequence goes on along the minus strand of NZ_LMUY01000065.1, from coordinate 16,155 downwards.
CCCGATCTGGCAGCCTGGAGCAAGGCCATCGCCAACGGCCATGCGCTTGCAGCCGTCACCGGTCGCGACCGGTTTCGCGAGGCGGCGACCAAGGTGTTCACCACCGGGTCGTTCTGGTGTGGGGCAGTGCCGATGGCGGCCGCCGTCGCCACGCTGACGGAGCTACGCCGCATCAATGGCCCGGCGCATATGAAGGCGATGGGTGAGCGGCTGCGCCAGGGGCTGGAGGAGCGTGCCAGCCATCACGGCCTGCGCATCGACCAGAGCGGCCCGGTGCAGATGCCGACCGTGATGTTCGTGGACGATCCCGAGTGGAAGCGCGGCTTCGAGTTCTGTGCCGAGGCATTGCGCCACGGCGCGTATTTCCACCCGAAGCACAACATGTTCATGTCCTGCGCGCATACTGAGGCGGATATCGACGCCGCGCTCACCGCCGCGGAGGCAGGCTTCCGCCACGTCGCGCGCTGACCGCGCTGGACTGGGGCTAAAGCCGGCCGCCACACGGTCGCGACGGCGATCATGCGCGGCCCATCTCGGCGCGCGGCAAGTGGCAGCGTATGGCGTGCGCCTCGTCGGCCAACTCCGGCTCCGTGGTTTCGCAGATGGCGCCGATCTTGCGGGGGCAGCGGGTTTGGAACACGCAGCCGGAGGGGAGCGCCGCCGGGCTCGGCATCTCCCCATGCAGTTGGATGCGCGCGCCGGCGCCGGGCATCGCGGACAATAGCGCCTCGGTATACGGATGGTGCGGGCCGTCGAACACCGCCTGCACCGGGCCGATTTCCATGATCCGGCCCAGATAGATCACGGCAATCCGGTCCGAAAGATAGCGCACCACGCCTAAATCGTGGCTGATGAACACGTAGCTGACCCGGGCGCTCGCCTGCAGATCGGTCAGCAAATTCAGGATCGCCGCCTGCACCGACACGTCGAGGGCGGAGGTCGGCTCGTCACAGATCACCACCTTCGGATCGCCGGCGAAGGCACGGGCGATGGCGACGCGTTGCTTCAGCCCGCCCGAGAGCTGGCGTGGCCGCATGGGCAAATACCGCTCCGCCAGGCGGACGGCGCCGACTAGTTCCAACAGCCGGGCTGCGCGTTGCCGCCGGGGCAGACCGGCCATGCGCGCCAGCGGCCGGCCGATCAGCCGGCGCACGGTGTGCGAGCGGTTGAGCGCGGAGTCCGGGTTCTGGAACACGATCTGCAACGCCTTGTGGTCGGCCCGCGTGCGCGATTTCGCCCGGCCGGCGACGAACCGGCCGTCCAGTTCGATCACGCCGCCCGGATCCGGCGCCTCCAACCCCAGCAGCATCCGGGCGAGCGTGGTTTTGCCGCTGCCGGATTCGCCGACCAGCCCCAATGTCTCACCTGGCAGCAACGCCAGCGACACGTCGCGCACCGCCCGCACGTCACCGTAGGTTTTGGACAGGCCTACGGCGCGCAGTACGGGCGCACCGGCGATCGGGGCGGAAACAAGGCGGGGCGGGGCCGGCGCAATGGTGCATTGGGCACGATCGGCATGGTGGCACGCGACCTGGTGCCCGGGCTGCGTCTCCAATGGCGGGACGATGGTACGGCACCGATCATCGGCAAACTCGCAGCGCGGCGCGAACACGCAGCCCGGCGTCATATCATCGGGTGCGGGTAGAAAACCGGGAATGGTCTCAAGCCGGCCATCCGCCTTGCGCTTGCCGCTGGGCAGACACTGGATCAACCGCGCGGTGTAGGGATGCAGCGGGCGGGACAGCAAATCCGCGGCCGCGCCCTCCTCCACCAGCCGCCCGGCGTACAGCACGCCAACGCGGTCGCACATCCGGCCGATCACCGCCAGATTATGGCTGATGAACAGGATGGAGGTGGCGAATTCATGCCGCAATACCTGCACCAGATCCAGCACTTCCGCCTCCACCGTGGCGTCCAGCCCGGTGGTTGGCTCATCCAGCACCAGCAGCGCCGGGTTCTTCGCCAGCGCCATGGCAATCACCACGCGCTGCTGCATCCCGCCCGATAGCTGGTGCGGATAGGCGCGCATCACGCGGGCTGGGCCAGCGATCCGCATCTTCAGCAGCATCGCCTGCGCGCGCGAGAAGGCTTCGGACCGCCCTACGCCCGCCACCTCGTACACCTCGCCGATCTGGCGGGCGACCGTCAGCGACGGGTTCAGCGCGCGGCCGGGGTCCTGGTAGACCATCGACACCTTCGTCTGCCGCAACTGCCGCAGTCCCGCCGGGTCCAGCGCGGTGATGTCCTGCCCATCCACCAGCACCTGGCCGCCGCGGATGAAGCCGTTACGTGGCAATGCCCGCAATGCGGCAAAGGCGGCGGTGGATTTGCCGCAGCCGCTTTCCCCCACCAGGCCGTACACCTCGCCCGGCGCGATGCTGAGCGACAGGCCGTGCAGCACAAGCGCCTCCGCACCGCGGGCGCGGTATCCAACACTGAGGTCGCGGAGTTCCAAGGCGGGCGCCGTCATTCCAGCGCCGCCTGAATGCCGTCGGCGACCAAGTTCACGCCCACCACCAGGGAGGCCGTGGCCGCCGCGGCGAACGATACGGTCCACCAATAGCCACCCACGATCATCCCGTAATTCTCGGATATCGCGAGCCCCCAATCGGCCGAGGGCGGCTGAATGCCGAAGCCGAGGAAGCTCAGCGAGGCCACGGTGAAGATCGCATAGCCGAGCCGCACCGTCGTCTCCACCAGGATGGGCGGCAGCACGTTCGGCAATATTTCAACGAACATGATGTTGGCCGCGCTTTCGCCCCGCAACTCCGCCGCGGCGACGTAGTCCAGGCCGCGCTCCGCCAACACGGCGGCCCGCACGGTGCGCGCGATGAGCGGGGTGAAGATAATGGCGATGACGGCGATGACCGTGATAGTGGACGGCCCCAGCGCCACCAGCACCAGCAGCGACACCACGATCAGCGGCAGAGCCAGCAACACCTCGATCAGGCGGCCCAGCACCGTGTCCAGCCAGCCGCCGACATAGCCCGTCAGCAGCCCCAATGCCGTGCCCGCGACCGTCGCCAGCAGCGTGGCCGCGGGGGCGACGGACAGGATGGGGCCGGCGCCCACCACTACGCGCGCGAAGACGTCGCGGCCGAGTTGGTCGGTGCCGAACCAATGTGCGGCGGAGGGCGCGGCCAGGGTGTTCAGCAGGTCGTCGCGATAGGGGTCGATCGGCACCAGCCATCGGCCGAACAGCGCGCATCCCACCCAGAACAGCACGATCACCAGCCCGGCCAGGAACACGCTGGAGCGGACGACACGGCCGAGGCCGCTGCGTTCGCTCACCGGGCGCGCTGCCGTGGGTCGAGCCCCGCCTGCAGCATGTCGGCCGCCAGCGTCGCCAACACGAACAGGGCGCCGACCACCAGGATGCCGGCCTCCAGCATAGGCAGATCCTTACCGCGCGCCGCCATCAGGATCAGGCTGCCGATGCCCTGGTAGCGGAACAGCGTTTCCACCACCACCAAGCCGCCGATCATGTAGCCGATCTGCGACGCGACGACCGTGATCGTCGGCAGCAGCGCGTTGCGCAAAACATGGCGGAAGATCACGGTGCGCTGCGGCAGGCCCTTCAGCACGGCGGTGCGGGTGTAATCCGCCTCCAGCGCCGCCACCGTGCCGGCCCGCGCCATACGCGCGATGTAGCCGAACAGCACGATGACGAGCGGTAGGGCGGGCATGATCAGGCGGCGCAATTGCTCCAGCCAATCCGTGCCCGGCCGTATGGCGGCGGAGATCGGCAGCCAGCGCAGCCACACGCCGAACAGCAGGATCAACGCGATGGCGGACACGAATTCCGGCACCACCGTCAGCGACAGCCCGGCGATGCTGATCGTCCGGTCCTGCCAGCGCCCGACGCGCGTCGCGGCATACACCCCGGCACCGATCGATAGCGGGACGACGATGACGAACGCCACCGCCGCCAGCTTCAGCGAGTTCAGCAGCGCCGCGCCCACGAACGGTGCCACTGGCGAGCGGAAGACGTAGGATTGCCCCATGTCCCCCAGCAGGAATTTCCCAATCCAGCCGAGATAGCGCAACACCAGCGGCTGGTCCGCACCCAATTCGTGATTGATGGCGGCAACAGCGGCCGGGTCGGCCAACGGGCCCAGAATCGCGCGGCCCACATTGCCGGGCAGCACTTGCGCGCCGGCGAACACCACGATGCTCAGAAGAAGCAGCGTTAGCAGGCTGAGGCCCAGCCTTTGCCCGATCTGCCGTGCCAAATGCGGCATCGTCAGGTGATGGTCGCTTCCGAGAGGAAGATTTGCGGAATGCCCGTCATCTTCACTCCGGACACGGCGGCGGACGTGGCGGCCAGGCCATTGTAGAAATAGCCGAAGATCACCGGCGTTTCGTCCAGCAGCAGCGTCTGGATCTTACCGGCCAGGCCGCGTTGCACGCCCAGATCGGTCGCGGCGCCGTACTGCGCCACCAGTGCGTCATAGGCCGGGTTCTTGAAATGCGCCGCGTTCCACGCCCCGTTGCCGAGCAAGGGCGCGCCCAGCAGCACGTTGGGAATGCCGCGATGGCCGTAATCGGTGATGCCCATTTCCGAGTCGAGCCAATCCGACTCGCCCGGTTTCGCATTGCCGTAATAGCTGCCGACGTCTTCGACCTTCAGCGTCAGCTTCACGCCGATTTCGGCGCAGGCGTTCTGGATCAGCACTGCATAATCCGGGATTTCCTGCATTCGCTCCGTCGTCAGCGTCGCCTGGAACCCGTTCGGCACGCCCGCTGCCGCCATCAGTGCGCGCGCCGCGGGAATGTCCTTCTTGCGCTGCGGCACGCCGTGGTCGGTGGAGGGATAAACCGGGGCGAAGGGCGAGTCATTGCCCGGCTCCGCCAGGCCGCGGAACAGGCCAGTGATGATGGCGGGCCGATCCAGCGTCATCGCGATCGCCTGGCGCACTCGCTTATCCGCGAATTTGGGAACATCGGTGCGCATGTGCACCTGCCGATGCAGGGCGGAGCGCGTCTTGATGATCCGCACATCCGGATCGCTCAGCAGGCCTTGCGCGCCCTGCACCGCCAGTTGCGCGATCACATCCACCTGGTCGCCCTGCAGAGCCAGCAATTGCGGCTGCTGGTCGGCGAAGAAGGTGAACTCGGTCCGCGCCGGCAGCGCCTTCGGCCCCCAGTAATCGGTATTGCGGACAAAACTGGCGCCGAGTTTGGCGGTGTATTTGTCCAGCTTGAACGGCCCGGTGCCGTTGAAATTCTTCTCGAAATCGCCGCCGTAATCGGCCGGCAGGATGATCGCGTTATAATTATCCGACGACACCAGATACGGAAAATTGCCGTTCGCCGCCTCCAGGTGAAACGCCACGGTCAGGTCATCCACCTTGCGCGCACCGCCCGGTGCCAGCACGCCCCGAAAGGCGGACAATGCGCTGGAACCGATTTTCGGATCGCATAGCCGGTTCATCGTCGCGACCACGTCGTCCGCATTCAACACATGACCGTTATGGAATTTCACGTTCGGACGCAGGCTGAAATTCCAGATCGTCGCGTCGTCATTCGGCTTCCACGACAGCGCCAGCATCGGGCGCAACACCAGGTCGGGCTGGTCCAGCACCAGGTACTCCCCTGTCTGCCCCAACATCATCAGCCCACCCGTCCCTGCGGTCGACACCGGGTCGATCGCGCCGGCGGGTGTGGGGGAGGCGATGCGGATGGTGGCGCCCGGCTTGCCGGTTTGCGCGCGGGCGGCGCTGCCGGGCAGCCCTAGCAACCCGCCCAACAACGGCAGCGCCAGCCCGAGCCGGCTGCCCTCCCGCAGCAGGGCGCGCCGGTCCAACCGCCCGGCGAGAAACTCGTCGACCACGTGGTTCTCCAACGCGCTCGCTTCGAGACGTAGCGTGTCGAGGAATCGGGGCGTGCGGCGCATCGGCAAAATGTCCCGGGCTAGAACGGCGGCGATCTTGAGTGGAGCAAGAAAGCCGCCGCGGCGCCAGGGTTGTCGCGGACGCTACGCCGCAGATGCTACTGGCCGAGCGCCGCCTTGCCGGCCGCGATCAGGGCCGAGTCGGCCTGCGGGGTGTGGATGCGGGCACACAGCACGTCGCGCAAATGCCGCTCGAGTGGGTTGGAGCGGGACAGGCCGTGATTGCCGGTCAGCTTCACCGCCTCCTCCACAGCGCGAATCGCGTTCTCGGCGGCGACCGTCTTGGTTAGGTTGCAGGCGGTATTGCCGGGGCCGCCGGTGCGGTCATATTCGGCCGCGGCGTCGGCGATCAGGCGGCGATTGGTCAGCAGCAGCGCCTCGATCCCGCCCACAGCCTCCTGCATCCGGGGCAGGGTTGCCAGCGGCGCGCCGAGGTTGGCGGGCACACGATCCCGCAAGAAGCCGATCACCCAGTCGCGTGCGGCCATCGCCACCCCGGTGTACAGGGCGGAGATGCTCAGGTTGCTCCAGGGTGCCTGGCTTGGGTCGGGCCGCCATTCACCCGGCGGGCGAATGTCGACGGCGTGGTCTGCCGGTATCGCCACGTCGGTGAACACCACGTCGTTGCTGCCGGAGGCCCGCAGGCCCAATTGGTCCCACGTATCCTCGATCACGATGCCCGCGGTTTCGGCAGGCACCAGGAAGAACCCAACTCGCGGCGATGCCTCGTCGGTGCGGGCGAATACCAGCATCCAGCGCAGGCCGGGTGAGCCGGTGGAGTAGATCTTGCGCCCGCTGATCGACCAGCCATCCGCGGTGCAGCGGGCCGTCGTCTCCGGCAAGCCGCCACGCGAGGGCGAACCGAGCGCTGGTTCCACGCGCAACGCGTTGATCAGCGCCCCATCCGCGGCGCTGCGTGCCACCAGGCTGCGCAGATGCGCCGGCCAGCGCGGATTATGCGTGGACGCGCGTAGATGGATCAGCTGCATCGCCAGCACCAGGCCGGTTGCCGAGCAGCCCTGGCCGATCGTCTCCACCAACGCCGTCACCCGCGCCAACCCGGCGCCACCGCCGCCTTCTTCGACGGGCGCCGTCAGGTTCAGCAGTCCCTCCTGCGCCAGGCGGCGAAAATTCTCGTGCGGGAAGCTGGCGTCCCGGTCGTGCGCGCCTGCGCCCAGCGCGAACTCCGCAGCCAGCGCGCTATCCGGCCACCGATGCCCAACGATCCCGTCCATCACGCAGCCTTTTGCAAATGCGCGCCCAATTCGGCGCCGAATGTCCGGTCCCACAGCGGCGTCACATCCACCGGGCGCGGCAGCACGCCAGCCTTGCTGAACGTGTCGGCGACGAGTTGCTGGGACGCGACGTCCGCATCCAGTGGCGCCGTCAGCCGGCGCGGCTGGCTGACGTTGTCGACCAGCGAGCGGATCGCATCCTCCGGCACATTCAGCGCGGTGGCCTGCGCCTTGGCGTATTCGGCGTGGTGGTCGTCGATCCAGGCATAGGCGCGGGCGATGCGGCCCAGCAGGTCGATCATCGCCGCCCGGCGATCCGGTTCTGCCAATGCGCCAGGGCGACCGAGGTTGAGGTAATTGCCGGACAGGAAGCCCTTCGCCGTCGCCAGCACGCGCGCGCCGCCATGCACCGCCAGCGGGACGGAATAGCCGTAGATCGCCCAGGCATCGAGCGCACCGGAGCGGAATGCCGCCGCGCCGTCCGACGGCGAAAGGTTCACTGGCGTTATGTCGCTCCAGCTCAGCCCGACCGAGGCGAGCATGCGCAGCAGATAGTAATGCGTGGTGGTCGCGCGCACGTAGCCGACACGCTTGCCCTTCAGGTCGGCGAAACCCTTGATGGTGGAACCGGCGGGTACCAGCACCGTCTGCTCGTTCACGTCGCCACGGATGACGCCGATCACCTTCACCTGCGCATCGGTCAACGCGGCGAAGATCGGCGGGATTTCGCTGCTATAGGCGAGGTCGATGGCACCGGCGTTGATCGCCTCCAGCATCTGGTTGCCAGACGCGAATTCCGACCACTCGACGCGATACGGCGTGTCCGCCTGCCCGGCCAGGCGCAGCACCATGGCGTCTCCGGCCTTGAACTGCGTCATCCGCAGCGTGACGGGCGAGGCGGCGCGCACGATCGCGGGCGCGGCCAGCATCGCCCCCAGCAACGCCCGGCGGTATAGGCTCACGCGCTGGGTTCCAGCACCCGGGCAGCCGGCAATTCCACACCCAAGGCGCGCAGCAGCTTCGCCCGCAATGGACCGAAGCCCGGGTTTGTGGGGTCGCGCGGCCGGTCCATGCCAACCCGCAGATCGGTGGCGATGCGGCCATGCTCTAGCACCAGCACGCGATCGGCCAGCAGCAGCGCCTCGTCCACGTCGTGGGTCACGATCAGCGTGGTGGGGGCATGGGTGCGCCATAGGTCCAGCACAAGGCCGTGCATCTTCATCCGGGTCAGCGCATCCAGTGCCGCGAACGGCTCGTCCAGCAGTAGCAGCTTGGGCTGGCGCACCAGGGCGCGCGCCAGGGCAGCACGCTGCGCCTCGCCGCCCGACAGGGTGCCAGGCCAGGCGTCCAACCGGTGGCTCAACCCCACCTCGCCCAGCGCGGCTTCGGCCCGGCGGCGTGGGTTTGGGTCGGCCAGGCCCAGTGCGACGTTCTGCCACACCGGCTTCCACGGCAGCAGCCGAGGCTCCTGGAACACGACGGCGGTCGGGGTCGGCACGTCGATCTGCGCATCCGCCGGGGCGGCGTCCAGGCCGGCCAGAGTGCGCAGCAGCGTCGTCTTGCCGGATCCGCTGCGGCCTAGCAGGGCCACGAACGCGCCGGGCTCCAACTCGACATCCAGCGCGTCCAGCACGCGGTTCTCGCCAAACTGGCGCGTCAGATTGCGAACGCTTACGCCTGCATTGTTGCTCATAATGCTCACCGCCCGACCAGCGTTGGGCGCCACGCCAGCAGCCGACGCTCACCCAGGCGGACCAGCGCATCCGCGCTCAGGCCCAGAATCGCGTAGACCATCAGGCCGACCACGATCACGTCGGTGCGCAGGAAGTCGCGGGCGTCGTTGATCAGGTAGCCGATGCCGGCGGTGGCGTTGATCTGCTCCGCCACTACCAGGGACAGCCAGGCCGTGCCGAGCGCATACCGCAGCCCGACCAGGCCAGACGGCAGCGCGCCCGGGAGAATGACGTGGCGGATGAGGCCCCAGCGGCTCAGCCCGAACACGCGCCCGGCCTCCAGCAGCTTCGGCTCGATCCCGCGAATGCCAGCGAACAGGTTGATGTAGATCGGGAAGGTGGTGCCCAGTGCGACCAGGCCGATCTTCGGCACCTCGCCGATGCCGAACCACAGGATGAACAGCGGCACCAGCGCCAGGAACGGCAGGGTCCGCAACATCTGCATCGGCGCGTCGACCACGTCCTCCCCCAGGCGGGTCAGGCCGGACGCCACAGCCAGGACGGCGCCCGCGCTCACCCCGATCGCTAACCCGATTGCCACGCGCTGGAGCGAGACGGCCATGTTGTACAGCAGCTCACCAGAGATCAGCAGGTCCCAGGCGGAGGCCAGGATCGTCGTGGGTGCCGCCAGGACGCGCGGTGAGACCAGCCCCGCCATGGAGGCTGCCTGCCATAGGAGCACGAGCACCAGCGGAGAAAGAAACCGGCGATACCCGGCGAGCGAGAACCGACGCCGGGCTGGCGCCCGAACCTGCGTGACAGCCGGTAAGGCTAAGCGAATTGGGGCAGCCGACATAACCGACATTGACGTCTCTCTCTCGCCAGAACGTAGAAAACTATCCTGCGCGAGACGGGCAACAGCCTTCGCACATGCAATAGATAGTCGTGGCGAAAGTGAGTAAAGTCAAAGAGTTATGTGTTCTTAAAAGCCTTGCCGCGGTAGTCGGCAACCATCGCCGCACTGCGCGAAAGGAGAAATTGGTTCTCCGCCATTAGTGCCCATACACCGCGTTCGGCAGCCACATGGCGATTCCCGGCACGATGGACAGAATGACGACGCCGACCGCCATCAGGATCACGAACGGGATGGTCCCACGGATGATCGGCCCTAGCCCGATATCGGGCGCGATGCGGTTGATGACGAAGATGTTCAGCCCCACCGGCGGGTGGATCAGCCCCATCTCCATCACCACCGCCATGACGATCCCGAACCAGACTAGGTCGAACCCGGCGGCGCGCAGCGGCGGCAGGATGATCGGCGCGGTCATCAGGATGATTGAGACTGGCGGCAGGAAGAAGCCGAGCACCACCACCATCACCAGAATCGCCGTCAGCAGCAGCCAGCGCGACAATTGCAGCCCGACGATCCAGCCAGCCGTAGCCTGGCTGATGTGCAGGTAGCTCATCACGTAGCTGTACAGCAGGCTCATGCCGATGATCATTAGCAGCATGCCACTTTCGCCCAGCGTGCCCTCGAAGATCGGCTTGAGGTCGCGCAGGCGCCAGGCGCTGTAGATTGCCGCGATCAGCAGCAGCGCCATCACCGCGCCGAGGCCGGCGGTTTCGGACGGCGTAGCGATGCCACCATACAGCGCCACCATCACGCCCGTCAGCAGCAGCAGGAACGGCAGCACCCGGGGCAGGGCATCGAACCGCTGCCGCATCGTGTAGGTGTCGGAGCGCAGGATCTCGCTGCGCGGGCCGCCGGCATCGGCCACACGCTGGGCCATGCCGAACTCGCGCCGCCAATTCACCACCGCCCATCCGGCGAACAGCACCACCAGCAGCACGCCCGGCCCCAGCCCGGCGAGGAACAGGCGGCCCAGCGACTGCTCGGACGCAACGGCGTATAGGATCAACACAATCGACGGGGGTAGCAGGATGCCCAGCGTGCCGCCCGCCGCCACCAGCCCGGCGGCGAAACCAGGGGAGTAGCCGCGACGACGCATCTCCGGAATGCCGGACGAGCCGATCGCCGAACACGTCGCCGGGCTGGAGCCAGCCATGGCCGCGAACAGCCCGCAGGCCAGCACCACTGCCACACCCAGACCGCCGGGCACCCGGTGCAGCCAGGTATGCAGCGCGTCGTAGAGGTCCTTGCCAGCCCGCGACTTGCCGATCGCCGCACCCTTCAGGATGAACAGCGGAATCGTCAGCAGGGTGATGGAGGCAAGCTCCTCGTAGACATTCTGCGCGATGGTATCCAGCGAGGCGGCCGGCATGAATATCATCATGAACACGGTCGCCACGCCGCCCAGCGCAAAGGCGATCGGGATACCCGAAAACAACGCAACCAGCGTGGCGCCGCCATATAGCAGCCCGATCGTCCCTACACCCATGTTCGGTTACGCCAGATGTGCGGGTTTTGGATCGGCATGGCGGCTGCCCAGCAATTGCAGGAGCAACTGCAACGCCAGGAGCGCCATCCCAGCCGTCATGCAGCCATACGGGATCCATAGCGGCGGCCCCCAGGCGGACGGCGTGGTCTGCCCCTCCTCCCACGCCTCACCCAGCAACTGCCAGCTTTTCCAGGTGAAATACGCGACGAACAGCAGGGAGCAGGCATCCGCCAGCAGACGCCGCACCTGGTCCACGCGCGGCGGCAGGATGTGGGCCAGCGCATCGATGCCCACGTGGCCCCGCCGCGCCTGCGTCCACGCCGCCGAGCCGAATGTCGCGCCGATAAGCAGGAAGGTCGATAGCTCGTCCTGCCAGTCGCTGGGGATGCTCAGGAAGTAGCGGCCGATCACTTCCCAGGTCAGCACGCCGCCGGCCGTGGCGATGGCCAGCGCGGACAGGACCGCCAGCACGCCGTTCAATCCCGTGACCAGCGATTGCACCAGGCCCAGCAGCCCGGCGCGCGGCACGTCCGCCGTCGTCGTGGCGACTGCGGTCAAGCGACCGCCTCGGCCAGCTTCAGCAGATTGGCGCAGGCGGCATTGCGCGCTGCGAAATCTTTCCAGGCGGAGTCCTGCGCAATCGACTTCCACTGGCCGATGTCGGCGTCGGTCATATCCGCCACCTTCACCCCGGCCTTGCCGTAGATGTCGGCCAGCGCCTGGTCGTCCGCCTTGGACATATCCAGTGCGAATTGCTCCTGCGCCGCGCCCACGTCGGTGATCGCCTTCTGCTGATCAGGCGTCAGGCTGTCGAACACCTGCTTGGACATCAGCAACGGCTCGAACATGAACCAGAACGAGCCGCCGCGGGCGGAGGTGACGTTCTTGGCGATCTCCTGCAGGCGAAAGCTGATGAGGCTGGTCGACGACGTCACCGCCGCATCCAGCGACCCGGTCTGCATCGCCGCATACGTCTCGTCCGACGTGACGGAGCTGATGATCCCGCCCGCCGCCTTCAGCATCAGGTCCATCTCGCGTGAGCCACCGCGGATCTTCAGCCCCTTCGTATCCGCGGGCTTCACCACGCCGGTGGCGCGAGAGGCGACGCCGCCGCCCTGCCAGATCCAGGTGAGGATCTTGACCCCGCGCTTGTCCAGCAGCGACTGCAGTTCCTGCCCGATCGGCGCCGTCTTCCACGCCAGGCCCTGGGCGTAGCTGGTGACCAGGCACGGCATAAGCCCGACATTGACCTCCGGGATCTCACCGCCGGCATAGGCGAGCGGATACAGGCTCATGTCCAACGCGCCGCGCCGCAGCGCGGAGAATTGGGCCACGGTCTTCATCAGGGAGGACCCGGGATAGATCTCGAACGACAGCGAGCCGCCGGTCTTCTCCTGCACGGCGGCGGCGAAGCGACGGACCAGGCGATCGCGGAAATCGCCCTGTTCGATGGTGCCGCCGGGGAATTGGTGGCTGATCTTCAACACCCGCGCATCCGCGGCCCGTGCTCCAGTTACGCGCAGCAACGCTGGGGCGGCGAGCAGGCCGAGGGCGGCACGGCGGGTGATCGGCATGGCGGACATTTCCTTTGGTAGTGATGTTATTGGTGCGCAGGCTATCTGAGCCACGCAGGGGCAACAAGCCGCGGGCTCAGCCGCAATTGGTCCGACCAAGGGCCACACAGTCCTGATGCGCCACCCAGGATTGGAACAGCGGAAACAGCCACCAGGCGAGCAAGCCGAGCGCCAGTAGCCCTGCCAGCAGCAGGACCGGGAGCAGGCGCGATTGGTCGGGAGGTTCGGACATGATCACCCGGTAGCACGCCAAATTCTCGGCTGGCAGCAAACAAAATTCGGAGCCCTAGCGTGACCCAGCGTTCAATCCTTGAGCGCGACGATTGCTTCCAAACACTATTAACCACCAGGTGGTTAATCGCGATTTTGCATTGCACAACAATGATGTTGTAGGCCCTCCCTTGTCGGATGCACCGGCCGGGGCTACGTGGATGGCGTCAATTCAGCGGGGGTGGACATGGCGCAGGCCGAAAAGACGAAACGCGGCGGCAAGCTGGTCAACAGTCCGGAATTGTCCAAGGACGATCTACTTAAGGCCTACGGCGACATGCTGCTGATCCGCCGGTTCGAGGAAAAGGCCGGCCAGTTGTACGGCATGGGCCTCATCGGCGGGTTCTGTCACCTGTATATCGGGCAAGAGGCCGTCGTCGTCGGCATCCAGGGCGCGCTGAAGCCGGGCGACCAGGTCATCACCTCCTACCGCGACCATGGCCACATGCTGGCCACGGGGATGGAGCCGCGCGGCGTCATGGCGGAACTGACGGGTCGGTCGGGCGGCTATTCCAAGGGGAAGGGCGGCTCGATGCACATGTTCAGCAAAGAGAAGCAGTTCTACGGCGGCCACGGCATCGTCGGCGCCCAGGTCAGCCTCGGCGCCGGGCTGGCGTTTGCCGACTGGTACCGCAACAACGATCACGTTGCGGTCACGTATTTCGGTGATGGTGCGGCCAACCAGGGCCAGGTGTTCGAGAGCTTCAACCTCGCCGCCCTGCTGAAGCTGCCCTGCATCTTCGTCATCGAGAACAACAAATACGGCATGGGCACGAGCGTGGACCGCGCTACCGCGTCCCGCGACCTGTCTAAGAATGGCTCGCCGTGGGGCATGGCCAGCGCGCAGGTGGACGGCATGGACGTCGCCGCCGTACGCCAGGCCGCCGAGGCCGCCGTGGCGCATTGCCGCGCCGGCAACGGCCCGTATCTGCTGGAAATGAAGACCTATCGCTACCGCGGCCACTCCATGTCCGACCCCGGCAAGTATCGCACCCGCGAAGAAATCCAGAAGATGCGCGGCGAACGCGATTGCATCGAGCAGGCGCGGCACATCCTGACCGAGATGGGCATTGGCGAGGACTCGCTGAAGGACATCGACACCCAGGTGAAAGCCCGGGTCAACGACGCGGCCGAATTCGCCCAGACCAGCCCCGAGCCGGATGCGCGCGAATTGTGGACCGATATCCTGGTGGAGGGCTGAGGCTCGTGTCGACCCAAGTATTGATGCCCGCCCTGTCCCCCACCATGACGGAGGGTAAGCTCGCCCGCTGGCTGAAGAAGGTCGGCGAGGACGTGCGCGCCGGCGACGTGATCGCCGAGATCGAGACCGATAAGGCGACCATGGAAGTGGAAGCCGTGGACGAGGGCACGCTGTCCCAGATCCTGGTCGAGGAAGGCACCGAGGGCGTCCCCGTCAACACCCCGATCGCGGTGCTGGGCGAGGGTGCCGTCGAAAGCGCCGCACCACCCACCGCTGAGGCGCCACAGAAGCTGGAGCCGAAGCGCCCGGCCGAAACCGCTGCCGCCACCGCCGTGCCGCTTGCCGCGCCGGCGCCCGAGAAGGATTGGGGCCCGACCGCCAGCATCACGGTGCGCGAGGCGTTGCGTGACGCGATGGCGTTGGAGATGCGCCGCGACAAAGACGTGTTCCTGATGGGCGAGGAAGTCGCGCAGTATCAGGGCGCCTACAAGATCAGCCAGGGTCTGCTGGACGAGTTCGGTCCGCGCCGGGTCATCGACACGCCGATTACCGAGCACGGCTTCACCGGCATGGCCGTCGGTGCGGCGATGAGCGGCCTGCGCCCGATCGTCGAGTTCATGACATTCAACTTCGCCATGCAGGCGATCGATCAGATCATCAACTCGGCCGCCAAGACGCTGTATATGTCCGGCGGCCAGATGGGCTGCCCGATCGTGTTCCGCGGCCCGAACGGCGCGGCCAGCCGCGTCGCCGCGCAGCACAGCCAGTGCTATGCCAGTTGGTACGCCCATGTGCCCGGCCTGAAGGTGGTTGCGCCGTACAGCGCCGCCGACGCCAAGGGGCTGTTGCGCACCGCCATCCGCGACCCCAACCCGATCATCTTCCTCGAGAATGAGATCCTCTACGGGCAAAGCTTCGAGTGCCCGACCGACGAGGATTTCACCCTGCCGATCGGCAAGGCGAAGATCGAGCGGGTCGGCAAGGACGTCACCATCGTCGCCTTCTCCATCATGGTGGGCGTGGCGCTAAAGGCGGCGGAGATGCTGGCCGAGCAGGGGATCGATGCCGAGGTGATCAACCTCCGCTCGCTGCGCCCGCTGGACACCGAGACGATCATCGAGAGCGTGAAGAAGACCAATCGCGTGGTGAGCGTGGAAGAAGGCTGGCCGTTTGCCGGCATCGGCGCCGAGATTTCGATGCAGGTGATCGAGCATTGCTTCGACTGGCTGGACGCACCACCGATGCGGGTGAACGGCCTGGACGTGCCGCTGCCGTATGCCGCCAACCTCGAGAAACTGGCACTGCCGCAGCCGCAATGGGTGGTTGATGCCGTGAAGAAGATCGTCTGATGGCCACCAACATCCTGATGCCCGCGCTGTCCCCGACCATGACGGAGGGGACGCTCGCCCGCTGGCTGAAGAAGGAAGGCGACACCGTCACCGCCGGCGACGTGATCGCCGAGATCGAGACCGACAAGGCCACGATGGAGGTCGAGGCGGTGGATGAGGGCGTGCTGGGCAAGATCCTCGTCGCCGACGGCACCGCCGGCGTGCAGGTGAACGCCCCGATCGCCATCCTGGTCGAGGCCGGCGAAGCCGTGCCCACCGGCGATGCCCCGGCGGCCCCTGCCGCGAAGGCAGCGCCCGCGCCCGAAACCAGCGCCACCACGCCGAAGCCGCCGGCCGCCTCCCCAGCCCCGGCGCCTTCCGCCAACGGGCATGATAAGGGCGAGCGCGTGTTTGCCTCCCCCCTCGCCCGGCGCATGGCGCAGCAGGCCGGCATTGCGTTGGATGGTATCAAGGGCAGCGGCCCGAACGGCCGCATCATCAAGTCCGATATCGAGGCCGCACAGGCCAGCGGCGGCGCGCCGAAGCCCGCGGCCACGCCGGCCGCCGCCCCCGCAGCAGCAG
>NZ_LMUY01000064.1 GCF_009765685.1 Acidisphaera sp. L21 | reverse complement strand
CCTCGGGAGAGAGCTGGGAGGAAGAGGTGGCGGGAAGATCGTCCGGCATTCTCTTGGTATAACCGAGTTCGATTACGGGCCAATGAACAACAAGGCCCCGTTCCTCTGGCCGCAGTGCCGTGGACAAACAGGATTACGGGGGAAGCGTCGCCATGTAAGCCTCAATCCTCTTGAAGGTTGCCGTCCGAGTCTTTCACAATGGGTTCGCTGTCATAGTCGTCGGGAATTATCTGCGGCAAAGGCGGGTCTCTTGGACGAGATGTCATCTGTGCCATGGCCCAATTGTTAGGCATCCAGCATTAACGAAGGCCTACAAATCGAGCGCCGCTGCTGCTCACCTCCAGTCCTACAGGGCAATCAATCGCCCCGCTTTTGCCTCCGGTTGTTGGCTGCACTAACCCGGCAATGACGGGGTTTGCCCAGTTTTCATGGCCAGATCGAAAGGCGGCACGGGGCCAGCAAAGTCTCAGGACAGGTCGATGTAACAGAAACCTTACCAAAGTCACGAAATCGTATCGAATATTGAGATGGAATTTAACGACTCAATCGATGCTCTGGGTGTGGGCTAGCGTCGTAAGGAGGATGCGATGATCGTCAGAATTGACACATTAGAAGCTGAAATCGCCAATAGCGCAGCACGTGACTTACAGTGCACGGACAGCGTGAAAGGCAAGCCTTCGCTCGTTTCTCCGTTTCACGAAGTATCAGCCGATGGTGCTTGCGGGAAATTTGCAAGTTCCCTTCTTCCCGCAACTATGGTGATCGCGGCTATTATCAAAGCCAGGCACAAACTTGCCGCTCTTGGCGATGCTTCAAGCGATGAGAGAAACCAATTCGACCGCATATGCGAGGCGACAATTTTCACTACCGCTAGCCGGCCTGCTGAACGAAGGGTTCGCTTGACATCGGCCGATGCACAAGTCGTCAGAGACTGGGTGTCTTTGAACTAGGGTGTTTGGTCCCGGGGGGTCGTGACGCTATCCTGACGCAAGATGGAGAGGAAGCGCTATGGCAGGCAGTCTTCACGGTTCAGC